>JAKITV010000006.1 GCA_021647885.1 Flavobacteriaceae bacterium | reverse complement strand
ATTTCCCATCATGATATGAAACTGCTTTCCTAAAATAATGAGACCAATGGCAGCTAACATTCCGTGAATAGCAGAAGAAGGAAAATAATCGGAGAGCTTACCTAGCCTTAAAAACCCTAAAAGGAGCATTAACAAGCCAGAACAAATAACAGCTGCTAAAACAATAAAATAACCTTCTTGAAGAGCAGCTTTACCCTCTAAGCCGCTTTGTTCTGCATATAATAATACTGCCGCAGCAACTACACCAACCAATCCGTTTCCTGCTCCAGTAATTGTAACATTGCTTCCTCCTAAAATAGCAACTAAAATTCCGCCAACTACAGCAGCAATAATTCCAGAAATAGGCGGCACTTCAGAAGCTAAAGCTAAACCAATACCAAGTGGCAAAGCAATAAGCGAAACCACAAAACCAGCAAATAAATTTTTTGGAAGCGTATAAATAAAGCTTTTTATGTTTGTGGTTTTGGTCAATTTATAATTAATACATCTGTTGGTAATTCTGATAAAATATAGTCAATATCCTGAGGAAAAATCCTGTCAAGAAATCTTGATTTTTCAGGCTTATTCATAATCAACAAATCAGCACGTTTAATTTTTGCATAATGTCCTATAGAATATCCTCTAGTACCGAAAATACTTTGCTTTTTTATAATAATTCCTTTTTTAATTTCTGGATCAATTTTGGAGAGGATTAATGAGACACGCGTGTTTTCTCGCTCCTCAAGTTGTTTCTTTAAAAGCGTAGATTTTTCAAGCGATTCATCATCATCAACTTTTATAGAGACTTCGCTTTGCGAAATTTCTTCAACAATAGTAATCCTCTTGGCTCCTAGTTTTTTAGCAAGCTCAAAAGAAGTTATAATTGCATTTTTTGTTTTTGGGTGCTTTAATCCGTTTACAACAATATGATTACAAGGAACCCTCACTACCGAAGGTTTAATGAGCAACAATAAAGAGCAAGGCGCTCTTTTTGCAATTTTTCGCGCTATAGAACCTAAATAATATTTCACTATATTTTCGCGTTGTGCTGCTCCTAAAATGAGCAAATCGGCATTAGTTTCTATACATGCATTTAAAATAGTATCAACAGGACTTCCTTCTTTCCATAAAACAGTAATTCGATTTTTTGAGTTAGGGAAATGACTAAAATAACTTTGTAGTTCTTGCTCTTTTTCAACCGTTTTTCTACCTACATGCACAAAAACAACTTTAGCATCCATAAACTCTCCTAAGCGTAATGTTTCAAAAATATTAGCTTTTAAAGTAGGCGAAAAAGCAATACCAGTAAGTATGGTTTTAAAATTAGACATATGGCTAATATATAAATTAGTAATGGTTTAAAAAATTTGTAGGAAAAGTGAATGAAAAAACAATTGAAAATAAACAAAAGTGTTGCTAGATAAAAATTGACAAGAAGTAAAACCGTATTTAAAAGGATCAGTAATAAGGAGGCTAGTCAATTACTTTTTCCCCGTTATTCCAGTATTGTGGATGTGTGTCTTCAGCTTTCTGATTCCAGTAATCTTGGGTTACTTTATGACCATCAAAGGTTTTTAATTTACGCTGAAACACCCAAATGGTTGGGTTAAAAACCATATCCGTTACAGCAACAGTATATAATTGTGGATCTTCTTCTGTTTTTCTTTTGTCCTCTTGAATTATAACTTCAAATCCGTTATGCTCGAGTAGTTTTTTTAGAAAGTCTCTACGGTTTTTGTCAACACCTTTTTCAACAAAAGTTACTCTTGTGTCTTCAATACTTCCGAACATGTGCTTTCCTGCTAATGCCATAATCTTTTAAAATTTCAAATTACAAAAATCAAATACTAATTTTAATTACCTCTTTATAGTTTGCTATTTGGATATTGAGATTTGTCATTTTATTATAAGTTACCACTCAATTCAAAAATATAATCATAAATCGGATTGTATAAACCTAGAATTAAAATGCCTAAAACGGTAATAATAAGCCCTAATCTCATATAGAGTTTATTCTTAAAAAACGGAATTGGGTTGTCACTTTTTCGCAAGAACATTGCTCTAACAACCAATAAATAATAATATAACGAAATAGTAACATTAACAACAGCAATAAAAACAAGTATATAATATCCTTCACTGGCAGCAGCTATAAATAAGAAAAACTTTCCGAAGAAACCTGCAACTGGAGGAATTCCTGCTAAAGAGAATAAAGCCAACATCATCACCAAACTTAACTTTGGATTTGTCCTATATAAACCCTCATAATCATTAATATTTTCTTTTCCTGTTTCTAATGAAATTGCTTGTACCACACCAAAAGCGGCTAGATTTGAAAATACATAAATTAAAACAAAATATACGACAGTTGCTGCACCTAATTGATTTCCTATAATGAAACCCAGCAAAATAAAACCTGCTTGAGCAATTGAAGAAAATGCTAAAAAACGCTTCATGTTTTGCTGGCGTAAGGCGAATAAATTACCTATAAACATGGTTGCAATTGCAATTACATAAACCAAATTCTCCCAAATAAACATTAACGGTTTTAGAACGGTAAATAATAATATCATTAAAATAAATACCGCAGCACCTTTTGAAATTACCGATAAATAGGAAGCAATACTAATTGGCGCTCCTTCGTAAACATCTGCTGTCCAGAAATGGAAAGGAACCAATGAAATTTTGAATGCTAATCCTGCAAAAAATAAAATTAAGCCTAGGATGGATAAATTAGTGGCTGTTATAACTTCTGTAATATCATTAAAATAAATAGATCCTGTTGTTGCATACAGCATAGAAATACCAAATAACGATACCCCAGAAGCTAAAGCAGCAGACAGGATTAGTTTTATTCCTGCTTCGCTCGATATTCTTTTGGTGGTTTCATAAGCGGCTAATGCAGCAATTGGGAGTGTTGATAATTCCAGCCCTAAATAAAACATTAAAAAATCGCCAGCCGAAATCATAAAATACATTCCTAATAAAGAAGCAAACATCAAAACGAAAAATTCTGTTCCTCTATTATGGATAACGATTTTTTCCTGCAACCAATCTGCCGATTGCAATAACAATATTAACACTCCAATATTCAGTACATTTTTAAAGAAGTGAACTAAGTCGTTTGTATGGAACATTCCACCAAATATGTTGCCCTCTTCAATAGCAAAAAAGCCTACAATAGTATGAATGCCAAATAAAAAGATAGCGAGATGTACAATGCTACTCTTTTTGTTTTGAGGTATAAAAATTTCAGTTAAAATTAACAATAACGTAATTGCTAAAAGTAAAATTTCTTGCCTCATTAATAAAAAACTACTAAAATCCATTTTAGTTATTTAAAATATTTATAATACTGCTTGAATAAAAGGTTGTAAGCTTTCCAAAATCATATCGCTTAACCAAAGTGGTGCAACTCCCATTCCAACAATAGGAATTAACAACAATAGTATTCCTGTTTTTTCATACCATGTTACTTTTGGCAAGTTTAAATATGCTTCATTTTTTACTGGTCCCATGAGCATAATTCCTGCCGCGCGCAAAATATAAACAGCAGTAACTACTATTGCTGAAACTACTATAATTGTTGAAACTCTATAAAACATATCCTCGTGTTGAAATGCGCCTACAAAAATGTTCATTTCAGCAACAAAACCACTAAGCCCAGGCAATCCCAACGATGCTAAACCCACAATAACATATATGACCGAAATAAATGGAATCACTTTTAACAATCCTCCTAGTTTATAAATATCTCTTGTTTGTGTCCTACTATAAATCATCCCAATTAAAGCAAAGAATAGAGCAGTCATAAATCCGTGAGATAACGACTGTAATATTGCTCCATTCCAAGATGTTTTATTCAGCATTAATAAGGCGAATAAAACTAAGCCTAAATGACTTACTGAAGAGTAAGCGTTAATGTACTTTAAATCGGTTTGTTTCAATGCAGCAAAGGCGCCATAAATTACACCAATAACGGCTAATATTATAAAGAACCAAGACCAATGTAAAGCACCTTCGGGCAATAAATACATCGCTACTCTAAAAACACCATAGCCTCCTAATTTCATTAAAACACCAGCATGCAACATAGAAACTGCTGTTGGCGCTGAAGCATGACCATCTGGCGACCAAGTATGGAATGGAAACAAAGCGCTAATAACTGCAAAGCCAATAAACACTAATGGGAAAAATATTTTTTGAACTTCGAAAGGAATATTTACTTGAGCTATTTCTAAAATATTGAATGTTAACGCGCCTCCGTCAGCATTAGAGTTGAAATAAATTCCTAAAATTCCAACTAACAAAACTGCAGAAGCACCCATTAACATTAACGTCAATTTCATCGCTGAATATTCTTTAGGCCCTGTCCCCCAAATACCAATTAATAAATACATTGGTATTACTGCAATTTCAAAGAAGACAAACAACGTAAACAAATCGATAGAAATAAAGAACCCATAAACGCCTATGGAAAGTACTATAAGCGAAATAAAAAATTCTTTAGGTAAATCGTTCATTTTCCATGAAATGAATACTCCTGCTAAAACGACTATGGCTGTTAATAATAGTAACGCGACTGAAACGCCATCGACTCCTATGCTATAATGTATGTTAAAATGTTCGTACCAAACAACATCTCTAGTAAAAACCATGATGGCATCATTAACCGCTTTTTCTTTAAAATATGCAAAGACCAAATTAATTGCCATAATAAGCTGAATAACACCTCCAACCATAGAAACGATACGTGCTTGTTTTAACCCTTTAGTAAAAACTAAAGCTAAAATGGTTATTATTGGTACTGTTATAAAAAGTGATAAAATATCCATAATTTCTTAAATTCCAATTCTTAAATTCCAAGTTCCAAAACCCAAATTATAAAAGGTGTTTGATAAAATATCTTTGTAGCTTGTCATTTACTTTTTGTTATTTCTTTAATTGTTTGTCCATAAATAAATAAACACTATTGCCAAAACAACAACACCTCCAATAAAAGCAAAAGCATAATCCTGAACTCTTCCGGATTGCATTCCTTTTATTTTTTCAGAAGCTAAAACTGTTTTGTTTCCTATTCCTTCCATCGTTCCATCCACAACTTTTTTATCGAACCAAGCTATTGGTGCTGCAACACGTTTGAATAATATTTTTTTAGTGATAAACAGGTAAACCTCATCGAAATAAAATTTATGATACGACCACTTGTAAAAGGTTCCAAAAGCATTAGCCCATTTATCGGCAAGATTATTTTCTTTTTTATAAAACACCCAAGCAAGAATAATTCCCGTTAAGCCAATTCCAACAGCAATGGCAGCCAGAGGATAATTTAAATGCGCTACGAATCCAGCTTTATCGGCAGATACAAATTCACTAAAAGGAATAAATCCGCCAACAATACTTAATAAAGCTAAAACCAGTAAAGGAAAAGTCATAGAAAAAGGTGACTCTTTTGGCGTGTGTTCATACGTTTTGTCTTTTCCCCAAAATATCCCAAAGTAAATTCGAAACATATAAAATGCAGTCAGTCCAGCCACTAGAACGCCTACATAATAAATAAGTTGATTATGTTCGAAAGCGGCTACCAAAATTTCATCTTTACTCCAAAACCCTGCAAATGGAGGCATTCCTGCAATAGCCAAAGCCGCAATTAAAAATGTAATGTTTGTAATTGGCATATACTTTCTTAAACCTCCCATATCTTTTAAATAGTTACTATGTACAGCATGAATTACCGAACCAGCTCCTAGAAACAATAAGGCTTTAAACATGGCATGTGTAAATAAGTGGAACATAGATGCCATATACCCTACACCTTCATGTCCATCATAACCAGAAACACCAAGAGACATCATCATATAACCCAATTGCGACATGGTTGAAAATGCAAGCACTCGTTTAATATCGGTTTGTGTGATGGCAATAATAGCTGCAAATAAGGATGAAATAGCACCAACATAAGCCACAATATTTAGGGCGAAGCCTTCTTCAACAAAATAGAACATAGGGAATAATCGTGCCACCAAATAAATACCAGCTACAACCATAGTTGCTGCGTGAATTAATGCAGACACTGGCGTAGGTCCTTCCATAGCATCGGGCAACCAAATATGAAATGGTAACATTGCCGATTTACCAGCGCCACCAATAAAAATTAAGATTAATGCCCAAGTAATTGCAGACAAGCCCATAAATGAAGTCGATGCCCAATTTAAAATAGCGCTTCCTTCAGGATTATTTAAGGCTTCAAAATCGAATGTTCCAGTATAATAGCCCATTATTAAGATTCCTATTAAAAACCCTAAATCGGCAAAACGTGTAACTATAAATGCTTTTTTGGCAGCAGCTACTGCTGAAGGTTTTGTATAATAATATCCAATTAATAAATAGGATGAAACTCCAACCAATTCCCAGAAAATATATATTTGAAAGAGATTTGTTGCCAAAACCAAGCCATACATTGAGAAAGTGAAAAGTGATAAGAACGCAAAAAATTTAGTATAACCATCATCGTCTTTCATATAACCTCTACTGTAAATATGTACCATTAACGACACAACGGAAACCACTATAAGCATCATAACAGAAATCGGATCTATCAAAATCCCCATATCTATACGAAGGGTATCGGTAAAGTTCATCCAAACAGTCTTTTCTACAAAAGTTTGATAAACACCATCTACTTTACTGCTTACGAAAAAGTATTGGTAGGCCGCATAAAATGATATTATTGCCGAAGTCAACAATCCAAACACACCAATATATCCAGAAACTGCTGGCTTAATTTTTTGATTAAAAATTCCTAGCAATAAAAAGACTGCTAGAGGAATTAATGGGATTAATATGGTATAACTGAAATCCATTTCTACTTTATATTTTAATAATCGAATTTATTTTTTTCAAGTTTATAATCTTAATTCTAATTCATCAATACTTCATAGTTTCAATGTCCTTGACTTCAACAGAACTAATTTGCCTGTATAGGTTTATTATTATTGAAATTGCCAATGCGGTTTCGGCAGCAGCAACTGCGATAATAAAGATTGAAAAGAAAACACCTTGCAACATATCTGGATATAGATATTTGTTGATGACAACAAAGTTGACAACAGATGCATTCAAAATCAATTCGACAGAAATCAAAATGGATATCAAGTTCTTTCTTGTAATAAATCCATAAACACCAATAAAAAACAATATTGATGTAAGCGTTAGTATTTCGTATATGCTAATTCCTTCAATCATAGCGTTTCGTCGTTATTAGGTTCTAACCTTTTCCCTTTAGCAATTACAATAGCTCCAATCATTGCAGCTAATAAAATCACACTAATGACTTCAAAAGGTAAAATAAATCCACCTTCTCCAAAGCTCAATAAGCCAATACCAATGTCTTCAGTTGTTGTGGTTGTGGCAATTCCTTCCACTTTAAAATCATAGGAGTAAATGGTTGTAACAAATACACCAATTCCAATAATACAAGCAATAGCTGTTAGTATTCGTTTAGAAACTTTAGCAACTTCCAGTCTCATTTCAATATGATGTACTAACAGTACAGAAAAAATCATAAGTACAATAATTCCGCCAGCATATACAGTAAGCTGAACGGCTGCTAAAAAGTTATAATCAATTAAAAAGAAAATACCTGCAATACTTACTAAAACAAATAATAAATAGATAACCGAGCGCAACATTTTACGACTACTTACAGAAGCAATTGCAGATACAATCATAATTAACGCGACCATGTAAAATATATATCTTTCCATAAATTTAGTCTTCTACTCCTGGTTGTAATTTAGATTCTGGTTTATTTAAAACTCTTGTGAGTTGTGCCCTGTCATATACTGAATTTTCAAAATTCTGTCCCCATTCTATAGCATCAGTTGGGCAAACATCAATGCATAAACCACACATAGTACACATGCCTAAATGATATACAAACTGATCTATTTTTTTCTTCTTTTTGCCTGTTGTTTCATCTATCCCTCTATCCCAAATTATTTCAATAGTACCATTAGGACAAGCAATTTCACATTTTTGACAGCCAGTACAACGATGCTCATTATTTTCGTCGTGAGGCATAATAACTTCACCTCGAAAACGGTCAAACATTTTTAAAGTATCTCTATTATCAGGATATTGTTGTGTTATGGCTCCCTTTCTCGAATTTAAAAAGTACTTTCCTGTAACACTCATTCCTGTTAGGAGTGTTTTAACACCTTTATATATATCTGAAAAATAACTCATACTCTTTTAAAATTGAATTGTTAAGTTAAGCCAAACAATTAATGCCATTATTATAATATTTACTAGGTTTATTGGAAGCAGATATTTCCATTCCAAAGTAAGTAGCTGATCCACTCTTAACCGAGGAAACGTCCATCTAAACCACATCATTAAAAACACGAGGATAAATGTTTTACCTAAAAACCAAAACACACCTAACCAAGGAATAGATTCTGTAATACCAAATGGCGACAACCATCCTCCAAAAAATACTGTTGCTGCAATGGCAGCTATTATGAACATATTAATAAACTCAGCTAAAAAGAAATAGGCGAATTTCATTCCCGAATATTCGGTATGAAAGCCAGCTCCTAATTCTGATTCGGCTTCAACCATATCAAATGGTGCTCTATTGCTTTCGGCAGTACCAGAAATCATAAAAACCATGAAGGCAATAATTGCAGGAATATGCCCTTGAACAATGAGCCAGCCGCTTTTTTGAACTTCAATAATTTCAGAAAGTTGTAAAGACCCAGTAATTATTATCATTGTTAATAATGATAAGGCAACCGAAAGCTCATAACTAATAGTTTGCACGCCACTACGCATTGCGCCAATTAGCGCAAACTTATTGTTACTCGCCCAACCTCCTAATAAAATACCAATAACCCCAACAGACGAAATGGCAATTAAAAAGAAAATACCAATATTTATATCGAAAGCATGAAACTCTTTTGTAAATGGGATAACTGCCAACGCCATTAATGACGAAACAATAACAAAGTATGGTGCTAAATTGTATAAAAACTTGTCTGCTTTTGTCGTTCCAGTTAATTCTTTAGAAAGCAATTTTAAAGCATCAGCCATGGTTTGTAAGAGACCATGAAAACCTACTCTATTTGGTCCGATTCGCAATTGAAACCAAGCAGCAATACGTCTTTCAAGTAATACAAGAAATAAACCTAAAATAGCAAAAATAGCCAGATAAAGTAATCCTATTAATACCATTTCTACAATGTTTGCTGCGCTTTCCGGCATAATGCTAAGAAGCCAGTCATGAATATTTTTTGTTATGCTTAATGATATATTCATTATATATTTTTTATCGGTCAATATCTGGAATTACAAGATCTAAAGTCGCCATAGTAGCAACCAAATCTCCTATTTTACCACCAACAGAAATATGATTTAGCAGCGATAAATTTGAAAATCCAGGTGACCGGAATTTAAGCCGATACGGATTTTTAGTTCCTGTACTAATAATATACACTCCAAGTTCTCCTCTAGCGGTTTCTACTTTTTGGTAAAATTCCCCTTTTGGTAATTTTATAACAGCTTTTGTGGCGACTCTAAAATCTCCTTCAGGAATGTTATCTATTAATTGTTCAACTATTGATAACGACTCCCACATTTCTTGAATTCTAACTTGGTAACGCGCAAAAGTATCTCCTTCGGTTTTTAAAGCTTCATTAAAAGTCACCTTATCCAAAGCGCTATAAGGATGGTGCTTTCTCACATCGCAAGAAAAGCCAGAGGCACGACCAACTGGGCCTGTTGCTCCAAAAGAAATAGCATCTTCTTTTGATAAAATGCCTACGCCTTTTGTTCTTTTTTGAAAGATTACATTTTCAGTTAAAAGCCTATCGTATTCAGGAAGTTTTGTTTTAAAATGAGCTATAAAATCTTTAGTTCTTTTTACAAAATTTGGATGGATATCAAACATTAACCCTCCTGGGACATTATAATTCATCGTTAATCGTGCACCACAAGTTTCTTCAAAAATATCGTTAATCATTTCTCGGTCTCTGAAACCATAAAAATATGTAGTTAGCGCACCAACGTCCATACCCATAACTCCCCACCACAAGCAATGAGAAGCAATTCTAGTGAGTTCTCCAATAATGGTTCTAACATATTTTACACGTTCAGGAATTTCTAATTCTAAAGCGTTTTCAACAGTTAAGCAAACAGCTTCATTATTAATGTGCGAGGATAAATAATCCATTCTATCTGTTAAGTGTACTATTTGCTGATAACTATCGCGCTCACACATTTTCTCGATAGAGCGATGTATATATCCTAAATCTGGCTCGACTTTTTTAATGATCTCCCCATCTATAGTTAATACAAGACGTAAAACACCATGAGTTGCAGGATGCTGAGGTCCCATATTAATTTGGTACGGCTCTGTTTTAAAACTTTTATCTATCGTTGTTTCTTGCATTCTTTTTATTTGATAACCATGTTAATTTCATCTACATAATCTTTTCTTAATGGATAACCTTCCCAGTCGTCGGTTAAAAAGAGTCGTTTTAAATTAGGATGATTATTGAATTTTATTCCAAAGAAATCAAACACTTCACGTTCATGAAATTCGGCAGTTGCCCAAATATTATAAACCGAATCTAATGTTGGTTTTTCTCTATCTTTTGTATTCGCTTTAACAACGATTGTATGTCTGTGGGTTGTAGATTCTAAATGATACACAACCCCTAATGCTTCTCCCCAATCTACACCACTTAAACAAAACAAATAATCAAAATTGGTTTGTTCATTGCTCTTTAATTGATTCATCAAAGCGTGAAGCTGTTTAGGGTTTACATTAATATTTAAAAATTGAGAGCCTTCTTGGGTAAATTCTAAAAGACTAGGATTGATTGGTTTTGAAGGTTCAAGTGCTTCTTCTGAAGAGCCCTCTGTTTCAGAAGCTTCTACAATTTCAGAAAATTTGTCAGTTTCTGGATTAGGAAACCAACTGCCAATTAAATCTTGTAATTCTTCATTTGTCATAACAATCAATTTTATAATCCTTCGTCAAATCCATCGATTGGATTTATTTTATGCTTCATGCTTTCTGTTCGTATTTTATCCTGAAGCATTAACATACCTTCTAATAAGGCTTCAGGTCTAGGCGGACATCCTGGCACATAAATATCTACAGGAATTACATGATCTGCTCCTTTTACTACAGAATAAGTATTGTAAAAAAAAGGCCCTCCTGAAATAGCACAAGCACCCATTGCAATAACATATTTAGGTTCTGCCATTTGGTCGTACAATCGGCGTAATACTGGAGCCATTTTATTTACGATAGTTCCTGCAATAATAATTAAATCGGCTTGTCTTGGAGAAGGTCTTGCCACTTCGAAACCAAATCTTGAATAGTCATGGCGAGAAGCACCTGTTTGCATCATTTCTATAGCGCAGCAACTGGTGCCAAAATACAATGGCCAAAGCGAATTTGATCGCCCCCAATTTATTACTTTATCTAATGAAGTCACAACGATATTGGCTCCATTTCCACCAGGAATTACTTTTCCTGGAAAATTTTCAGTAGCATTATTTGCTTTTTCTATTCCCATTTTAAAGCTCCTTTTTTCCATGCGTATAATAATCCTATTCCTAATATTATTAGAAAAACAAGTATTTCTATAAAGGCTACGGCTCCTACACTTTTGTACGCTACAGCCCAAGGAATTAAAAATGCAACCTCAACATCAAAAATTAAAAATAAAATTGCGAATAGATAGTAACCTACTTTAAATTGAACCCAAGTCGTTCCTTTTGTTACCATCCCACTTTCGTAAGGTTCTCTTTTTTGAGGATTATCTGATTTATGCGAAATTAAATTAGACAAAAAATTTGCACCAGCAACCATTACAATACCTGCGAGCAAAAATACAATTATGGCTTCAGATCCCATTTTATATGTTTATTGTTTTATTCAACTTTATAAGTGTCTCCAGAGAAAAATAAATCGTCGGTTTTAGTAAATTTAGAGCTTGCTTTAACTTCGGCTGTTAATGCATCCTCTCTTTCTTCCAAAGTAGCATCATCAAAACTTCGTATAATACCTGTTACTATTGGATATTGCAATCTAACCAGCATTTGATGTAATGTAGAATCTTGTTCTTTAGCGTCATGTACTATTATATCGTTTTCAGTAATTCCGTTTTCTCCAATGGCTACAACTTCTAGTTTTAAGCCATTTAAGATTAATCCTTTATCACGTTCCTTCCCAAATATCATGGGTTTACCATGTTCTACAAATAATTGTTTGTCTGCTCTAACGGCTTTGTCAGTAATAGCATCATAACAACCATCATTAAATATTGGGCAGTTTTGTAAAACTTCAATTAGGGAAGTACCTTTAAACTTTTCAGCTTCAATAAACAATTGAGTCATTTCTTTAGGAGTATTACCACCAATTCTCGCAAAAAATCTTGCTTGAGCACCAATCGCTAATTCGCCTGGCGAAAAAGGAGGTTGTGTGTTTCCGTAAGGCGATGATTTTGTTTTTTGACCTACTAATGATGTTGGTGAAAATTGACCTTTGGTTAAACCGTAAATTTCGTTGTTAAATAAGATGATGTTTAAATCAATATTTCTACGCAATACATGAATAAAATGATTTCCACCTATAGCCAGAGCATCTCCATCTCCAGTAATAACCCAAACACTTAAATTGGGATTAGCCAATTTTACACCAGACGCAACTCCAGGAGCTCTACCATGAATACTATGCATTCCATAAGAGTCTATATAATATGGAAAGCGTGAAGAACACCCTATACCAGAAATAAATACCACGTCTTCTCTTTTAACACCCATTTCTGGAAGCGCCTTTTGCATTGCGCGTAAAATAACGTAATCATCGCAGCCAGGACACCATCTTATTTCTTGATCACTAGTAAAATCTTTAAATGTATATTCTTTTACAGCAGTTGTTTCCATATTTATTTTACGAGTTGTTTAAATTTCTCAATTAATTCACTATTACCAAATGGGAGTCCTTGTATTTTATTAAATTGTGACAAGTTTAGTCCATCAAAGTTCATTTTTAACACTTTAGCAAACTGTCCGTTATTTAATTCACAAACAACAATTTTTTTGAATTGCTTTAGAATTGTTTCAGTATTTTTTGGAAGCGGGTTTATATAATTAAAATGCGCAAAACCTATATTTGAATAGCCTTCTTCGTTTATTTGCTTTACTGCCGAATGTAAAGAACCATACGTTCCTCCCCAACCAATAACAAGTAAATCGCCACTGTCTGCAAATTCAGTAGTTAATTCAGGAATATAATTTTGAACACGCTTAATTTTTTCGGATCTAATATTAGTCATATACTCATGATTTTCAGGAGCATAAGACACATTTCCAGAAACACGATCTTTTTCTAATCCTCCAACTCTATGTTCTAAACCAGCAGTTCCAGGAATTGCCCAATTTCGAGCCAGAGTATCTTCATTTCTATTATAAGGGTGCCAATTTTCATTTACTTCATTAACAATGTTATTTTTTATTTCAGGCAGATCATCTACAGATTGTATTTTCCAAGGCGCAGATCCATTTGCGATATAGCCATCTGTTAATAAGATAACAGGAGTCATATGTTCTAATGTAAGTTTAGCCGCTTGGTAAGCAAAATCGAAACAGTTAGCTGGAGTGCTTGCGGCAATTACTATTACTGGGCTTTCACCATTTCTACCATAAAGCGATTGTAACAAATCGGATTGTTCGGTCTTTGTTGGTAACCCTGTAGAAGGCCCACCACGTTGAACATTAACTACAACCAAAGGCAATTCTATCATCATAGCTAAACCTAAAGCTTCGCCTTTTAAGGCTAAACCTGGCCCAGAAGTAGTTGTAATAGCTAAATCTCCAGCAAAAGACGCTCCAATAGCAGATGTTATTCCAGCAATTTCGTCTTCTGCCTGAAAAGCTTTTACGCCAAAATGCTTGTGTTTAACTAATTCATGTAAAATATCTGTTGCAGGAGTTATAGGATAAGAACCTAAAAACAATTCTAAACCAGATTTTTCAGCTGCTGCTAAAAAGCCCCAAGCTGTTGCAGTATTTCCCATAATAATCCTGTAATTTCCAGGTTCCATTTTTGCAGGAGAAATAGTATAAGCATTCGGAATAAGCTCAAGGGTCTCGGCAAAATAATAGCCCGTGTTTAATACTTTGGTGTTGGCTTCTATTAATTCGGGCTTAGATTTAAACTTTTTATTAAAAAAAGCAATTGTATGTTCTGTAGAACGATCATACATCCAATACACCATGCCCAAAGCAAACATGTTTTTACTTCTAGTTATGCTTTTATTATCCAGTCCTTCAACATTTTTTAGAGCTTCTTTAGTTAATGAAGTCATAGCAACTTCTATAACACGATAATTTTCAAGGCTTCCATCTTCTAATGGATTAGACTCATATTGTGCTTTCACTAAATTCTTTTTCGTAAAAGAATCGGTATCGACAATAATAGTATGCCCTGGCTTTACGGCTTGTAAGTTGGTCTTTAATCCAGCAGGATTCATGGCGACAAGCCAATCTACATTATCTCCAGGCGTGCTAATTTCTACACTACCTATATGAACTTGAAACCCAGAAACTCCATATAAACTCCCTTGAGGAGCTCTAATTTCGGAAGGATAGTTAGGAAAGGTGGCAATATCATTACCAAACATTGCAGATGTATCAGAAAATTGTGTCCCTGTTAACTGCATACCATCTCCTGAATCACCAACAAACCGAATAATAACCGCTTCTAAAACTTCTTGTTGATGATTTACTTTTGATGTAACCATAAATTTATGTTAGTTTGAAAATTTTAATTAAATTTATCAAAAAATTAATACTTTTAAAAATAGAAAAATCAAAGATAATTTCACTTTTTAAAACGAAACATGATTTTTATCACATTAAAGCTTTAAAAAGAGATTTAATTTTACAAAAATTTAATTTTCTAAAAATAGATAAATTATGGCAATTATAATAACAGATGAATGTATTAACTGTGACGCTTGTGTTGTTGAGT
Organism: Flavobacteriaceae bacterium; assembly: GCA_021647885.1. Lineage (GTDB taxonomy): Bacteria > Bacteroidota > Bacteroidia > Flavobacteriales > Flavobacteriaceae > PRS1. Next base: position 71,906 of record JAKITV010000006.1, on the reverse strand, counting down.
GTCCAAACAATGCAATTTACGAACCAGATCAAGAATGGACATATTCAGATGAAACCACCTTAAGTGGCATGGTTACACTACCTAACGGAGAGGAAGTTGATGCTGATGCAGAAAACGAACCTATATCTGATGAGTTTTATTTTATTGTACCAGATAAGTGCACAGAATGTAAAGGTTTCCATGATGAACCTCAATGTGCTTCCGTTTGTCCTGTCGATTGTTGTGTTCCTGATGAGGATCATGAAGAAACTGAAGACCAACTATTACAGAAGAAGGCTTGGTTGCATAATGAGTAATTAATTTGGTGTGAATATATTAATCGTTAAGCTTTAAAACAGCCATAAACGCTTGTTGAGGTATTTCTACATTGCCAACTTGCCGCATTCGTTTTTTGCCTTTTTTCTGTTTTTCAAGAAGTTTTCGCTTACGCGAAATGTCTCCACCATAACATTTTGCTGTTACATCTTTTCGTAAAGCCTTAATAGTTTCTCTCGATATAATTTTTGCTCCAATTGCTGCTTGAATAGGAATATCGAACTGTTGCCTTGGGATAAGTTCTCTAAGTTTCGAGCACATTTTTTTACCAATGTTATGTGCATTATCTGCATGTATTAAAGCAGAAAGTGCATCAACTGGTTGAGAGTTTAATAAAATATCTACACGAACTAATTTTGAAGTTCGCATTCCAATTGGATGATAATCAAATGAGGCGTAACCTTTAGATACTGTTTTTAATCTATCATAAAAATCAAATACAATTTCTGCTAAAGGCATATCGAAATTTAACTCAACACGCTCTGTAGTTAAATAGGTTTGGTTAGTAATAAGCCCACGTTTATCTATACATAAATTCATTACATTGCCAACAAAATCTGACTTTGTAATAATAGAGGCTTTAATGTATGGCTCCTCGACACGATCTAAGCCAGAAGGGTCAGGTAAATCGGCTGGGTTATTAACTATTAGTGGCGTATTAAGATGTTTTCTAGTAAAGGCATGATAACTTACGTTCGGAACGGTTGTAATAACTGTCATGTTGTACTCTCTTTCAAGGCGTTCTTGAATAATCTCAAGGTGAAGCATTCCTAAAAAGCCACAACGAAAACCAAAGCCTAAAGCTGCAGAACTTTCAGGCTGAAAAACCAAAGAAGCATCATTAAGCTGAAGCTTTTCCATGGAGTACCGAAGCTCCTCATAATCATCAGTATCTACAGGATAAATCCCTGCAAAAACCATTGGTTTTACATCTTCAAATCCTTCAACAATATTTGTAGTTGGGTTTTTAGCATCTGTAATAGTGTCTCCAACTTTTACTTCTCGAGCATCTTTAATACCAGTAATTAGATATCCTACATCTCCAGCTTTTATTTCTTTTTTGGGAACTTGCTTTAGTTTTAAAGTTCCTACTTCGTCTGCCGTATAAGTTTCTCCTGTTGCTACAAATTTAATCTGCTGCCCTTTTTTAATAGAACCATTAAAAATTCTAAAATAAGTTTCAACACCACGATAAGAATTGTAAACAGAATCAAAAATTAAAGCCTGTAAGGGTTCATCTAGACTCCCTTTAGGTGCAGGCACACGCTCTATAATTGCAGATAGAATCTCTTTAATGCCAATTCCAGTTTTTGCACTTGCAGGAATTACTTCTGAAGCATCACAACCCAAAAGAGCCACAATATCGTCGGTTACTTCTTCTGGATTTGCACTTGGTAAATCTACTTTATTTAAAACAGGAATAATCTCCAAATCGTTTTCTAATGCTAAATATAAATTAGAAATAGTTTGCGCCTGAATGCTTTGTGCAGCATCTACTATTAACAAGGCACCTTCGCAAGCTGCAATTGAGCGGGAAACTTCATAAGAAAAGTCAACATGACCTGGCGTATCGATTAAGTTTAAAACATACTTTTCACCTTTATAAGTATATTCCATTTGCACAGCATGAGACTTTATAGTTATACCACGTTCTCTTTCTAAATCCATGGTATCCAAAAGCTGGTCTTTCTTTTCACGATCTGAAATAGATCCAGTTGCCTCTAACAAGCGATCGGCTAGTGTGCTTTTCCCATGGTCAATATGTGCTATAATACAAAAGTTCCTAATGTGTTTCATAATGTAATACCCAAAAGCTTTAATCTGCAAATATAGTTGATTTATTAAGCATTAAGTGTTTTTATTTTCAACAAAAATGAAGTAGCATTTACGGTTTTTCCGTAATTAAAAGTGCAAAACAAATAGTATATTGCGCCATTAAATATTTTGTTTTGAAGTCAATTAACAAATTTGTTTTTACAATTTCATGCATGTTGCTTTCTGCAACTGTATTTGGGCAACAGTTTTCAATTACTGGAAAAATTTATAACCAAGCCAATCAACCTATTGCATACGCAAATATTGTGTTGTTAAAAACTCAAGATTCTACGTTTGTTACTGGAACAACTTCAGACGACTTCGGAAAATTTTCAACAAATGAAATTGCTTCTGGAAGCTACATTCTTAAAGTAAGTTTTATTGGTTTTGAAAATTTTTCACAACAAGTTTTAGTTGAAAATGACATAGACCTTGAAACTATTGTGTTAAAAGAGTCTGCGGAATCGTTAAGCGAAATAGAGATTACTTATAAAAAACCAACATTCAAGAAGGAGTCGGATCGTTTAATATTTAACGTAGAAAACACTGCGCTAAGTGAAGGCAATATCCTCCAAGTGTTAAGAAATACTCCAAGCGTTTTGGTTTTAGATAGTGGAATTAATATTAAAGGATCCGAGCCAACAGTCTATATTAATGACAGAAAAGTGCATTTATCCTCGGACGAATTGGTGCAATTATTAGAAAGCTCTTCGGCGAATAATATAAAATCGGTAGAGGTAATTACAAACCCTTCCGCTAGATATGATGCCGATAGTGGCATAGTTTTAAATATCGTAATGAGTAAAAACCTAATTACAGGATATAGAGGGTCTTTGTTCTCTAATTATACTCAAGGTGTTTTTCCAAGATACAATGTCGGCACAAGTCACTTTTTTAAGAACACAAAAATAAACCTCAACCTCAATTATAACTATACCAAAGATAAAATTAACAGAGAAGGCGAAGAAGTTGTTAACTTTCTGGATGGTAATGATGCTGTAGAAGAAATATGGAAATCGGATATCGATAGAAATTCATGGTCCGAAACACATAACCTTAACTTTAATTTCGATTATTTTATTGACGACAATAACACTTTAAGTGTATCTTCTTCAATGCTATATCTACCATATTATAAATATCGCATTTCTAATAACACTGTTATTACTGATGAAAATTTGAGTTTCATGTCTCGGTTTGATGCCAATAGTTTATCAAGAAACAATAAGTACAATCTTGGGTTTGATTTAGATTATGTACATCTGTTAAAAAAAGGGCAATTATCTTTTAATGCGCATTTTACAACTTATGACAACGAAAAATTTCAAAATGTTTTTACTGATTTTTTTGATCAAAACAACGCCTTGGATAGTTCATCTTTATTTAATACAAATGCCAATCAGGACAGTAAAATCTTCACTTCTAAAATAGATTTTAGTTTACCAATAAACGAAACTTCAAATTTTGAAGCAGGAATTAAATATTCTAATATTAAAACAGATAGCGATATTACCAAATTTGACATTGATATTAATACAGGAAACGAACAAATTGACATTCTAAACTCTGATGTTTTTGATTATGATGAAAAAGTATTTGCCTCATATTCTAATTATAGTTTAAACACAGAAAGATGGAGCTTAAGTTTGGGGTTACGTGTGGAACAGACTAAAATTGAGGGCATTTCCATTTCGAATAATGAAGTTAATAGTCAAGACTATTTGGAATGGTTTCCTAATGCCAGCATACAATACGATATATTAGACGGTTTTAATCTTTATGCTAACTATAAGCGCAGCATAACAAGACCAAACTATACAAGTTTAAATCCATTTCAGTTTTTCTTAAACGAAAATACTGTAGTTGTTGGCAACCCAAATTTAACACCTGTTTTTAAAGATCATTATGTAATTGGAACTACATTATTTAAAAGCTTTACAATAGAAGCATATTATCAAAATTATGATGGTAAGATTTCTGAACTCCCAAGACAAGACAATAACACAAATATCATTTCCTTTACTCCCGTTAATTTAGACAAAACCATAGAGTTTGGGTTCGATTTTATTACTTATTTTAATGTTACTAAAGACTGGTCTGTGTATTTTGTAACCTCGTTTTATAATATAGAAGAAGAAACTAATTTTGGTAATGGATTTGTAAAACAAGACCAATGGTCTAATTACAGCGTGCTACAAAATGATTTTACATTGTTAAAAGACAAAAGTTTGAATATAAGCCTTACAGCGTATTGGGTTGGTAAAAACCTTCAAGGTTTATCTATTTCTGAAGACAGATTAGTTTCTGAATTATCAATTTCCAAATCCATACTTAAAAAGAGAGGTATTATTTCATTAACCGCAGCCGATTTGTTTAATATGCAAGATTTCGATGTTTCAAATCGATATTTAAACCAATACAACACCAGATTTATAAATATGGATAACCGTTATATAACACTTGGTTTTCGTTATAAATTTGGAAACACTAAACTTAAAACAAACGAGCGCGAAAATTATCTAGAAGAATTAGATAGGTTAAATGAAAGTGAACACTAATTTAGTCTTGCCACTCTGCAATAAACAAATTAGTATCACGCCCTCCACCATTATTTCTGTTAGATGAAAAAATCAACTTTTTGCCATCATTAGAAAACACAGGAAAAGCATCAAAAGTTTCGCTATGTGTTATGCGCTCAAGGTTTTTCCCATCAAGATCAATCATATATAAGTTAAAAGGAAAACCGCGTTCGGCTTCAAAGTTAGAAGAGAACAAAATTTTCTCTCCTGAAGGATGAAAAAATGGGCTCCAATTAGCATTCCCAAGATGAGTTAATTGCCTCAAATCGCTTCCGTCGGCATTGCAAATATAAAGTTCCATATCAGTAGGCTGTACTAATCCTTCGGCTAATAAGTCTTTATATTCTTTAATCTCAGATTCAGTTTTAGGTCGTGACGAACGGAAAATGATTTTTGTTCCGTCAGGCGAAAAGAATGCGCCGCCATCATAACCCAACTCAAAAGTAATTTGCTTTACGTTGCTTCCATCAATATTCATGGTGTACAATTCTAAATCGCCACTTCGTGTTGAGGTAAATACTATTTTATCACCTTTAGGAGAAACGGTTGGCTCTGCATCATAACCATCTTCGTTAGTTAGTTGATTTACGATATTACCTTGTAAATCAGCTACAAAAATATCGTAAGAATCATAAATTGGCCACACGTACTTTCCTTCTTTTCGTATAGGCGCTTCTGGACATTCATCAGCATTTAAATGAGTTGAAGCATAAATTATATGCTTATTGTCTGGCAAAAAGTACGCGCAAGTCGTTCTTCCTTTTCCTGTGCTTATTATAGGCGGAATAACACTATCGAAAGTATCATTAACATCCATTAAAAACATTTGGTCACAAGACACATTCCAGTTTTTATTGTTTGATTGAAATATTATTTGTTTATCGTCAAAACTCCAATACGCTTCAGCATTATCACCACCAAAAGTTACTTGACGCAAAGATTTAAAGTGTATTTCTTCAGGATATATCAAAGGATTTTTAACAGTTTCAACAGTATCTTTTTCTTTAATATTTACAGTTGTGTTTTTCTTGCAAGAAAATAAAACAGAGACAAATAAAAGCGCATATATATACTTCATAAGGGTAATAATTAGTAATTTTAGCAAAACTAAATATTTATATTATGAAACAATTATTTATTATACTTTTTTTTATGTCTTTTTTGGCATGTAAACAAGAATATACACCAGAAAATAAAATTCAAGAAGATGTAATTTTTTTATCAGATGATAAATTAGAAGGAAGAGAAACTGGAACAGAAGGTGAAAAAGCAGCCGCAAATTATATTGCAGAACGTTTTAAAAGCTTAGAGCTAAGCCCTAAAGGAACTAATGCGTATTTCCAAGAATTTACATTTAAGCCAAAAACAGACCCTCACCAAGAAGTAAAATATAGTACAGCGAATTCCGACAGCACCATAACTGGAACAAATGTTTTAGGCTATATAAATAATAATGCAGATCAAACCATAATAATTGGTGCTCATTACGATCATTTAGGTTTTGGATCCGAAGGCTCTTTACATAGAGAAGAAGATAAAGCTATACACAATGGTGCAGACGATAACGCAAGTGGAGTTGCAGTAATGCTAAATTTAGCAAGTAAACTTAAAAACACAAATACAAACAATAACTATTTGTTTATGGCTTTTTCTGGTGAAGAAATGGGATTGTTGGGCTCAAACTATTTTGTTAAGAATGCAACCATAGAGTTAGATTCGGTTAATTATATGCTAAACATGGACATGATTGGTCGTTTAAAAAAGGATAGTACTTTAGCTGTTTACGGTGTTGGAACGACACCTGTTTTTAAACAAGTAATTAATGCGAGTAATAATAAGTTTAAACTTATTGAAAAGGAATCAGGCGTTGGACCTTCAGACCATACTTCGTTTTATTTAAACGACATTCCTGTTTTACACTTTTTTACAGGTCAGCACGAGGACTACCATAAACCAAGCGATGATTCTAATTTATTGAATTATGAAGGCATGGAAGCTATTTCAGCATTTATTTTTGATATTATTACAGATCTTGATGATAATGGCAAATTAGAATTCAGAAAAACCAAAAACGAAAGCGAGAACACACCGCGTTTTAAAGTAACACTTGGTGTTGTGCCAGATTATATGTTTGATGGAAAAGGAATGAGAATAGATGGAGTTACTGATGATAAACCAGCACATAAAGCAGGCATACAAAAAGGAGATATTGTAATTCAATTAGGAGAAATAGAAATAAACGATATGATGGGCTACATGACAGCCTTATCTAAATTTGAAAAAGGAAATACAACTACAGCAAAAATTGTTAGAAACGGAGAAACAATTGAGGTTGAGGTAACGTTTTAAAGAATTGATAAAAAAGATTGATTAGACCTCACAGGTTTTAAAACCTGTGAGGTCTTGCCTATAATTAAAAGATGTAATTTTATAGAAAAATTCAAGATTTGGTTAAAATTGATAACATAGAATTACCAGACTTTCCATTGTTATTAGCGCCAATGGAAGATGTTAGCGACCCTCCTTTTCGAGCACTGTGCAAAGAACAAGGTGCAGATGTTGTTTACACCGAATTTATTTCTAGCGAAGGCTTAATAAGAGATGCCGTTAAAAGCACAATGAAGCTGGACATTTATGAAAAAGAACGTCCAGTTGGCATTCAAATATTTGGCGCAAACTTAGATAGTATGCTACAATCGGTTGAGATTGTGGAGAAATCGAATCCAGATATTATAGATATTAATTTTGGCTGCCCAGTAAAAAAAGTAGTTTCAAAAGGAGCAGGAGCAGGTATTTTAAAAGATATAGATTTAATGGTCTCGCTTACAGAGGCAATGGTAAAACGCACACATTTACCAATAACTGTTAAAACACGATTAGGCTGGGATCACAATTCAATAAAAATTGTTGAAGTAGCCGAAAGGCTTCAAGATGTTGGCTGTAAGGCAATCTCCATTCATGGTCGTACACGAGCACAAATGTATAAAGGAGTTGCTGACTGGAAACCAATTTCTCAAGTTAAAAACAACCCAAGAATGCACATTCCTGTGTTTGGAAATGGCGATGTTGATACACCAGAAAAAGCTATGGAGATGCGCGATAAATATGGACTAGATGGCGCAATGATTGGGCGAGCAAGTATAGGAAATCCTTGGTTTTTTAAACAGGTAAAGCACTTTTTTAAAACAGGAAAGCAGTTAGCGCCTATAACAATGCAGGAACGTGTTGGTGCAGCAAAACGTCATTTACAAATGGCAATTGATTGGAAAGGAGAAAAACTGGGAGTTTTTGAAACAAGAAGACATTATACCAATTATTTTAGAGGCATTCCACACTTTAAAGAATATAGAATGAAAATGGTAACTAGTGATGATGCTAAAGATGTTTTCGAAGTTTTAGATACAGTTTTAGATAAATTTCCCAATCACCAATTCGTTTAGAATGCTGTAATTAATTGTTTGGAAATTCTGGCAGATGCAATTTTTGATGCTAAAATGCCTAGAATTGAAATTGTAGCAAAAACAATTACAAAATTTACTGGTTTTATGGTAACTGGATATGGAAGAGATGAAGTAATCATAACCAGAGAGAACATTTTTTGAAACCAAATTAGAATAAAACCTAAAAGCAGTCCAATACTACCGCCAATTAGGGTCATTAGGCTTCCTTGTAAAAAGAAAATATATCGAATATCTTTTATCGTCGCGCCAAGATTAAATAAAGTATTTAGGTTTTTCTTTTTATCAAGTATCATCATTACTATTGAGCCAATAACATTAAAAAGGGCAATAATTAAAACAAGAGTAAAAATCAAATAAACAGCAAGATATTCTGTATTCAACATTTTATATAACGCATCATTGAGTTGCATTCTGTTTTTAACAACGATTTTATTTCCAAAGACATTAAGCAGTTGTTGTTTAATAATTAATATATCCTCTGGGTTTGTTAACTGAAGTTCAATTGCGCTAATTTGATTTTTTTTATAGCCTAATAAATATTGAGCTGTATCAAAATTTGCAAACACGTACATATTATCTAATTCTTCGTTTATTTGAAATACGCCAGAATTGGTTGCATTAACAGAATTAAAAATACCTTTAATAGAAGATATTTGCCCCTTTCCTGGCTTTGGGACAGAAATCCTTATGGTTTTAGCAAAATCAAAAACACCAAAAGATAAATTATTAGAAATGCCCCAGCCAGCCACTATTTGGTCGGTATTCGGCTCAAACCAATGTCCCTGAACAAGAATAGAATCAATGGTTGATTTAGGATAATTTTCATCAACCCCTTTTAGATTGGCAATTATATGTTTGTTGTCAAAATTTAGAATAACGCGCTCTTCGATAACTTTTGAATATAAAGCAATTCCTTCTAGAGCGTCAAGTTGTGTTAGTTCTTCTTGTGTTATTTTAAACGATTTGCCTTTTGCCGACAATATCTTTAAATCTGGATCGACTATTGAGGAAAACTGTAAACTAAAATCTTTTAATCCTGCAAAACCAGATAACACAATAAATAATGAGGCTGAGCCAATAATTACTCCAATAGCAGCAATTATTGTAATAAAATTTATGGCATTGTTACTGCTTTTAGAAAACAAATAACGTTTGGCTATGTATAGTGAAACATTCATAATCTATAATATTATGAAAAAATAGTAAAAACTAACAGTTTAAAAACTCAATTATGACTTTTTCTTCCTGTCAAGTAAGTCTGGATCATCAATGGGATTGTCTAAACCCTTTAAGGAGCGATTAATTTGGTCGATATATTCTAAAGAATCATCAAGAAAAAAAGACAGATGAGGCATACGTCTTAATTGGTGTCTGGTTCTTTGTGCTAATTCATGTTTAATTAAAGAGGAATTAGATTTTATTCCTTCTAATAATTCTTTACCCTTATTTACAGGAAAAATACTTAAATACACTTTAGCAATAGACAAATCCACAGTAACATTTACTTTTGTAACCGAAATAATTATCCCGCGCAATCCTCCTTGAGTTGCAGCACTTTGTAATACATCCACTAAGTCGAGCTGTAATACTGAAGCAATTTTTTTCTGTCTGTTATTTTCCATAATGCAAAAATAAGATATTTCCTTCTTTAATGCTTTAAAACATTAGGGTTTTAAGTTAAATTTACGGTATGATTAATAAAATAGAACATATAGGCATTGCTGTAAAGGATATTAAAAAGTCAAATGAATTGTTTGAGAAACTTTTCGGAAAACCACACTATAAAATAGAAGAGGTTGTTAGCGAGGGAGTGAAAACTTCATTTTTTAAAGTAGGAGCAAATAAAATAGAACTATTAGAAGCCACAAATGGAGATAGTCCAATCGCAAAATTTATTAATAAAAGAGGTGAGGGTATTCATCATATCGCTTTTAAAGTTAATGATATTGAAGCAGAAATTTCCAGATTAAAAGAGGAAGGGTTTGTTGTGTTGAACGAAAAACCAAAAATTGGAGCAGACAATAAACTAGTCGTGTTTTTGCATCCAAAATCTACAAATGGAGTACTTATAGAGCTCTGTCAAGAGATTGCTAATAAAGAATAATTTTCTTGTGGAGTTTTAAAATAAATGTTAATATTGCACTCAAATTAGGTCCCATAGCTCAGCTGGTTAGAGCACCTGACTCATAATCAGGGGGTCCATGGTTCGAGCCCATGTGGGACCACATCCCTCTACATATAATTCAATTTAAATGCATTTCGTCGATGATTTTTGCTTTTAAAAGAGCTTTTTAACGTTTTAATTTTTGATAATTCGCTTTTTTTAATACATTTACGCAAAATATATGGTACAAAACAAAAGAAAATTTGCCTCAATCTTATTTGTTTTAATAAGTTTTGTATGTGCAGCTCAAGACATGCCGCCGCCGCCAGCACCACCACCACCACCTGGTCTGCCTGTTGACGGAGCAGTACTTTTTGTTTTCGCAATTGGTATTTTGTATGGGATTAAAAAAAGGCTTCAGCTTTTAAAATAGAAAGTTTCTAAAATTTCAACCCTTGTAATTTAGACACGTACTTTCCAATAACATCAAACTCTATATTTACAATCGACCCAACTTTAAAGCTTTTAAAGTTAGTGTGCTCGTATGTATAAGGTATAATTGCCACACTAAAAGTTTCAACTTTAGAATCAACAACCGTTAAACTAACACCATTTATTGTTACTGAGCCTTTTTCAATAGTTAGATTTCCTGTGTTTGGATTATACTTAAAGGTATAAAACCAACTTCCTTTTTCTGTATTAATATCTATACAAACAGCAGTTTGATCAACATGACCTTGTACGATATGCCCATCAAGCCTGTCTCCAAGCTTTAAAGCTCTTTCTAAATTTATAGTATCATTTATTTTGAGACCACTAAGATTTGATTTAGTTAACGTTTCTTTTATTGCCGTTACCGTATATTCGTCATCCTTAATATTTATTACTGTTAAACAAACTCCATTATGAGATACGCTTTGATCTATTTTTAATTCAGAAGTTATTTTACTTTTTAAAGTAATGTGAAGATTATCTAAATCGTGTTTTAGATTAGTTACAGTGCCTAGATCTTCAATTATTCCAGTGAACATAATATTGTCTGTTTATTTGATTAAATTTGTATCATCAAAATTACGAACAAAACACATCATTTTTTAATGAGTCAAGAAGAAAAAATAAAAGTCGGTATTTCTACAGGAGATCTTAACGGTATTGGAGGGGAAATAATACTTAAACTTTTTGAAGATCATAGAATTCTAGATTTTTGCACTCCAATAATTTTTGCTTCAATTAAAACCTTTTCTTTTTTAAAAAAACATTTTAAAAGCAATATTAATTTTAATAGTATAAATAAAGTCGAGCAAGCACAACAAGGGAAGGTAAACATTGTGAATGTATGGAATGAAGACGTAAAAATCGAATTTGGAACAGAAGACTTTAAAATTGGGGAATATGCAATAAAATCTTTTGTAGCTGCAACCAAAGCTTTAAAAAATTCTAAAATTGATATATTAATTACAGCACCAATTAATAAGCACAATATACAGTCAGAAAAATTTAACTTTCCAGGTCATACAGACTATTTAAACCAAGAATTAGAAGGCAATAGTTTAATGTTTATGGTTACCGAAACCTTAAAAGTTGGGTTACTTACCGATCACGTTCCAGTTAAAGACATTACATCGAGTATAACAGAGGAGCTTATTGAATCTAAAATTGACACCATTTATAATACGTTAATAAAAGATTTTGGGATTCAAAAACCTAAAATTGCAGTTTTAGGAATTAATCCTCATACTGGAGATAACGGAGTAATTGGAAAAGAGGATGACACTATTTTAAAACCAGCATTAATAAAAATCAGAGAACAAGGTAAATTGGTTTTTGGACCATATTCAGCCGATAGTTTTTTTGGGTCAAATAATTACAAACAGTTTGATGCTGTTGTAGCAGCATATCACGACCAAGGATTAATCCCTTTTAAGACATTGTCTTTTGGACAAGGTGTAAATTTTACCGCTGGATTAAATAGAATTAGAACCTCTCCAGACCACGGAACTGCTTATGAAATCGCAGGCAAGGGAGTGGCAGATATTAACTCTTTTAAAGAAGCGTTATTTACAGGAATTAAAATCTTTAAAAACAGGAGAATGCATAAACAATGGAGTACAAATCCATTAATAAAACAATCAAAAAAGATATAAACGAAAAAATGTTTATAACCTCAACAACGTAAATAAAATTTCATATATTTGCACGCTCGAAATAAAAGTGATGATGAAGCCATTGAAAGAGTTTATAATTCCTTTTGTAGGATTAAAAATAGGAGAGCATTGTTTTGAGTATAAGATTGATGAAAAGTTCTTTGAGTATTTTGAATATGAAGAGTTTAATGATGTAAGCGTAAACATTAGCGTTGTTTTAAATAAAAAAGCATCATTTTTAGAATTGACTTTCAATGCGAAAGGATTGATTAATGTTTTTTGTGATTTAACCAACGAGCCTTATGATCAAGACATTGAGAATTGCTTTGATTTAGTGGTTAATTTTGGAGATGATTTTGATGATGAAAATGAAGAAGTATTAATAATTTCTCATTCAGAATATGAAATAAATATTGCACAATACATTTACGAATTAATTGTGCTTTCGATGCCAACTAGAAGAATCCATCCAGGCATAAATGATGGAACATTAAATTCAGAAATACTCGATAAATTAGAAGAGTTAAGCCCAAAAGGCTTAGAGGATAAAAAAGAAAAGAAAAAAAATGATCCTCGCTGGAATACATTAAAGAAACTATTAACGGATAAATAATATAAAAAATGGCACATCCTAAAAGAAAAATCTCGAAAACGAGAAGAGACAAAAGAAGAACACATTACAAAGCAACTGTACCTCAAATTGCTACGTGTCCAACTACAGGAGAAGCACACCTATACCATAGAGCACATTGGCACGAAGGGAAGCTTTATTATAGAGGTCAAGTGTTGATTGACAATTCAGAAAAAGAAGAAAATTTAGCATAAGTATTATGCACGCATATATTAAAACGCTCACATGTGAGCGTTTTTTTTATAAAAAATTTTCATAGAAGTCAAAAACAACCTATTTTACCCAATATTTGAACAAAATATGGTATTTTTGTATAGTTTTTGATGATTTTTAGTCAATTTTGACCATTTTTTGTAAAAACCAAACCAAGATTTATGAGTGAAATCTCAGCAGCAATTACAGCTGTAGGAAAATATGTGCCAGATTATGTGTTAACAAATCAGATATTGGAAACAATGGTTGATACTAATGATGAATGGATAACCTCAAGAACAGGAATTAAAGAACGTAGAATTCTAAAAGAAAAAAACAAAGGCACATCGTTTTTGGCAATTAACGCAGCCAAAGATTTATTCAATAAAATCGACATTGATCCTAAGGACATTGGACTTGTAATTGTTGCAACCGCAACGCCAGATATGCAAGCAGCAGCTACTTCTGTTTATGTTGCAACGCAAATAGGCGCAACAAACGCTTTTGGTTATGACCTTGTTGCTGCGTGCTCAAGTTTTTTGTATGCGATATCTACAGCATCAAGTTTTATTGAATCTGGGAAACATAAAAAAATACTCGTAATAGGAGCAGACATGAATTCTTCAATGATTGATTATACAGATAGAGCAACATGTATTATTTTTGGTGATGGAGCAGGAGCAGTTTTACTAGAGGCTAACAAAGAAGGATTAGGAGTACAAGACGAATATTTAAGGAGCGATGGCATAGGAAGAGAATTTTTACAGGTTCCAGCAGGAGGATCGATAGAACCAGCTACTGAACAAACCATAAAAGACAAAAAACACTTTGTTTATCAAGATGGGAAAACTGTTTTTAAATGGGCAGTATCAAACATGGCAAACGTTTGTGAAAAAATATTACAAAGAAATAATTTAACTATTAATGACATAGATTGGCTTACGGCACACCAAGCCAATAAACGAATAATTAACGCAACAGCAAACAGAATGGATTTGCCTCTAAACAAGGTTATGATGAATATTGAAAAGTATGGCAATACCACATCAGCAACAATACCCTTACTATTAAACGATTATGAAAAGCAGTTAAAAAAAGGAGATAATGTAATAATGACAGCTTTTGGAGGGGGATTTACTTGGGGTTCAATTTATTTAAAATGGGCTTATAACTCTTAAAACATCTAACGAAACTAAATCAATAAATTATGGAATTAAAAGAAATTCAAAACTTAATTAAATTTGTGGCCAAGTCAGGCGCAAGTGAAGTTAAATTAGAAATGGAAGATATTAAAATTACCATTAGAACTGGAGATTCTGGAAAAACAATAGCACAACAAGTTCCTGTTGCTGCGCAAATACCACAAGCAACGATTCCCGAAACACAATCAGTTATCACACCTTTACAGCAGGCGAGCGTTGAAGCCAAAACACCAATAGATGATGATTCAAAATATATAACTATAAAATCACCAATAATAGGAACTTTTTATAGAAAACCAGCACCAGAAAAGCCAGTATTTATAGAAGTTGGACAAACTATTGCAGAAGGAGACGTCCTTTGCGTTATTGAAGCTATGAAACTGTTCAACGAAATAGAATCAGAAGTTTCTGGGAAGATCGTAAAGGTTTTAGTCGATGACTCATCGCCTGTAGAATTTGATCAACCATTATTTTTAGTAGATCCATCATAACAGTTTAAAAATTCCAATACACAAATCTTAAAATCCATTATTTGGAGTTTGGAACTTGGAATTTGAAATTTTTAAGATATATAGTTATGTTTAAAAAAATACTTATAGCCAATCGAGGAGAAATAGCGCTTCGTGTTATTAGAACTTGTAAAGAAATAGGAATTAAAACGGTTGCAGTCTATTCTACTGCTGATGCCGAAAGCCTTCATGTTAAGTTTGCCGATGAAGCGGTTTGCATTGGACCACCTCCAAGTAGCGAATCTTATTTAAAAATGTCAAATATTATTGCTGCTGCCGAAATTACTAATGCAGATGCAATACATCCTGGATATGGATTTTTATCTGAAAGCGCAAGGTTTTCAAAAATTTGCGAAGAGCATAATATTAAATTTATAGGTGCTTCACCAGAAATGATAGACAAAATGGGAGACAAAGCTGCTGCAAAAGAAACAATGAAAGCAGCAGGAGTACCATGTGTTCCTGGAAGTGATGGTATTATAGAAAATTTTGAAGATTGTAAAAAAATAGCTAAAGAAACAGGATACCCTGTGATGCTTAAAGCTACTGCAGGTGGAGGAGGAAAAGGAATGCGAGCTGTTTGGAAACCAGAAGATTTAAAAGATGCTTGGGATTCTGCAAGACAAGAATCTAAAGCCGCATTTGGAAACGATGATATGTATATTGAAAAACTCATAGAAGAACCAAGACATATCGAAATTCAAATTGTAGGAGACTCAAGAGGGAAAGCTTGTCATTTATCAGAAAGAGATTGTTCAGTTCAACGTCGTCATCAAAAGCTAACCGAAGAAACACCTTCTCCTTTTATGACGAGCTCACTTCGTAATAAAATGGGCAAAGCTGCGATAAAAGCAGCCGAATATATAAAGTATGAAGGCGTTGGTACAGTAGAATTTTTGGTAGATAAAAACAGAAAATTCTACTTCATGGAAATGAATACACGTATTCAAGTAGAACACCCAATTACTGAACAAGTTGTAGATTTCGATTTGATTTTCGAACAAATAAAAGTTGCTGCTGGTGTGCCAATAGTAGGTAAAAATTATATACCAAAAATGCATTCCATAGAATGTAGAATTAATGCCGAAGATCCTTATAACGACTTTAGACCTTCTCCTGGAAAAATAACAACTCTACATGCTCCAGGTGGACACGGAGTTAGGTTAGATACACACGTGTATGCAGGTTATGTTATTCCGCCTCATTACGATTCTATGATTGCAAAATTAATTACCACAGCACAAACTCGCGAAGAAGCAATTAGTAAAATGAGACGCGCTCTGGATGAGTTTGTAATTGAAGGCATAAAAACAACTATTCCTTTTCATAGGCAGTTAATGAATCATCCAGATTATGTAGCTGGAAATTATACGACCAAGTTTATGGAAGATTTCGTAATGGAAGAACAACAAGACGAATAAAATAAATAAGAACTCCGATTTTTTCGGAGTTTTTTTATGGTGTTCCTTTTGCTTGTTAAGCAAAAGTCAGGCTATACATTATATCTTTTTTATTCTGAACTTGTTTCAGAATATCATCAATTTTATTTTGAATAAAAAAGGATACACTACTATCCTTAACACAAGTATTGGTTTAGTAAAAATAGATTTTCATTAAATAATCAATACTTTTACAATATGTTAGAAAGTAGAATAATCAGTATTAACCAAATGCCTTGGGTTTTGATACCAGGATTGTAACTATTACTTCATTTTAATTATTCTTCAATTCAAACTTTCTTACTAATTTAAATTTTTCAAAATGAATAATATCATTGTATTAGGCGCAGGTATGATAGGTAGCGTTATGGCAATAGATCTATCTAAAAAGCACAAAGTAACTTTAACCGATCTTCATCAAAATGTCTTGGACAAAGTAAAGCAAAAGTGTAAAAATTTGATTGTTCAGCAATTAGATGTTACAAACAAAGTGCATTTGCAAAACTCTATTAAGAAATACGATTTGGTTATTTGTGCTGTTCCAGGATTTTTAGGTTTTGAAACCTTAAAAGCGATTATTGAAACTAAAATGAATGTAATTGACATTTCATTTTTTCCTGAAAACGCTTTAGAATTAGATGCTTTAGCTAAAGAAAAAAATGTTACAGCAATTGTAGATTGTGGTGTAGCGCCAGGAATGGATAATGTTATTTTAGGTCGCTACAACGAAATAATGAAACTAACCGATTTTGAATGTTTGGTTGGAGGTTTGCCGAAAATAAAAAAATGGCCATTTAATTATAAAGCGCCTTTTTCTCCAATCGATGTTATAGAAGAGTATACACGACCAGCAAGATATGTAGAACATGGCAAAGAGGTTGTGAGAGAACCATTAACAGATTGTGAATATGTAGAGTTTGATAAAGTAGGCACATTGGAGTCTTTCAATTCTGATGGATTAAGATCTATTATATATACCATGCCTCATATTCCGAACATGAAAGAAAAAACATTGCGTTATCCAGGACATGTCAAGTACGTTAAAGTTTTAAAAGAAAGCGGATTTTTTAGTGAAGAAAAAATTGAAGTTAATGATAATTCAATTTCTCCTTTAGAGTTTACCAGCAAAATTCTTTTTAACGAATGGAAACTTGGAGAGATAGAAGAAGAGTTAACAGTGATGCGAGTTACAGTAAAAGGAGAAGATTCTAAAGGTCAAATTGAGGAAGTGGTTTATCATTTACACGACGAATATTGTAAAGAGACAGAAACATCATCTATGGCTAGAACAACTGGCTATACTGCAACTGCTGCAGCTAATTTGTTTTTAGAGGGACTCTTTACTGAAAAAGGCGTATTTCCACCAGAATTAGTTGGTAAACATGAAGTTTGTTTTAATTACTTTATGAAGTATTTAGAAGAAAGAAATATTCGATATATTAAAACATCACGTTTATTATAAGAACTAAACTAACGAATTATTAACTAAATACTCAGCAATTTGAACTGTATTTGTTGCCGCGCCTTTTCTAAGATTGTCGCTTACAATCCAAAGATTTAAGGAATTTGGCTGAGATTCATCTCTTCGTATTCTGCCTACAAAAACGTCATCTTTTCCATGAGCATAAATAGGCATTGGATAAACATTTATATCTGGATTATCTTGTACAGTTACTCCATCAGTTTTGTTTAGTAATGCTCTAATATCATTAATCTCAAAATTATTTTCAAATTCTACGTTAACAGATTCGCTATGACCTCCAGAAGTTGGAATCCTTACAGCAGTAGCAGTAACAGCAATGGTTTTATCATCGAGAATTTTTTGTGTTTCACGCACCAATTTCATTTCTTCTTTAGTATAACCATTATCCTCAAACACATCGCAATGCGGCAACGCATTTTTGTGTATTGGATAAGGATATGCCATTTCCCCTTTTATTCCTGCGAGTTCGTTTTTCAACTGTTTAACAGCTTTTGTTCCTGTGCCAGAAATAGATTGATAGGTAGAAACTACAATACGTTTAATTTTATATTTATTATGAAGTGGCGCTAAAACCATTACCATTTGTATGGTAGAGCAATTGGGATTTGCAATAATTTTATCCTTTTTAGTAAGTTGATCTGCATTAATTTCAGGAACAATTAATTTTTTATCTGGATCCATTCTCCAGACTGAAGAATTATCAATAACAGTTGTACTAACTTCAGCAAATTTTGGAGCCCATTCTAAAGAAGTATTTCCTCCAGCAGAAAACAAAGCGATATCAGGCTTCATTAAAACCGCATCCTTTAGCCCAACAACCTTATAAGTCTTATTTTTAAAATTAATTTCTTTGCCTATGCTTTTTTCGGAGGCAACAGGAATTAATTCGGTTACCGGAAAATTTCGTTCTGCAAGAACTTTTAGCATAACCTCACCAACCATACCAGTGGCACCAACGACTGCTACTTTCATCTACTCGCTTTTATTTAAAAATTAATTTACAAAATTATAGCTTCTGGGAAATTTATCACTTCATTTTTGATAAAAATAACATATTAAAAAGACCTCTTTTATAATAAAAAGAGGTCTTTATTAAGAATAATTAAAATATTTCTATTTCAATTTAAATCATCAATTTATTTCTTTAATAAATCTCTAATTTCAGAAAGTAAATCATTATCTGTTGGTCCTGCTGGAGCTGCTGGAGCTTCTTCTTCTTTTTTCTTCATTTTGTTAATGCCTTTTATAACCATAAACATTACAAAAGCAACAATAATAAAGTCAATTAGATTTGTCGCAAAATCACCATAAAGTATTGCTACTTCTCCAGCTACATTACCAGCTTCATCTGCAACACCTTCATTAACTACATATTTTAAATCTTTAAAATCTGTGTTAAAAATTAATCCAATTAAAGGCGATATAATTCCACCTGTAAACGATGCAACAACTTTATTAAAAGCGGCACCCATAACAAAAGCAACAGCAATATCAACCAAGTTGCCCTTCATTGCAAATTCCTTGAATTCTTTTAGCATAATATAAATATTAAAGTTAGTGAGCTACTAATATAGTTAAAAAACACAAATGTTAAATAAAACTAAAAAATTAATTTAAGATCACACGTTTAACGCGTTGAGAAATAGCTGTAATTATTTCGTAAGAAATTGAGTTAACAGTTGTCGCCAAGTTTTCAGCAGTTGAGTGCTCTCCAAAGATTACAACTTCGTCGCCTTCACTACAATCCATATTAGTAATGTTAACCATAATCATATCCATACAAACATTTCCAACAATTGGAGCTTGTTTCCCTTTTATGGTTACAAATCCTTTGCCGTTTCCATATTGCCTTCCAATTCCATCAGCATGACCAATTGGGATTGTTGCTGTTTTTTGGGATGAGCTACTTTTATAAGCTCTGTTATAACCTACTGTTTCGCCTTCTTCTATGATATGGATTTGTGAAATCACAGATTTTAATGTTGCTATGGGTTTAAAGTTTTGATTTTCTTTTTCTGAATTTCCAAAGCCGTACAACCCAATGCCACATCGTACCATATCAAAATGAGCTTCGGGATGGTTTAAAACGCCAGAAGTATTACATATATGAAGCATAGGTTTGTAACTGATTCTCTTAACGAAATTTTCAGTAATATTTTTGAAAGACTCAATTTGGTTTAAAGTGAATTCTTTTTCATTTAAATCTTCACTTGCTGCCAAATGCGAAAATATTGATTTTACTTTTATTGAAGACGTTTCAGATAATTTCGTAACAATATATTCTACGTCATTTTCCCAAAAACCAAGCCTGTTTAATCCTGTATTAAATTTAATATGAACAGGATAATTGGTTTGATTTTCTTTAGAAGAGATTTTAATAAATTCATTTAAAACTTTAGCATTGTATAAACTTGGCTCAAGGCAATGTTGTATTATGGTAACAAAATTTATGGGCTGAGGATGCAATATTAAAATAGGCTTTGTAATTCCTGAATTTCGTAACGCAACACCTTCACTTGTATATGCAACAGCAAAATAATCAACATCAAGTTTCTGGAGATATTTTGCAATTATAGACGCATCACTTCCGTAGCCAAAAGCCTTAACTACAGCCATGAACTTGGTATCTTTATTGATTCTGGATTTTATGTGCTCGAAATTGTGTTTAAGGGCTTTTAGATTTATTTCAAGTATGGTTTGGTGTGCTTTAGGCATTTGTACCATTAACTTTAGTAGGAACTTCTATTGCGTCGTTAACTTTTATGTTACGCACTTTGTCCCTCAACATAGCTTTAAAAAAGGCAGCTCTACTTAAAGGCTCGTATTCGTCAACCTCGCCTAGCAGCACAAGTTCAGTACTTCTAGCTTTTCTGTAACTATACTGTGCAAGATTTCCGGTTCTTGTGCAAACAGCATGCACTTTAGTTACATACTCTGCAGTTGCCATTAAAGAAGGCATTGGCCCAAAGGGATTTCCCTTAAAATCCATGTCGAGACCAGCCACAATAACTCTTATTCCTTTATTTGCTAAATCATTACAAACATGAACAATCTCGTCATCAAAAAATTGTGCTTCATCAATACCTACAACATCACAACCATCTGCTAAAATAGGAATATTAGCAGCAGCAGGAACTGGAGTTGACCGAATTTCATTGGCATCATGAGACACAACTTTATCATCGTCAAAACGCACATCAATAGCAGGTTTAAATATCTCTACTTTTTGTCTTGCAAATTGTGCACGCTTGAGTCTGCGTATCAATTCTTCTGTTTTACCAGAGAACATCGAACCGCAAATAACTTCAATCCAACCAAATTGTTCTTTCTGATTTACTGTATTTTCAAGAAACATTTTGTAATTTTAACACTAAAACAAAGCTCATTTTCGTTTATATAAAGGTGACGTAAATTTATAAAAAACAAAAACCTAAATCGGTTTAAATTTAAAAAATTATGAAGAAGAAGTTAGAATCAGAATTAATTAGCATTGCACATAGGATTCTTAAACTTAAAGGAAAAGAAGATGTTATTAAAATGCATACTGAAGTTGCCGCTTTATATGAAAAATTAACAACCTTAAAGTTTGCACACGAGAATTTTGATGAAGATATTCCTGTAATTGGGAGTGATTCATCATTCTTTGGGATGCTTGATGAAGCATTTAACAATAAAGTGAGCGATACTATTGAAGTTGAAGATAAAACATATATTCATCTAGATGAGATTGAAGATGATGATATTATGGAGCCTGCTATAGAAAAAATAAAGGACATGGTTGCGCAAATGCCTTTAGAGTCGCAACAGGTTGACGATATTTTTGAGACATCAACATCTAAAGCACAACATAAAAGAAACGACTTTGAAGAACTCACGGCCGATTTTAGAGAAATTCCTGTTTTTGAACGTGTTACTAAAACAAAAAACAACAGCGCAGAAGACAATAAAAAATCGCTTAACGATAAATTAAAAGTAAAAGGGTTGGTTATAGGTCTAAATGATAAGTTGGCTTTTATAAAGCATCTTTTTAACGGTAAAAATGAAGATTATAAACGTGTGTTATCCCAAATTAATACCTTTGAAACAATTGATGAAGTTAAAATTTTAATTCATGATATAATTAAACCAGATTATAACCATTGGGAAGGGAAAGAAGAATTTGAAGAACGCTTTTTGGAAATCATTGAAGCCAAGTTTAATTAAATAGATTCCCGTTTTCAAGGGAAATATTATGAGCAAACTCTACATCGTTCCAACACCAATAGGGAATTTAAAAGATATTACTTTAAGAGCTCTGGAGGTTTTAAAAGAGGTTGATTTTATTCTTGCCGAAGATACGCGCACTTCAGGAAAACTATTGAAGCATTATGAAATCAATACGCATATGCAAAGCCATCATATGCATAATGAACACAAAATAGTTGCAGGCTTAATTCAGCGATTACAAAATGGAGAAACCATTGCATTAATAAGTGATGCAGGAACTCCAGCTATTTCCGATCCTGGATTTTTACTAACACGTGCTTGTATAGAAAACAATATTGAAGTTGATTGTCTTCCTGGCGCAACCGCTTTTGTGCCCGCTTTGGTAAATAGTGGATTGCCAAACGATAAATTTGTGTTTGAAGGGTTTTTGCCTGTAAAAAAAGGCCGCCAGACAAGACTTAAATTATTAGCAGAAGAAACTCGAACCATGATTTTTTACGAATCTCCGCATAAACTCATTAAAACGCTCACTCATTTTTGTGAGTATTTTGGTGAAGATAGACAAATATCAGTATCCAGAGAACTTACAAAACTCTATGAAGAAACTATTCGTGGCACAGCAAAAGAGGTTTTAGAGTATTATACGAAAAAACTACCAAAAGGCGAGATTGTGATTGTTGTTGGTGGGAATAAGTGAATGTTTTTTACAGCTAAACTGTTCATAACGAAAAGCAATAAATTTAAAAATCGTTTTTTATTATAAACAATATTTCGTATTTTTGTTCTTTATAAAGAACGAAATGGATGAATTGTTAACACTTCAAGAACAGTTATTGGCAAATCTTTCTCGGAAAGAACGTTATTTATTAACTCAAATTGATTGGTCGAATAGATTAATAGGCATAAAAGGAGCAAGAGGCACAGGGAAAACCACTTTATTGCTTCAGCGTATAAAATTTAAGCTGCCTAAAGAGGCAGAACCGCTATATGTTTCTTTAGATAATCTGTATTTTTTAGAGAACACGCTTGTTTCATTAGCAAAAGAATTTGTACTACGAGGAGGAACTCATTTGTTTTTAGACGAAGTTCATAAATATCCACAGTGGTCACGAGAGTTAAAATTAATCTATGATCAGTTTCCAAATTTAAATACCATTTTTACTTCATCATCTATTTTAGAGATATATAAGGGAGAATCGGATTTAAGTAGAAGAGCAGTATCTTATCACTTAAAAGAATTATCATTTAGGGAATTTCTCTTTTTTGATAAAGGATTAGAATTACCAAAGTGGAAGTTAGCAGATTTATTAAACAATCATAAAGACATTGCCAGACAAATAGTAGCAGCAACTGGAACACCTATAAAAGATTTTGAAAATTATTTAAACTATGGTGCATACCCTTATTTTTTAGAAAACAAAACCAGTTATTTCCAAAAATTAATCCAAACCATAAATTTAATTCTGGAGGTAGATTTAAATGCTGTTGAGAATATGGCTTATGAAGATAGCAGAAAAATAAAAAAGCTATTGGTAGCCATTGCGCAAAGCGCACCTTTCACTCCTAATATATCAAAACTTAGTGAACGTTTAGGAATGTCAAGAGGGTTTTTATTAAACGCAATAAAACTACTTAATAGAGCCGATTTAGTTATGGAACTGTTTAAGCCAACAAAAGGTATAGGCGCATTGACCAAGCCTGAAAAACTATATCTTAACAATTCAAATTTAGTATATGTTTTAGGGAAACAAAATACAGAGGTAGGAACTTTACGTGAAACTTTTTTTGCCAATCAAATGAAAAACCTACATGATATTCATTTAGCTGAAAAAGGAGATTTTATTATTGACAGAAAATACACCTTTGAAATAGGAGGCAAAGGGAAATCAACAAAACAAATTAAGGATATTAATAATAGTTTTGTAGTAAGAGACGATATGGAGGTAGGAAGCTTAAATATTATACCTCTTTATTTATTTGGCTTTCTGTATTAGTGTTTAGAATAATTGTAAAGGATATTTATTAATAATGTAAACCTTATTACCAAAAGGAAAGGTTAGTTGCGCTTTTTAAAAGCGCGCCAGTTGGGGGTAAAGTTTAAGTCTAATTTTCTAAAAGCGAATCGTTCTAAAAATTTAACACTCTAAACATGTTTTCCCTTTTCCCAACCAGTTTTTCCTAAATACTGTTCGGCACTTTCAACAGCACCATTTTCAATGCTTGTTCCCATAGAATCGTTCCAGCGATTTAAATATCCAAATAGTGAGATAACACCCAACATTTCTACAATTTCGCCTTCGTTCCAATACATGTATAATTCGTTTTTTATTTTATCATCTACCACATTTGGTACTAATGAAGCTGCTAATGAAAAATCTAAAGCAGCACGTTCGGCTTCCGAAAAAGCAGGATGTGTTTTGTATTCCCAAATGTTATCTAATTGCTCTTGTTCAGCACCATAACGTTCGGCAGCTCTTATAGCATGTGCCTGACAATATCTGCATCCAGTAGCGTTACTAGAAACCCAGGCAATCATACGTTTAAGAGTAGAAGTAACACGACCTTCATTAGCCATAACTGCTTTATTCAAATTAATAAAAGCTTTACTAATTGCTGGGCGACGTTGCATTGTAAGTACAGAATTTGGGCAAAACCCAAGCGTTTCATTAAAGAATTCGGAGAGTTCTCTAGTTTCTGAATCATGATCGGCAGATAATGGTGTAACTAAAGGCATATTTTTATTTTTTAGTAGTATTTTTGAACTAACAAGAAACGAAAAAATCTTTATATATGGCAGATATAATTACAACACATTGGAAAGGTGGTATGCAGTTTGAATCGGATAATCCTAGTGGTAAAACCGTTATGATGGATACAAATGTTGAGGGTTCTGATAAACGATTTGGCTTATCGCCAAAAGCTATGATGCTGTCAGCACTTGCAGGATGTTCTGGAATAGATGTCCTGCCATTATTAGTTAAAATGAAAGTTGTTGTGGACGATCTTAAGATGATTGTTCAGGGAGAACTCACAGAAGAACATCCAAAATACTACCATACCGTAACAGTTGATTATCATTTTTATGGAAAAAACTTAAACGAAAACAAAATCAATAAAGCCGTTAATTTGTCAGTTGAAAAATACTGTGGCGTTATGGAAATGTTTCGCCAATTTGCTAAAGTTGGCACTAAAGTACATTTTCACAAATAAATAATTAGGTAAATTATGAAGCTAATTTTAAAAGAATACAAGCTTAAACTCAAGCATACATTTACCATTTCAAGAGAGTCTTACAATACACAATCTAGTTTAATAGTTAAGCTTGAAAGCAATACTATTTCTGGCTTTGGGGAAGCCACTTCAAACCCATATTATAAGACTACAGTTCCCAAAATGATTGAAGATTTAAAAGCATTAAAACCCTTAATTGAAGAAACAGAAAATATTACACCTGAAGAATTTTGGAACAAAATGTATCCATATTTAAAGCATAACATGTTTGCTTTATGTGCTTTAGATTTAGCATATAATGATTTATATGCACGACAACAGAACAAAAAATTATATGAGCTTTGGAATTATGATATCCAAAACAATCCTTTAACTAATTACACTATTGGTATTGCCTCTATTGAAAAAATGGTTGCAAAAATGAAAGAGTTGCCATGGCCTATTTATAAAATAAAGTTGGGCACAAAAGAAGACATTAAAATAGTAAAAGAGCTTCGTAAACATACAGATGCTGTTTTTAGAATTGATGCTAATTGTGGTTGGAGCGTTGAAGAAACAATTAATAATGCAGTTGCACTGAAAGGACTTGGTGTTGAATTTTTAGAACAACCATTAAAAGCAGATGATTGGGATGCACACAAAAAAGTATTTCAGAAATCTGTGTTACCAATTATAGCAGACGAAAGCTGCCAAATAGAAGAAGATGTTGCTAAATGCCACAATCATTTTCATGGCATTAATGTTAAGTTAGTTAAATGTGGAGGCTTAACTCCAGCAAGAAGAATGCTTATACAAGCTAGAGAGTTGGGCATGAAAACGATGGTGGGCTGTATGACAGAGTCATCTGTTGGAATTTCAGCAATAGCACATTTATTACCATTGTTGGATTATGTTGATATGGATGGTGCGCTATTGTTGGCAAAAGATATTGCTAAAGGAATAACTCTTAAAAACGGCATAACGCAATATAGTAGCTTAAACGGAACAGGAGTTTCTCTAATTTAAACAGGATGATTGTTAACGAATTTCCAGACAGAGAAATTGTTATAAACGATAAACCGTATTTATATTTTGGAGGCACTTCTTATTTAGGGATGTCAACACATCCTGTTTTTCAGGATAGAATTACTCAAAGTATAAAAAAGTGGGGCACTTCCTATGGAAGCTCTCGAAATTCAAACATAAAATTATCAGTTTACGATAAAGCGGAACAATTATTTTCAAAACAAATAGGGACTGAAGACTCTGTTTCAGTTTCTTCAGGCACATTGGCTGGGAAATTGGTTTTAGATTATTTATCTAAATTTAATCACACATTTTATCATTATCCTAAAACACATACAGCTATTTTAGCACACCATAGCTTACCGTTATTTGTTAATGGGAAACTACATTCTAATTTACTTAATAGTGATTGTGAAGATATTATTATTACGGTTGATGCAGTATTATCATTAGAGGTAAAACCTACATCTTTTAATTTTTTAAATGAAATTTCTCCACAAAAGAAAATAACTCTTGTAATTGATGAATCACATAGTTTAGGTTTAATAGGTGAAAAAGGTAATGGGGTTTTTAGCAAAATTCCAGATCGAAACTTATGTCGAAAAATTATGATATCCTCTTTAGGAAAAGCTTTAGGTTTGTCGGGCGGAATTATAGCAGCAGACAAAATTTTTATTGATGCAATTAAAAATGAACCAGTCTTTATTTCTTCTTCTGGTGCTAATCCAGCTTATTTAGAAGCTTATTTGTTATCTCAAGATTTGTTTAAATCTCAGAGACAAAAGCTTAAGGATAATTTAGAGTTTTTGTTTAAAGGGTTAGAGTTATCGGAAGTATTTAAATACGATATAAACTATCCTGTAATATACTGTAGCGAAGAGAATTTTTTCGATAATTTATTTAAAAAAGGAATAATAATTACAAGCTTTAATTATCCTACTTATAAAGGCAAAATGAATAGAATTGTTATTTCAGTAAATCATAAGCAAGAGGATTTGATAAAATTAAAACGGGCTTTACAAAAGTGAGCTTTAAAACAAAGCATAGATTTTTAAAGATTTCTATTAAACACTATTATTTATTAGATTAATTTAGTCTTATATAATTTAAATTATGCGTTGGACACTCAAACCAAAACCAGAAGTAGCAAAAGTTGAAACCTTACAAAAGGCACTTCAGGTAGATGCCATTACTGCGACACTGTTACTGCAACGAGGTATTGAAACCTATGAAGGTGCAAAAACATTTTTTCGTCCAAGTTTTGATGATTTTCACGATCCATTCTTAATGAAAGACATGGATAAAGCTGTTGATAGAATCGAAGAGGCTTTGTCTAAAGGAGAGAACATCCTAGTTTATGGCGATTATGATGTGGACGGAACGACTTCAGTGGCATTAGTATCTTCTTATTTAAAGACACGTCAGGAGAATATTGCAACATATATTCCCGATCGTTACGATGAAGGTTATGGCATATCGTATAAAGGAATCGATTTTGCACACGACAATGATTTCTCATTAATCATCGCATTAGATTGCGGTATAAAAGCCATAGAAAAAATAGCTTATGCTAAAGAAAAAGGAATTGATTTTATTATTTGTGACCATCATAGACCTGGAAAGATAATTCCTAAAGCAGCAGCAGTTTTAGACCCAAAACGTGAGGATTGTGATTATCCTTATAAAGAATTATGTGGTTGTGGAGTAGGCTTTAAATTGGTTCAAGCATTAGCATCAAAAGAGAATAAGACTATTGAAGATTTAGTAGAGTATCTCGATTTAGTTGCTACAGCGATTGGAGCAGATATTGTTCCAATAACAGGAGAAAATAGAACTTTGGCTTATTTTGGCCTACAAGTAATAAACGAAAATCCAAGAATGGGTTTTAAAGCGATTATTCAGCAAATAAAAAAAGAAAAATTATCAATAACAGACGTTGTATTTATAATTGCGCCACGAATTAATGCTGCTGGACGAATGAAACATGGTAATCACGCAGTTACACTTTTAACAGAAACCGATTTTAGTTTAGCAAAAGGATATGCTTCAGAAATTGAACAATTTAATACCGACAGACGAGAAGCAGACAAACGTATTACCATTGAAGCACTTCAACAAATTGATGATAATAAAGAACAAGAGCGTTTTACAACAGTAGTTTATGATGAAACGTGGCACAAAGGTGTTATTGGTATTGTGGCTTCTCGATTAATCGAAACCTATTACAGACCAACATTGGTGTTTACAAAAAGTGGAGACAAATTAGCAGCATCAGCACGTTCGGTAAAAGGCTTTGATGTTTACAATGCTTTGGAAGCATGTAGCGAACATATCGAGCAATTTGGAGGGCATAAATATGCAGCAGGACTAACGCTAGCAGAAGAAAATTTTGAAGCGTTTAAACAGAAGTTTGAAGATGTTGTTTCTTCCTCAATAAATAAACAATTACTTACTCCTGAAATCACTATTGATGCAGAAATTAATTTGGAAGACATCACTCCAAAATTTTACAGGATACTCAAGCAACTCTCGCCTTTTGGCCCTGGAAATATGACACCTGTTTTTATGACAGATAATTTAAAAGACACAGGCTATGGCAAATGTGTTGGCGAAGACAATAAGCATTTACGAGTTACAATAACTCAAAATAATACTGATAAAATTGTTGGAATTGGATTTGGTTTGGGCAATAAATTGAGAACTGTCTCTAATAAAAAATTATTTAAAGCAGTCTACTCTATTGATGAAAACCATTGGAATGGAAAAACGAGTTTGCAGTTAAAATTGAGAGATGTAAAATAACAATCAGTATTCTTTTAATTTCATTTTTTCTCCATCAAAAACGCCATACGTATAGTAATTTATCCAATCGCCAAGATTGATGTATTTAGAATTGTTTCCTAAATCGATTTCCAAAGGCAAATGCCTGTGACCAAACACAAAATAATCTCTATGCTTTTCTCTCAGTTTCTTTTTAGAGTATTGTATCAGCCATTCTTTGTCTTCGCCAAGGAATTTAATATCTTCTTCACCAGAAATGAGTTTGTTTTTTACTGATAGATATTGCGCCAATTTTACACCTAAATCTGGATGTAA
This sequence comes from Flavobacteriaceae bacterium, assembly GCA_021647885.1. Lineage (GTDB taxonomy): Bacteria > Bacteroidota > Bacteroidia > Flavobacteriales > Flavobacteriaceae > PRS1. The sequence goes on along the minus strand of JAKITV010000006.1, from coordinate 42,494 downwards.
CCATTTAAAAAACCATTTCGCTACTGGATTGATGAACACTTTTTTCATACGCTTATAGCCTTTGTCTTCTGGCCCTAAACCATCGCCATGACCTATAAAAAAAGTAGTTTCATTAAACGTATATTCTTTTGGTTTATGATAAACAGAGATATTTAATTCTTCTTCAAAATAGCCATTCATCCAAAGGTCGTGGTTGCCGACAAAATAATATATTGGAATTCCAGAATCACTAATTTCGGCAAGTTTTCCTAGAGTCCTTGTAAATCCTTTAGGGACAACTCGCATATATTCAAACCAAAAATCGAATAAATCACCTAGCAAAAAAATAACTGCCGCATCATGCTTAATTTCATCTAACCAAGCGACGAATTTTTTTTCACGAGGCAGAGACGCTTCGTGTGTTGGTGCTCCTAAATGATTATCGGAAGCAAAGTAAATTTTTTTTCCTTCAGGAATTTGCATGTGTAAATATAAATTAATTCCTGCGAAGGCAGGAATCTTTTTTATCACTTAATGTAATTCTAGGATGAGATTCCCTGCCTTAGCAGGAATTATACATTATCATCTGCATACCATTCTGCACAAGAGGTATCTGTTTCCTGAAGTCTTAAAGAGTGCAGGTTAATATTTTTTGGAAGATACTTTTTTATCTTTTCAGCAAAATCGATAATCATCATTTCGCTGGTAGGTTGATAATTTACTAAAAGCACATTATGACCTCTTTTTTCAAGTTCTCTTGCGAGTTCAACATGAGGTGTGTTTTTGTTGAAAACAGTTGCATGGTCAAACACATTAACTATTTCTTCTTTCACAATTTTTTTAAGATCGGAAAAATCGATAACCATACCAAATTTTACATTATCAGTATCTGTTATTGGGCTGCCAATTACAGTAACAGAGAGTTTATAACTGTGTCCGTGAACGTTTCTGCATTTTCCGTCGTAGCCATAAAGCGCATGACCAGTTTCGAAAGAAAATTGTTTTGTTATACGAATGTTACTCATAGTCATCTTCTTTTTCTTTTATTTATAAAATAGACAACAACCAAAATTATTCCTAATAAAAGAAATAAACCGTTTCCTCCTAAAAAGTTAAGTATATCCATATTATTCCTTGTTTATTCTTTTCTTATGATACTTATAAATTATATATGCTAATACGACCAAAACCACAAACGGCAACATAGAGCCAATAAACACACCTATTTCGTAATTGCTGTCTGGTGCGTTTTTTACTTTTTCTTCAATATTTATTTCTTGTAATAGGCTTATTAGAAGCATGATTTTTTATTGTCGATTATCGCCCCAAAGTTAAGGCTTTTGTGAAAGTGGAATAAATATTTTTCTAAATTTTATTATTAAAGGAATTCCTCTAGCAATCATCCAAAACGTCAAGGCAATAAATATGGCGTATAGTTTATAATTGAGACTGTCTAGCCAAAACAGTATTGGCACAAATACAAGAAATGTTGAAAACAATAAAACATTACGCAAATATTTCATTTTACCTAATCCTTTAAACATACCATCAAAAATAAATGCCATTGCGCAAAGTGGTTGCATAGCTAAAATAAGCCAAAAGATATTGTAGAATTCATGTAAAACTTCTGGATCTTTTGTAAACAATCTTCCTAAAGGATAATATAGAAGACTTCCAATAATTGCTATTATAATTCCGATAGCAATTCCATATTTTATGAGTTTGTTGCTTAATTGAAGCAATGTTTTATATGCTTTGGCTCCAAATAATTTTCCAGACAAAATATTCCCTGCACTTGCATAACCATCTATAATAAAAGCTCCAAGAAACCATAGATTAATAGCAATCGTATATGCTGCAATATATTGCTTGCCATAGCCTGTTGCAAAGGCACTTGCGTAATAAAGTGTAACGTTTAAAGCCAAAGTACGCACAAATAGGTTTAAAATCATAAGCGTAAATCGCTTAATTTCCTTATTAAAAGGGAAACTTAGTTTTAAGGGAATCTCTGTTTTTTTAAGCAAGTAGAAACCAGCACATAATGCCATTGTTAATTGTGCAGCAACACTTGCATAAGCAGCGCCTTTAACATTCATAGCTTCTATATAGCCCTCAACTCCGTAAACTAATATTACATCTAATATAATATTTACAACAGCTCCAATAATTGCTATTATCATTGGATAAAAGGTGTTTTGCAACCCTCTAAAAGCACCAAAAACAGCCATTGTAAATAGTGTAAAAGGAAAACCAAAAACACGGATTTGATAATAATCAACACTATAATCCAGAATTAAATCGGAAGCATTATAGAGTTTGAAAATACTTTCGGCAAAAGGATATGTGCCAACAATAATTAAAATACTTAAAGATGTAACAATAAAAATGGCTTGTGCAGGAAGGCTCTTAACTTGCTCTAATTTGTTGGCTCCAACATATTGAGAAACAATAGATGATATAGCACTTCGTGTTTGCCCTAACATCCAAATAAGCATTGATAAAAAAGCGGTTACAATACCAACAGCAGCTAAAGATTCTGTAGCGTTTACATCTATATTACCAACGATTGCAGCATCAGTTAAAGACAAGATTGGCTCAGATATTCCAGAAATCAGCGCAGGAATTGCGAGTTTGTTAATGTTCTTTAGACTAATTAAGGGATTCAAATGCGATGGATTAGTATTATCATTATTAATGTTTACTTTTGCATGAAATTATATACAAATTTAGTTTTTAAATTTTTGATTATGAAGAATATTTTAGTTGCTGTTGCATCTGTTTAGGAAATATTTTTATAGCTCAAGACTAGTTTTAGTATTAATCGAGATGAAATAAATTTGGGGATGTAGCTCAGTTGGCTAGAGCGCTTGACTGGCAGTCAAGAGGTCGTGGGTTCGAGTCCCATCTTCTCCACTAATTTAATACTGGTGGTTTTCTATGTTGTGTGCCTTGTTCATAAGAATACGCAAGCTTAATTAATGTAGGTTCGTCAAACATTCGCCCTAAAAATTGAATCCCAGCAGGTAAATTTCCTGTGGTATAACCCATAGGTACAGTAAATGCGGGTTGACCTGTATGTGGAGCAATAATTTGACTATTATCCCCTTTATATTCTTCATTAAATAAATCGATTCTTGCAGGTTTATTATTCCAGGTAGGATAGATAATTGCATCCAATTGTAGCTCATCCATACGTTTTTCTATGGCTTCTCTAAAGGCGATACGTCTAATATCTGTGAATGGATCTAAACATTCAATTTCAGGATTTTTCATTCTGCCTTGGTTTGTAGAAAAAAACTGTAATCTATCTGTTGCATATTTTGATTTTGAACCAATCCGGATAATATCTTCTAAAGTTTTGACAGAGTCATTTTTAACATATTTTGCAAGATAAGACTCAACATCTTTTCTAAATTCTATGCACCATTGATTCTCTTTTAAGCTTGAAAAACCAGGAATTTTAACAGAATCAACAATTTGTGCTCCGAGAGCTTTCATATCCAATAAAGCATTTTCAAATAATGTGATGACTTCTTTGTCTGAATCTTTATCAATTAATTCACTTAATACACCAATTCGAGTACCTTTTAGTCCGTCTTTTTGAAGAAATTGTGTGTAGTTATTGCGAATATTCCCTTCAGAATATTTAGTAACAGCATCATTTGCATCGTAACCAACCATTATTTCCATAACTTTTGTTGCATCTTCTACAGTGCGACACATTGGGCCAACCACATCATTTCTTAAAATAAGAGGAATTATACCTTCTCTACTTATTAGTCCAATAGTGGTTCTAAAACCAACTAATGCGTTATGAGACGAAGGACCGCGAATAGAGTTTCCTGTATCTGTACCCAAACCAATAGTTCCAAAATTTGAAGCTATTGAAGCTGCTGTGCCACCACTTGACCCAGCTGGAACATAATCCAAATTATAAGGATTTCGAGTTGTTCCTTTTGTTGAACTTTCGGTATGTTTTGGGCTAAAAGCCCATTCGGCCATATTGGATTTGGCTATAATGACTGCACCAGCTTTCACTAATTTATCAATTATAAATGCATCTTCTTTAGGAATAAAATCTTTAAGAGCTAAAGAACCTCCAGTTGATGGTAATCCTTTAGTGTTAATGTTGTCTTTTACAATTAATGGGATTCCGTGTAATGGTCGCAGAATATTAGTTTTTTTGTATTCTTCATCAAGGGTTTTAGCTATAAAAAGTGCTTCAGGATTTATAATTGAAATTGAATTAATGTTTTTATCAAATTTTTCAATCTGTTCTATATAAGCAGCAACTAATTCTTGACTGTTGTAGGTGTCATTTTTATAGGCATCATGAATGTTAGTTATAGTTAATTCAGTGAGGTCGATATTTTCAACTTCTTTTGGAAAACCGCATCCCAAAATTCCAAAAACTAATGTAAAACAGAAAAATTTTAAAAACTCATTGTTCATTCAAGTTGTTTTGTAAAAAGTCAATAGAAATATCGATAGCCTTCTGTAATTCTTCTGATAAGTTATCTTTTTCCCAAGGGTGAGAAGTGCCAAAAACATGATTTGCACCTTCAATAATTTTTAATTTACTATTAGGATTCCATTTATGAAGCGTTTTGGCTTCTTCAACCGAAACTGAAGTGTCATCGCTTCCATGAATAATTAAGTGAGGTATTTTTAAGTTTGAAACAGCTCGTTTTATTGTAAGGCGATTTTCATTGGCAATAAAATCTTGGTAAAACTGGAAGTAATGTGGCATTTGCTGTTTTGTTCTTCCGTTTTCTACAAACTTAACTCCTTTTTGTTTCCAAGTTTTGAATTCGTTAGAGTTTTCATTAAAGCGGACTTTAAAATCGCTTACTCCGGCTAAAGTAATTATCGTTTTAATTCTTGAATCCTCTTCGGCTTTAATTGAAACAATGCCACCACCTCTGCTGTGACCAAATAGAGTGATGTTGTTAACATCTGCCTCTTTATTAATATCAGGATTCTCACAAACCCAATTTATAACCGATTCTAAATCGTCTAGTTCTTTTGTGTAATTATTATTCCCAAAGGCTTCTAAATCTGGAAAATCTATAGGCTGTTCCGCTGTTCCGCCATTATAAGAAAAATTAAATTTTATAAAACAGAAACCCGCTTCTGCAAAAGCTCTTGCCATAATATTCCATGCTCCCCAATCTTTAAATCCTTTATAACCATGACAAAATATAACTATTGGTTTCGGAGATCTATCAGTCACATAAAATACATCCACTAAAATGGGTTTATTGTGTTTTCCTTCTATTATTATGTTGCTCTTAACCCTCATTTATATTTCTTTTTCTGTAAATGGAATTTCAGGATTACAGATTTCTAAAATTAGCTTTTTTAATTCTATAAAAAAAGTATTAAGAGTATCTTGAGTAATTAAAGAATCTTTTTTAGCATAAGCACCTGACCTGTCTTTTTTAGAAAATTTTATAAATCCGGAATTCAAATTTTTAAATGAAATTATTCCCGCTTCAGCAGGACTACTAAAAGGGATTTCTTTATTCATCATATATGCATACATAAGGATTTGAAACGATTTGCTATATTTTGTATAATCTGTAGTGATGTCTTCCCAATTAACAATTTCGACTTTGCTTTGTTCTACTCTTCCTGTTTTGTAATCTATAATTCTTGTGGTTCCATTAAATTCGTCAATACGGTCAACCGTTCCTTTTATCGTTACTGGAAAATTAAGTTCAGGAATATTTAGAACAGTTTCATTTTTTGCTTCAACAGCAATTATTTTTATTGTATTTCCTTTTTTTAAAGTGTCAATCTCCAGATTCAAAAAATTTGAAACATAACGTTTGGCGATTTCAAAGATGATTAGATTTTTACCTTTATTAATATCACCTTCCTTATATTCTTCTACGAAATGAAGCGAAACTGTTTTTGAGATATTCCTTTTCATAATTTTAATAGCTTCAATAGATAAAAACTTACCAACTAAAGGCTTATAAAAATCTTCTAAAGTGTTATGAACAATAGTTCCTAATGTATTTGCCGCAACAGTTTCTTCAACACCATCCTGTTCTTTTATTCTTAAAACTTTTTGATAGTAGAAGTCTATAGGGTTTCTTATATAATTGGTTAATGAAGAAGGGGAAAATCCTTTTAAAGCGATTGCTTCTATTGTGGATAATAGATCCTCTGTTTTAAAGACAGTAATTAACTGCCTATTGATTTTTGGAGTTTTTGGCGCAATAATTAATTGTTTGAGATTGTGAACACCTTCAATTTCAAGCTGTGTGATAAACCTGCTTTTTTCGCCTCCATTTAATACGTCAGGCTCTGTATTGTATAGTATAAATATATTTTTAGCACGCTGTAGCAGTCTATAAAAGTGGTATGTATAAACAGCGTCTTTTTCTTTATAAGTAGGTAATCCGTTTTCAATTTTTACATCAAAAGGGATAAAAGAATTATTGCTTTTGCCTGAAGGTAGCACTCCTTCATTTACGGAAGAAATAATAACAGTTTCAAAATCCAGCACTCGAGATTCTAACATACCCATAACCTGAAGCCCTTGTAAAGGCTCTCCTTGAAAGTCTAAAGTTTCACTATTTAAAACCTCTTTATATAAACCGTACAGCACTTTAATTGAATGAAGGTAATTATATTTAATGTTCAGATCATTAAGCACATTGAACACTTCGTTAAACCTGAATAAATATTCTAGACCTAAAAGATTTTCTTTTTTGTTTTTGCTTAAATCTTCTTTTATGACGAATATAAGTTTTAAGCAATTTTGCAAAGCAATTTTAGAACTATCGTTCCAATTTTCGAATAAAAGCGTTATGATAGACTCCTTCTCATTGGCGAATTTTAGAATCGTTTCTTTAGATAGAAAAATTATATTGTTTACTTTAATGAATTCAATAATCCTTTTTGCCGAATTACCATTATTCGTTTTAAATAAAGGGATAATAAATTGATGCGATAATAGCGCAATAACATCTTTATAATAAAACGAACCCTTCTTGTCCTTATGAAGCACAAGAAGTTGTTCAAACAGTGAAGCTAAAGGCGTCATTCTTAAAGGAAAACCCATTGTAATATTTAAAGCATTAATATTTTTAGGAATAGAGTTTAAAACAGGGATTAATAGATTTTCGTCTCCTAAAACAACAGCAGTTTTATTTAAAGCTTTATTATTGAGTTTAAGTAATAACTCTCCTATATATTTAGCTTGACCAATATTTTTTGGGATTCCAATAATAGAAATATTTTTTTCGCTCTTATAGTTTTGAGCTATCCATTTAAAAGGATTGGTTTTATAATATTTCCAATGAGAGTTATATGTTCTTAAAAAAAGTCCAGCATCGTGATTAGGGGAATTAATAAAAGTATTGTCGGTATCCCAATAAATCTCTGCTAAATCATTTTGAAGCAACTCCTGAATTATTGTTGATTCGGCAGTATTGAGAGCATTAAACCCAAGAAAAACGTGTTTCTTTTTCTGGTTAGACTGGATATAGTTTTCTAGATTTTCCACAGCTTCTCTATATATCAATCCTTGATATCCATAACCTTTGTTAATAAGACTATTTGTTAAATTTAAATAGTGAGCACTTAATTTTTTCCAAAAGGACAGATAGTTTTTAATTAAAGGAGTTTGATTGTCTTCCAGAGACCAATGATTTATATCTTGAATAGCGCTTAAATAATTAAAAATATGTTCTTGAGGAATAAGATAACGGTCTATTTCATTAAAATCTTGCAATAATATTTGAGACCATTTTGTAAAGGCATCAAAAGGGTCTAAATCTTTTTTCACTGTGTTTTTTACATATACATCGTAAAATTCAAAAAGCAATTCTATGTTGGGAATTTGTTTTAATTGAGATAATTCTTCAACAAATTCTTCGACACTTAAAATGTTAGGAGAGAATAGAGTTTGAGACACAATTTTAGACAGTTCGTGTTTCAAGAAAATCCCAGCACGTTTACTGGGAAGAATGAATGTTAGTTGAGAGAATTCAACATTTTTATTTTTAAGATCTAATAAAACGTCATGAATGAAACTTGTCATTGTATAAAAATAAAAAACGCTTCGATATTTCGAAGCGTTTTTTAAAATTATATTGTGTTTAAATTTTATTCTTTTACTAAAGTTACTTCAACACGTCTGTTAGCAGCTCTACCAGATCTGGTGTTGTTAGAAGCAATCGGTGATCCTTCACCAAATCCTACAGCTTTTAATCTAGCTCCAGAAATACCATTAGCTACTAAATAGTCCATTACTGCATTTGCTCTTTTTTCAGACAACAATTGGTTTGTTGCTTCACTCCCAGTACTGTCAGTATGACCTTCGATAGTAAAGTTTGCTTTAGGATATTCTTTTAATATCGCAGCAACGGCTTGTAATGTTGGATAAGTATTTTCTTTAAAAGATGATTTTCCAGTATTAAAATTTATAGTTCTAGCATATTCTGTCAATTGATTTTGAACTTCTTCAGTAGGAAGAACTATTTCAGGACAACCATTGTTTGCAACAGTTCCAGCTTCGTTAGGACATTGATCGTCTTTATCTAATACTCCATCACCATCACTGTCAGGCCAAGGGCAACCATTATTTGCTGCTGGACCAGCTTCGTTAGGACAGTTGTCATCACCATCAGCTACACCATCACCATCAGCATCTGGGCAACCAGCCAAAGATTTTAAACCTGGAGTATTAGGGCAATTATCGTTATTATCAGAAACTCCATCACCATCACTATCAGGACAACCGTCAAATTCGGCTAAACCAGCTTCGTTAGGACAAGTATCTTTACTATCTTCAATTCCATCGCCATCACTATCAGGACAGCCATTAAAAGCTTCTAGACCAGGAACTTCCGGACAGGCATCGTCTTTATCGTAAACCCCATCACCATCTGTATCTTTCCCACCAAATTTAATTGATATTCCTAAAGAATGTTGGAAGTGCTTTGCTACGTTACCATCATCAAAAACGTGCTTGTAAGACGATTGAGCAGTAAGCCCCCAATTATCATTAAACCAATAGTTAAGACCAAAAGACCCATTTAATGTTCCTGCGCCAAAGTCATCAACCCAAGTATAACCACCACCAACACCTAGATATGGTTCAATATTTTCGCAATTTATAAGATCTGCAAAACTGTATTTAATTATTCCGTCAACTCCATAGTAGCTTAAATCATCTATAGGTGAGTCTCCGAACACATCAATTTTATTCAATGATCCAATAACCCCAAAAGAAAATCCATCTCCAAGGTATTTTGCTATTGTTACAGTTGATAAAGAAGGTAAAATGTTGTAATGGTCAGTGACATTAAAGAACTCGTCAAAATAAGTTCCAAGAGGTGCGTCTTCTCCTGTTGGGTAGAAGTCAACTGCATTTACCCCAAAACTAAACTGCCAAGGGTTATTATTGTCTTGTGCGTTTGTGTTGCTATATCCAAGAACCAGCAACAAAGCAAACATTAATCGGCTAAGATTTTTCATATTAAATGTTTTAATTTTTAAGTGTTAATTGTAAGCAAAAGTAAGTTGTTAAATGTTATTAACAAAGACAAATATAGAAAAATATTTGGTATTTTATCATTAAAACATGCATGTTTAGAAGCATTTTAAACAATTTTAAGCTTTTCGCCTACTTTAATAAAAGCAGAAACTGCTTTATCCAAATGAGATTTTTCATGCGCAGCCGAGAGCTGCACTCTTATTCTAGCTTTTCCTTTTGGGACTACAGGAAAAAAGAAACCAATAACATATATTCCTTCCTTAAGCAGCATGTTTGCCATATTTTGAGATAATTTTGCATCATATAACATTACTGGTACTATTGCGGAATCTCCTTCAACAATATCAAAACCAGCATTTTTCATTCCTTTTTTAAAGTAATTGGTGTTCCATTCTAGTTTATCTCTTAATGTGGTATCGTTCGAGAGTATGTCGAAAACTTTAATAGATGCTCCAACAATTGCAGGTGCCAATGAGTTTGAAAACAAATATGGCCTAGACCTTTGACGCAATATATCGATAATTTCTTTTTTGCCAGTTGTGTATCCTCCCATTGCTCCACCAAGAGCTTTGCCAAGCGTTCCTGTAATAATATCAATTCGATTTAAAACATTCTTTTCTTCAAGAGTCCCACGACCAGTTTTTCCTATAAATCCTGCAGCATGACATTCGTCAATCATCACCAGAGCATCGTACTTATCTGCTAAATCACAAATTTCATCAAGTGGAGCAAGTAATCCGTCCATAGAAAACACACCATCGGTTACAATAATTTTAAATCTAGCTCCATTGCTATTGGCATCTTGTAGTTGTTTTTCCAGATCAGTCATATCGCTATTTTGATAACGATATCTTGCAGCTTTACATAAACGAACTCCATCAATAATAGACGCATGGTTTAATGAATCTGATATTATAGCATCTTCTTTCGTTAATAAAGGTTCGAAAACACCACCATTTGCATCAAAAGCTGCCGCATACAATATAGTGTCTTCGGTTTGATAGAAATCTGCTATTTTTTGCTCTAATTCTTTATGGATGTCTTGTGTGCCACAAATAAAACGCACTGAGGACATGCCAAACCCATGCGTATCCATAGTGTCTTTTGCAGCTTGAATAACTTCAGGATGTGACGACAAACCTAAATAGTTATTGGAACAAAAATTTAATACTTTTTCTCCTGTATTTAAGGTCATTTCCGCTCCTTGTGCAGAGGTAATAATGCGCTCTTCTTTATAAAGTCCGTTATCTTTTATGTCTTGAATTTCTTTTTGAAGATGCTCTTTTATATTTCCGTACATATTTGTTAATTTTCCGCAAATTTAAACTTCTTTTAGTTCAATATCATCATTAATATAAATAAGTAATTTTTTGGCAACTAAAAAGTTCATGTCTTCTAATGCATCTTGATAAATTTGTAACTGTTGAGCATGTTCTTTATTAGATTCCCCAGTTTTATAGTCTATGATTATGACTTCATTTTTAGTATTTATCACCAATCTATCAGGTCTTAATGAAATACCTTCTTTTGTAATAATATCCCTTTCATTATATATAGTGTTATCTGAATTAAAATAATTTGATAATTTAGGATGCTCAACAATTTTTATTACTATTTGTTTGAGTTCTTTAGCTTGTACAGAATTAATTATACCTGTAGCCAAACATCTTTCAAAAGTGATACCGACATCAATTTTAGTTTTGATTTGCGACATGATATAATGGATAAGATTTCCTTTTTCAATAGCCTTTTGTTGATTTGTATCCCATAAGTAACCAGAATTAGCAACTATTTTTATATTGTGCTCTTTTTTTGGAGTAGAAATAAAACGTTCTTGCTCTATAGTGACTTTAGTGCTTTCTATAGTTGAGGAAGTTTTCTTTGGATTGCCAAAAGAATAAGAAGTTGTGCTCTCTTCCCATTTATCAATATGTTTCAGATAATTTATAAACAATCCCGAAAAGAGCTTTAAATTTTCATTCCCTTTTTTATCAGCTTGTTTGTTGCTAATAACGTGTAATTGTTCAATTGGTCTTGTTAAGGCAACATAAAGCAAATTAATATTATCGAGTTCAAGTTCGGCTTGATGTTTAGTATAAATTTGTTGTCCAGTTTCCCCAAAGTTTTCAAGGTCTTTATTATAGTTCAATAGAGCATATGAAAAGCCATGATATTTTTCAGCATCTAATGGAAACCATTCTTTAGGTTCTAATTCTTTGTAAATATTTAAATCGGCATAGGGAAATATGACTACAGGAAATTCCAGTCCTTTAGATTTATGTATGGTCATAATTTGAACCGCATTTTTTTCTTGAGGAGAAATAATGCTTAAATCATCTTTTTTGGAGTGGTAATGTTCTATAAAATCCGATAAACTTGAATGGTCTTTTTGTAAATAATCCAGCACAAAATCAAGAAAGAATTGCACATAAGCATTTGAAGTTTCAACTAAATTGAAACTATAAATAATGTTTTCTGCAGCTTCATAAACAGGGAGTTGTAAAACTTCATTATAATTAAAATGTATTCCAAATTTGTTCAAGCCCTTAAAAACCTGATCGATTTCAAGTTTTATATAAGTATTGTAAAACAGATGCTTATCAGCAATATTTAATTTATGTTCGGATAAAAAATTTAAAACCAGAATTTTCACTTCATTGTTGTGAGGCTCCAAAACATATTTTAAGATATTAACGATAAACTCAACCTCAGGAGAACGCGAAAGCAGCAAAGTTTCAGATGAAATAATATCAACGCCTTCGTTATTTAAATAATCGGCAATGGCAACGCCTTCTTTTTTCTTTCTTACCAGAATGCATATATCTTTAAACTGAAAACCATTTTTTAAACAGTTTTTGATGGTTTCTGAAACTTTTTTAGGATATGCTTCATCTCGGTTTTCATCTTTATCTAAATCTAAAAAAGTAAGATTAACATAGCCTTCTTTTTCGATTGAAGCATTTTGTGTGCTTTGTTTATATAATTCTCCATATTCGCTTTTGCTAAACCCAAAAGTTGACAAGTGCTTAAAAAAGCTATTGTTAAAATCAATTATCCCCTCAAAACTCCTATAATTATTTGGTAAGTTTCTGTTTTCTTTTTCAGTAAAAAATGGATTTTCATCATTATACAAACCTATAAACTGTTCGGCTTTTCCACCTCGCCATCTGTAAATAGCCTGTTTCGCATCTCCTACCAACATGACGCTTCCGTTTTCGCTCGACAGCGAATTATCTAAAAGCGGAATTAAATTCTCCCATTGCATAACCGACGTATCTTGAAATTCGTCAATAAAATAATGTCGGAATTTCTCACCAATACGCTCATAAATAAAAGGCACAGGTTGATTTTTTATGGCATTGCTAATGATTGAATTAAATTCTGAGATTAAAATCACATTCCGCTCTTTTTTTAAAGATTCTAATTCTTTATGTATAGAATTTAAGACTGATAAAGGCGTACAGTTTTTATAAAAATTCTTCAAAAACTTAAGCTGAAAAACATTTTGTTTTGTTTGCTTAAATGCCAAAACCAATTGTGGTTGAATTTCGTTTATTGTTGAAGCAACATCTTCCGTTGCTCTTTTAGGATATAATGCATTGCCTTCAATTAAATCGATTTGCCAGTTTGAATCAAATTTAATGTCGAAGTTCTTTTTAAAAAGGTTTTCAAAATGCTTTGGCAAAGAACTTCTTGAAAAATCACTAAACTCTAAACCACATTCTTCAATTAGGGCTAAAACACCTTGAGCTTCTTTAATTATTAAATCTTCGGTAGATTTTATTTTTTCTTTTAAGATTGATTTAAGTGTTTTAAAATCTTCTAAAGACTTATCTTTTAGGGTTTCGATAAATGGTATGTCGTTTTCGCTTGTAAGGAGTTTGGCAATCTTGTAAAAATCTAAAGAAATGTCCCAACTTTTATCGTCGTCTGCTTTTTCAACGGCAAAATCTATTAATGTTTTAGTTAGTTCTTTATCGCTTCCGGCTTTTGCAATAAGATTATCTACAGCTTCGTTTAGTAAGGATTCTGTATCAAGTTCTACTTCAAAATTCATAGGAAGCCTCAAATCGTATGCAAAAGTCCGAATTAATTTTTGAGTAAATTTATCTATAGTTGAAATATCAAAAGCTGCATAATTGTGGACTATACTATTTAAAATTCTTTTGGATTTATCATGAAGCAACTTTGGCTGAATTGGTAATTCTTCACAAATAGCATCAAACATACTATTTGATTTCACTAAAATATCTTCAGAAGAAAATTCTTTTAGTGTTTCTATTATGCGCTCTTTCATCTCGCCAACAGCCTTATTGGTAAACGTAATTGCAAGAATATTTTTGTAGGGTTCTTTATTGGAAGATTTAAACAAAACCTTTAAATACTCTTTAACTAAAGTAAATGTTTTACCACTTCCAGCTGATGCGTTATAGATATGAAAAGATGAAGAATTCAACAAAGAAAAATTTTATACCAAAATAAGTATTCTTAATAACTTATTAATGAAAAAGATAAACCTTTATTGTAAATTTGAATGAAATAAACATAAACAAAAAAACAAAATATTATGGCTTTCGAATTACCAAAATTAGGATATGCATATGATGCTTTAGAGCCTCATATCGATGCTCGTACAATGGAGATTCATTATACGAAACATCATAACGGTTATACAAATAACCTAAATAATGCAATAGCTGGAACAGATTTAGAAGGAAAATCCATTGAAGATATCCTTACTAATTTAGACATGAACAATAGTGCAGTTAGAAATAATGGAGGCGGATTTTATAACCACTCGTTGTTTTGGACTGTCATGAATCCAGAAGGGAAAGGATATTTATCAGGAGAATTAAGAGATGCTATTGAGGCTGAATTCGGTTCGGTTGATGCATTTAAAGATGTTTTTGCTAAAGCTGCTGCAACACGTTTCGGCTCTGGTTGGGCTTGGTTATGTGTGCATAAAGGAGGAAAAGTGGAAGTATGCTCTACAGCAAATCAAGACAACACTTTAATGCCGGGAATTGGTTGTGGAGGCACACCAATTTTAGGAATTGATGTTTGGGAACATGCATATTATTTAAACTATCAAAACCGCAGACCAGATTACATCAATGCTTTTTTTAATGTAATTAATTGGAATGAAGTAGAAAGACGATATGCTGATGCAAAATAGGTTTAGCATTATGAAATATGAAAAGCAAGCTTTTTAAAAGCTTGCTTTTATTTTTATTAAATATCAATATTATAAAATCAGAAAGAGATTCCCATTTTCATGGGAATAAAAAATAAAAAAGGTGAACGAGAGTTCACCTTTTTTGCCCCAAATCTACCATAAACTTAACCTACTTATGTTATGGTGAGTCAAATATAACGTAGCTTCTTTTTAATTATTAAATTTATTAGATAAAATACTTATAAATTAGTCTAACAGTAGTCTATAAACAAAATGATTTTCAAGAGGGAAATAAGAAAGGGGTAATAAATTGCGACTTAAAATAATTATAATCAACGGATTATAATATTCTTATAAAAATAAAAAAAGGTAAACGAGAGTTTACCTTTTTTTGCCCCAAATCTACCATGAACTTAACCTACTTATGTTATGGTAGCCCTAATGTAAAAGTATTTTGTTTAACGACTACAAATAATAGACGAAATGCATTATTTTTAGTTTAAAAGCCTTTTTTTTAGATGAAATGCTAAAATTTGCCCTTTTTTACTAATATGCTCTTTCTTTGTTTCCTTCGTAAAAATTAAGAAATGCTCTATTAACAACTCTATTGCCTCCAGCAGTTGGATAGTTGCCTGTAAAATACCAATCTCCTAAGTTTTTAGGACATGCTTTGTGTAAACTTTCAATTGGCTGGAAAATGATTTTTACGTCTGCTTTTACAGTATTATTAGTTAATAATTGAGAGATTTTATCAGAGATTTGTTCAGCAGTAAAAAGATTATAAATATCTTTCACATAATTTTTCACATGCTTATCGTCAAGACCGATTTGTGCTTTGCATTTATTATAAACAGTTTCTACAATATCATATTTATTGATGTCTTTTAGCAATTCAAGTGCTGCTTTAAAAGCAATAAGGCTTTCTAGGTTTGCCATGTCTATACCATAACAATCGGGATAACGAATTTGAGGTGCCGAAGAAACTATTACAATTTTTTTTGGGTTTAGTCTATCCAGCATTTTTAAGATACTCATTTTTAAAGTTGTGCCACGAACAATGCTGTCATCAATAATAACCAAATTATCGTTAGGCTTTATGACACCATAAGTAACATCATATACATGTGCTACCAAATCATCTCGGCTACTATCTTCTGTTATAAATGTTCTTAACTTAACATCTTTAATCGCTATTTTTTCTATTCTAGGATGTTCAGATAAAACTTCAGTAACTTTTTCAGCAGATAGAGAACGCTTTCCTTTTAAAATAGCATCGGTCTTCTTTTTATTTAGAAAATCTTCAACCGTTTCAATCATTCCAAAAAAAGAAGTTTCGGCCGTATTTGGAATATATGAAAACACAGAATTTTTAATATCGTAATTAATGGACTCTAAAACTTTAGGCATAATTAGTTTGCCAAGTAATTTTCGCTCCTTATAAATCTCAGCATCACTACCTCTGGAAAAATAAATACGTTCAAAAGAACATGCTTTTCTCTCTAAAGGTTTTAAAATTTGTTTTATCGATGTTTCTCCAGATTTTTTAGTAATTAAAGCACAACCAGGATCTAATTCTTTTACGTCATCAAAATCTACATTAAAAACGGTTTGAATTACAGGACGTTCTGAAGCCACAACAACAACCTCTTCATCTTTATAATAATAAGTTGGACGAATTCCTGCAGGATCTCTCAACACAAACGAATCTCCATGACCCAAAAGACCAGCTATTGCATAACCACCATCCCAATTTTTAGCTGCCTTCTTTAAAATTTTATCTAGCTTTAATCTTTCTGCTATAAGTGGAGAACATTCACTTTTATTATAACCTTCTTTTTTAAGTGTTTTATAAATTTTACTAACCGAATCATCTAAAAAATGACCAATTTTCTCCATGATTGTTATAGTGTCTGTGTATTCTTTTGGATGCTGACCTAACTCAACCAGATTTTTAAACAATTCTGTAACATTAGTCATGTTAAAATTTCCAGCTAAAATCAAATTACGATGCATCCAGTTATTTTGTCTTAAAAAAGGATGCACACTTTCTACACTATTTTTGCCAAAAGTACCATAGCGCACATGACCCAAAAGCAACTCTCCTATATATGGAATGTGTTTTTTTTGAAGCTCAGCACTGTTAGCATATTCAGGATGTTCGTTAAGTTCTTTGTTAACTCTGTCGTTAATTTGAGAGAATATATCTTGAATAGGCTGTTGCGCTATTGAGCGCACTCTACTTATATAACGTTCGCCTGGTTGGGTGTCTAATTTAATACTTGCAAAACCAGCGCCATCCTGACCGCGATTATGCTGCTTCTCCATCATTAAGTACATTTTATTTACACCATAAAGCGCACTGCCATATTTTTGTTTGTAATATTCTAATGGTTTTAAAAGCCGTATGAGTGCAATTCCGCATTCATGTTTTAAAGCATCACTCATTATTGGTTGTATATATTAAAGTATAAGTTTTCCACTTTCGTGGAAATAAAAAAGCGCACTCAATTTTTTTGAGTGCGCTTTTTTATGTTAATTCTATTTCAAATTGCGTTAAGTTTTTAAACTGCTGTAAGCGCTTTTGGACTTCTTTATTTGACAGACTCTCCATGCGTTCGGTTCCAAATTTTTCTACACAAAACGAAGCTAATGTCGATCCGTAAATAATTGCCTTTTTCATGTTTTCGAAAGAGGTGTCTCCAGTTTTTGCTATATAACCTGCAAATCCTCCAGCAAAAGTATCTCCTGCGCCAGTTGGGTCAAAAACTTCTTCTAAAGGTAAAGCAGGCGCATAAAATACATTGTCATTATTAAATAACAAAGCTCCATGTTCTCCCTTTTTAATCACTACATATTTTGGTCCCATTTCATGAATCTTTCTTGCAGCTACAACCAGCGAATATTCACCAGTAAGCTGTCTAGCTTCTTCATCATTAATAGCAATAACGTCTATTTTTTTAATAACCTTATATAAATCTTCCAAAGCATTATCCATCCAAAAATTCATGGTGTCCAAAACAATAAGCTTTGGTTTACACTCCATTTGCTCTATAACACTTAATTGTGTTAGAGGATGTAAGTTGCCAAGCATTACAACTTCAGCATTTCTATAATTTTTTGGTACAACTGGATTAAAATCCGCTAAAACATTTAGTTCGGTAACAAGTGTGTCACGAGAATTCATATCGTTATGATATTTTCCTTTCCAAAAGAATGTTTTACCTTCTTTTACAATTTCGATCCCAGAAATATCAATGTTTTTATTTGATAATAAATCTAAATATTTTTGTGGAAAATCGCCACCCACTACTGAAACTATAGACGCATCAATATTAAATTGAGATGCTGCTAAACCTATAAAAGTAGCTGCACCACCAAGTATTTTATTGGTTTTTCCAAATGGCGTTTCAATAGCATCAAAAGCTACTGTGCCAACAATTACTAATTTACTCATGAAAAGGCTTAAAAATTCGTTGCAAACTTACGTAATTTTTTTCCGAATAAAAGCAATACAACTACTTCTATTTTCTTCCAAAATCCGCAGGAATTTCTCCCCAAGCTTTGGTTTCCCACTTCACAATAGTTGTTGTGTAAGTGTTTTCTTTAAGCCAGGCTAAAGCTCTCTCAACTAAATCAAAAACAGGTTTGTTTTTTTCGTTACGTGCTAATTTTGTATTGCAAGATTTCTTTTTCACCCAACTCATAGCAGTTTTAGAATCTGTATAAATTATTCGATTACTGTTATTTTTTTTCAATAGTGCTAATCCATGTACTAATGCAAGAAATTCACCAATATTGTTTGTACCTTCTTTAAAAGGGCCTTGTTTAAAAAGTTCTTTTTTCGTTTTAGTATCAACACCACGATATTCCATTTTTCCAGGATTTCCACTTGATGCTGCATCAACAGAAATGGAATTATAATTAGGTTGTCCAATTTTATCAAGTTGAGCTTTACTTAGCTCACTTTTAAATTTGGTCTTACTTATATAATCTCTATAGTTACCTTTTAATGCTTTTTTTGCAGCTTCAAAAGTTAAGAACGATTTGTATTGTGCGCCTTGAAAATCTTTTATTTGTGCCTTACAATCATCCCAAGTTTCAAAAACACCTGTACGATGACCTTTCCAAACTGTATAATATTTTTTCTTTTTTGACATCTTTAGTTTCCGCGTAGGCGGAAATCTCTTGAATTTAGTTTTAATTTTGTTTAATCAGCAACTTTTCAACAACTTTTGGCAAACATTCCATTTCTAATTTATGAATTTTTTCAGCAACATCATCAGCTGTATCTGTAGATAAAACTTCACATTTAGCCTGAAAAATTATAGCGCCTTCATCATAATTTTCGTTTACATGGTGAATTGTAATGCCAGTTTCTGTTTCACTATTATTTATAACAGCTTCATGAACACGCATTCCATACATGCCTTTTCCTCCATATTTTGGCAATAATGCAGGATGAATATTAATTACCTTATTTGGAAATTCATTCAAAATGGTTTCTGGAAATTTCCATAAAAAGCCAGCGAGCACAATTAAATCTGGTTGAGATGCCTTTAAAACATTAAGTACATCATTAGTTTTAGTAAATGCCATTTTGTTGAAAGACAGTGCACTAATATTGAGTTTTTTGCATCGCTCTAAAACTTTTGCATGAGGATTGTTGGTCAATACCTGAATAACAGAAGCATTATCTCTGTTTTGAAAAAACTTAATTAAATTTTCAGCATTAGTTCCAGATCCGGAAGCAAAAATCACAATACGTTTCATCTGTCCATTTTTATTATCAGATTATTGTCAGATGGAATTTGTAAAAAACAAACAAGAAAGTATTTCAAATTTTCTTAAACTCATTTCATCTGTAGATAATAATGTTAAATTGTTTAAACAAAAAAAAGAATTATTATTAACAATTGGAAGGTAAATTAATATTACTTTATTTTATTATTATTAAATAATAAGTACATTTTCTTGGTAAAGGTGAGTTTTAAAATAAAGTTTTTTATTTTTGCCATCTAATTAAAACTTAAAATTAAAAGATTATGTCAGACATTGCATCAAGAGTAAAAGCTATTATCGTAGACAAGTTAGGTGTTGATGAGAACGAAGTTGTAACTGAAGCTAGCTTCACAAACGATTTGGGAGCAGACTCATTAGATACTGTTGAGTTAATCATGGAATTTGAAAAAGAATTTGATATTCAAATCCCAGACGATCAAGCTGAAAACATTGGAACAGTAGGTCAAGCGATATCATATATCGAAGACGCAAAATAAGCAACCTTTTTATGGAGTTAAAGCGAGTCGTAGTTACAGGGTTAGGTGCGCTTACGCCAATAGGTAATACAGTTGATGAATACTGGGAAAGCCTTATTGCTGGCAAAAGTGGTGCTGCGCCTATCACACATTTTGATACCGAAAAGTTCAAAACTAAATTCGCTTGTGAAGTAAAAAATTTCAATATTACCGATTTTCTTAATAGAAAAGATGCTCGTAAGATGGATAAGTTTGCTCAATATGCAATGGTTGCTTCAGATGAGGCCATTGTGGATTCAAAACTTAATCTTGACGAGATAAATAAATTAAGAGTTGGCGTTATTTGGGGAGCAGGAATAGGTGGATTAGAAACTTTCCAGACAGAAGTTTTAAACTTTGCAGAAGGAGATGGAACACCAAGATTTAACCCATTCTTTATTCCTAAAATGATTGCAGATATTGCACCAGCAAATATCTCTATAAAGTATGGCTTTATGGGGCCAAATTACACAACAGTTTCGGCATGTGCTTCTGCAGCAAATGCAATGTGCGATGCCCTAAACTACATACGTTTAGGACATTGCGATGTTATAGTTACAGGAGGAAGTGAGGCAGCAGTTACTATTGCTGGAATGGGTGGATTTAATGCCATGCATGCATTATCAACCAGAAATGAAAATCCTGAAACAGCCTCTCGACCATTTGATGCGACCAGAGATGGTTTTGTGCTTGGCGAAGGTGCTGGTACACTAATATTAGAAGAATATGAACATGCAAAGGCAAGAGGCGCAAAAATATATGCTGAGCTAGTTGGAGCAGGATTATCTTCTGACGCTTATCACATGACAGCTCCTCATCCTGATGGTATAGGCGTGAGAGCTGTAATGCATAATTGTTTAGAAAATGCAGGACTAAAACCTGAAGATGTAGATGCTATTAATACTCATGGGACATCGACACCTTTAGGAGATGTTGCTGAGTTAAAAGCGATATCTGAAGTATTTGGTAGTCATGCAAAAAGTATAAATATTAATTCCACAAAATCTATGACTGGGCATTTATTAGGTGCCGCTGGAGCAATTGAAGCTATTTCTTCTATTTTATCTATAGAACATGGCATAATTCCACCAACTATTAACCATACAACGGTTGATGAAAACATAGATCCAGAATTAAATTTAACTTTAAACAAAGCTCAAAAAAGAGATGTCAAAGTCGCTATGAGTAATACCTTTGGGTTTGGCGGTCATAATGCCTGTGTATTATTCAAAAAAATAGATTAAATCCTGAATGAAAGACATTCGTAACATATTAAATTCCCGTTCTAAAGGAGACGGGAATTTTTTTGTTCAGTTAAAAAAAATCTTAGGGTTTAGACCTAAAAAGATAGAGTTTTACCAAAAAGCATTTACGCATAGATCTATGAATAAACGCGACAAAAATGGTACTCCTATAAATTATGAGCGGCTTGAATTTGTTGGGGACGCTATGGTAAGCTCTATAATAGCCACACATTTGTTTAATGAAGTTCCGCAAGGAGATGAGGGTTATTTAACCAAGATGCGATCAAAAATTGTAAGTAGAGAGCATTTAAATGAACTTGGCAAAGAACTCAACCTTATAAAATTTGTAGAGAGTAAAATTCCCAAAAGTAATTTTGGCAATAATATTCATGGTAATTTGTTTGAAGCTTTAGTAGGAGCTATTTTTCTCGACAGAGGTTATGCCTATTGCGAAAAATTTATTTACGATAAAGTTATTATCCCTCATGTTGACATTGCACAACTGGAAGGAAAAGTGATTAGCTACAAAAGCTTATTAATAGAGTGGTGTCAAAAAGAAAAAAAGACCTTTAATTACTATGTTTATGAAGATACAGGGAATGACGATATGAGACACTTTTCAGTAAAATTATCAATAGATAAAAAAGTAATTTCTAAAGCTAGAGCAACTTCAAAAAAGAAGGCTGAAGAAAAGGCTTCAAAAAGAGCGTTCTTTGCATTTCAAAAAGAAATCTCAAAAGCCTTTTAAAATTTGCAATAAAGCAATTTCACTATAACGTTTGCGTAATATTTACGATTAAGAATACTAAAGCAGTTATCAAAATATAACTGTAATGTACTATATTTACAACTCATAATTTAATAATTATGGCATTACATAAACTGCTTGTCGATGATTTTAGTGATGACACTTATTCTTTAATAGCAATTCATTGTACTATAGACGATTATCGTGTAGCTTATCTTTTAAACCAATATTTGAATATTAAATTAAGGCGAAAACTACAAGATTTAGATTTTAAATATACTGACTCATTGTATTCAATTTATGAGTGGGAAGATAAAAATCAACTTATAACATGGAATTTGGTATCTAATGTTTGTATAAAAGAAGAAGATAGCTTAACAAGCACAGGATCGCTGTTTAAATCGCAAGATAAAATTATCAGAATGCATAATTTAATTCCAGAATATAAAAAAGTAAATTATTTTTTAAAAATCAATAACGACGGAAGTTTTATTAATGAAAAAAATTTAATTCATAAAATACAAGAAATACCTCAGATTGCAGCCGTTTATAGTATAGACGTAGCTTTGCTAAAATCTAAAGACAATTTAATATTTAATTAATGGTGAATAAAAGAAAAAAAACCAAGATAGTTGCAACATTAGGACCTGCAACAAACTCTAAAGAGATACTAAAAGAAATGCTTGTTGAAGGTGTAGATGTGTTTCGGATAAATTTTTCTCATGCAAATTACGAGGATGTTAAAACGAAGATTAAATTAATTAGAGAGTTAAATGAAGAATTTGGCTATAATGCCGCTATTTTAGGAGACCTTCAAGGACCAAAAATTAGAGTTGGTGTTATGGATCATGAGGTTGTACTTAATGAAGGCGATGAAATCACTTTTGTAACAGGGAAAGAGTTTAAAGGCAACAAGGATAGAATTTATATGAATTATGATAACTTTCCTAACGATGTAAAACTAGGAGAACAAATTCTATTAGATGATGGCAAGTTAATATTCGAAGTTTTAAAAACAGACAAGAAGAGCGAAGTTTTAGCCAAAGTCGTTCAAGGAGGCCCTTTAAAATCAAGAAAAGGAGTGAATCTTCCAAATACTAATATCTCACAACCAGCACTTACAGAAAAGGATATAGAAGATGCTATTTTTGCCATAGAGTTAAAAGTAGATTGGATTGCCCTATCGTTTGTACGTCATGCTGAAGATTTAATGCAGTTACAAGAGATTGTTAAAAATCATTGTGATTATAAAATACCAATCATAGCTAAAATAGAAAAACCAGAAGCAGTTAAAAACATTGATAAAATTGTTGCCTATTGCGACGGACTAATGGTAGCACGTGGTGATCTTGGTGTTGAAATTCCTGCTGAAGAAGTTCCGCTTATTCAAAAGCAATTAGTATTAAGAGCGAAGCGTGCTAGAATTCCTGTAATTATTGCAACACAAATGATGGAATCCATGATTAATAGTTTAACACCAACAAGAGCCGAAGTAAATGATGTTGCAAATTCGGTTATGGATGGAGCAGATGCTGTGATGTTATCAGGAGAAACATCTGTTGGGAGTTATCCAGTTCAAGTTATAAAACAAATGGCAAATATTGTAAAAAGTGTAGAAGATTCGCCACTTATAAAAGTACCACAATCTCCACCACATATTAGAACGAATCGTTACATTACTAAATCAATTTGTTACCATGCAGCAAACATGGCAAACGAGATTAATGCTAAAGCCATTTCTACTTTAACAAATAGTGGTTATACGGCATTTCAAATTTCGGCATGGCGACCAGATGCGCATATTTTGGTTTTCACTTCCAATAAACGCATTTTAACTCAACTTAATTTACTTTGGGGAGTAAAAGCGTTTTATTACGAAAAGTTTGTTAGTACAGACGAAACTATTGAAGATGTAAACGACATTGCTTGTAAAAAAGGATATCTAGAAACAGGCGATATGTTAATTAGTCTTGCCGCAATGCCTATTAAGGAAAAAGGAATGGTAAACACTTTGCGTGTTACTGAAATCACAAACTGTAATCTGTAATTAAAAATCAAACTTTAACTGTACGCTTACACTTTTTTGCTTGTCATACTTGGTATTGGTAGATTTTTTTGAAGTTTCAGTATTTAAATTAGATATTGAAATGCCAAGTAAACGTACAGAATTTTTAAGCTTTTCTTGGTATAACAGTAGTTTGGCTTGTTCTAAAATTATAATTTTATCCCTTACGAAATACGGAAGCGTTTTGCTTCGTGTTTGCAAAGTAAAATCACTATATTTTATTTTTAGAGTAACCGTTTTACCTGCTACTCTACTACTTTCTAAACGACGTGAAACCTCTTGTGCAATATGATCTAATTTTTCCATCATAAAGATTTCACTCGATAAATTTTCATTAAAAGTACGTTCGGCAGCAAGAGATTTCCTAATTCTGTCAGATTTCACTTCACTATTATGAATCCCTCTAACAACATAAAAATAGTACTTACCAGATTTGCCGAATTTTTCAGATAAAAACTCCAATGATTTTGATTTTAAATCTTTTCCGGTAAAAATTCCAAGTTGATACATTTTCCCAGCTGTTACTTTACCTATTCCGAAGAATTTCCGAATATCTAACTCCTCTAAAAATTTTATAACTTCTTCTGGGTTAACTGTTTTTTGCCCATTAGGTTTATTATAATCACTGGCAACTTTGGCAATAAATTTATTTATACTTATTCCAGCAGAAGCCGTTAAGCCAACCTCTTTAAAAATACGTTCCCTTATCTCTTTAGCAATAAGGGTTGCACTAGGATTTCCTTTTTTATTTTTGGTAACATCAAGATATGCTTCATCAAGAGAAAGCGGTTCAACCATATTAGTATAATCATAAAAAATAGCTCTTACTTTTTGTGATATTTCTTTATATCGATCAAAGCGTGGATACACAAAAATAAGTTCAGGACAATTTAATTTAGCCAGCACACTACTCATAGCACTTCTCACACCAAATTTTCGAGCTTCGTAACTAGCAGCACTTACAACACCGCGTTTACTGCTTCCGCCAACAGCAACAGGTTTCCCTTTAAGTTCAGGATTATCCAATTGCTCCACAGACGCATAAAAGGCATCCATATCGACATGAATTATTTTTCGTGTTGGTAAATCGTTTGGCATACTGTAAATTTACAAATTCCTGCGAAGGCAGGAATCTCTTTCTTATTTGAAATGTTATAATAATTAAAAAGATTTCCGTCCCGATAGCTATCGGGATCACGGAAAGTAAACATGATAGAAATAGAACGTAAATTTTTAGTAGCCTCTCAAGCGTTTAAAGTTGAAGCATTTAATAAAATGCGAATTATTCAAGGGTTTTTAAATACTGATAAAGAGCGAACAGTTAGAGTTAGGATTAAAGGAGAAAGAGGGTTTTTAACAGTAAAGGGAAAATCAACCAACGATGGTTTATCTCGTTTTGAATGGGAAAAAGAAATTTCTAAAATTGATGCTCAAGCACTTTTACAACTCTGTGAGAAAGGAATTATAGATAAATTACGATACGAGGTAAAAGTTGGCAAACATATTTTTGAAGTTGATGAATTTCAGGGTGATAATAAAGGATTAATAATTGCAGAAGTCGAATTAAACTGTAAAGATGAAGAGTTTAAAAAGCCAGATTGGCTAGGAGAAGAAGTTACAGGTAATATTAAATACTACAACTCACAATTAAGCAAACAACCATTCAATACTTGGATTAAATAAACATCTTTTTATAAATCGCCAAATTCGTATTCGCGCTCTACTTTACAAATTTTAACGTTATACCAACTTTCTTTCCCCTTTTGTTGCGCAATTATATGGTCAGAATTTTGCTTCCATTTTTCTATATTCTCTAAACTTTTCCAATAACTTACTGTAATACCAATTTCACTTCTTGAGCTATCTATGCCTATAAATCCTTCTTGTTGTTTAGCTAAATCCTCCATTTTCTCTGACATTTCAAAATAGCCTTTAGTGTTTTCAGATAATATTGAGGTAAATATTACGGCGTAATAAGGTAATTCCATATTGTATTTTTTACTAAAATAATACAGTAACATTGTTATTCTAACAGAATACCTATATTTAAAATGTGAAATTTACTTCAAAAAACAGTAATAAAATAATACTCCTTTTAGTTTGTTTTTTTGTCACAAAAATTCAGGCACAGTTAGGGTTTTGTAATGGCAATTCGGGAGATCCAATATTTGAGGAAACCTTTGGTACAGGCACTACAAATGGGCCTCAATTACCTGCTGGAACAACAACTTACAACTTTACCAATGGCGCACCTAACGATGGAGATTATACAATTTCGAGTTCGACCGCCTATTACGATTGGCATGACACACAAGATCACACACCAAATGACACCAACGGAAAAAGTTTAATTGTTAATGCCGATTTTATTGCTGGAGAGTTTTATAGAACAACAATTTCTGGACTTTGCGAAAATACATCTTACGAATTTTCATCTTGGTTAATTAATTTACTTCCAAGTTCAGGTTGTGGAGGCACTGGGATTCCTATAAATGTGAAGTTTGAAATTTGGGATAATACAGATACCAACCTATTAGCATCTGGAGACACTGGAGATATTTTTGCAAGTGCTACACCAATATGGCAAGAGTATGGTTTAGTTTTTCAAACATTACCAAATCAAACCTCTATAATTCTTAAAATGATAAATAATGGTGTTGGAGGTTGTGGAAATGACCTTGCAATTGATGATATTGTGTTTAAAACCTGTGGAGATTTTATTACAATAACAGATAATCTTAACAATACTAATGTTTCGATTTGTGAAGATCAAACCCCTTTTTCAACAGTACTTACTGCTAATCCAGATTTTTCAATTTATACTGCTCATGTGTATCAATGGCAACAAAGTACAGATGGGATTAATTGGACAGACATTGCAGGTGAAACGAATCAAACTTTTGCAACTCCAGCGTTAATAAATTCAACTTATTATAGAGTTAAGGTTGCCGAGGATGTTATTAATCTTTCAAACGCATTATGCAATTCGTTATCTGAAGTTTTCGAAATCCTTATAGTTCCTAAACCAAATTCACCTATAAGTAATGGGGATGTTACTAATTGTGATAATGAAACCCAACCTATTTCTGTAACCATTCCAAACGATGTAATTGTTAATTGGTATGATGCAGCTATTGGAGGGAATTTATTGCTGCAAAACAGTACATCTTTTCAAACTAATACAGCAGGAGTTTATTATGCAGAGGCTGTATCGAATGTTGCTAATTGTATTTCAGATTTTAGAACAGCAATAACAATAAATTTCTACCAATCACCACTAGTTTTTGATGAAGAGCTTACGTTTTGTGAAAATGAGCAGATTACTTTATTCTCTAATGTGGTTAATGTAACCTATTTATGGAGTACAGGAGCAATCACTCCTGAAATAACAGTAGATGAGCCAGGGATTTATACTGTTGAGGTCACTAATAGTAATGACTGCTCTAGCCTTAAAACCATTACGTTATCTCAAATAGACACACCGATAATTGAAAATATAAGCTCTGAAGGAAGCTCTATAATAGTTGCTACTTCAAACACAGGCGATTTTGAATATTCTTTAAATGGAAACATATACCAATCTAGTAATATCTTTTTAGCTGTTGAAGGTGGTTTATATACGGTTTATGTAAGAGAAAGAAATGGCTGTGGAATTGTAACACAAGATATTTTACACTTTGTAATACCTATATTTTTTACACCAAATGGCGACAATAAAAATGACAGCTTCGATCTAAAAGGGATTGAATATTTCAGCACTTCAGAAGTATTCATTTTTGATCGTTATGGTAAACTATTAAAAAGCTCTAAAAATTCAACATTTGCTTGGGACGGAACATTTAATAACCAAAAATTACCAACTTCTGATTATTGGTATGTTATTAAAATTGATAGCACAGAGTTTAGAGGGCATTTTACGTTGAAGAGATAATTTTAATCATGCCTTTTCTGAAAAAGGGAATGGGTTTAGAAAGACATGGTCTAGGAATATCCTTTTACTTTCATTAGATCATATTTGGGCTTCTAAAGATTTGAAAATATTAACAGTAGAGAAAATTAACACGTTTAAATCTGACCATAGTATTCTAAAAGCAGTTATAAAAAATTAACTATTCCAAAATCTCAATCCAACGTTTTAGATCATTTCCAAACTCGTCAACAACAGTAATTAGGTATTTTCCCAATTTTGGCGTAATTGCCATTTCATGAATACCCTTGGTGCTTCCTATAAAAGTTTTATCTACATACCAAAAAACAGTTGTTTCAGGTTTAGAGTGCGCAATTTTTAGAATAAGTTCGTTAGTATTACCATCAAAGTCTTTTGGCAAGAAAAACTGCCTAGACTCTTTGGGATAAATAAATTGCATTGTAATGTTTCTTTCTCTTAAGCAGTCGTCCCTAAAAGGAGGCAAAGGTTTATAAAACGGATTTTTCGTTTTATAATAATACGCCATTAAAGGAGGTAAAACATACCAAGATTTATTAGTAATATTACTTAGCGGCTCACAAGAAGTATTGACCTGATATTGTTCTTTATTGTCTAAATGCACTATTACATGATAAGGACAAGGTTTAGTTTTTAAACCACTTAATTGTACAAATTGCTTAGTGGTTTCTTCGCAAACTGTCGATGCACGATAACCACTTCTTGTACAAATGTCTATCTCCATCATTTCATCAAAAGGTTTTGAAAACCAATCACTATTTGGCAGTACATCAAACACATCAAATAAAATGGGAGCTGCTGTTTGTATTCCTACCAAACCTGGACGTCCTTCACCATCAGCATTTCCAACCCAAACACCCACTACATACGCTTTGGTTGTGCCAATTGCCCAAGCATCTCGAAAACCAAAACTGGTTCCTGTTTTCCATGCAATTTGTTTAGACGAATCAAAGAATTGCCAATTTTCATTTCCTTCAGGTCTATTTACTTCTTTCATACTTTCAAAGGTTAGATAAATAGAAGCAGCATCAAAAATGGGTCTTTCGTTAGATAATTTTCCAAAGTCAATTTCTGAATCAGCTAAGTAGGTTGGTTCGGTAAATTCATTAGTAAAATATTGACTTGAATTATCATCAAAATGATTCAGCGTTGATGCCATTGCAGCATAACTTTTACACAAATCCCAAAGGTTGCTTTCGGCTCCTCCAAGAATAAGTGATAAGCCATAATGATTGGCATTGTACTTTAAGTCTCTTAATTGCAACTGTTTTAGATAATGATAAAACCTATCTAAACCAAATTGCTGCAACAACCTAACGGAAGGCACATTCAAAGATCGTGATAGTGCTCGTTTCGCAGTAACTGCACCATCAAAATCTTTGTTGAAGTTTTGCGGATTGTAGCTTGCAAACTGAGTTGGTATATCAGGCACTAATGTGTTAGGGAGTAATTCTCCAGAGTCTAACATGGCAGCATATAAAAACGGTTTTAAAATACTTCCTGTGCTTCGAGGTTTATTAATGATATCTACATCTTTTTGATGTGCGTTATTTGTTGGAGAATTTCCAACATAAGCGAGTACTTTTCTTGTGTTTACATCTAAAACAAGAACAGCAATATTGTAGATTTCATTTTGGCGCAATTGATTATAATGATTTTTTACAATAGTATTTGCTTGTTCTTGCAAACCTCTATTTACAGATGTTTTTATACGTTGTCCATAATGAGCTCGCACTATTTTTTGTAATAAATGAGGTGCAATTTGCGGTAAAGGATAGGGTTTTTGCGGCAAGTCTTCAGCAATTGATAAGTTATAAGTTAGAGAATCTATAATTTTCTTATTAAGTAATTTTTTAAGAAGCGTATTGCGTTTTTTTAATAATTGTTCTTGGTTTTTACCGGGATAAATCAAACTGGGAGCATTAGGTAAAACTGCAAGTGTAGCACTTTCTGCCCAAGACAAATGGTTGGCGTTTCTATTAAAATAACGCCATGAAGCCGCATCAAGACCAATAACATTGCCACCAAAAGGAGCATTACTGGAATAATAAGCAAGGATTTTGTTTTTGTTATATCTTAATTCTAATCGTGTAGCAAGGATAATTTCTTTGAGTTTTTCAGTATAGGTTCTTGCTTTATCTTTTCGAGACAACCGAATGGTTTGTTGCGTAAGTGTGCTTCCGCCTCGTTTAACAGTTCCAGAGCTGATGTTGCTTTTTAATGCCTTAAAAATTGAAAAGGGATTAAACCCAGGATGTTTATAAAAGTATTCGTCTTCAAACAAAATGACGCATTGTTTAAATTTATCAGGAATACTATCATTATGTGGGAAACGCCATTGTCCATCTTTGGCTATGTAGGCTCCTAAAAGGTCTCCTTTGCTGCTTTCAATTACGGTGGCTGTTGGACTTGTAAATAATTGTTTGGGTAAGCAGAAGTAATACGCAACCAGTAATATCAAAAAAATTACTGATTTAAATTTATGTTTTTTTATATATACAAAAATTCGCTTCAACTTTTAAATTCATACTCATGTTCAACCCTACAAATCCTTACGTTATACCAGCTGTACCAATTTTGCCGTCCTTTTTGTTGTGCCAGTAAGTGCTCAGAATTTTGTTTCCATTTTTTTATAGCGTCTAAGCTTTCCCAATAACTCACAGTGATGCCTACTTCTTCACGAGCACCACTATCTATGCTAATAAAACCTTCTTCTTGTTTGGCTAATTCTTCCATTTTTTGAGCCATTTCATTATAGCCTCCAGTCTGTTTTGTTTGTGTTGAGGTAAATATTACTGCGTAGTATGGTTTAAAGTTTTGCATAAGTTAAAATTTGTGATTCATGTGAAAGGTGGAATTCTAATCATCTAAATTGCGATACTCTTGAAAGTTAATCATATTTGAACCATATTTATCAAAGAGTCTATTCTTTGAAACGAACTCACCAAAAAGAGAAAGCCTTAAAGTGCTATTTTCATCTTCTATTAAGCCATTTTTTGACAAAAATTTTCTTTCACTATCTTCTGAGTCACTAAAGTATTTAGCCTTATTAGACGACGCATTATATCCATCAATTAATGCAAAAACTTGATGCTTTTTCTTTTCATTAGAAATATCATTTCTAAATTGTTCTAAAAAGATATCTTTTTGATCTTCATAATTTTTATCATCGATTAGCTCAATCTCTAAACATAAATACTCTACTAAAAGCATTAATTCCATATTGTTTGAATCAATTCTTTTATAATTTATATTTAAGCTTTTAATTTCTTTTTTAAGCCTGATGATTGTTTCACCTTCAAAACCACTAATCTCATCATCTATGGTTCTTTTTTTTAAAGCCTTCTTTTTTCTAAATTTTTCAGAAACTTCAAACGCAATATGTGAAATATATGGAATAACCCATATAAGTACAGCAGTTATAATTAATGGTATTATATAAACAATGATGAAACCCCAAAAGTCATCTGGCTTGAGGTATCTAGAAATGTATTCCAATCTATTCTCTTCAAGATTTACTTCTTTCACAAAAAATGTAACATATGGTATTTTCCAATTCCAAATAAACCAAGACAAAATAAATTTCCCCCAAAAAGGACTTGTTAACCGTTCTTTAATTTCTTTCTTTACTGAATCGATTTCCTCTCCCATATTATTTTGAATTTAATATAAATCTAGCATTTTTTATTTTATTACTCGAATCCATCGTCCTTTGGTTCTTACAAAATAGTTATTATCATACATAGCTTCAACTTGTGTTCCGGGTAAATAATAGCGTCCTAAGTATGATGCATTTAAAAGAACACTAAATGTTTTAGTGCTTCCTTTAGCCGAACTTTTTTCTAAGTTAAAATAGAAGTTAACCCGATCGTCTCTAATATTTGTATAATCGGCTTGATTGCTTCCGGCATTTCCAAAATCTGTAAATCGTGTATTTACTATTTCCCAACCAGAAGGAAAAATTTGAGTTAATGCCACATCATGTATTGACGCATTTTTTTGATTTGTTACTTTAACTGTAGCTATAAAATCTTGTCCTTGTTGCAATTGGGAAATATCAATTTTGTTTCCTTGTAAATCTTTATACACTACGTGTACGTTCAATCCTCGTTTTTCAACTATTTCTTTGCCTAATGGTAGTTTTCCAGAAGTTACAATTCGCCCATAAACAATATTATCTTTAGTGTTTTTTACTGCAATTTGATTGCTTCCGGTTATGATATTTAATTTGCGCTGAGAAATAGCATTTTTAGTATCAATAGATTCAGATTGCCCTGAATTTAAAGTGTAATTTAAATTCAATTCTTTACCACCATTTTTAACCACCATTTTTGCCATGGCTAATAAGCTGTATGCTGTAGATTGTGTGCTCATCCATCTATCAGAAGACAAACGATTAGCAATATACTCAGCAGTACTTCGTGTTTTAGAATCATTTAGAATTACCATAGTTTCTAAAGCCATAGCACGATTTCTATCAACCGAACCATAAGTGTAATAATCGTAATGAGGAGATTGGAACTCAATATTTGCTGTTGCTGAAATTGCTTTAGCAGCATCACTTTGTCCTGCTAATCCATAAGCTGCAGCCAAACGCCATTTTGCATCATTTGAAAGTTCTGCAAACTCTTTCAATCTATTCATAGAGGCCAAATCTGGTTGTCCAGCTAAAGCCAAAGTATATAATCGATACGCTTGAGCCACATCACTTCTGTGGTTTTTATAGCTTGGTCGCCAATTTTTTGCAGCTTGTTTTTGATATTGTAGCCAGTTGGTCTTAAAAGTTAAGGGTAAAATATAGCCTTTTTTTTCTGCTTCAATCATAAAATGTCCTGCATACGTTGTTCCCCAATCATTGATATTATTTTGACCACTCCAGTATGACAGCCCACCATTTGATCTTTGAAAATGTGCTAATTTCTTTATACCGTTTTTTACATTATCTTCTATAGCGTTCTTTTTATCAAATGTTAAATCGAAAATATCAGCTAAAAACAATTGAGGAAAAATGCTTGATGTAGTTTGCTCTACACAACCATGAGGAAAACGAATTAAATACTGTAAACGTCCAGTAAAATTCATTGGAGGTAATGTTGAAAATTCTACAGTTGCACTATTTGTACTTTCTACACCAAATGTTGAGAAATCTATAGTTTTGGATGTATTAGAATCTAAAACAAAATCGATTGCTTTAGAGCTATAAGGATTTGGGTTTGTGATATCTAATTCAACGCTATATGACGCTTTTTCACCATGTCCAGAAACAATAACTTCAATGGTATTAATGCCTTTGGTTTTGCCAACATCCAATTCAAAATAGGTCATTTGCTCATCTGGATTTGCAAAAGCTAATGTTTGTGTTTTCTTACCAATGACTGAAAGACCTTTACTTAATTTTAAACTTACAGATACATTTTTTATCTTGTTTTCCATAGCAAACACAGTAACAGGAAGTGTTACTCTTTCTCCTGGACTTAATTTGCGCGGAAGTGATGCCAAAACCATTAGTGGTTTTTTAACAGGAGTGGTTTTTTCTATACTTCCATAGGCAGCAGTTTTATTGTTGCCTGCAATAACCATGGTACGAACAGAACCAATGTACTTAGGAATTTTTATACTGTGTGATTTGGTTTCACCCGCTTTTAACTCAAAAGGGCCAAGGTATTTTACAACGGGTTTAAAGCGATTGGCTTTTTTCTTTTTACCTGATGTTGCACTATCATCTCCGCCAATTTCAAAAACTTGATCTACGCTTCCAGTATATGCACCAATAACATCGTCAAAAATATCCCAAGTTTTTACACCAAGCGCCTCTCGAGCATAAAATTCATTCCAACCGTTAGGTGTTTTAAAGCGTGTTAAGTCTAATAAGCCTTCATCAACTAAAGCAACAGTATATGTCATTGCTTTATCATTTTTTTCATTTACAGAAACCGTAATATTTTGTTCAGGACGTAATATTTTGGGCATGTTTATTTGTGGTTCGAGAATTGTGTTTTTGTCTTCGACCATTATTGGAATGACACCATACAACCGAATTGGCAAGTCATTTTCTGTAACTGCATGTGGCTGTAATAAAGAGATATTAACAAATACGTTAGGTGCCATTTCTTTAATAATAGGAATGGTTGTAGTTGTTTCTCCTTTTTTAGTTTTTACCCATGTTGCAGATAAGACTTCAGTTCCATTTTCTATACTTATCAGAGCACGTCCTTCAGTTCCAGAAGGAAATGTAATAACAGCATTGTCTCCTACATTGTACTTTTCCTTATCTGATGAGAACACTAACATTTTTGCGGCTTCTTTATCATTTCCAGAATCGCGTTGCCACCAATTTCTATAAAAATAAGCGGTGCGTCCAGTAGCATGACCACTTTCAGGATCATATACACGAATTAAATAACGACCACTTTCTGAATCAGGGATATTAATTTTAAAATTAGCTTTACCGTTACTATTTGTATTTACTTTAGTGCTCATAAAAGCAGAGCGATAACTAGAGGATTGATATGAAGACAAATTATCGTAAGAGGAACTCCACCACCAACGCCATTTTATTTGATAAACTTTTACTTCAAGATTGTTACGCTGAATTGGTTTACCTTCGGCATCTACAACAACAAGATTAAACTCTTGATTTTTATCAGTATAAAAAGAACCATAAGCACGTTCTTTTGGAGATTTCAATCCTACAAAAGATTGATAAGGTGCATATTTTTTAGTGAATACATCAATAGAAAAATCACCTCCATTTTCAAATGCTCTAGTAAGGAATGACACATCCAATAATCCAGGAGCATTGACTCCAATATTTAGCTTTTTATTGATATTTGCAACACCTTTGGCATTTACGTTTCCTTCAAAAATGGTGATTTCTTCAGTTTTAAATTTTCTGGCTGGATCATTAAAAATATATTTGGGATAGTTTTTAAACCCTGAAGAAGTTGAAGAAAATTTAGCTTTAATTTCAGCCTTTACGTTTTTTGCAGGAGCACCATGAAGCCAATTTACATTCAATTTACTTTGTAATGGTTTTGTATTTGAAAGTATGGTATCTTCAAAATCAATTTTAATTTTTAATCGATTTGGTTTAATGGTTTCTACTTTAAGTGTTTTGTAAAAGGAAGCTCCACCTACAGAAACTTTTGCATTCCAATTTCCCGTGTTGTCTTCGGCTGAAGTTGGTACAGAAAAGCGATAAAAATTGTTTATTCCATTTTGATGAACCTTTCTATACACTAATTTCCCGTTAGCATCAGTCACTTCCATTTTTATAGGATGCTCTTGTGGTAAAGGGTTTGCGTTGTCATTTAACATAAAGGTAAGATGCAATGAATCTCCAGGACGCCAAACACCTCGTTCTCCGTAAATGAATCCCTTAAGTCCTCTTTGTAGTGTTTTTCCGGAAACATTAAACTTGCTCATTGATAAAGAATTCCCATCACTAAGTTTGATATAGCTGGTTTCTTTTCCTTTAGTAACAATGGCAAAATAGGCTTGGTTATCAGCATCAATTATGGTTAACCCTTCACTATCTGTTGTTGTCTTTTTTATAGGTTGTTGCTGGTAGTTGAACAACTCCACAGTAGCATTGGCAATAGGGTTTGTAGTTAAAATATTGGTTACGGCAAAATAATATGACTTGTTGTTTCCACGTTTTGCAATAACACCAATATTAGAGGCTATTAAGTTACTAGAAACAATCCTGTCGTAATTATAATATGCGTCATGACAAGGATTATCACGTTCCCTCCAATTGTATGTGTAGCGTCTGTAATTATAGGTAACATTGTCCCAATATGCTTCTTCTCGAAAATCTTCATCATCAGTATTACTTTCTCTTAAATCTGTGTCGTAATACTCATCTTCATAATAATATTCATCATCAAAGTTGGCAACAGAGGTGTTATTAGTAGCACAATCATAAAGAGAAAATGCCTTTTTGTAACTTAGTTCGATTCTATAAATGGCACCCAAATCAGCTTTAAAATAACTGGAGAGATCAATACTATATGCTTTCCATTTTCCAGTATTATCAATATCATTTTTGATAAGAGGAATAGTTTTTTTTACAATTCGTCGTCCTACACGCCTTATGCCACCTTCGTTATTACTTCCTAAGTTGTTGTCCTGTAAAAACTGAAGTACATTGTTTTCAAATATCTTGATTACACGAACATCAACTGCTTTAAGGTTTACCGCTTCAAAATTAAATTTTAAATCTTGTGAATTAGGAAGAATTCCAGCACCTGTTATAAGTTGTACCTGAGGTTTAAGCTCCTCAAAAGACACTAATTCTGAAAAAGGTTGTTTTAGCTTAAATCCTTCGTTGTTTTTTATCCCTTGAAATACATCAATTTGGATATTTCCTACTATTCGAGTATCAGGATAGATTTTTAAGACGTTTCCAGAAACTATAAACTTAGGCGTTTTTACATTTTGAATAGTTACCAACCCATCAAAGTTTTGTTGTTTTTTAAGGCGATCTGAAAAATTGATAGATAAATGTTGTTCTGGCGATTGAACAACACTAACATCAACAATAGTAAAATTATTTATTCCAGGAATAGTTATGGTGTTTTCACCTTTGTTTGATGCGTTGATTGATTTTCCATTCCAAACAAATTTTATTTCAGAATCGTCAATTTTGCGATTTACACTATCAATTTTAAATTCAAAAACCGTAGATATATCATTAGATTCATCCCATTTTATAGACAAGTCACTTCCTTTTTGAGAAGCCATTAGCAGCATTTTTACATCATCAAGTTTTGTTGCATCGGCAAGATTAACAGTGCCTTCAATATATTGCCACTCTTTGTTATACGATTGTAAATGGTGGGTAACAACACTAAAATTGGGTTTTATGGTTTTAAATTGAAACGTGTAATTCTGAAATTCAGGAGGAATATTTGGGCGAAGTTCATTTAATTTTATTGTTACAGTATATTCTGTGTCAGGTTTTAGAGCTTCATTAGGCACAAAAGTTATTGTTCTTGGGGTTTTTACCATGAGGGCTCCTTTTACTTTTGGTGAAATAGAGACAAGATTATCTAATATTTCGTTATTAGCAACCCACCCTTCAACATCTTTTACTAAACCTATATCTATTGGACTTAAAATAGAAACACGTCCAGAAGTAGTATAATTTATATAATCTTTAAACTTGAATAAGTTATCAGTTTCAACAGGGGCTTTTTTACAAGACGCAATAAAAGTAAACACTAGAACACAGGCAAGGAAGTTTTTTAAAGACATAAAAAGATAGTTTAAATGAACGAAATTAAAATCAAGAAACTGTAGGTTGTTTCTTATTAATTAAATACGTCAATGTTTTACTGTTTAGATTTTTTGCGCTGTTAAATAAGTCTTAAAGTTAAAATTAACTCTTATTCCTTATAAATCTTAACAACCAATTCGCCTTTATCATTCATCGAAGCTCTATACATTCCCGCAGTATTAAATTCAGCAACCATATTTCCATATTTATCAACAGCAACAATGCCTCCATCTCCTCCTAATTCTGGCACTTTTTTCTGAATAACTTCATGAGCAGCTTCTTTTAAGGTTAGCCCTTTATATTCCATTAAAGCCGAAATGTCATGAGCAACCATTGCACGAATAAAATATTCTCCCCAACCTGTACTTGATACAGCACAAGTATTATTATTAGCATACGTTCCCGCACCAATTATTGGAGCATCGCCAACACGTCCCCAACGCTTGTTGGTCATTCCGCCTGTTGAGGTTCCAGCTGCAAGATTTCCATATTTATCAAGCGCAGCACAACCAACAGTTCCAAATTTTGAATCTTTAATATCGGCATCGTAAAAAGCGGTTTTATCATCGTGATCTAATTCTGTTTTTTCAGCTTTTTTTGCTCTTTGTAAAGATTTAAAACGCCGTTCAGTATAAAAATAATTTGGATCTACAATTTGCAACCCTTGTTCTTCAGCAAAAGTATCTGCACCTTTTCCAGAGAGCATCACATGTGGAGAATTGTCCATAATAGCCCTAGCCAAATTAATAGGATTTCTAACGGTTGTTGTTCCTGCCGATGCTCCTGCATTTAATGTTTCTCCATCCATAATAGAGGCATCTAATTCATTGGTTTCTGCGTTGGTGAACACAGCACCTTTTCCAGCGTTAAATAGAGGAGAATCTTCCATAACATTTATTGTTTTTTCTACAGCATCAAGGCTAGAACCACCTTGTTTCAAAATCTCAAAACCTACACGAATGGCTTCCTCCAGTTTAGCTTTATAAGCGGCTTCCTTTTCTGGAGTCATATTTTTTTTAAGAATAGTTCCTGCACCTCCATGAATGATGATCGAAAATTCAGCTTTTTCTTGTTTAGGTTGATTTTCTTCAGCTTTTTCCTCTACATTTTTACAAGTAGTGAAGACAATTAATAAGACAAATAACAAAAAGACTTTTTTCATAACTAAAAAATTAAAAAAATTAAGTTTTAAAGGTAACATTTTAAGAGGTAATTCTGAATAACAGCATGTAAAAATTAGTATCTTCGCATTCTAAATATACTGAAATCTAGGTAAACAGGTATAAGAGATTAATAATACTTTAAAATAAACATATATGGAAACAGTTACAACTGGTTTCGGAATACAGGAAGCTCTAAAACAGTTAGGTGTAAACGATATAAATGAAGGAACTTCTACAGGTTCAAACAATTTTTCTAGTGGAGAGATTATTGAAAGCTTTTCACCTGTTGATGGCAAATTAATAGGTTTGGTAAGATCTACAACAAAAGAAGATTACGAAAAGATGATGAGTGTTGCGACTTCAGCATTTAAAACTTGGAGAACAATGCCAGCACCACAACGAGGAGAAATAGTGCGCCAGTTTGGAGAAAAGCTTCGTGAGAAAAAAGAAGCTTTAGGAAAACTTGTTTCTTACGAAATGGGAAAAAGCTACCAAGAAGGTTTAGGCGAAGTACAAGAAATGATAGACATCTGCGATTTTGCTGTTGGTCTTTCTCGCCAGTTGCATGGTTTAACAATGCATAGTGAGCGTCCAGGACATAGAATGTATGAGCAATATCATCCATTAGGTGTAGTAGGAATTATTTCTGCATTTAATTTTCCAGTAGCTGTTTGGGCTTGGAATACTGCTTTGGCTTGGATTTGCGGAGACGTTTGCGTTTGGAAACCAAGCGAGAAAGCACCACTTTGTGGTATCGCTTGTCAAAATATTGCTGCCGAAGTTTTTAAAGCAAATAACTTACCAGAAGGTATTTCGTGTTTAATTAATGGTGATTACAGAGTTGGAGAAATGATGACAACAGATAAACGAGTTCCATTAATATCTGCAACAGGCTCTATTAGAATGGGAAAAATTGTTGCTCAAGCTGTAGCAAAACGTCTAGGAAAATCATTATTAGAATTAGGTGGTAATAACGCCATTATTGTAACTCCTGATGCAGATATAAAAATGACAGTAATTGGTGCTGTTTTTGGAGCAGTTGGAACTGCTGGACAACGCTGTACGTCAACACGACGTTTAATTATTCATGAGAGTATTTATGACACAGTAAAAGATGCTGTAGTAAAAGCTTACCAACAACTTCGTATTGGAAATCCTTTAGATGAAAACAATCATGTTGGCCCATTAATTGATAAAGATGCTGTAAAAATGTATGAAGCAGCATTAACAAAAGTAGTTGAAGAAGGCGGAACTATTATCGTTGAAGGTGGTGTGCTTTCGGGAGAAGGTTA
Organism: Flavobacteriaceae bacterium; assembly: GCA_021647885.1. Taxonomy (GTDB): domain Bacteria; phylum Bacteroidota; class Bacteroidia; order Flavobacteriales; family Flavobacteriaceae; genus PRS1. Next base: position 2,793 of record JAKITV010000006.1, on the reverse strand, counting down.
CGAAAGTGGTTGTTATGTTAAACCCGCAATTGCTGAAGCTCAGCCTCATTTTGAAATTGTACAACATGAAACTTTTGCTCCAGTATTATATTTATTAAAGTATTCTGGCGATGTAGAAAATGCGATTGATATTCAAAACGGAGTTGTACAAGGGTTGTCATCTGCGATTATGACAAACAATTTACGTGAAGCAGAACGTTTCTTGTCTGTTCAAGGTTCTGATTGCGGAATTGCAAACGTAAACATTGGAACATCAGGTGCTGAAATTGGTGGTGCTTTTGGTGGCGAAAAAGAAACTGGAGGAGGTCGTGAATCTGGAAGTGATGCCTGGAAAATATACATGAGACGACAAACCAATACGATTAATTATACAACAGATTTGCCTTTGGCGCAAGGAATTAAGTTCGATTTGTAGAAGAATCGAAACCATATTCTCTCAAATGTGTGACCAATTTATGTTGAAAAGAAATTATGCTAAAACATTTTAAGGTCTTGCAACTAGAATAATCGCCAATTAGCTAGGTTAACTATATTACAATACATTTATAAAATAAACCTATTAACAATATAAAACACGTTTTAGCTTTTTAACCGCTAAACGGGTAATATTATTATATATACAATGGGTTAAAATAATAAAAGTTATTATAAAATTTTATTTTATTCTTGCCTGTAGTTCAGAGATAATATTAGAATAGCTTCGTAATACACGATCCCATTCTTTATACAGTTCATCACTTTTTACACTAGTCAAGGGCATACCTGAAGATTCACTAACAAGTTTTACTTTAAAAATTAATGGATCACTTGAAGATTCTTTTACAATAATACGTGTACGAACAGTGTTTTGTGTAAAGGTTTTTAATGACCAAGAAGTTCTTAAGTAGCCAGTTTCTTTGTCTGTCATTTCAATAACATCTATATATGATAATACAATTTGATTTATGAGCTTCCATGTTTTAGTTTTACCTATAGTAGATTTTAATTCAATATCAACATTGGCAATATCAGTTTGAATAGAAGCATCAAAAGAGTCATCGCGTCTCATTTCAAGGTAGTATGTTCTAGGAGGTTTAGACATGTTTTTTTTATTACAAAACTCTATTCGTTCTGTTAAATAACCAACGCGTTTCACAATAACCATAATACAGCCTTTTGAAGGAACTACAAGCTCTATATTTCCTTTTCCTAAAAGTTTACCATTAACAAAAATTTCGGCATCAGATACAGAGCATCCAAAATCTATTTTTTTCTTTCCATATACATATTCTTTATTAATTGAATTAATTAGCTTGTTTTCAGGATAATAGTTGTTAGCTATAGCCAGAGAAGAGATACAAAGTGTTAGGATAAGAATAAGATTTTTCATTGGTTAAAAAATTAGTTAATTAATAGGATTAAAATATGATTTGTTAATATGTTCTCTAAATAAAAGAAGACAAATTGGTATTATTTTGCCAACAAGTTAAAAAATATAATGACAATAAGAGAATTATAGGTTAAAAATGAGATTTATAATTAAATAATTATAATCTGTTTAGCGGTTAGATTTACTGAATATCAGTAAATTGAATAGGGTTCAAAATTATTAAATAATACTCGATATAAAAAGTGACGGAAAATGTTAGCAGATAAAACAACTCTATTAACGCTAAGAATTGGAAATGAAATGACTTTAGGAGAAAGTTTTTTTTATTGAAAAGAAATTATGCTAAAATATTTAAAGATCTTTCAATTTGAATAGCTGCTAAACGGATTAACACATAAAATTCTTAATCTAATTTTTCAGTTAAATCTTTAAATACTTTTTTAGCATCTTTGCCCTCATATAAAATGCCATAAACTGCATTTATAATAGGCAATCTAGTTTTATTTACGTTCTTTTTGTTAAGCAGAAAAGCACTTTTTGTGGCGTAGTAGCCTTCGGCAACCATATTCATTTCCATTTGGGCAGATTTTACAGTATAGCCTTTACCTATCATGTTTCCAAACATTCTATTTCGCGAAAACACAGAGTATCCAGTAACTAACAAATCGCCTAGATAAGCAGAGTTGTTAATATTACGTTTCATTTCATGCATCTTTTTTATAAAACGCTTCATTTCTCGTATAGCATTGCTCATAAGCACACTCTGAAAATTATCGCCATAACCTAATCCGTGTGCTATTCCTGCAGCAATGGCATAAATGTTTTTAAGCATAGTAGCATATTCTACACCAATAATATCATCGCTAATTTTAGTTTTAATGTAATTACAAGATAGTTGGCTGGCAATTTCTTGAGCTTTATTTGCATCTGCACAAGAAATGGTGAGGTAAGATAAACGTTCAAGAGCTACCTCTTCGGCATGACAAGGACCAGCAATAACCGCAATGTTTTTAAAAGGGATATTGTAAAGATCATGAAAATGCTCACCAACCAGTAATCCAGATTCTGGGATAATACCTTTTACAGCCGAGACAATGGTTTTATTAGAAATATCAATTTTCAGCTTTTCTAATTCTTTATACATGAATGCTGAAGGGATTACAAAAATCAATACATCGGCATATGTTGCCATTTCATTAATATCGTTGCTTAACTTGAGTTGTTCAATATTAAACTCTACCGAGCTTAAATAACTTGGGTTGTGCTGTTCTTTAAGTAAATGTTCTTTAGTATATACGCTACGCATATACCAACCAACTTCATCAAGGTTTTCGCATAACATTTTAACAATTGCAGTTGCCCAACTTCCGCTTCCAAATACAGCGTACTTTAATTCTGAAGACATAAATTTTATTATTGTTCCC
>JAKITV010000039.1 GCA_021647885.1 Flavobacteriaceae bacterium | reverse complement strand
GAATATGTAGATGATGGCTTGTATAGTTTCCTGTTCAATGTAAGCGAAGACCAAACCTATAAAATTGAAGACAAGCGTTTGATTGTTTTTGAACTCGATGAAGTCAAGGATAATAAGGAAATTTTATCAGTAATGTTAAAATTGATAAAGTCAGCCATTCAACGTACCATTTGGCGGAATCGTTCCGAACGAGGAATCATCCTTTTTGATGAGTTTGCAAAACAGTTAAAGTTTAAAAACGTATTAGAAAGTGTAGAATTCTATTATCAAGCCATCCGAAAACAAAATGGAGCAATTGGCATTATTCTACAATCTATTAATCAACTGCCGAACAATTCTACATCAGCAAGTATTCTCGAAAACACACAAGTTGTTTACAGTTTACGTAATGAAAAAGGATATGATGAACTTCAAAAGAGACTTAGCCTCTCCAGTCATGATTTAAATCAATTAAAATCGATTAGAAACAATCTCACAGGAGCGAGAAAGTACACCGAAATATTTATCAAAATAGGCAAGGAAAGCAACATTTTCCGCTTGGAAGTTCCAAAAGAAGTCTATTCAGCCTACCTCACAGATGGAAAAGAAAGTGACCACATAATGCGGATTTATGATAAGACAAACAATATGGAAGAAGCCATAAAGACATTCATAAAACAGCAGCCATAGGCTGTTTTAGCATTAACAATTAAAATTTAAAAAAAATGAAAAACAGCATTAAAAAAACAATTTTATCCGTAGCATTGCTCATACTTGTCAGTGCCACTGGCACTGCCCAGGGAATGCCAGTATATGACAATACCAACTTTATTAGTTTTGCCAAATCACTGATTGAATCTGCAAAACAGACTTCACAATTATTAAAGACCGTCGAATTTTTAAAAACGCAAAAGGAAAATATAGATAAAGTCAATAATGTAATTAGGCAACTAAAAGCTGTTCGAGAACTGGTACGCAATAATCAACGCCTGTTTGATATTGTACAAGATGATTTACGAGAAATATTGAATTCGCCATATATCAAACCTGATGAAGTCAATCGTGTTTCTGAATCCTTTAATGCTATCATAGAAAACTCTCTGGATGGTTTGGATTATATCGATCAGATATTGTCTAGTGATAATCTAAAAATGACTGATGCCGAACGTGCCGAAGTTCTCAAAGAAATGGAATTACAATCTAAAGAAATGGTAGCTGAAATTGAGGCAAAGACAAGACGTTATCGTGAAATCATTGCTTTTCGAGAAATGCAAGACAAAATCAATAATAGAGAAACTAATTATTAATGTCTGGTATTTTTTTAGGAATAGGGTTAGAATATATTGATGCGGTTTTTACTACTATCAAGAACAGTGATTTTTCACAGTACACCATTACTGGAATGAAAACACTGGCTATTTTATTCTTCCTGATTAACATCCTGAAAAAATACAATGAGGGCGTTGCTAATAATGAGGGTTATACCTGGGGATTAACACCTTCAGAATTAGCAAAGAATTTTGCCGTCATCATTATCGTAATTTTCTCTACACAGGTATTGGGTGTTTTCGATAGTATATTGGTTGCTATCGAATCCCAATACCGAGACACGGCTCCTGCACTCCTTCCATTACAGATGCAAGATATTGATCTGGAACAGGATGTGGGTGCTTTGGAAGCCGCCAAAAAAGCTTTTGCATTGCTTTATGATGCACTGGTAACGCCGTTGTATGGCCTAAAAATGTTGTCGTTTATCATAGCCATGTTTCTGTGGATATTGGATTTGTTTATTTATCCCTTGTTTTTGGCAGAACGTTTCTTTTTACTCGGAATCATGCAAGCCTTTTTTCCTTTGGTAATTAGTTTGGCAGTGTTTGAAAAGTTTAGAGCATTGGCTTATAATTTTTTTAAACTCTATGCTGGAGTTTATATGTTAGTTCCTGCTTTTTTTCTGGTTAATGTTTTTGTGAATAATCTCTATACTGAAATCAATACCAATTTCTGGGGAGATCTATTCGGAACAGATTGGGGAAGCAATTTTTTTGCTCCCTTATTACAATTAGGTTCTATCGGATTCATTGTATTGCTAAAATTCAAACTCTATCGTCGTGCTACTTCTTTTGTTTTTAGGCTTTTTAGCGCGTAATAATTCTTTAAATATGAAAACACCTTATAAAAATATATACAACATCCTGAAGTTAAATCGCTTCATTGTTCTAGCCGTGGTTATCGGAGCTGTGCTTACGTGCATTGTTTCTGTGGTACTGGTTGTGAAACTCCATAAAGAAACCGTTAATAATGCTTTTGTCGTCAATACAGATGGAAGTGTGATTCCTTTAAAACTGGTTTCACAACAAGAAAATTTGGAAGTAGAAGCATTAGCGCATTTAGAACTGTTTCATACCTATTTCTATCATATTGATGCTACTAATTATGAAAAACATTTGGAAAAGGCTTTATGGTTGGGAAATAGTTCAATTGATGCTTTGTACAGACAGAAAAAAGCAGATGGCGTTTACAATCGGATTTTGCAATATTCTTTGCTTCAAAGAGTATTAAGCATTGATTCTAAAATTGATATTCAAGCGAAACCATATCGGTTTGAGACCAAAACGATTTTTGAAATTAATCGAGGTTCTGTAGTAGATACTTATGAATTGACAACAACAGGCAATCTTATTCACGTTGAAAGAAACTTTCCGAAGAACACGCACGGGTTACTTATTACTAACTTTTTTGAAAACACATTACGAAAATTAAAAGATTATGAAAATAGAAAAAAATAAACTCGTTTTTACAGCTGTTATTTTATGTGTAGTGCTTTTTATTGGTTCATACTCTGTGATTATGCTAGGAGAAGATGAGGAACCAACTATTGAAAATAATCAAATTCCAGTTCCAAAACTGAAAGATGAACAAAAGGAATACAAATCTAAATTAGAAGCATTGGATGATTTAAAAGAAGTTCGGCAAACCAATGCGCCAAGCATCTATGATGAACGCTTGTTAGACTCCACAGGAGTCTATGACCCAGATTTATTGGATAAAGAAAAGATGCGAATTGTAGATAGCATTTACAATGAAGGGCGTATCAGTTATACCGATAGAAGTTATAGAAAATTAAAAGTTCAATCGAGACCAATTCAAAAAGACTCAATTATTGTCATAGAAGAAAAAGCAATTGAATTTAAAGAATTAGCATTGGAACATCAACTCTTTTTTGCTTCTAATCCTCTAGAAAATGAAAATAGTAATCATCAAAATACAGATGCCTTTATTTATGTTCGGGTTGACGGCACGCAAACTGTGAAAACCAATTTTAGATTACAAATGCGATTGACAAAAGAAGCCGTCATCAAAGGAATTCTACTTCCAAAGAATACTTCCATTTATGGGTTCGTTAGTTTTAAACCGAACCGAACCATCATTAAAATTGAAAATATCAATCATCAACCAGTAAAATTAAAAGCATTTGATCTGCAAGATGGCAGTGAGGGTATTTACGTCGAAAATAGCTTTAGGGCTGAAGCCAGACAAGAAGTTGTTGGAGACCTTGTAGATGATATCAATATTGCTGGAGTACCACAAGTAAGTGGTATCAAGAAAATATTTCAACGGAATAACAAAAATGTAAAAGTGACCATCGCCAATAATTACAAATTAATACTAAAGCTGAAACAATGAAAACGTATATATTAATCTTCGCATTAATTTGCTCAAAATCAATTTTTGCTCAAATGACATTAGATACTATTTATGCTAATGATAAAAAGAATGTCGCTTTGTTTTTTCCAAACCCAATTCGACAAGGAATAACTGGAGCAGACCATTTTGTATTTACCTACAACCGAGAAAAAGAACAATATTTTGGATTACTGCAAGCTACTCCAGGAACAGAAAGTAATTTACTAACCGTTACTAAAGATGGGAAAGTGTATTCCTATATTTTGAAATACGCTGATAAGTTGCCAAAACTGAATTATTTTATTCCAGAAAATGAAAGTATTGGGAATGAAAGATCTAAAGAAATTAAACAGAAACCTGAAATTAAACCAGTAGATGAGTATAAAAGTCGAATCACATACTTTCAAAAGGTCAGCGAATATTTATTGAATTCCAAACCAGACCGAATTTCTACAAAACGTAAAAAGGGAATAAAATTACGTTTGCAGAAAATGACTTATAATACTTCAGAAGTATATTTAGTTATTGAAGTTCAAAACAACTCTGGAATTGATTTTGAAATTGACTACCTTAATGTTTACAGAACTAACGGAAACAAAAAGCTAAAGGCTTCTTTTCAAAGATTACAACAAGAAGTAATCTACAAATATAAAATACCATCAATAATTAAGGATAAACAATTAAAACGATTTGTATATGTGTTGCCTAAATTTGTATTGGGAGACAACGAGAAGTTGCAAATTGAGTTGCAGGAGTTAAAAGGGAATAGAAGTGTTTCCTTGAAAATTAAATTTTGAGATAAAAAATGCTTTTGAGAAGATCAAAAGCATTTTTTTAAGTTACATTTCTAAACTACAATTCTTGTTTTGTTTGAGGATTTTTATTAATGGAGGAATTCATTTTATCTCTCAATATCTGCATATCTTCACTTACTTTTCGTTCTACTACTCTTGCATACACTTGTGTAGAAGCAATCTTTGAATGACCTAGAAGTTTAGAAACTGTTTCAATGGGAACGCCATTACTTAAAGTAACTGTGGTAGCAAAAGTATGTCGCGCCATATGAAAAGTGAGATTCTTTTTTAACCCACAAGCTTCAGCAATTTCTTTTAGATATAAATTTACTTTTTCATTTGTAATTACAGGAAATAATGTTTCTGTTACCAAAGTCATTGGATGATTTTGGTATTTATGAATAAGTTCTTGCGCTTTTGCAAGAAGAGGTACTTTTACTGGAGATTTTGTTTTTTGACGATTCGTAAATATCCAATCGTTACCATCAATCCCTTTTAGAATGTTATCATTGGTCAGATTCATTATATCTATATATGCAATACCTGTATAGCAACTAAAAATAAATAGGTCTCTGACTCTTTCTAATCGTGCAATTGGAAGGAAATACGTTTCAATATTTGATAATTCATTATCTGTCAAATAAGGACGTTCTCTTTTTTCATAGGTAGGTTTCCATCTAACGAACGGATCTCTATCAATCCACTCGATATGATAGCCCAAAGTTGCTATTTTTCGAAATCTCTGAATATGCTTCATCACTGTATTGTTACTCATTGCTTTAGGATGCCCTTTTGGCCAATAGCAGTGAAGAAAATTTGCGAAATCACAAATAAATTTGTAGTTCAGTTCCTTTAGGTATACGTCAGTAGTATTTAGAATATTGTTTAGGTATTTATTGATATAGCCCTGTGTTACTTTAAAATTCCGTAACGTACCAATAGCCAGAGTTTTTTCAGTTTTCTGGGAATGATATTCCATAAGATTTTGGAGTGTCTTGGAATTGTCACTTTCACCTAAATATTCGGCTTTGATTAATTCAACGGTAATTAAATGGCCTTTAAATTTTAAGTCTTGGTAGTGCTGAACGATTTGAGAGTGAACCTGACCTAAATACTGATTGAGTGCGCGTGCTATTTCACTGTTTCCTTTTGCTCGCTGCCTTTTAGCATCCCAATTTCTAACATCTACTTTATATTTTAAGCTGATGTTTACCCTTTTACCGTTTACGGTAATCCTGACGTAAATTCTTGTTTGGTTGTTTTTCGCTCGCGATGTGTGTATCCAAAAAAGGATTGCAAATGTGTTTGATGTTCTCATAGTTGTTGTCTTTTAAATTAAACATTTAGTAAGACGAAAGTCAAATCAACTATATTGAGTATGTTCTGTTCACATATCTAATCGACTACATTGTAGTCGATTTAAATTTTTGTAGTCGATTGGTAACCATTTTATATCAAAACATATCAATTAAAATGATTGACCAAAAACTAAGAAACCGTGCAAATCATAGGATTTGCACGGTTTTGTAACTCTTTGCGAGTTTTAAAAGTGACCTCGACAGGATTCAAACCTGTAACCTCTTGAGCCGTAATCAAGTGCACTATTCAGTTATGCTACGAGGCCTTTTTTGCGGTTGCAAATATATTTCTTTTTAAAAGAACAACAAAGTAATTAATTGAAATTGTAGTTAACTAATCTAATGCGCGTTTGGTGACATAAAGCCTCCAGCCAAATAAAGCCATCTGTAATTTTGTGGCTTTACCTAAATCTAACCTTCGCTTTGTAAAGCTAGGTAAAATAGCTTTATTCAGCTTTGCTAAAAATTTGAATGCTTGCTTATACATTATACAAAAGTAGTGAAAATTAATTCCTGTAAATTATTTAAAGTTTATATTGAAGTGTACATTTGTGAAAATTCTTTGAATGAAAAATAAATATGTTTTAGCTTTTTTCTTGTTATTAAGCCAACTCAGCATGAGTCAACTTGTAATAAATGAACTAGATTCAGATACTCCAAGTATTGATACGTTGGAGTTTATAGAATTAAAATCGGAAACTCCAAATTTTTCTTTAGATGGTTATATAGTTGTTTTGTTTAATGGTTCATCAAACGGAATGGATAGCAGTTATTTTACTGTAGATTTAATGGGTTATTCTACAGATGTAAATGGACTATTGCTTATCGGTAGTACTAATGTTTCTCCTGTTCCGCAGTTATTAATTGCCTCTGATATCATACAAAATGGAGCCGATGCAGTAGCTGTTTATTTAGGGAGTTGGTTCGATTTTCCAGAGGGTACATTAGCCACTTCTACCAATTTAATTGATGCTTTAGTTTATGACACAAGTGATGCAGATGATACTGTACTAATGGGACTTTTGGGAGTTACGCAACAAATTAATGAAAATGAAAACGGTAATAAAGATAATGAATCTATTCAGCGTAATAATGATGGCACTTATTTTGTTGCAACACCAACACCAAGACAGCTTAATGATGGAAGCGGTATTGTTTTAAATGGAATTAGCATTGCAATAGCTCAAACTCAATATAATGAAGGAGAAGCCTTTGATATTGTATTTACAACAGAACAAAATGTGACCGATTCACCTTTAAATTTCGATATTGTTTTAGATAACAACACTTTTGATGCTTCAGATTTTACCGGAAACACCTCATTAACAATTACTATAGGTCAAAATGCCACTAGCACAACAATTAACTTGGTAGATGATGTTGATGATGAAGGCGATGAGGTCGCCATTGTAAGTTTTGTGAGTTTACCATCGCAATACTTGGCATTAAACGATAATATTCAAGTAAGAATTGTAGACAATGACTTTGTAGTAGCAGCTTGGGGAATTCCAACAAGTCCAACTTTTGGAGTTGTATCAAGTACCCAGCCCAATGGTTATTATAATAGTTTAGATGGTTTAGCAGATGTTGTGTTACGACAAGCTTTGCAAGATATTATTGCAAACCCTGCAACAGTAAGAGCTCAAACTTATGCTGATGTAATTGATATTTTAAAAGAAGCAGATCAAAACCCAGCAAATAGCAATCAGGTTTGGTTGGTTTATACCGAACAAGGACGAGCAAAACTCGATTTTCAAACTACTTCTGTAAGTACAGGAAAATGGAATAGAGAACATACATTTCCTAGATCTAGAGGTGGTTTTGATAGTATTGATTTGGATGATATTGCAGATGGTAAAGATATATTTTGGACAACTGAAGCCGATTCGTTACGTCATGGAAATTCAGACGCTCACGCAATAAGAGCAGCCGATGGACCAGAAAACAGCTCTAGAAGTAACCAAAATTATGGAAGCCCTGAATATGATGGCCCAACAGGTAATTTAGGAAGTTTTAAAGGCGATGTTGCACGTAGTGTGTTGTATATGGCTGTACGTTATAATGGGCTTGCAGTTGTGAATGGGTTTCCTACCACAAATCCAATTGGGCAATTAGGTGATTTGGCAACATTGTTAGATTGGCACAGAAACGATCCTCCAGACGATTTTGAAATGAATAGAAACAATATCGTTTATACATGGCAATTTAATAGAAATCCGTTTATAGATCAACCAGATTTGGTAGAATATATTTGGGGAAATAACGTTGGAGATAATTGGTCTCAACCCTTAAGTGTTTCTGAATTTGATGAACTGAACATTCAAATTTTCCCCAATCCATCAACCAATAGAATTTTTATTAAAGGAATAAAAGAGCAATCAACTATTGAAGTGTTTTCTGCTGAAGGACGACAGCTTTCAACTTCAATTTTAAGGAGCAATTCGTTTTTAGATTTGAATGTGTCCAACGGAGTTTATTTTGTTAAGATTTCTTCAGAAGGAAAATCAACTGTAAAAAAGATTATAGTTAAATAGATACATTTTAAAATTATCAAAGCTATTATTCATAATTCAAAAATTGCAATTCAAAAACCTTATACTATCTTCGCATCTTGAACACTTCGAAGCTATGGAGAAGAAGTAAAAAAATATTTGGATGAGTTTAGTTTTGGTAATTTTAGGGTTATTACTATTGGTTGTAGGTGGTGAGCTTTTGGTGCGTTCTTCGGTTGCTTTATCTTTTAAGTTAAATATTTCTAAACTTGTTATTGGTATGACAGTAGTGTCTTTTGCCACTTCTGTACCAGAACTTTTAGTAAGCCTAAATGCAGCTTTAACAGGTTCTCCAGCGATAGCTATAAATAATGTTGTTGGATCAAATATTGCAAATATTGGTTTGGTGTTGGGTATCACCGCTTTAATAGGGCCGATTGCTATAGATAAATCATTTTATAAGCTTAACTGGCCAGTAATGATGCTGTTCTCTTTTGCAATGTATTATTTTCTTTATAATGATAATAAGCTTACTGCAATTGAAGGTGCTGTGCTATTGTCAGCTTTAATTATATTTTTAGTTGTATTAATAAAGTTTTCTAAAAATAATGTTGATTTAGATATAGTTGATGATACTTTAGTTAAGATTTCAAATTTTAAAATCTTTATGTGGTTAACTATTGGAGCTGTAGCATTATATTTTGGATCAGTGTGGTTAGTGGATGGCGCAGTAAAATTGGCCGAAACTATTGGTGTGAGTAAAGCAGTAATTTCAATTTCTATGATTGCTGTTGGTACAAGTGTGCCAGAACTGGCAGCTTCAGTAATTGCTGCTCTTAAACAAGAAAAAGCCATTTCTTTAGGAAACTTAATAGGATCTAATATTTTTAATATAGGTTCTGTTCTAGGAATAACTTCAATTATTAAAACAATTCCAGTTACCGAACCACAAATTTTAACAAGAGATATTTTTTGGATGCTTGCTTTTTCAGCAATATTAATTCCTTTAATGTTATTACCTAAAAGATTTGAAATTAGTCGCTATAAAGGATTTTTTCTTGTGTTAGGGTATTCTATATTTTTAGTTATAGTATTTAAATAAGTTGATTTAGTGATATAAAAAAGTCGAACACTTAACTGCTCGACTTCTTTATATGTATAACTTAATCTAATTTAAGCCAATCATTTTATCTTTGCGCCTTTTACTGTTTTAATAATTCTACCAGCAATTTTATAAGGATCTCCGTTAGAAGCTGGTCTTCTGTCTTCTAACCATCCTTTCCATCCTTTTTCAACAGTAATAATTGGAATTCTAATTGAAGCACCTCTATCAGACACACCATAACTAAAATCTGACACGTGAGCAGTTTCATGTTGCCCTGTTAATCTTTCGTTGTTAAAAGCGCCATATACTTCAATATGTTCTTTAGTTAAAGGTCTAAATGCTTCACATATTTGTTCGTAAATTTCTTTAGAACCACAAGTTCTTAATGTGGTATTGGAAAAATTAGCGTGCATACCAGAGCCATTCCAATCACCTTTTACAGGTTTAGGATGAAGCTCTATATAGTAACCATATTTTTCAGTCAATCTGTTTAATAAATATCTAGCAATCCAAATCTCATCTCCAGCGGTTTTAGCTCCTTTTGCAAAACATTGAAATTCCCATTGTCCAGGAGCAACTTCTTGATTTATACCCTCAAAGTTAAGTCCCGCATCAATACACAAATCAGCATGTTCTTCCACAAAATCTCTTCCCCAAGTATATCTACCACCAACAGAACAGTAATATTTTCCTTGTGGACCAGGAAATCCTCCTCTTGGGAAACCTAGAGGTAAATCGGTTTTAGCATCCATTAAGAAATATTCTTGTTCAAAACCAAACCAGAAATCGTTGTCATCATCATCAATGGATGCTCTTGCGTTAGAAGAATGTGGCTTTCCATTAGCATTTAAAACTTCGCACATTACTAAATATCCATTGTGTCTTACAGGATCTGGATAGATAGCAACTGGTTTTAATAAACAGTCAGATGAATCACCTTCAGCTTGTTCAGTAGATGATCCATCAAATGACCAGATATTACAATCTTCTAATTTACCACTAAAATCATTTTCAATTTTAGTCTTACTTCTTAATTCTTGAGTTGGTTGATGACCATCTAACCAAATGTATTCTAATTTCGACTTGATCATTTTTATAAAATTATGTTGAACCAATATTATTTGGCCAAATATAAAAAAAAATACTTTCTTCATGATATTTTATAGGGTAAAAAGTTAATTTTGGCGATAATCTTCATTTACACCCTAATTTTTATAGGGTAAAATTTAGAATATTAATATTTTTTAATAAAATATGGTTATTTGTTAATAAAGTATTCTTTAAAATATATTAATATAAAATAAGGCGATTACATTTGTAGTTTCAAAAGCATTTTAGAAATCAAATTAATTAAAAAAATAAAAGATGGCAACAATTAGATTTCAAGCATTTAAAGAAACCCTAAACAGAAAACCGGTAAAAATAAAAGAGAAAGAAAGGCGTTCTGCAATTTTTGGCTCTAATGTGTTTAATGAGACAACTATGAGGCAATGTTTAACAAAAAACGCTTATAAAGGTGTGATGGATGCAATCGAAAAAGGAGCAAAAATAAATAGAAATATTGCAGATCAAATATCGTCTGCAATGAAAGATTGGGCACTTTCTAAAGGTGTTACACACTACACACATTGGTTCCAGCCATTAACTGGAGCTACTGCCGAAAAACATGATGCCTTTTTTGAAACTATCGGAAATGGTTTAGCCATTGAAAAATTTGGTGGTGACCAATTAGTGCAACAAGAGCCAGATGCATCAAGTTTTCCTAGTGGAGGCATAAGAAACACTTTCGAAGCTCGTGGTTATACAGCTTGGGATCCAACATCACCAGCATTTATTTATAGTACAACCTTATGTATTCCTACAGTTTTTGTGGCTTATACAGGAGAAGCATTAGATTATAAAACACCTTTATTGAGAGCATTACAGGCAGTGGATAAAGCTGCTGTTGGTGTTGCAAAATATTTTGATAAAAATGTAAAAAAAGTGAATGCTTCACTTGGGTGGGAACAAGAATATTTTTTAATCGATAGTGCATTAGCATTATCAAGACCAGATATTATCTTAACAGGAAGAACTCTTTTAGGGCACTCTGCTGCAAAGGGTCAACAATTAGATGACCACTATTTTGGAACAATACCTAATCGTGCAATGTCTTTTATGAGAGATTTAGAAATCGAGTGTATGTTATTAGGTATTCCAGTTAAAACCAGACATAATGAAGTCGCTCCAAATCAGTTTGAATTGGCTCCAATATATGAAGAAGCCAATTTAGCGGTTGACCATAATTCTCTATTAATGGATGTTATGGGAAAAGTTGCCCAGCGACATAATTTTAAAGTCTTGTTTCACGAAAAACCTTTTGCAGGAATAAATGGTTCAGGAAAACATAATAACTGGAGTTTAAGTACAAATACAGGGGTTAATTTATTAAGTCCAGGTAAAACACCAATGAGTAATTTACAGTTCTTAACCTTTTTTGTGAATACGATTAAGGCTGTTCATGATTATGAAGAATTGCTTAGGGCTGCTATAGCATCTGCAAGTAACGACCATCGTTTAGGTGCAAACGAAGCGCCACCAGCAATAATCTCTGTATTTATTGGAGGGCAATTAACAAAAGTGCTTCAAGAATTAAAAAGAGTTACTAAGGGCAAATTGTCTCCAGAAGAAAAAACAGACCTAAAATTAAATGTTGTTGGCAAAATCCCTGAAATATTATTAGATAATACAGACAGAAACAGAACTTCGCCTTTTGCATTTACTGGGAATAAATTTGAATTTAGAGCTGTAGGATCTACAGCAAATTGTGCTAATCCAATGACAGTTTTAAACTCAATAGTTGCAAAACAATTGGTAGAGTTTAAACAAGAAGTCGATGTATTAATAGCCCAAAAAGATTTAAAAAAAGATGAAGCCATTTTTAATGTGCTTAGGGAGTACATTAAGAAATCGAGTAATATTCTTTTTGAAGGGAATGGTTATGGGGAAGAGTGGCAAATAGAAGCTAAAAAGCGTGGATTAAGTAATAATACCAATACACCAGAAGCTTTAAAAGCCAGAATTTCTAAAAAAACAATAGCACTATTTGAAGAGTTAGATGTAATGAGCAAAGTAGAAATTGAAGCGCGTTATGAGATAGAAGTAGAAGAATATATCATGCACATTCAAATTGAAGGTCGTACTTTAGGAGATATTGCGCGTAATCATGTTGTTCCAACAGCTGTGAAATATCAAAATATACTTATTAGAAATGTAACAGGATTAAAAGAGATTTATGGGGAAGATTTTAAAAAACATGCAAAAGAACAATTAGGGTTAATTGAAGATATTTCAAAAAGAATTGAAGCCATAAATTCAGGAGTTACCAAAATGACCAATGAGCGTAAAAAAGCAAATAAAGTTGAAGATAAGGAGGAAAAAGCAGCATTGTATTGCGATAAAGTGAAGCCTTTGTTTGAAGAGATACGCTATCATTGCGACAAGTTAGAATTGCTAATAGATGACGAGATTTGGCCATTAACTAAATATAGGGAATTGTTGTTTACCAAATAGATATATCTTTTTTGATGGAGTATGAGCCTTAATTTTTTTCATGCTTTATAGTTTGTAAATATGTAAGAAGTCAATCTGTTTTTTGTCATTTCAACTAAATAATTTACAACTTATCGAATTTAACAGAATATATATGTAAACCATTGAGTTATAGTTTTATTTTTTATTAAATTTGTATTGCTATTAATTTATATTTAAATAAAAATGAAAAAGTTACTCTTAAGTGTAGCAATACTTTTTGTTGCTACATATTGGTTGTCTCAAGACAACGCTAGTGATGTCAATAAGAGAGTTAATGGAAATGATATTGCTGAATTAGTCGAAAATGCTAAAATAGTGTCTTTAGATTAAACTCTTTATATTATTAAAAAACCTATATAGTAAACTACTTCATAAAAAAGTCTATATAGTCGGATGGATTTTGTTTGTAATAATTATATAATACAAAAAGGTCTTTTTATCTTTTGGAATTATGATTTTTTTTCCAACTATTTTTTGAGATTTTTATTATATTTAATCTTTATTATATGTATTATTGTGAGCAGTAATTTTACTAATTACTGAATTGCTTTACCCAAATAAGTATGGTTTGATTTATTTAGACTTCTGTGTATTTATCAATTTTTAAAAATTTAATTATGAGCAAAACTTTTTTTGTACGTCTGTTATTTATAAGCTGTTGTTTGGGTTTTTATAATTCAATAATTGCACAACAAGCAGGAAATAAAGAGATTAATAAAGACGGTGAATATGAATTTGCAGAGGAGATTAGAGATAAAAACGCTGTATCAGTAGCTCTTGGAGCTTCATTAATAAATGGAGATTATCCTAATGGGATGTATGAATTTTATGGTCATGTAGGATATAAACGCTTTTTAAATCCATATACGAATATTAATTTTGGGTTTAATAAGTTTAGTTTAGCTAATGATAACGACGTGTTTAAAGAAGGGTTTATGTCTTTCGATCTCAATTTGGAATTTTACCTTCTTCCTTATAGTAAGTTTACACCTTTTGTATTTGCTGGAGGTGGATTAAATGCATCAGATGATTTTGGACGTACAGACACAAAAGCACAAGGAGGAGTAGGCATTGAGCTATTACCGAATGGATCTGTAGGGTTTAAGTTATTTGCGGAATTTAATCAGGTATTTTCAGATGAGTTGGATAATAATATTTCCGGTAAAGCAAATGATGGATTTTTGAGGCTGGCTTTTGGCATCAATTTCTATTTTGGAGAGCTTAATAAGCGTCTAAAAACTAAAGACGATGTCCCAACAATTATTAATACAAATCCAATAAAAGATAACAAAAACTAAATAACTTCATTACTTTTGTACAACCAAAAATATTGGTTTTCAATGAGTAAAGTTACAAGCAAAAGATATGCACAGCGAGGTGTTTCGGCATCAAAAGAAGATGTGCACGCTGCCATTGCAACTATTGATAAAGGTTTGTTTCCTAAAGCGTTTTGTAAAATTGTTCCAGACTACCTTACTAATAATGATAAGTATTGTTTAGTGATGCATGCCGATGGTGCAGGAACTAAAAGTTCGTTGGCATATATGTATTGGAAAGAAACTGGAGACCTTTCAGTTTGGAAAGGCATTGCCCAAGATGCTTTAATAATGAATATCGACGATTTATTGTGTGTTGGAGTAACCGATAATATTATGCTCTCTTCAACCATTGGAAGAAACAAAAACCTAATTCCAGGTGAAGTTATTTCGGCTATAATTAATGGAACAGAAAAGTTAATTTCAGAATTGAAAGATTTTGGGGTAACCATACATTCAACAGGTGGAGAAACTGCCGATGTTGGAGATTTGGTGCGAACGATTATAGTAGATTCTACAGTCACTGCCAGAATAAAGCGTAGTAATGTGATTGACAATGCAAATATTAAAGCTGGGAATGTTATTGTAGGATTGTCGTCTTATGGTCAAGCTACTTATGAAAAAGAGTATAATAGTGGCATGGGAAGTAACGGTTTAACTTCGGCGAGACATGATGTGTTTCATAAATATTTAGCCAATAAATATCCTGAAAGTTTTGATGCTGCAGTTCCTGAAGAATTGGTCTATTCTGGAAACATGAAACTAACTGATGCTGTTAAGGATTCTCCTATTGATGCTGGGGAATTAGTATTATCTCCAACGCGAACCTATGCTCCAATAATAAAAGAAATTTTATCAAAATATAATTCAGATTCTATACACGGAATTATACATTGTAGTGGAGGAGCACAAACTAAGATTCTTCATTTTGTTGATAATCTTTATATTGTTAAAGATAATATGTTTCCAATTCCGCCTTTATTCAAATTAATTCAGGAGCAATCTAAAACCGATTGGAAAGAAATGTATCAAGTATTTAATTGTGGTCATCGAATGGAGTTATATGTCTCTCTGGAAATTGCAGATGATATAATTTCAATTTCAAAATCGTTTAATGTTGATGCCAAAATTATTGGTCGTGTGGAAGCCTCAAAAGGTAAGAAACTCACTATATCTAGTGAGTTTGGGCGATTTAATTATTAAAATTTATTAGTTTTACAATTAAAAATAAAATAAAAAATTTGTTAACTATTTTATGTTAATAAATTATTAAGTCATTGATATGTAGTGTTTTAAGCTATTTAGCCTGTAAACTTTATAATAAAAGTCATATTTTAAGTTGTATCTTTTGGGTTTATTTATGATCTTTAAAACAAATTAACCACCACTTAAAATATTATTAGCTTAATGAAAGTAAAAGCCCTCCCAGTCCCTCAAAAAACATATACACAAGAAGAAGCATTCCTAGCTGCATTACACTATTTTAATAACGATGATTTAGCAGCACGTGTGTGGCTAAATAAATATGCCTTAAAAGATTCTGAAGGACATATTTATGAGTTAACTCCAAACGATATGCATCACAGAATTGCTAAAGAAATTGCTAGGGTAGAGCAACAATATCCAAATCCATTATCAGAACAAGAAATTTTTGACTTTATTAAAGATTTTAAATATATAGTGCCGCAAGGAAGCCCGATGGCAGGAATTGGTAATCCGTTTCAAACAGCATCGCTGTCTAATTGTTTTGTAATTGGAAATGAAGGCTTGTCCGATTCATACGGAGGAATCATGAAAATTGACCAAGAGCAAGTGCAACTCATGAAGCGTAGAGGAGGTGTTGGTCACGATTTATCTCACATTCGTCCAAAGGGTTCACCTGTTAAAAATTCAGCATTAACATCTACTGGTATTGTGCCTTTTATGGAGCGTTATTCTAACTCTACACGAGAAGTAGCACAAGATGGAAGACGAGGAGCACTTATGCTATCAGTTTCTGTAAATCATCCAGATGCCGAAGATTTTATCGATGCTAAACTAGAACAAGGAAAAGTTACAGGTGCTAATGTTTCGGTAAGAATGGATAATGAATTTATGCAGGCTGTAAAAAACAATACGTTCTACACTCAAAAGTATCCAATTCATAGTAAAAACCCTGTATTTTCTAAAACGATTGAAGCCAATAAACTTTGGGAGAAAATTGTGCATAATGCATGGAAATCGGCCGAGCCTGGAATCTTATTTTGGGACACTATTATTAATGAATCTGTTCCAGACTGTTATGCAGATTTAGGCTATAAAACAGTATCCACAAACCCTTGTGGCGAAATCCCATTGTGTCCATACGATTCATGCCGTTTATTGGCAATTAATTTATTTTCTTATGTAGAAGAACCATTTACAAAACAAGCATTTTTTAATTTCGAATTATTCAAAAAACATATTGCTGTAGCACAACGCATAATGGATGACATCATCGATTTAGAGCTTGAAAAAATAGATGCTATCATAAAAAAAATAGAAGCTGATCCAGAGTCGGAAGAAGTTAAATTAACAGAACGTAACCTTTGGATCAATATAAGAAATAAAGCAAAAGAAGGACGACGAACAGGAATTGGCATTACTGCTGAAGGCGATATGCTTGCTGCTTTGGGCATTCAATATGGAAGTGAAAAAGGGAATGATTTTTCAACCAAAGTTCACAAAACAATTGCGATTGAAGCCTATCGTGCTTCGGTTCATACTGCAAAGGAACGAGGTGCGTTTACTATTTTTGATTCAGAACGTGAAAAAGATAATCCGTTTATACAACGTTTAAAACAAGCTGACGAAAAACTATATTATGAAATGTTGGAATATGGCAGGCGCAATATTGCGTTGCTGACCATTGCACCAACAGGAACAACAAGTTTAATGACACAAACATCATCTGGAATTGAACCTGTATTTCTTCCTGTGTACAAACGCCGTAGAAAAGTAAACCCTAACGATAAAAATGCACGTGTGGATTTTGTGGATGACGTTGGAGATTCTTGGGAAGAATATGTAGTGTTTCACCACAGGTTTAAGCAATGGATGGAAGTTAATGGTTATGATATTAACAAAAATTACGAGCAAAAAGAGTTAGATGATTTAGTTGAAAAATCGCCTTATTATAAAGCAACATCAAATGATGTGGACTGGCTAAGCAAAGTGCATATGCAGGGAGCTGTTCAAAAATGGGTAGATCATTCCATAAGTGTTACTATTAACTTACCTAATAATGCGACTGAAGATTTAGTAGGCAAATTGTATTTAGAAGCTTGGCAAGTTGGTTGTAAAGGTGTAACAGTTTATAGAGATGGTTCACGTTCTGGAGTGTTGATTTCCAATGAAGATAAAAAAGAGGATAAGGATAAAATACTAACAACGTTTCCTATAAAGCGTCCGCAAATTTTAGAAACAGATGTTGTGCGTTTTCAAAATAATAAAGAAAAATGGATTGCTTTTATTGGATTGATAGAAGGGAAGCCTTATGAAATATTTACTGGGCTAGCAGATGATGAGGATGGTATATTAATTCCGCGTTGGGCAAATGAAGGCGTGATTATTAAAAACAGAAATGAAGATGGTAGTTCGCGATACGATTTTCAATATATAAATAAAAGGGGTTATAAAACCACAATTGAAGGTTTGTCGCATAAGTTTAATCCAGAGTTTTGGAACTACGCTAAATTGTTCTCCAGTACGCTTCGTCATGGTATGCCAATCGATAAAATTGTAGATCTAATCAATAGTCTCCAGTTGGACAGTGAATCTATTAATACATGGAAAAACGGAGTTGTTCGAGCTTTAAAACGCTATGTAGAAGATGGGACAAAAGCTAAAGGGCAAGTATGTACTAATTGTAGCTCTGAAAACTTAATCTATCAAGAAGGATGTTTAACATGTAAAGATTGTGGATGTTCTAAATGTGGCTAATAAGAATTAATCGAGTTTAATATTAAGGCGTTGAGATAATTTTTAAAGATCCAAAAATAAAACCGATTGTTTTAAAACTTGGTTACACATATTTCAATATAGAGCATGCAAAGTATAATTTTAAAGTTTAGTTTTTATCTAAAGTGTTATTACTTATTGTATAGATGTAGTCAGCATGCAAATCTTCTGGAATATCATTATCTATAATGATAAGAGTTTTGGTATCTGATATTGAATTTAATATGGTTTTTAAATGTACAACAGTTTTAACATTCAAATCCTTGAAAGGTTGATCGATAATTAGCCAAGGTTTATTTGTTAAAAGTGCTCTGCAGTATAATAATATCTTTTTTTGTCCTTTGGTAAGGGTGTTTCCTAAATCGCCAATAGAATCATGTAATTCAAGCCTGTTATTTTTATCTTCAAATTGCTGAAGGTCTTTTAAAAGTTTCAATACCCTGTGTTCTCTTTTTTGGTTTCTACTATAAGCAATGGCCTCATATACTGTTCTTCCAAATAAAGGAAATGCATCAGAAATTACCGCAATATTCTTTCTTATGGTTTTCTCGGCGAGTTTATTGTAATTGTATTTTCCGTAACTGATTTTTCCTGAAGTTGGTTGATAAATTTTAAGTAATAGATTTATTAAAGTGTTTTTTCCAGAGCCAGATCCACCAGTTATTAGAGTCATGCTTTTTGGTAAAATTGAAAAATTCAATTTATTAAAAACCATATGTTCAGAAGTGGGATATTTAAAACAAACATCAGTAAAATGTATTTCTTCGGTAGATAGATCAATTTCTTCAAAAGGGAGATTGTTTTCCGCTTCCAGAGAAAATATATTGAGTAATTTTTCAAACGAGATGTCTCCAAGTTTCCAAACAATACTTACACGTAGTGTACGTCTTAAAATAGGGAGAAATGATATAATTAATAGTATTAAAATCAGTAATGCAGATTCATTAAAAAGATGATTTTTACTGGTTTTTAAATAAAATACATACCACATTAATAATGCTAACATTAAGTAGGTTAACATTGGAATGATTGACTGTATAAGACTAACTATGAGCTGGTATTTTTTACCGACAGCATATAATTTATCAGAGCGTTTGTTATATCTTTTCTCTTCTGGCGTATATTTATTAAATGCCTTTATCGATAACATTGCTCGTAATCTTGTATTAATAAAGCTTAGCATTGCTGCGCGCTGATCTCTTCGGTCAACAGATACGGAATACAAAATATTATTTACAAAAAACAATATTATTATTGCAACACCAATAGAAATTGCTACAATAGATCCAAGATTAATATCTATGTACGCAATGGTAATAAGCAGAAACACTATTAAAAAAAGATCTTGTAAAAATCGAAATATCCCTCTGGTAACATAATTTTGGATACTTTTTAAATCGCCACTATACCTAAGTAAATATTTACCAATTCCCTTTTGCTCATAAACCGAAGTGCTTATTTGAAGTTGATGTTCAAAAAGCTCTTCTCTAAGTGACTTGGCAAATTTTTCTCCAATAATTAAAATGTAATACTTGTTTATATACTCAAAAATAAAACGTCCAAAAACAAGGGAAATAAAAAATATAAAGAACGTTGTAAAACTTTCAGAATTAATAAAAGGCAAAGCATCCAATAGCTTTAATCGATGTGAAGAAAAACCAAAATTAAATTCATAAAAACGTCCCAGACTAATTGGTATTAACAAAGTTAAGATGTTATAGAATAACCCACTTATAAATGTAATCGAAACAAGTAGTCTGTTACGTTTTATAAAATTAAATATTAACTGCCATTTTGTTTTCAAACTTTGAGTAGTTTAGTTTAGCTTCTAAAGTATTAATAATTTCTTTAGACATCAAATCTTTACCAGTTAAAACCGTATAATTAGATTGTTGTTCTACTTCTTGTACTAACAAAGGACTTGTGGTAAAAAGACCAGACACACCAATTACATCGCACCCTAATTTTTTAAGTAAGTCGGATCCAGAGATAGCACTCATACTATCTGCCGACGAAAACAAAGCTCCCGAAATGTTTCTCATAAAACTTTTATTATGAATTAGAGCAGAAGTTTCTCTTTGTAAAAGACCATCGGCAATTTCAACTATAATATAATCAGGATTATGTGGCATTACTTGCTCTATTAACCTATCGTATAAATTTAAAAGCTCAAGAGTAGAACACATGTAAGTTGACGGAAAACCAAAATCAGAAAAATCGATTGAAACCTTTGCTCCATAATCACGCACCATACTTTTATCTTTGGTATAAACAGTACCTGTTAGCTTAATATAAGCCGTTTTTTTACGAGCTAAATTTAAACCTCTGGCAAGAAATGCTGCAGTAGTGGTTTTACCACTATCCATACTAGTACCTAATGATAATATAACTTTAGGATTAGTATTTAAAGAAAGAGGCTTAAGAGTCGAAACTTCATTATTTAGATATTTAGTATTAATAATGTGACCACTTTCATCAACTACATAACCAACTAAACTTAATGTTGTAGGACCAATTTTTTCAAATTTATCATGCATACTTCTTAATACGCCAACAGCTCCACCTTGACCTAATATTTGGTATGTTGAATGATAGGTTTTTGGAACGTAACCTTCCATTTGACCTGTGGCATAACGATTTCCAAAAGTAGCCATAATTAAATCGCCAGATAAGATAAATTTATTATTACCACCTACAGATTGGATACGAGTGTGCTTTCCAACCTCTTTAACTTTAAAGATGGCAACATCTCCAGCTTTAGGCACATAGGTTTTTTTAATTTGCTTGTTTATTATTGTGCTTTTTACATTTTTACAAATGATAGCCTTTTTTATCTTGTTCGAATTGATTTTATAAAGTTTCATAATTATGTAGTTTTTAGTTATTTTATTTTAAATGATAGACTTGTTCCAATAACTGCATAGTCATTGTCTGGTAATTGATCGGTGTTTATTTCATTTTGGATCATACAATAAATTGAAGCTCTCATCGAAGAGTCTTTTATAGGTTTAAAGCTTACTCCGGCTTTTATACGATATCTTTTAATTCCGTCTGAAATAATCCCTCCTTGATAATAGAAGAGCTGACCTTCAAGATAAGGGGAGAGACTGGATTTTCTTACGTTATATCCAAACCTTGCAGAGTAGATGCTTCTGGTTTTATATTTATCAATATCAGGAAAGAAATACTGAAACTCAATTTTATGTCTTAAAGATAATCGATGAGCCACATCGTGTTTATAAGAAAAATTTCCATAAATACGATCAACTACTAATGTATTAAACCATCCAGAAGATGCACCTTGTGCTCTTAATGAATTAGAGTCATTAAAAAGACCTCTAACATAACCACCTTCAACGTAAGTTCTTCGCTTAATTTTATACGACAAGGATAGTTTTGTTTGAGAGAAACTGTAATTGATTGGAGAAACATTAAAAGCAAAAAGCTGACTTAATTTGGCTTTAAAATCTTCATTTATTTTATAAGATAAACTCGCACCTGTCCATGCTTTTAAATTATCGGTTAAATCTTGAGAGCTCATAGTAAAACTAGAAAAGAATAAAAGAAGGATAAATGTTTTTTTAATAATTGTGCGAAAATTCATAATTATGTTTAGGTTTTTGATATTTGTATATAAAACAATTCAAGAACTAAAACTCCTACTACAATATTTAAAAGAACCTACAATAAAAAAGTTTTCTCTTTGAATCATTGAGAAAAGCAGTTGAATTAATGTTTATAAAGAAGGTAATTTCAATTTCTGAAATCATATAAACTCTTTTATAACAATAACGAAGACAACAGTTAATAAGATATCAACTAAAAATAGAATAGAAAACAATTTTAATGTAGAAACACCTAAACTTTTACAAAACATCAACTTTCGTTTTGCATTAGTTTCATTAACTAAATGCCAAACAAAAACTGTTAGCAATAATTTTATGACTATTGCTGTAAAAACAAAAGGATAAACAATTGCAATAGCAATGTTTATTATTAACGACCAGATTATAAATGCTCGATAAAATGCAAGTGTCGATAGTAATTGTTGCATGATATTATCATTAACGATTCAATAGAACAAATATTTTTATTAATAGCTATAAGGGCTTATCATATTGACAATTCATAAATTATCGTATTTTTGTTGCACAATTTATAAAGGGAAATGTTAGATAGAATTCGAATAGTAAGACAGCGTTTTAATGAAGTTAGCGATTTAATAATTCAGCCAGATATTATTACAGATCAAAAGCGTTATATAAAATTAAATAAAGAATATAAAGACTTAAGAAAGCTGCTGGATATTGGTGAAGAATACGAAACACTTACCAATAATATTACTGAAGCCGAAGAAATTATAGCTGATGGTTCTGATGCCGAAATGGTAGAAATGGCTAAAATGGAATATGAAGAAGCCAAAGCTAAACTTCCTGAACTCGAAGAAAAAATCAAATTCTTATTAATACCTAAAGATCCTGAAGACTCTAAAAATGCAATAGTTGAACTTCGAGCAGGAACAGGTGGTGACGAAGCCAGTATTTTTGCAGGAGATTTATTTAGAATGTACACCAAATATTGTGAAGGCCGAGGATGGAAAGTAGATACAGTAGATTTTAGCGAAGGCACAAATGGTGGATTTAAAGAAATACAATTTGAAGTTAGTGGTGATGATGTTTATGGTACTTTAAAGTTTGAAGCTGGAGTACATCGCGTACAACGTGTTCCTCAAACCGAAACACAAGGTCGTGTACACACAAGTGCTGCGACAGTTATGGTATTTCCAGAAGCCGAAGAGTTTGATATAGAAATTAATCCTAAAGATGTTCGGATAGATTATTTCTGTTCGTCAGGACCTGGAGGACAAAGTGTAAATACAACTTATTCTGCTGTGCGTTTAACACATATTCCAACAGGATTGGTAGCGCAATGTCAAGATCAAAAAAGTCAGCATAAAAATAAAGATAAAGCATTTAGGGTACTGCGTTCTAGATTATACGACATGGAATTGGCAAAAAAGCAAGCCGAAGATGCTGCAAAAAGAGGATCAATGGTAAGTTCTGGAGATAGAAGTGCTAAAATTAGAACGTATAATTATTCGCAAGGTCGTGTAACAGACCATAGGATTGGATTAACATTATATGATCTATCCAATATTATGAATGGAGACATTCAAAAAATAATAGACGAATTAATGCTGGCCGAAAACACCGAAAAGTTAAAAGCGAATAGTGATGTGATTTAAATGTATTTTGCCACGAATACACGAATGATTGCGTAGGTTTTATAAAACAAATTGTTTGTCTTTACTGCGAATCCCGATAGCTATCGGGAAGGAGTCTATAAAAAGTATTCGTGAATTCGTGGCAACCAAACAAATCAACAACAAACAACCAAACAGCAATTGACAACACAACAACTCACAGAACAAATTAAAAAAAAGAAATCCTTTCTATGTATAGGATTGGATGTCGATTTAGATAAAATCCCACAGCATTTACTACAAGAAGATGATCCTGTTTTTGCATTTAATAAAGCAATAATTGATGCAACGCATCATTTGTGTGTGGCTTATAAACCAAATATTGCATTCTACGAAGCTTATGGTTTGAAGGGTTGGCAGGCTTTAGAAAAAACGATACAGTATCTAAACGAGAATTATTCAGAAATTTTTACAATTGCTGATGCCAAACGAGGCGATATTGGTAATACAAGTAGTCGATATGCCAAAGCGTTTTTCGAAGATTTAGCTTTTGATAGTATTACAGTTGCACCTTATATGGGAAAAGATTCTGTTGAGCCTTTTTTAGCATTTGAAGGGAAACATACTATTCTTTTGGCATTAACTTCTAATGAAGGAGCATCCGATTTTCAGACACAAAAAGTAAACAACAAGAAACTTTACGAACAGGTTATAGAGACTTCTAAAACATGGAAAAACGCTGAAAATTTGATGTATGTTGTTGGAGCGACAAAGGCAGAACATATTGCCGAGATACGTCAAATTATTCCAAATAGTTTTTTGTTAGTTCCTGGAGTTGGAGCACAAGGCGGAAATTTACAAGAAGTTTGTAAATATGGTTTGAATGATAATGTTGGGTTGTTGATAAACTCTTCTCGAGAAATTATTTATGCTTCAAATAAAACCGATTTTGCTCAAGCTGCTGCGAAAAAAGCTAGTGAGCTCCAACAGCAAATGAAAGAAATTTTAAATTAATCTATCTTAGATAGTTTATTACTAGGTGTAGTCTCTATAGCTCTTTGTTCAACAGAATTATTTTCTAATTCCGAAGAATTTACAACAACCTTAAATTTTGGTCTTATAGTTCCTACCTTGCAAAATTGTGGCTTCATATAAGCTTTTATATATAAGTACGAGGAAAATAAAAATTTGGATGTAAGAAAAGTCAGTTTTTATTAAATTTTTATCAAACTGTTTGAAGAGGTTCTCTGCTTAAAAAGTTCAAGCGATTTAATTTATCTAAAAGCTTCAAGGCTCTGTACTCCAAAATATCGCTTAATGCAGAATCTGTTTGCCTAAAATTATAAGCATCTTCAATAAGCTGTTTGTACTGCTTTAGTAGTTTGTGTTGATTTTCTTTTATTTTAGAAGATTTACTCATAGCAATCATAAAATATGCGCTATTAAATATAGCAAAATATTCTGTAACAGCAAGTTGAATTTTGAATTAGTTAACAAAAAATTGTAATCCTTTATAATATAATGTTAGCATTAGGAATGGATTAGCATATCTTTTAAAACAATCAAAAACATTAACATGAATAAGATATTTCCTTCAGCCTTAATTTGTTTTATGTCATTATCTCTAAATGCTCAAACTAGTAATTGTATCTGCTGCACAGAGAATCATCAAGCTTTTGATTTTTGGATTGATAACCAAGGTGGAGGTTTACATTTAAAAGGTAATAAAAAAGGAAACTAAATGATTTTACAATCAGATGAAGCAAAAAATAAAGAAGGACAATCTTTTTACCATAGAATTACTTGGACACATAACAAAGATGGTTCTGTACGTCAATATTGGGAAACCAGTACCAATGGTAAATATATAACCGTTGCTATTGATGGATTGTATAAAAAAGCGAGTAAATGAATTTATTAAATATCATTTTAGGAGTTTTACTAATAATATTGGGTGTCTATATTGTTAAATTTCATGAAGAGTTACAAAAAAAAGGAGGACTCTCTTTTAAATTGAGAACATCAGGTTTAGGTCTAATAATAATTGGAATAGCTCTAATAATTAGAGAATTTGGAATTATTTAAAAAATAAAATTCTAAAATCGTCAATCGTAATTCGTAAATTCTTTTAGTCTTGCAAAGCAAAAACTTTCTTCAATAAATCTGTAGTTCTTGATGATAACTTTGTTCGTATTTCCTTTTCTTCAACTGCGATCATAGTGTAAACACCTTTTAAAGCTTCACCAGTTACATAATCGGTTAAATCAGGATTTACATTATTGGTAAAAGGAATCGTATTGTATCTGTTTATTAAGTTCTCCCAAATTTGGTCAGCACCAACTTTTCTAAATGAGTTTTTTATTACTGGGTGAAATTTGTTATATAAAGCAGTTTGAGTTTTTCCTGTGAGATATTGAGTAGCTGCATCATTATTTCCTAGCAAAATATTTTTTGCATCTGCAAAAGTGATGTCCTTTACAGCATTCACAAAAATAGGAGTTGCTTCCTTAACAGCATCTTCGGCAGCTCTATTCAATACTTTCAAACCTTCATCTGCCAACTTGCTTAATCCTATATCACGCAATGTTTTATCAACTTTTTTAAGCTCGTCGGGCAATAAAATTTTTACCAATTCATTTTTAAAAAAGCCATCTTTTAGGGTGAGTTTACTTACTTGTTTATCAATACCAAAATCAAGGGCTTGTCGTAATCCAGAAGCAATATCTGCATTGCT
>JAKITV010000005.1 GCA_021647885.1 Flavobacteriaceae bacterium | reverse complement strand
ATTTTTACCACTAATAACTATTGAAGAAGCACTACCTGCAGGACAATTTCCGTGGAATGGTAAAGGATGTACAATCCCAAAAGAAAAACAATAAAATAAACCTATAAAATCAAAAATAATATTACTTGTTGCCATAAATAGACCTTACCAAATGGTAGTAGGAATTATTGGTGCAATGGGTTAAATGAAGACGAATTTAAATTAGTTATTTCAACAAAATCTAGATAAAAACAAATGAAAATAAAAATTAAAGAAAACGTATTAACTCGGGATGAGTTAAAGAGAACACTATCAGAAAAATTAAATGATAAGTACAATCTTTCTTATAGAGGGAAACACATGATTGTAGTTGCTAAAACCAAAATAATAGGCTGTATCGTTATGGTTCGCAAAAATAGCATTCTTGTAAATGGAAACTTTTCAACTATGAAAGCGCAAATTATTTTTACTCTTCTTGTTGTGCTTTTAGGGTTTGTAATTCCAATTTTAGTTTACTTTTTAGTATTTCATAAAAAAATGAAAGTTGTTGAAAAAGAAGTAGCACAGTTCATTAAAGAGAATTATAAAGAATTAATAATTGAATAATAACCGTTAAATTTTTAATATATGAGATTAACTATTTTATTACTTATTGTCATTTTAATGGCTGGTTGTGCTTCTGAAACACAGCAAAAAGGATTGGATGAAGTTGCAGAAATTTATGATGCAAAAGTTTCGTATTCTAAAGGATTTAGCTCATCACTAGGAAAAAAAACAGTAAAGCGATTTAATGTAAAACTATCCGACAGTAAATTATTAGACAGTCTTCCTATATGGGAAACCTCGGCCAATATTGCACTTACTGTATTTAAAAATTTTAATGATGACGAAAAAAACAGTTATACAGAAATTTACACAGAATTTATTAACTCTAAACAAGACACTCTTGGATATACGTTTCCTGTATCGTTAATGAAAACTCTTTTACCTAAAACAAAAGGGTTTACAATTTTTTCAGAAGGTATAAAAAACGGAACTTTTCAAGACATAGAAAACTTTAAAAACAAAAACGATTTACCACAAAATCTTGCTCAATTTTTAAGTGATTATACCAGTAAACTCAATAAAAGTCACGGAAGAATAACAACATATAAACTCTTTGGATTAGACGAAGTAAAAGGCAATAAAAGAACAATGGCACGATATATAGGATATTTTACATTTGTAAGTGGCAAGAAAATTACTTATTCTGTAGCCGTAGATATGGCTGTTGGCAAAGACGAGATTGTAGGTTTTAGAATCTTTGAATAAGAGATTTATAAAATGAGTTTTCAAAACATTATTATAGACCAAAAAACTCCTAGAGATATAATTTTATTTACATCTTCCTTTTCTAAAGGTTTAAAACTATATCGCTTTTTTGGTTACTTTTTTTTAATAGGAAGCATTTTTTTAATAACAATAGCAATATTTAAATTTAAAATGTTTTTTCCAGGTTTTATATTTATTGCAATTGCTATTGGTGCTTTTTTTATGATAAAAAAAGTAACTACTAAAGTTAATAGTCGAAAAGAAACTTATATAAATGGCAGCATTATCAATGCCAAAGTAATAACACATGGCAAAGCATTTAATTTTTTAAAATCTACACCAGATTATACCATTACAGTTTTTGATACAGAGAACAAAGTCTCTATAAGGTTAGTTTTTAAAAATAAATCCATTTGGGAAGAGTGTCCCATTGGCAAAATATTAACTGGTCTCTTATATAATAATAATTATTTTTTTGCTGAAGAATTGGGCGAAAAGTTTAAAGCTGAAAACTAATGTAAATCTATAGAATGAAACAAAATTATCATCATATAATAACTTCAAATATTAACAATTAAAATCTTTAAATCATGAAAAAATCAAACATTATTTTAATTATGGCATTTTGCTTTATTATGCCATTTACAGCCTTATCACAAACAAAAAAAAGCAACAAACAATTAATTTGGGATATTTTAAATAAAGATGAGAGTGTAACAAACACCTTTAAAAACAATATGGTTCAAGTATCTAAAAACCTTGAGAATTGTAACCCTTGGATTGATGTATCTTCTATTCAATGCAGAAAAGTTATTGATCCATGGAATACAAACAACGACAAACTAAATCCAAAACAACGACAAATTAGTGCTGTAAAAAATCTTGAAAACGCCATACTACAAGGCAAAGGCGGGAAAGCATTACCAAAAAAACTGGTGGCTACAGCACAAAAAAAGTATCCTGGTTATACACAAGACGCTATGTCATCTCGTTTTAAAATGTATGTTAAACAAATGGATTGGGTACATGAAGATGAGTAGTAAGCATTCATAAGTTTTATTTTAAAGTAATCTCCACAACTTAAAACCTAGGGAAAACCCTAGGTTTTAAAAACTAGGAAAACACCTGATGTTTCGCTTTAAAATATTGTAGAGTTTAGCAATAGATTTTATTACTCTAATTTCTTAATATATATACTATGAAAAAAATTATACTTATTTTTATTTTTTGTTGTTTTACAACTACGATACTTAAAGCACAAATTACAGCCATACCAGACGCCAATTTTGAACAAGCACTTATAGATTTAAATATTGATAGTACTGGCATTTTAGATGGTTCTGTACTTACTAATGATATTAATACTGTTACTTCTTTAAATGTGTCTAACAAAAACATTAGTGACTTAACAGGTATTGAAGATTTTGCTGCTTTAACTACACTTGTTTGCAACACAAATCAGCTTACAAGTTTAGATGTAAGTCAAAACACCTTATTAGAAAGTTTATTGTGTACTGCAAATTTTATAACCTCTTTAGATTTATCAAACAATACGGCTTTAACAAACATAAGCTGTAATAATAATAGTTTAACTGGTTTAAATCTACCCAATACTACTTCATTGCTAGTTTTAGATTGTAATGGAAATAATCTAACAAGTTTGGATATATCTAATAATACATTATTATTTGATTTAGATTGTAGTGCTAATCAGTTAGCATCCTTAAATTTGTCTAATAATACAGCATTGACAAGTGTTGATGCTAGTAATAATCAACTTACAGGCATATCATTAACAAATAACACACTAATAACGTCGCTAGATTTAGGAACAAATTTACTTAGTAATTTAAATGTTTCTAGTAATGGTGTATTAGAAAGTTTGGTTTGTAATAATAATCAACTTACAAGTCTAGATGTTTCTAACAATAATGTGTTAACCTCAATTTTATGTCAAAACAATCAACTTACAAGTCTAGATGTAAAAAATGGAAATAATTCTCAAATAAATAATGTATCCTTTAACATAAGTAATAATCCTAATTTATTATGTGTTACTGTTGACAATGTGAGCTATTCTAACTCGACTTGGTTTAATAAAGATCCTCAAACAATCTATGATTTAACCTGTACAGTATTTGTACCAGACGATAATTTTGAACAAGCCTTAATAGATTTAGGCTACGATGTTGGTCCATTAGATGATTTTGTTTTAAAGTCGAGCATCAGTGCAATAACAACTTTAAATCTATCATCAAAAAATATATTTGATTTTACAGGTATTGAGGCTTTTGGAGCTTTAGAAAACCTTAATATAAGTCAAAACTCAATTTCACAAAGCACAACATTTAATATTAATAACCTTACTGCTTTAAGAATCTTAAATTGTTCTAATAGTCAATTAACAAGTCTTGATGTTAGTAATAATACTGCTTTAACTAATTTAAAATGTAACAATAACCAATTAGCAAATTTAGATGTAACTCAAAATACGGCTTTAACACAGTTATGGTGTCATAATAATCAACTTTCAAGTTTAGATGTTTCTCAAAATACAGTTCTATCACAATTGTATTGCAGTACAAATTCATTAACAACCTTAGATGTAACCCAAAATACAGTTTTGAATGAATTACGATGTCAAGTAAATTTGTTAACAAGTGTAGATGTTTCTCAAAACACTTCTTTAGTAGAACTGTGGTGTAGAGATAATCAAATAACAAGTTTAGACCTTTCTCAAAACCTAAGTTTAGCAGAACTGATTTGTAACAACAACCAACTTACCAATTTAGATGTAAGAAATGGAAACAATACAAATGTTGTTACATTTAACACAACTAACAATACAAGCTTATTATGCATCTCTGTGGATGATGTAAACTATTCTACAACTAATTGGACAAATATTGATGCGCAAACCAGTTTTAGTGTAGATTGTAGCACACCACAAACACAAATACCTGATTCTAATTTTGAACAAGCTCTTATAGATATAGGAATAGATACCGCGCCATTAAATGGCTTTGTTCCAACTAATAGTATTAATGGTATTCTTTCACTAAATGTTCAGAATAAAAACATTTCTGATTTAACTGGAATTGAAGATTTTACTGCACTAGAGACATTGCTATGTAATACCAATCAACTTATTTCGCTTAACGTATCCAATAATCTTTCACTAATAACCTTAGCGTGTTATGATAACTTACTTACTAATCTAGACCTTTCTTCCAATACTCTTTTAGAGGCTATTATTTGTAATAATAATCAATTAAACTCATTAGATCTTACAAACAATACTGCATTAACTAATGTTAATTGCAATACAAATCAACTCACAAGCTTTGATATAAAAAATGGAAATAACGTAAATATTATTAATCAATTTTTTAACGCAACAAATAATCCAAGCCTTAGCTGCATAAATGTAGATAATGAGGCATACTCTAATGCCAATTGGATTAATAAAGATGTGCAAACGGTTTACAGTGTAGATTGTGCCACTTTAGGACTCGACAATGTAAAACAAACTATAAAATTAACATTGTATCCTAATCCTGTTACAGATGTTTTACATATTAAAACCTCACAAAGTTTGGAAATCTCCAAAGTGCATATATTTGATGCTTCGGGTAAAAAAATTACAATGTCTTCTCTATCAAATACAATTGATGTGAGTCAATTACCAACTGGGTTGTATTTTGTATCTATAACAGCAAATCAAAAAACTGTTGTTAAAAAATTGATCGTTGAATAAATGCTTTCAATATAATATTAAAACAGTATGGCAAATAACATGGAAACCAATAATGCTATTAATCAAATCACATTGTTTTCTTATCAAAATGTATATCTTGTAAGGGTTAACAAATGTTTTACACTTTGAAAAATTATTTGGTCATACTGTTTCTTGTTTCATGTTATTGGAGTTTCTCTCAAAATTCTTCAGAAATTGATAGCCTAGAAACTATAATTAAAACATCAAAAAATGATTCTGTAATAATGCATACGTATAATAAATTGCGTCGCATTACCTATTATACTAATCCTAAAATATCGCAACACTATACCAAAAAATTTCTTGAAACTGCTAAAAAACGTCAAGACTCTTTTTATATCGCACTTGGTGATTTTTATTTAGGAAACTCTTTTGTAGTACAAAATGATTATGAAATTGCATTAACACAATATTTAAAAGCTGCTAAATATTTTGAAACTGTTAAAGATTCTTCTCGTCTTAGTTCAGTACTAAATGGAATTGGTGTTGCTTACCAAAATTTTGGTAATGATTCTTTATCTCTAAGATATTATAAACAATCTCAACAAATAAGCAAATCGAGAGATGATTTAAGACGTAGTGCTTTAGCATTAAATAATATTGGTAATATTTATAAAGACCGTAATGATCTTAATTTAGCTAAAGAATACATGGAACAAGCCGTTAGTGATATAAAAACAACAAATCAATTACAATACATAATACCTATTTCTATAAATTTAGCCAATACTTATACAGACCTTAAAGACTTTAAAAAAGCGACTAAACTCTATAATGAACTTTTACCTAAAATAGATACACTAAAAGAGGTTTTTAGTCATGGTGCTATACTTAGAGGATTAGGAAACTCAAACTTAGCAAGAGGTAATAATAAAAAAGCATTACATTTTTTAAAACGTGCTTATAATAGATATAATAATTCAGATTTTTTTGAAAATCGTTACGCTATGATGCCAGATTTAATAAAAGCCTATGAAGTTAATAAACAATATGCTTCTGGCTTAAAACTCTTTAATGAATTCAATACCATTAAAGATTCTATTTTCAATACTGAAAAAGATAAAAATCTTACTGAAGCTATTCAAAAATTTGAAACCGAAAAAAAAGACAAGGAAATTACTGCACAACAATTATTATTAAAACAAAATGAAACTGAAATTCTTAAAAAGAAAAACGCCTTTCGGATTGCATTATTTTCTGGTATCATCTTTTTAATTACAAGTTTGGGTATTTGGCTGTTTTATACACAACGCCAAAAGTTAAAAAATAAAGAAATAGAAGCTTTAAAAGCGCAAAAAGAATTAAATAAATTAAGTGCACTTATTGAAGGTGAAGAAAAAGAACGCAAACGTATTGCACAAGATCTACACGATGGCATTAATGGAGACCTATCGGTTATTAAATATAAAATAACCTCGGTAAATCAAAATCAATTTGAGTCCAAAGAAAAAGAAGGGTTTGAACAAGCAGTGTCTATGTTGGATAATACCATTGAGCAAGTACGTCATATTTCACATAATCTTGCTCCTCCATCACTTCAAAATTTTAATTTAATTGAAGCCATTCAACAATATTGTAATAAAATTGCAGCATCAAATAGTTTAAAAATTAATTTTCAAAGCTATGGTGAATTGCTTACCTTAAACAAAGACACTGAAACAGCCATTTATAGAATTATTCAAGAAGCTCTTAATAATATTGTAAAACACTCAAAAGCTACAGAAGCATTAGTACAAATTAATAACCATGATAACAACTTACACATTACCATTGAAGATAATGGCATTGGGTTTAATGTAAATAACAATTATAAAGGGTTAGGATTAAAAAATATTCGTTCTCGTGTGGAACTATTAAAAGGCGAACTTGCAATAGACTCTAACGATACAGGAACATCAATACAAATTAACATAGATTTAAACTAATTTAGTTATGGTAAATGTTGTGATTTTAGATGATCATTTAATGGTTTTAGAAGGGCTTCAGTCTATGCTAAACAGTCAGCAAAATATTCTAGTAACCAACACCTTTAGTCGTGGTATTGATTTACTAAACTTTTTAAAAACTGAAATACCAAGTATAATACTGCTCGATATTAATTTGCCTAACAGCAATGGTATAGATCTTTGTAAAACCATAACTAATTTATACCCTCAAATCAATATAATTGGTTTGTCTAATTTTAGTGATACTGGTTTTATAAAAAATATGATTCGCAATGGCGCCAAAGGTTATTTACTAAAAAACACTACCAAAGACGAGCTTATAAAAGCTATTAAAGCAGTTAATTATGGAGAAACCTATCTTCCCATTATTTTAAAAGAAAAATTATTAAACGAAAGTTTTGGCGTGCAATCATCTACATTTATCCCAAAACTCACACGAAGAGAAAATGAAATTTTAACTTGTATTGCTGAAGAGTTAACAAATACTGAAATTGCTGAAAAACTTTTTATTAGTATAAAAACTGTAGAAAGCCATCGGAAAAATTTGCATCAAAAATTTGGTGTTCGTAATACTGCTGGACTTATCAAAGAAGCGTTTACTAAAGGTCTTTTGAGTTAGCATAAAAACAAGACCTCACAGGTTTTAAAAACCTGTGAGGTCTATAAAATTCATAAAGATGCCGTTCTGTAACGGCATTAATTCTACTAACCACTTTTAATACACTCTTCGAGTTTTTTAAAATGGAGTTTCATTAATAAGCGTCATCATGCACATTTGCAACTGCTCTTCCGCTTGGGTCATTCATGTTTTTAAACGTTTCATCCCATTCTAAAGCAATTTTTGTACTACAAGCAACGCTTGGTTCTTGTGGCACACATAAAGCTGCTGCATCGCTAGGAAAATGTTCTGCAAAAATAGAACGATAGTAAAACTCTTCTTTGCTTGTTGGTGTTTGTAATGGGAATTTGAATTTAGCATTTGCTAATTGTTCATTAGTAATTTCAGCATCAACCACTTCTTTAAGTGTATCAATCCAACTATAACCTACGCCATCACTAAACTGTTCTTTTTGTCTCCAAGCCACACTTTCCGGTAGCATATCTTCAAATGCTTTTCTTACTACCCATTTTTCCATACGCTCACCATTTATCATTTTATCTTGCGGATTTATTCGCATTGCAACATCCATAAATTCTTTATCGAGAAATGGCACACGACCTTCAATTCCCCAAGCTGCTAAACTTTTGTTAGCACGAAGACAATCGTACATGTGTAGCTTATCCAATTTCCGAACGGTTTCCTCATGAAACTCTCTCGCATTTGGTGCTTTATGAAAATATAAATAACCTCCAAAAAGTTCGTCGGCTCCTTCACCAGAAAGCACCATTTTCATTCCCATAGATTTAATCACTCTTGCCATTAAATACATTGGTGTTGATGCTCGAATAGTTGTGATATCATAAGTTTCTAAATTATAAATTACATCGCGAATTGCATCTAATCCTTCTTGAATAGTAAATTTTATTTCGTGATGAATTGTTCCAATATGGTCAGCTACTTTTTGAGCAGCAGCTAAATCTGGAGAGCCATCTAAACCAACTGCAAACGAGTGCAATTGTGGATACCAAGCTTCTTTTTTATCATCAGACTCTACACGTTTATGCGAATATTTTTTGGCAATAGCTGAAATTACTGAAGAATCTAATCCACCTGACAATAAAACACCATAAGGTACATCGCTCATTAATTGTCTGTGTACAGCAGCTTCAAGCACTTCTTTAATTTCATTTATGCTTGTCTGATTGTCTTTTACAGCATCATAATCTGTCCAATCTCGATGATACCATTTTACAAACTTCCCATCTTTGCTGCTCATATAATGTCCTGGAGGAAAGAGTTCGATTTTTGTGCAAACGCCTTCTAATGCTTTCAATTCAGAAGCTACATAAAATGTTCCGTGTTGATCCCAACCAATGTACAGCGGAATAATTCCCATATGATCACGCGCTACAAAATACTCGTCTTTTTCTACATCATAAATTGCAAAACCGAAAATACCATTCATTTCGTCTAAAAAACTTACTCCTTTTTCTTGGTATAATGCTAAAATGACTTCGCAATCCGATTCGGTTTGAAAATTATATTTTCCTTCAAACTGTTTGCGCAATTCTCTATGATTGTAAATTTCTCCATTAGCCGCTAATATTAATTTTTTGCCTTCAGTAAATAAAGGTTGTTTCCCAGACGCTGGATCTACAATTGCCAAACGTTCGTGAGCCATAATGGCTTTATCATCACTATAAATCCCGCTCCAATCTGGTCCTCGATGTCTAATTTTTTTAGACATTTCAAGTATTTGAGGTCTTAATTTATCTGATTTCTGCTTTAAATCGAAAACACATACTATTCCGCACATAATCTTTATTCTTTTATATTATAAAGCAAATATTAAATAAACGTTACTATTTATAAATATAAAATTCAATTACACTTACATATTATAACTTTATAACTAACATTAACACATATATGATAGTTAAAAATCTTGAATTTGAATTAAATAAAATGATTTGTAAAGTTTAACATCTATTTTCGACTTTTAATAAAACCTTAAGACAATTAGTGCTTATCTTTAACAAATTAAAATTATAAAAATAACCGATTTCCTCCTCTCAACTACGCTAAAGCTATGTTGAACAAAGTCGTGGAAATGAAAAACAATTTTCAATGAAAAAATCAACATTTATTACAACCATTGCTTTTGTATTTATCATGCTATTATCATTTAATGCAAATGCGCAAAAATTTAGCAAGCTTGACAAAAGCCCTATGGATGCCGCTTCTTTTCCTAGTGATTATAAAATTTCTGACAAAACTGTAAAAATAGTTTACAGCAGGCCTCAGTTAAATGGTCGTGCTTTAAGCGAACTTGCTCCCAACGGAAAACAATGGAGAACTGGAGCAAACGAAGCTGCCGAAATCACTTTTTACAAGGACATGAACGTAGCTGGAACAGATGTAAAAGCTGGGACTTATACCTTATCTACTATTCCTGGTGAAAAGGAATGGACAATAATATTAAGTTCTGATCTCAATGTTTGGGGAGCTTATTTTTATAATGAAGCTAATGATGTTGCGAGAATAAGAGTTCCTGCTACTACTGGAGAAAAATCTTTAGAAGCATTCTCTATTGCTTTTGATGACGAAGGAACTATGCATCTTGGCTGGGGAACTGTAAGAGTTGCTGTGACAATGAAATAAAAACAACTAAATTTAAATAAAAACGCCTTGAATCCCGATAACTATCGGGACAAGGTGCTTTTTATCTAATTATAAAACCCTATCACAAAATATTTATTATTCAATTATCAATCGTTTCACACTTGTACCATTTTTGTTAGAGAGTTTTGCAAAATAAACGGATGATGATAGGTTTGAAACATCTACATTCTCTCCATTATAATTAACTTGCTTTAAAACCAACTGACCTGTTAAGCCATAAATTTCTAATAGTGAGTCTTCTTGTAACCCTGTAATTATAAACTCATTTTTTGTAGGATTTGGGTAAATAGAAATATTTTTTAAGCCAAACTCACCAACTGAAAGGCTACAATTTGTACTAAAACTTGCGGTTGCATCTATATTTGTCCAATTATTATCACTATACGTTACATCATCAACTTCTATACAAGTAAGGCTTGGGTTGTTTGTTGCCCAAAAATTTGCGTTAGTAATATTGGTATTATTACCATTGGCTACATTTAGAGATGTTAGTGAATTATTGTGACTCCACAAAATAGTTAAAGCCGTATTTTGAGATACATCTAATGTGATGAGGGAATTATTTCCACAAGCCAAAATAGTTAAAGCCGTATTTTGAGATACATCTAATGTGCTGAGGGAATTACTATCACACCACAAAATAGTTAAAGCCGTATTTTGTGTTACATCTAATGTGCTGAGGGAATTATTTTGACATCTCAATTCAGTTAAAGCCGTATTTTGAGATACATCTAATGTGCTGAAGGAATTATTTTGACAAGCCAAAATAGTTAAAGCCGTAAAAGCCTCAATACCTGTTAAATCTGAAATAGACAAACTATTTACATCAATAGTACCTGTAAAAGCGGTTGCTTCGCTTACTTGTATTTCGATATCTCCATTGGTGTTAATGGCAGTATTAGCAATCAAATAGTTTTTAAAATTAGCGTCTGGTATGTTTACTATTTGTGCTTGCAGGTAACTTGTAATAAACAATGTTAAAATAAGTGTAATTTTTTTCATAATACGGTGTCTTAAAAGGCTGTTGTTCCTTATAACTTGTGAATGATTTTGAAAAGACACTATCCTAATAAAATGACAAGAACTCTTTTTATTTTTTTAGGATAAAGGTCATGATGCAATTTAGCAATAATTTATTTAATAAACAAAACTTTAAACTTATTTATCTGTCTATCAGCTTATTAGAGAGTTATTTTTACTTTTGTTATTTATTAATCAAGAGAATTCCTCAAAGCTCTGCTTCGAGGAATTCTCTTGATTGAACAAATTGATTTTAAGGTATATTCAAATATTTATGTGTTTGTAATGATACTTTCCATTTAGGGTTGCTCATCACATAATCTACAATTAAAGGAATTACTTTATCGCGTTTACTCCACTCTGGTTGTAAATATAAAATGCAATCTCTACTAACTTTTTTAGCTTGTTCTTCTGCGAAGCGAAAATCATCTTTATTGTAAACAATCACTTTAAGCTCATTGGCTTTTTTGTAAACTTCTTCGATAGGTAATTTTATCTTTTTTGGCGAAAGACAAATCCAATCCCAAGTTCCTGTTAATTTATATGCGCCTGAAGTTTCAATATGAACGCTTAGTCCTTTATTTTTAAATCCTTGAGTTAATTTAGTCATATCCCAAGTTAAAGGTTCTCCTCCTGTAACCACAACAACATCACTATATTTTGAAGCATCCTCTACTATTTTAGAAGTTTCTGTAGGAGGATGCAAATCGGCATTCCAGCTTTCTTTAACATCACACCAATGGCAACCAACATCGCAACCACCAATTCTCACAAAATAAGCTGCTGTCCCTTTATAAAAACCCTCTCCTTGAATGGTATAAAAGGCTTCCATTAACGGCATCATTTCGCCTTTTTCAACGCGCTCTTTAATCTCATTGTCCATAGAAAGCAAAGATAGATAATTAGTTTACAGTCGCAGTCTTCAGTCTTCAGTTTTTAAGTTCTATATAAATAATGCTGAAAATAATTAATAAGGATTGCTTCAAGATTAGTATTTTTATACAAATTTTCAAAACCATGAGCAGAACCGAAGAATTCTTTAATCATATAAAAGAAGGAAATACATTTAAAGGAGATTTTATCACTCTAGGATCTGCGATGTTAGATGGTGAAACCATAAAAGAAGCATTTGTAAAAGTACCACTAAAAACCATGAATCGTCATGGTTTAATTGCTGGCGCAACAGGAACTGGAAAAACAAAAACGCTTCAGGTTTTAGCCGAAAATTTAAGCGAAAAAGGAATCCCTGTGCTGCTCATGGATATTAAAGGTGATTTAAGTGGTTTAGCAAAACCCAGTCCTGGGCATCCAAAAATAGATGAACGCCATGAAAAAATTGGATTGCCTTTTGAAGCGAAAGATTTTCCCATAGAACTAATGTCACTTTCTGAAGAAGATGGAGTTAGGCTTCGAGCAACCGTAAGCGAATTTGGCCCTGTTTTATTATCTCGAATTCTTGATTTATCACAAGCCCAATCTGGAGTGGTTGCCGTTGTTTTTAAATATTGTGACGATAATAAATTACCGCTTTTAGATTTAAAGGATTTTAAAAAGGTATTACAATACGCAACTAAACATGGCAAAGGAGAGTTTGAAGAAGCATATGGTAGGATTTCCACAGCTTCAACTGGAGCTATATTGCGAAAAATTGTAGAACTCGAGCAACAAGGTGCCGATTTGTTTTTTGGTGAAAAAAGTTTTGATGTAGAAGATTTGCTAAGAACTACTCGTGATGGTCGTGGTTATATAAACATTATTCGTTTAACAGATATACAGGATAGACCAAAATTGTTTTCAACATTTATGCTGAGTTTATTAGCGGAGATTTATGAAACTTTTCCCGAGCAAGGTGATTCTGGACGACCAGAACTTATTATGTTTATCGATGAAGCACATTTAATTTTCAGAGAAGCTTCAAAAGCATTGTTAAATCAAATAGAAAGCATCGTAAAATTAATTAGAAGTAAAGGCGTTGGTCTTTATTTTGTGACTCAAAATCCGACTGATGTTCCCGAAGCTGTGTTAAGTCAATTAGGCTTAAAAGTACAACATGCTTTACGTGCATTTACAGCCAAAGACCGAAAAGCCATTAAACTCACAGCACAAAACTATCCAGACACCGAATATTACGATACTGCCGAAATATTAACCTCTCTAGGAATTGGTGAAGCACTTGTTTCTGCACTTGACGAAAAAGGGCGACCAACACCATTGGCAGCCACAATGATGCGCGCTCCAATGAGCAGAATGGATGTTTTAACAAAACAAGAACTTAATGCACTTTACGACGATTCTAAATTGGTAATGAAGTATAACGAAGACATCGATCGCGAAAGTGCTTACGAAAAACTTAATGAAAAAATTAAAAAAGCCGAAGCTCTTAAAATTAAAGAAGATGCTCGACTAGAGAAACGAAAAACTAAAAGTCGTACAACTTCAAGACGAAGTACACGTCAAAATCCAATTGTAAAAGTGCTTACAAGCGCAACCTTTATAAGAGCTGTTTTTGGGATTCTTAAAAAGGCAATGAAATAATCCAATTGACGATTGACGATTGACGATTGACGATTGACGATTGAAAAATAACTTAAAAATTAAAAAAAACAAGTAATTCCCTTCTGTGAAGGAATGATAAAAAAATATTCAATGAAAAAAAACATCTTAATACTACTTGTAATAATTTCATTCTGCAGTTCATGCAAAAAAGAAATAAACCCCTTTTTAATTTCAAAACATAATATTGGGCATTTAACCGATTCAACTCAAGTAAAAGAATTAGAATCTGTATTCATTAATGACTCTATTGTTAAATATGTGAGTGGTGACGAATTTACCGGAAACATTAACGATATAGAAATTTATGAAAAAGGAGGTGCGCCACTTTTAGTGCTTTCGCCTTCGCAATCTCTAGATTCTACAGCGACTATTAGAACAGTAAGAGTTGTTGATCCTCGCTTTGCAACAGCAAAAGGCTTATCGCAAACTAGTACTTTTAAAGATATTACGAATAATTATAAAATTTCGAATATTCAAAATTCACTACGAAATATTATTATTTCCGTAAATGAAATTAATGCTTATTTTACCATAGATAAAAAAGAGCTTCCAGCAAATATGCGTTTTGATATGAATTTGAAAATTGAAGCCATTCAAATTCCAGAAGAAGCAAAAATAAATGGCTTTTATCTTTACTGGAGAGACTAATAATAGATTTCCTTCCGTCCCGATAATTATCGGGAGCTATCGGAATTCGTGGAAATGAAAAATAATTTTCAATGAAAAAATACACCATTCAAAAATCACCATTTGTAGTTCCTACAACCGACGGCAAATTAATTGAAGAACATTTTGGTCAAGCAACTAACGGCAATTCACAAGTAAGTATCGCTCACATGATTGCAC
The DNA here is from genome assembly GCA_021647885.1 of Flavobacteriaceae bacterium. Lineage (GTDB taxonomy): Bacteria > Bacteroidota > Bacteroidia > Flavobacteriales > Flavobacteriaceae > PRS1. The sequence continues at coordinate 72,349 of JAKITV010000005.1, read as the reverse complement.
CTCCTGGCTGGAGCGAGCCTTTTCAAACTCCAGAGTTTGATGAATACACCTATATCATTAAAGGAAAAAAGCAATTTATTATAGATGGTGACACTATTATTTTAGAAGCTGGACAATCTATTAAAATAGAAAAAAACACAAGAGTACAATATTCTAATCCTTTTGTTGAGCCTTGTGAATATTTAGCCATTTGTTTACCTGCATTTTCTATTGATGCCGTTAATAGAGAAGATTAAATGAAGCGTTTTATTGTTAAACTCATTGGTTTTTATTTTAACCTATTAAGTGTTTTTTCTTCAAAGTATGCAGCAAAAAAAGCCCTAAACTTATTTTCTACACCTAGAAAAGGTAAAATATCTGAAGTTCAATCCAATTTTTTAGACACTGCCTTTAAAGAAGAATTGTCACACAACCAAAACACTATAATGACCTATCGTTGGTCTGGAGAAAAACAAACTATTTTACTAGCTCACGGTTGGGAAAGTAATTCGGCACGTTGGAAAAACATCATTAAAACATTTCAACAACTTAATTTTAATATCATTGCATTAGATGCTCCAGCACATGGCAACTCTGGAAGCAAATCTTTTAATGCACTTTTGTACGCCGAATTTATAAATGTAGTCGTAAAAAAATTCAACCCAAGCATTTTTATAGGTCATTCAGTTGGTGGCATGGCAACTGTTTTTTCTTATCACAAGTATAAATTTGCAACTATTAAAAAAATGGTTTTGCTTGGTACTCCTTCAGAATTAACAGATGTTTTTAAAAGGTATGTAGATATGATGAGTTATAATAAAAGTATCGAAAGGCAAATAAACAATTTAGCTTTTGAGCGTTTTGGTAAATATCCTAAAGATTATTCAACTGCAAAATTTCTTGAAGAAGCTCCTTTTGAAGGTTTGATTGTTCATGATAAAAAAGATTCTATTATTCCATATAGTGATTCAACTTTAATAAAAAATAGCTTTGAAAAGTCAAAATTAATAACAACTCAAAATCTTGGACATTCTCTTAATAATAATGAGGTTGAGAGTCATATTACTGACTTTATAAAAAGCTAAAGATTATTGTACTTTTGTAATTATGACAGAAAAACTTACACGTCTTAATAAATATTTGAGCGAAGTTGGTTATTGCTCACGTCGTGCAGCAGACAAACTTATTGATGCAGGCCGTGTTACCATTAACGGAAAAGTTCCAGAAATGGGAACTAAAGTATCTCCAAAAGATATTGTTGAAGTTGATGGCAAACTAATTTCAAAAAGGAAACAAGATCATATTTATTTAGCCTTTAACAAACCAATTGGTATTGTTTGCACAACAGATACACGCGTTGAAAAAGACAACATCATAGATTATATAAATTACCCAAAACGCATCTTCCCAATTGGTCGTTTAGATAAGCCGAGTGAAGGTTTAATTTTGCTGACTGATGATGGCGATATCGTTAACAAAATACTTAGAGCAAGTAATAATCATGAAAAAGAATATGTTGTAACGGTCGATAAACCAATTTCTCAAATGTTTGTTGAGCGCATGGCTAACGGAATTCCTATTCTTGACAAAGTGACAAAAAAATGTAAAGTTGAAAAATTAAGCACGCTGAAATTTAAAATTATTTTAACTCAAGGTTTAAATCGGCAAATAAGACGAATGTGCGAATATTTGAATTATGAAGTAACACATTTAAAACGCACTCGTATCATGAATATCAAATTAGATATTCCTGTTGGCGAATATCGTGAGCTTACTAAAAATGAACTCGCTGCACTTAATCTTTTAATTGAAGATTCTACGAAAAATTATAATCCTTCAACTTATAAAGAATAATGAATATGTCAACAATTCCTCCATTTCATCTTGCTATCCCGGTTTATAATCTTGAATTATGCAGAGTTTTTTATCGAGATATCTTAAATTGCAAAGAAGGTAGAAGTAGCGATCTTTGGGTTGATTTTAATTTTTATGGTCATCAATTGGTTATTCATTATAAACCCAAAGAAGAAAACGAAGATTTACACACCAACCCTGTAGATGGTAAAGATGTTCCCGTTCCGCATTTTGGTGTTGTTTTACCTTGGGATACTTTTCATGATTTGTCAATTCAACTAAAGCGAAAAAACATCGACTTTATCATTGAACCCTATATAAGATTTGAAGGACAAGTTGGAGAGCAAGCTACTATGTTTTTTAAAGATCCTTCTGGCAATGCCCTGGAGTTTAAAGCCTTTAAAGACATCAATCAGTTATTTGCCAATTGATTATTTGGAACACAGATAACGCAGATTAAACTGATATTCGCAGATTTTATCAAAAAAATCTGTGCCAAATCATAAAAAATCAGTGTCATCAGCGTTCTATGGGGAAATTTTTGGTGCACTTTAATTGTTATTTCTTTGGCAAGCCAACAAGGTGTTTTTTAGTAGCATGGCAATTGTCATTGGTCCAACACCACCTGGAACAGGAGTTATAAATGAAGCTTTTTTGCCTACACTTTCAAAATGTACATCTCCTGCAAGGCGATAACCTCTAGGTTTTGTTTCGTCAGGTACACGAGTAATTCCAACATCAATAATTGTGACACCTTCTTTTACCATATCTCCAGTTAAAAATTCTGGAATACCAAGAGCTGCAACAATGATATCAGCTTTTTGTGTTATTTCAGATAAGTTTTTAGTACGACTATGCGCAACTGTTACTGTTGCATTTCCAGCTTTTCGTTTCTGGCTCATTAAAATACTCAAAGGTCGACCAACTATGTGGCTTCTACCTATAACAACAACATTAGCTCCAGATGTTTCCACTTTATAGCGTTCTAACAATTCTAAAATCCCGAATGGAGTTGCAGATAAAAAGCAAGGTAAATCCAATGTCATTTTACCAACATTTATTGGATGGAATCCATCCACGTCTTTGTCTGGATTAACAGCCATTAAAACTTTTTGTTCGTCAATATGTTTTGGTAATGGAAGTTGCACTATAAAACCATCGATATCGTTATCATTGTTGAGTTTTTCAATATTTTCCAATAAATTCTCTTCTGAAGTATTTTCAGGTAAATCGATTAATGTAGAATTAAAACCAATGCGTTCACAAGCTTTTACTTTTGCATTTACGTAAGTCATACTTGCTCCATCTGTACCGACAAGAACTGCAGCCAAGTGTGGTGTTTTTTTACTTTTGGATTTTAATGCTTTTACTGCTTCAGCAATTTCGTCTTTAATGTCGTTGCTTGTTTTCTTTCCGTCTAAAATTGTCATGTTTTTAAAGTTTTCAGTCACAGTTTTCAGTCGCAGTTAGCTCCGAACTTATCTGGATTGTTAATCATAAAATTTATTAATTTTCCTATTTCTTTTCCTTTATTTTCACATTTAATGTAATCCTCTTTCTTAATATAGTTACAAGCCAGAGCATAATCTAACCAAGTAGAAGTTTCAGAATTTTCTCCATCTGCATCGGTAAGCTTGCTAATAAAGTGTTTTGGGTACCTTCTTTTTCTATAAGACTCAGCTATATTTGCAGAAACAGAACGTGAACTTCTTCTAATTTGATCTGTTAAAGAATAGGTTTCTTCCTTTGGGAATGATTTAGAAATTTCAAAAATAGACATAGCCAAATCAAATGACTTTTGATATGCTAATAGTTTTTTGAAATCCATTTATATTAATTATTTCTAAATTTTAAAAAAGTAGCTACTAAAAACTGCGACTGCGACTGTTTACTAAAACTACCTCATATTCTGCATCATCTGCATCATTTTTTTCCCGCCTCCACCTTGCATCATTTTCATCATCTTGCTCATTTGGTTGAACTGTTTTAAAAGCTGATTCACTTCTTGAACCGAAGTTCCAGATCCTTTACTAATACGTTTTTTCCTGCTTGCATTTAAAACTGAAGGATTTGTGCGTTCTTTTGGCGTCATAGAATGGATTATGGCTTCAATGCCCTTAAACGCATCGTCATCAATATCGATGTCTTTCATCATTTTTCCAGCTCCAGGAATCATGCCCATTAGGTCTTTCATGTTTCCCATTTTTTTGACCTGCTGAATCTGTTTTAAGAAATCATCAAACCCAAATTGATTTTTAGCAATTTTCTTTTGAATTTTACGCGCTTCTTCTTCATCAAACTGTTCTTGTGCTCTTTCTACTAAAGATACAACATCTCCCATTCCAAGAATACGATCTGCCATACGTGAAGGATAGAACACGTCTATAGCTTCCATCTTTTCGCCAGTACCAATAAACTTAATAGGTTTATTAACTACAGATTTAATGGAAATTGCTGCTCCACCTCGAGTATCACCATCTAATTTTGTAAGAATTACACCTTCAAAATTAAGTATATCGTTAAAAGCTTTTGCAGTATTTACAGCATCTTGTCCAGTCATAGAATCTACAACAAACAAGGTCTCTTGTGGTTGGATTGCTTTATGAATGTTAGAAATTTCATTCATCATCACTTCATCCACAGCTAAACGACCAGCAGTATCTACAATTACCACATTATAACCATTGGCTTTTGCATGTGCAACACCAGCTTTTGCAATTGCCACTGGATCATTATTCCCCTTGTCACTATAAACCTCAACGTTAATTTGCTCGCCAACTATATGTAATTGATCGATTGCTGCAGGACGATATACATCACAAGCAACCAATAATGGTTTCTTTGTTTTCTTGTTTTTTAAATAGTTGGCAAGTTTCCCAGAAAACGTGGTTTTACCTGAACCTTGTAATCCAGACATTAAAATTATGGTTGGATTGCCAGACAAGTCTAAACCTTCGGCATCTCCTCCCATAAGTTGGGTAAGTTCGTCCTTAACAATCTTAACCATAAGTTGACCTGGATGTAAATTGGTAAGTACATTTTGCCCAAGTGCTTTTTCTTTTACTCTATTGGTAAATTCTTTGGCAATTTTAAAATTTACATCTGCATCCAATAATGCACGACGCACTTCTTTTAAGGTTTCGGCAACATTAACTTCTGTAATACTTCCATGACCTTTTAGTACATGAAGGGCTTTATCTAACTTATCGCTTAAATTATTAAACATATTCTACTTCAAATTTAAAGTTCATCTATGCTAATGCCTGATGAATATTGAAGTTGCAAAATTAACAAATTGAAGTGTATAATTAAAGTTATGCTTCTTAAAAAAGGACAAAAAAAAAGAGCTGCATTTTATACAGCTCTTTCAACTTAACTAACAACTAAAAAAACAACTATAGTTCAAGAGGAAGTTGTTTGTCGTATTTATTAATCGCAATCTTGTTCTAATATCATGGTTTCATTAGAATTGTTTTGCAATTCTAATCTACCACTTTCACAGCTTACAACAATCCAATCACCATTTAATGCTTGAATATTTGGTCCATTAATATTTGCAAATTGTATTAAAACGCCTTCGTTTGTTTGTGATGTTGACCAAAACCCTGTAAATGTATCAGTTGTAACTGAATCTGTTATGGTTATTTCTTCATTAATGTTAAATTCTAAATCATAACCCATTAAATGATCATCTCCATTAAAACTAACAACATTCCAAATACATTCTAACAAATAGGCATCCACTTCTTGTTCGGTACAGTTTTGGTTACAATATTCTACTTCTAATTGAATTTCAAACAATTCGAAGTTTCCATTATTAATATTTTCTATTTTTAGATATACAGTTTGTGGATTGGAAGTATTTGCATATTCAGATGGATTTTCTATTTGATTCACTCCATTTGCTGCATCTTCGCTACTTTCATAATATGTTAACGAATATATTGCAGGAACAGCGCAATCTTCAAAAGCTGTAGTTAAATCGAATATCGCACTATCATCGTCTGTTTCTCCATCACATTCAGTAAGAGTTGCATATTCAAAACATTCAAATGGACATTCTCTCTCAAATATAATATAGCTGTCTCCATTAATTACTTTTATTCTGTGTTCTCCACATTCATAAACTTTCCATCTTAAAGAAATAATATCAAAAGGCTCTGGTAAATCTATTACAAGAAATATCCCTTCGTCGGTAAGTTCAACATCCCAAGTACCTTCTACTTCTTCATTAGTATTAGAGTCTTCTACAATTAAAACATTGTCATCTTCAAAATAGAATGCTCCAACTGGTATATTACTAAATAAATTTGAATCTGCATACCATTGACATTCTTCAAGAAATGATTTCACTTCTTGTGCACTACAATCTAAATCGTCGTCGCATTCTTGTTCTATTACTATATGAATAGCTTCATTAGCACTTGTTGCTAATTTTTCAAGTTCGAATTCATCATCATCACATTCTACTACTAACCAATCTCCGCTTAAAACATCTACTAAAGGTGTTGTTAATTCAGAAATATGTAAAATAACACCTGAATCTCCTAAACTAGTATTCCAAGTACCAGTAGCAACTATTGTTCCGTCCTCTTTAACTTTAAATAATCCATCTTCAAAAAAATAAAGATCGTAATGTTCTAAATCATTATTGTCGTTATAAGACTCAATATTCCAATAACATTCTTGCAAGTACATTTTTACAACTTCTTCGCTACATGCTTCTTCGTCTTCACAATCTACATTTGCATCGTTTAGTACTTCTTCTAATTCTTGATTGCTATTTACTTCTACAGTTTCTCCATTTGCATAAACCATAGTTACTGGAAAATTCAAGCTTGCGAGAATAGCACCAGAATTATTATCTTCTAAATTTTCTAAAAATTCGTATAACTGACTATCATTTTCTATAACTACAGTTTCGATAATTTGAAAATCTGAATTAAAAATAGAAAACGAAATTGGGTAAAGGAAATCTATGCATTCTATATCATCATCAGAATCGTCTGTACATTGATCAATAAATGCATCTAATTCGTTTTGATTATTAATTACAATTTCTTCATGATTGTTAAGAACAATGGTTATTGGGAAAAGAAGCTCCAATACATCATCATCGTTTTCGAACTCTTCAAAAATATCTTCTATTAATTCTAAATCTTCTAAAGTATTTATTGTAATAGTAATATCATTTACAATAACTGTTACAGGCAAATTAATTGATAAACAATTAGCATTGTCTAATATATTATCTACACTACCATCTCTAGCAGAAGTTGCTTGTACAAGGCCTGCCAAAGCAGAATTAGCAACTAAAAGTTGTTGTTCATTAATTTGAGTGCTTTCTATTACTTCGTCTTGACAGGAAGTAAAAAATAAAAGTGCAAAAAAGGTAATTGTTAAAAACTTAAATAGTAATTTCATGGCATAGGTTTTAATTTATTTATATATATAAAACAACTCAACTTAAAAAACTCCTACCCTCAAACTTCTTTTTTTTATATTTATACCAAATTTAATTATAGTTCCAAACTACAATAAATGAATAAAGATATAAATGATAATGTATGTAATGAAAGTATCTTCTCTTCAGTATTTAGTAAATACTCCAAAGATCTTCACAATTTTTTGTATTATAAGTTTGGTGAGTCATTTAATCCTAAAGACAAAGTGCAAGATGCTTTTATTAAGTTATGGGAAAACTGTGCAAAAGTAACTCCAAGTAAAGCGAAATCTTATTTATTTACTATTGGTAATAACTTAATGTTAAACGAAGCTGCTCATCAAAAAGTAGTTTTAAAGTTTCAAAAAACCAAACCTAAAGATTACACTAACGAAAACCCTGAATTTTTGCTGGAAGAAAATGAATACATGAAAAAGTTACAAAATGCCATCTCTAATTTAACAGAAGGGCAACGAACCGCTTTTTTATTAAATAGAGTTGAAGGTAAAAAACATAAAGAAATTGCAGAGCTTTTAAACATCTCTACCAAAGCTGTTGAAAAAAGAATATATGGTGCACTAAAAAAATTAAGAGAAGATATTGATGAGTTATGAGTTGTTAGTTGTTAGAATATTACAAATTATGGGATTTGGGATTTATTTAAATAATATAGGTAGGAGTTTTTAGGTTAAGATTGTTTTATATTTGAAATGACACAAATGGAAAAAGATTATTTAATAAAAAAATGGCTGGATAACGAGCTAAATACTCAAGAGCTTAAAGCTTTTAAACAGCTTGAAGATTATGAGGCTTTAACAAAATTATCTCACAGCCTAAAACGCTTTAAAGCTCCAGAGTATAATGCTCAAGAAGGGCTTAATAGTGTATTGAATTCTATTAAAACCACTAAACAGCTTTCTAATAATTGGCTAAAACCACTACTACGTGTTGCAGCTGTTTTTGCAATTAGTTTTAGTGTCTATTATTATACCACAACTTTAGATACAAATATTACAACCTTAGCATCACAAAAAACAACTATAGAACTGCCAGATGCTTCCAGTGTTTACCTTAATTCCAAATCTACCTTAACCTACAATAAAAAAAACTGGAAAAAAGAACGCGATGTAGAACTTAATGGTGAAGCCTTTTTTAAGGTTGCCAAAGGATCCACATTTAATGTAAAAACCTCAACCGGAACAGTAACAGTTTTAGGCACACAATTTAATGTGAAAAATCGTGAAGACTATTTTGAAGTTATTTGTTATGAAGGTTCGGTTGGTGTCACTCACAAATCTACTACTCAAACTTTAACTTTAAAACCTGGAGATAGCTTTTTAATAATAGATGGGAAATTTATTGCTAAAGAAAAAGAAACCAAACTAAATCCTTCATGGATTAATAACGAAAGCTATTTTAAAAGTATGCCTTTCTCGTATGTGTTACAAGAGTTTGAAAGACAATATAATGTTAGTATTAATTCAGAAAGTATAAATATTGAACAATTATTTACTGGTAGTTTCGTTCATAATAATAGAGAATTGGCGCTAAAATCTTTAACTTTACCTCTAAATTTAAAGTATAGCATACAAAACGATGCTTCTATTGTATTAAAACGTGAGTAGAGCAATTTTAATTTTTCAATATTTTATTTTGTTTTTCTTTATCTTTTTGCCTTCAGAAGCGCAAACAAGTAAAGAGGCAGTAGAAAAACAACCTCTCATTACCGTTTTAAAGCAAATTGAATTACAGTATAATATTACTTTTTCTTATGCTGATGCTAATATAATCGATAAAACCATTGTTGCTCCTTCTAAAGACTTATTACTTGATGAAGTTCTTAATTATTTAGAAAAGAACACTACTTTAACTTTCGAAAAGCTTAACGATACCACTATTGTTATAAGAAGCATCTTTCAAAAAAAAATTATTAATACTCAACTTCTGGAAGAGGTTATAATTACCGAATATCTTACAAAAGGAATTTCGGTGAACAACGATGGAAGCATAAGAATAAAACCACAACAATTTGGTGTTTTACCTGGTTTAATTGAACCCGATGTTTTACAAACCATAAAGGCCCTTCCTGGTATTAGTAGTGTAGATGAGCGGGTTTCTAATATTAACGTTAGAGGTGGGACTCATGATCAAAACCTAATGCTTTGGGATGGAATTAAAATGTATCAATCTGGTCACTTTTTTGGATTAATCTCGGCATTTAGCCCATATTTAACCGAAAATGTTTTAGTTTCTAAAAATGGTACAAGCGCAATGTATGGAGATGGTGTTTCGAGTGTTATCGATATGCAGTCTTCTAATACTATTGATGATGAATTTTCGGGAGGAGCAGGACTTAATATGATTAATGTTGATGCTTTTGCAAAAATTCCGTTAGGAAAAAAAACCGAATTACAGCTATCTGCCAGACGTTCGGTTACCGATTTATTAGTTACTCCAACTTACGATCAATATTTTAAACGTGTTTTTCAAGATACCGACTTTACAAATAATCAAGAAACTAATGCTATTTCTACAAACGAGCGGTTTTACTTTTACGATATTACGGCAAAATTCTTGTACAATCTCTCACAAAAAGATAAACTACGCTTTAATTTTTTAAATGTTGACAACAATTTAAATTATCAAGAACAATCTACAATTAATAATGTAAGCGAAGCTTTAAATAGCAAACTTACGCAACACAACCTTGGTGTTAGCATTGAGTATTCAAGAGATTGGAATTCTAAATTCTCTATAAGCGCACAAATATATTTGTCCAATTACGATTTAGATGCTACAAATTTTGATGTTATTAACAACCAAAGTTTAAGGCAAGAAAATGAAGTTTACGATGGTGGATTAAAGCTTCATTTTAATTATCTATTTAACGACAATTTATCATGGTTTGGAGGCTACCAACTTACCGAAGTAGGTATAAGTAATCTCGAAGAAGTTAATAACCCATTTTTTAGACGCTTTATAAAAGAAGTGATTATAACACATTCTGTTTTTAACGAACTACAATACGCATCGCCTTCAAGAAATACTAATGTTCGTATTGGGTTAAGAGCAAATCGCATAGAAAAATTTGGTGAATTTTTGATAGAACCACGATTAAGTTTTAGTCAACGCTTTTTACAACATTTTCGTTTGGAAATTCTTGGCGAATTTAAAAGTCAAACAACATCACAAATCATAGATTTGCAAAACGATTTTTTAGGAGTCGAAAAACGACGATGGGTTTTGTCCAACAATAGTGACATACCAATAATTAAAAGCAAGCAAATTTCTGCTGGGATTCATTTCAACAAAAATAAATTTCTTATTAGTGCAGAAGCTTATCTAAAAGATGTTGAAGGTATTACCACAAGAAGTCAAGGGTTTCAAAATCAATTTCAATTTGTAAATGCTATAGGAAGTTATCGTATTAAAGGTGTTGACTTTTTAATTAATAAACAATTTAGCAACATAAGTACATGGTTGAGTTATTCTTATAGTAAAAATGACTACACTTTTAAAGATTTAAATTTTGGCAATCCGTTCCCTAACAATGCCGATACACAACACGTTTTTGCATATGGAGGAACCTATACACTTAACAAATTTAAATTTGCTCTTGGTGTAAATTGGCACACAGGAAAACCTATTACAGAGTATAATGCCCAAACACCTTTAACTGCTGATAACCGCATTAATTATAATGCGCCAAACAGTAGTAATTTGCAAGACTATTTAAGAGCAGATATTTCTGGCACTTATAAGTTTAAAATTGGAAATACTTCTGATGCAATTATAGGTTTTTCACTTTGGAATATTTTAAATAAAACCAATATTGTAAATGCTTATTATACTATTGACGACAACGACAATATTTTAAAAGTAGAAAACCAATCGCTTGGTATTACACCAAATGTTAGTTTTCGAGTGGAGTTTTAATGGCTTAACTTTGCTTAAATAAACATTACCACTAACTTTTACCCATCAATTAATAAAGCTTATCTTTGCAATGCGATGTCAATAAAAACATTACATAAATGGTTATTTAGCATTACGCTAGTATTAAGTTTAACATCAGTGCATGGTGTTGTTGCTTATCAATCTGTATATACTCCTAATCAAACAGAGTTAGTTGTACAAAGTAAAACTAGCCATAATGCTTATTTTACAACTTATAGCAAACAAGTTAAATCGCTTGAAAAATTATTTGCTTTTGATTTCAGTACGTTTCTTCAATTTGAAAATTCAAATATAAAACTAAAAGAGCATACCCAACTTAAACGCTCTTTAACCACTAATTTGCCTTACGACCTTAATTATTGGCAACTTACGCCAAGTAACACTTCCAGAGATTATATAGGATAACCTTTCTTCATTTTTTAATCCTATTTAATAACTACGCTTTTAACTAAGCATCATTACTTAATTTATGACACTAAAAAGATTTTTACGCCTTTTAGCATTGGCAGTTATAATAGCTATGGCAAGTATTATACCTGTACCAATAACCTTTGCCAAGAAAGACAATTCACCTAAATACCTTATAGAGCATCTAGATACTAAAGAAAATGACGATGATGAGGATGACATTAAAGAGCTCTTTTAGAAGTAATTAATTTGACTTTGTAAGAGAAAACAGCTAACTTCGTTTAACAGTTGATAAAAAACATTTAAACGTTTTTTATCTTGATATTAAACGAACACTTAAAAATTACATTCGTTCTGGCACATTAATACCTAATAAACTCAAAGCATTTTTAATAGTATTGGATACTACTTGAGATAGTTGTACTCTAAAGATTTTTTCACTGTCTTTTTCGGCACCAAGAATAGAGACACTTTGGTAGAATGAATTAAAGCCTTTTACCAAATCGTAAGTATAATTCGCTATTAATGCTGGACTATGATTATGTGCAGCATTTTGAATCACTTCAGGGAACAGTTGTAATTGCTTGATGAGTTCTTTTTCTTTAGGATGAAGAGATGCTTCGTTCCGATAACTATCGGAAGCGCTCAACGTGACATCATCATCAAAATTTGCTTTACGTAATATAGCTTGAATTCTTGCGTAAGTATATTGTATAAAAGGTCCTGTATTACCTTGAAAATCTACAGATGCTGCTGGGTCGAATAGTATGCGTTTTTTAGGATCGACCTTTAAAATAAAATACTTTAAAGCACCTAAACCAATCGTATTATAAATGGTTTGTTTTTCGGTTTCATTATATTCTTCAAGTTTTCCTAGTTCTTGAGAAATCTCTTTTGCAGTTGTAGCCATTTCTGTTATTAAATCGTCTGCATCAACAACAGTTCCTTCTCTACTCTTCATTTTCCCACTTGGTAAATCTACCATTCCGTAACTTAAATGGAACAGGTTTTTTGCCCAATCGAATCCTAATTTTTTAAGTATTAAAAACAATACTTTAAAGTGGTAATCTTGTTCGTTACCAACTGTATAAACCATGCCTCCAACATCTGGATAATCTTTAATACGTTGTATGGCTGTACCAATATCTTGTGTCATATATACTGCTGTGCCATCGCTACGTAAAACGATTTTTTCATCCAGTCCATCGTCGGTTAAGTCACACCAAACAGAACCGTCTTCCTTTTTAAAGAACACTCCTGTTTTTAAACCTTGGGCAACAAAGTCTTTACCAAGAAGGTAGGTATCACTTTCGTAATAAAGCACATCAAAATCAACTCCAAGATTTTTATATGTAATATCAAAGCCATCATAAACCCATTGGTTCATTTTTTTCCAAAGTGATACAACTTCTTCATCTCCAGCTTCCCATTTAAGAAGCATTTCTTGGGCTTCTAATAAAATTGAAGCTTCTTTTTTGGCTTGTTCTTCTGTTTTACCTTCAGTTATTAGTTCCTGAATTTCTTTTTTATATTCTTGGTCAAACTTTACATAATAATTACCAACCAACTTATCGCCTTTTAATCCTGTGCTTTCTGGAGTTTCTCCATTTCCAAATCGTTGCCAAGCCAACATACTTTTACAAATATGTATGCCTCTGTCGTTTATAATTTGAGTCTTGTAAACTTTATTGCCAGCAGCTTTTAAAATTTCGGCAACACTATAACCTAACAGGTTGTTTCTTATATGTCCTAAATGCAATGGTTTATTTGTGTTAGGAGAAGAATACTCAACCATAATTGCCTTATCATTGGGTTGAGGCTCAACAAAACCAAACTTTTCTTCCTCTTTTATTTCATTAAAAAAGTTTAGGAAAAAAGCATCAGCAATCACGATATTCAAAAACCCTTTAACAACATTAAAACCTTTAACTTCATCAACATTTTTAACCAAATAATTTCCTAAATCTTCACCAAGTTGTGCTGGATTCATTTTAATCAATCGCAACATAGGAAATATAACAACGGTTATATCGCCTTCAAATTCTTTACGAGTTGCTTGAAATTCTATCGTTCCCAACTCCAAATTATATAGCGATATAAAAGCTTTTTTTATATGATGTGCTAAAGTTTTTTGAATGCTCATTTTAAACTAAAAATTAAGATGCAAAGATAGAACTTTTCTTAAAGCTATTTAGAGTAGAAAAGCAGTAAACTGTTTCTTGTTAACCTAAAGAAAAAAAATGATAAATTAAGACTGATTAATAGTGTAGAATTTAGCAACCTATAATTTATATTAATATTTTGTTAACAAATTAACCATCAATACATTACGTATAATATGCATTTCGTCGATGAAAGTGCTGTTTTTCTATGATTTTTGCCTTTCATCGATAGATAGAATTTTCAAAAAAAAATAACATTCCTTTCATCTAATTTTTTGGTATTAAAACGCAGAAATTAGGCTTTTTAATTCCTTTTGACAATTTTTACAATGCTATTAATCACAGCCCAAATGAAAATAACGCCTACTATTTGTATTAAGGCAAATTTATTGCTTTATAGTGTATGCTTAATTTTCCTCTCCCTCAAGGCAAGTTTAGGTTATGCTCATTGTGTAGTACCTAATACCTCGTGCGGTTTATGAAACAGTTAATTACCTTAACTGCAATTTTATTAACTATATGCTCCAGTTACTCACAAACTAATGAGCAGGATAGTCTTACCTTATTGTTAGCATATCAAAAACAAGATTCTGCAAAGGTTGACACTTCATTAGAACTCATTAAATCACTTTACCACGCAAACAAATTTAAAAAGGCTTTATTATATATTAATCAAAGTGAAAGGTTAGCATCTACGCTAAAATATGATAAAGGTACTGCTGAGATTAGATATTACAAAGCACTTATATACACTCAAAAAGATGACTATTATAATGCATTAGACAATTATAACAAATCGGGAGAACTGTTCAAACAATTAAATGATTCTTTAGGAATTGCCAAAGTGAACAATAGCATTGGACTTATTGAAATTAAACGTGGGAATTATAATAAAGGGCTTCGATTTTCTTTATCTGCTATAGATATTTTTGAAAGAAAAAATTTGAAGAACGAATTAAGTTCAGCTTATAATAATCTATCTGAAGCCTACTTTAACACTAAACAATTTGATAAAGCATTAGAATTTAACTCTAAAGCTCTACACGTTAGAGAGCAATTACAGGATACCACAGGAATTATTTCATCGACAAATAAAATTGCCCAGCTTTATTCTATGCGTAAAGAGCATAGAAAAGCTATAGAATATTACGAAAAAACATTAAATTATCTTGACACCCAAAAAGATAAGAATGTTCGTGGAGACATTTTACCAAGAATAGGCAGAGAATATTTACAATTTAACGATTTTGAAAAAGCGACAACCTATTTGTTAGATGGCTTAAGACTTAATAGGTCTATAAAAAACAATAATGGAGTCTTAATATCGCTAAATAATTTAGCTAATCTCAATTTAAAACTTAATAAAGTAAGACTAGCAGAGTTTCAATTAAATGAAGCTTATACACTTACAAATAAAGTTGGTAATGATGAAGAGTTATTAGAGAATTATAGGTTAAGAGTCGCTATAGATTCAATAAAAAAAGATTATAAGAACGCTTTTAATTGGCAAAGAGAATATCATGCTTTAAAAGCTAAAATTGAAAAAGCAAATGTTGTTCCAATTACGTTTGAAGAACCTCCAAATATAGATACTGCTTTTGATAGTGCAACAACCTCTCAAAAAACAACAGTTAGTGATAACACCTTCGCAAAAAATTTAAAGCTTATTGTTTATGGGCTAATAATTGCCCTAATTATTTTAGGTATTATTTTAATTAGCATTATAATAAGCAAAAAGAGTAAAAGCAATTCTATTAACCAGCTTGAAGAAAGAAATGAGGAATTTAAACTCGAAAAAGAAGCTATTTTAGAGCAGATTAAGCATTTGGAAGACATAAATCAAGTTAAGGACAGGTTGTTTTCTATTGTGTCTCACGATTTAAAAGATTCGATTACTTCAATAAAAGCCTTTTTAGACCTCCTTAAAGAAGATAGTATTTCTCAAGAAGAATTTCATGAATTAATTCCTGAATTAAGTGATAATGCAGATAATGCTTCGGCTTTGTTATTAAATTTACTGAATTGGTCTAAGTCTCAAATGCAAAACTTAGAGCCAAAACCTGAGTTATTTAACATTAAGGAAGTCTTTAAAGAAAAAATGAGTTTAATTCAGAAAAAAGTTGAACAAAAACGAATTGTTCTTTTAGACGAATCTATTAAAGATTTTGTTTTTGCAGATAGAAGCATGATAGAAATTGTTATTCAAAACCTACTTGCTAATGCTGTGAAATTTTCTAAAATAGGAGATGTTATTACCATTTCTAATAGAGAACGTAATAACAACGTTCTTATTTGTATAGAAGATACTGGCGTTGGTATTTCTAAAGAAAACCAAAAGAAGCTATTTGAAAATAGTGGTTTTACTACCAGAGGGACTAATGAAGAAAAAGGCACTGGCTTAGGACTTTCTATTTGCAAGGAACTTGTAGAACTTAATAATGGAACTATTTGGGTTGAAAGCGAACCTAATCTAGGCAGCAAATTCTTTGTTGAATTGCCAAAAATAAAACCTGTATCGTAACAGCATTAATTTGTTTTAGGCAAAAAAACTTCTGCCATCATACAGCGCGCACTTCCGCCTCCACAAGCTTCAATTGTATCTAAAGAACTATACAAGATTTTTCCGTGCTTTTCTAAAATAGTAATTTGGTTATTGCCCAACGAATTATAAGCTGCTTGGCTCATAACAATATAGGATGCATCGTCTTTGCCTTTAACTTGTAACATATTGCCTGCAAATGTATTTACTTGACTTTCGGTAATATCTATAATTTCTTTATTGGTGGATTTTAAATGTTCAACTACATTTTTTTGTTCAGCTTTATTGTCAATACTGTTTAAACATATTACTGCAAAAGTCTCTCCAAGACACATCATTACATTGGTGTGGTAAATAGCCAAACGTTCTCCATTAACGGTTTGATTTGCTGAAAATATTATTGGAGTATATTCAAAATCTTCACAAAACTCTATTAACAATCTCTCATCTGCTCTTTGAGATAAGGCACAATATGCATTTCGGTTTACACGATCTAAAACTAAACTTCCTGTACCTTCAAGAAAAATATTTTCTTCTTCAGCTCTTGTATAATCCATAATATTATTGATTATATATCCTTGTGTTTCCAATTGTTGTAATACATCTTCGCGACGTTCTAATCGTCTATTCTTTGCAAACATTGGGTACAACCCAACTGTAGCATTTTCATGGAATGATATCCAATTATTAGGAAAAATAGAATCTGGTGTATCATTTTCATTTGTATCGCTTACCACAATAACATTAACACCAATATCGAGCAACTTTTCTACAAAGATATCGAACTCTTGTTGCGCCTTGGCATTAACCGTTTCCGGCAAAATATTCTCTAAAATTTTTTGATAATAATTATTTACAGCAGTTTGTTCGTTCATCCTAAAATTTATAGGGCGAATCATTAGTATCGTATTTGTGGTTTGTTCCATTTAAAATTTATAATATGCAAAATTAATGCTTTTAAAAATTAAATGAACTTTATTTAAAGTCTAATTCCTATTCCAAATTCAACGGCTTCAGCTGCTGCTCCATGTGCTTTTAAAGTAAGTGCTCCAAACCATTTATCTCCAAAATAACGTTTAAGCCCTATTCTAAAATACGTTCTGCCTTCAAAATCGTAAGGATAATACACGTAATAACCAACTTGGGTGACCAAAGATATTTTATTAATAAACAACTCATGGCCAATAAATATTCCAACACGTTTATAATCGGCTTTCCCATCTTCATTGCGTTCAGGAAAAGCAACAGCATTATATTTTATATATTCTTTTAAAAAGTTTGAAAAAAATACATCTGTCCCTAATTGCAAAGCACTTTTACGACTAAATCTTTTATCTGCATAGGCAGAAAAAATATAAAACGGAAATTGTCCACTATCTATAACATCGCTTTCATTAATACCGCTTCTAAACACAAAATTGTACTTTATGGGTTGTGTGAATTTTTCTTCTTTAGATATTGTGTTTATATATTCTGGCTGTTCTTCATCTAAATTATAAATGACTCCAACATTTAAGGTAATTGTATTTACACTTGTATTTGGTGCTTTAACATTTGCATTAGAATAATGAATTAGAGACAATCCTGCTTGTAAACCAAACCTATCAATTATTCGTTCTTTTTTATAATTAAGCATCACATAAGTGCTACTCATAAATTTGGATCCAAAAGCTAAATTTTTATGATTATTTATTTTATCATAAGGATTTGTAGTAAAAGCCAATCCTTGACCAATCCTGAACATAAAATTGCGTTTAAAAAAGTAAAAATTATAATGTCCATAAATCGCATAGTTATTTCCCAGAACATCATTTTTTAAATCTTGATAACTAAATGACAATCCATAATCTGGATAATTAAAACGTTGTTCCCAATCTTGGTGCCCAAAAGTTTTTTTGTTCCAACCTAAAATAAATCCTTCTGGATGACCTTTAATTAAGTGTAGAATATCATTATTATGTAAGGCAATATTTCCAGTAAAATAGTTAACATCGATATATGAAGAGGAAGTTTGCTTTTCTTGTGAAAGAACAACACTAAAAAATAAACATAAAATGTAGGTTAAACTTTGCTTCATTTAATTTATTTGTGAAGCAAAAGTAACAGAATAATTAAAATATCTGTGAGGCAATAGCTTTTATATTATCGCTTTTCCCCATCGAGTAATAATGTAACACAGGGATTCCCGCTTTTTGCAGTTCCTTTGATTGTTGAATACACCATTCTATACCAACTTCTCGAACAGAGGCATTGTCTTTACATTTTACAACTTCCATAATTAATTCCTCTGGTAAATCTACATGAAAACGATGCGGAATTAAATTCAGTTGTTTTTTTGTTGCAATAGGTTTTAAGCCAGGGACAATTGGCACTGTAATTCCTTCATTTCTACATTTGTCCACAAAATCGAAATATTTTTGATTGTCGAAAAACATTTGAGTTACAATATATGTAGCTCCTTTTTTTATTTTTTTCTTCAAAAAATGAATATCGCTATCTAAACTAGGTGCTTCCATATGCTTTTCGGGATATGCAGCCACACCAATACAAAAATTGGTCGTAGAGGTGTTTTGTAAATCTTCATCGAGATAAATTCCTTTGTTTAAATCTTCAATCTGAGAAACTAAATCACTTGCAAAAACATGCCCTTCTTTTTCTGGCTTAAAATACGTTTCACTTTTAACAGCATCTCCTCGTAAAGCCATAACATTATCAATATCCAGAAAATCTAAATCTATCAAGAAATTTTCGGTGTCCTCTATTGTAAATCCACCACACAAAATATGCGGAATGGCATCTACCTTATATTTATTTTGAATTGCCGCACAAATACCAACAGTTCCTGGTCGTTTTTTCACCACTTGCTTTTTTAACAGCCCATTTTCCTGCTCTTTAAACACATATTCTTCTCGATGATAAGTGACATCAATAAAAGGTGGCTTAAATTCCATTAATGGATCAATATTATCAAAAATAGATTGAATATGTTGTCCTTTTAAAGGAGGTAATATCTCGAAAGAAAACTGTGTTTTTCCGTTTGCGTTTTTTATATGTTCTGTTACTTTCATATTTATTTCCTGCGAAAGCAGGAATCTTAATTAATGTTAATTTTTACTCTATGAGATACTGAAACAAGTTCAGTATGACAACTAATTACTCAGTCAAATTTGGACTCAACCATTTCCTAGCTTCATCAATATTTATATTCCTTCTTTTACTATAATCTATTAACTGATCTTCTGTTATTTTACCTAGACCAAAATACTTTGCTTCTTTATTTGCAAAATAATAACCACTCACACTTGCTGCAGGCCACATTGCCAGACTTTCGGTTAGCTTTACTCCTATTTCTTTTTCTACATTAAGCAAATCCCAAATAGTATTCTTTTCTAAATGGTCTGGACATGCTGGATAACCAGGAGCTGGACGAATCCCTTTATAAGATTCTTTTATTAATTCTTCATTCGAAAAATCCTCTGTCGAATCATAAGTCCAAACATCTTTTCTCACGTGTTCATGTAAATATTCTGCGAAGGCTTCTGCTAATCGATCTGCCAAAGCTTTTATCATTATGGAATTATAATCGTCATGTGCTTCTTCAAATTGTTGAGCTAATTCTTGTGTTCCAAAACCTGTGGACACACAAAAACAACCAATATAATCTTTTACTCCTGATTCTTTTGGTGCAATAAAGTCGGCTAATGCAAAATTTGGAGAACCTTCTCTTTTCTTTAGTTGCTGACGAAGGGTCAAGAATTTAAACATTTTTTCTTCGTCTTTGTTCTCGACAGAACTTGTCTTGGGCGAAGTCGAAAGGCTCGAAATGACAGACGAAACCTTAACCTCAATATCATCATTTATTGAGTTTGCAGGAAATAATCCAAAGACTGCTTTTGCTTGAAGTAATTTTTCGTCAAAAATTCGTTTTAGTAAAATTTGTGCGTCTTTAAACAATTCTGTTGCTTGTTCTCCAACAACTTTATCTTTTAAAACATTTGGATATTTGCCATGTAAATCCCAACTTCTAAAAAATGGTGACCAATCTATATATGTTTCCAATTTTGAAATATCAAAATCATTTATGGTTTGAATACCTAATTGCTTCGGCTTAACAATTTCAGTAGTATTCCAATCAATTTTGTATTTATTTTTTCGAGCAGCTTCTATTGATATATATATTTTCTTTTTTGAGCGATTTAAAAACTGTTCCCTAAATGCATCATACTCTTCTCTAATTTGTTCTTTATAAACCTTATTATCTTTATTTAACAAATTACTAACAACAGCAACTGCTCTTGATGCATCGTTGACATGAATAACTGTATGATTATAATTAGGTGCGATTTTTACTGCTGAATGTGCTCTTGATGTTGTGGCTCCTCCAATCATTAATGGAATATTGAAATCTTGCCTTTCCATTTCTTTGGACACATACACCATTTCGTCTAATGAAGGTGTAATCAGACCGCTTAATCCAATAACATCTACTTGTTCTTTTTTTGCTGCTTCTATAATTTTTTCAGGTGGTACCATAACACCTAAATCGATAATCTCGTAATTATTGCAGCCTAAAACTACACTCACAATATTTTTTCCAATATCATGCACATCACCTTTAACTGTTGCCATTAATATTTTTCCAGCAAATTCTACTTTGCCGCCTTTCTCGGCTTCAATATAAGGTTGCAAATAAGCAACAGCTTTTTTCATTACTCGTGCAGACTTTACCACTTGCGGTAAAAACATTTTTCCGCTTCCGAAAAGATCTCCAACCACATTCATACCAATCATTAAATGACCTTCAATAACTTCAATTGGCCTTAAAACCGATTGTCTTGCTTCTTCAACATCTTCAACAATAAAAGCATCAATCCCTTTTACTAATGCATGTGTTATTCGCTCTTGTATTGTACCATTTCTCCATTCTTGAATAACAGAATCTTCTTGTTTCTTTTGACCCTTTACAGTTTCGGCAAACTCTAATAAGCGTTCGGTTGCATCGTCTCTTTTATCGAATAAAACATCTTCTACACAATCCAATAAATCTTTTGGGATTTCGTCGTAAATCTCCAGCATTGCTGGATTAACAATACCAAGATTCATCCCATTTTGAATAGCATGAAATAAAAATGCCGAATGCATTGCTTCACGAACAATATCATTTCCTCTAAAGGAAAACGACACATTACTCACGCCTCCTGAAACATTAGCGTAAGGTAGATTCTCCCGAATCCATTTTGTAGCATTGAAAAAATCTAATGCATTCTTACGATGCTCATCCATTCCTGTTGCTACTGGGAATATATTAGGATCGAAAATAATGTCTTGAGGTTTAAAATTGACTTGATTAACTAAAATATCATAAGAACGTTTACAAATATCTATTCGTCTTTGGTAGGTGTCTGCTTGACCCTTTTCGTCAAACGCCATAACAATTACAGCAGCTCCATAACGTTTTACTAGTTTTGCTTGTCGGATAAATTCTGCTTCGCCTTCTTTTAAACTAATAGAATTGACCACGCATTTCCCTTGAACTACTTGCAAACCTGCTTCTATAATTTCCCATTTGGAGCTATCTATCATAATTGGCACACGAGAAATATCAGGTTCGGAAGCAATAAGATTTAAGAAGGTAGTCATAGCTTCAACACCATCTAGCATACCTTCGTCCATATTAACATCGATGATTTGTGCTCCGCCTTCTACTTGGTGTCTTGCAACTTCGAGTGCTTCATCAAATTTTTCTTCTTTGATTAACCTTAAAAACTTGCGTGACCCTGTAACGTTTGTTCTTTCACCAACATTTATAAAATTGCTTTCTGGTGTTACAACCAATGGTTCTAATCCTGAAAGTGTTAGATATTTATTTTGATTTTTTAACATTCCTTTCTCAATTATGAGATTCCTGCCTACGCAGGAATGACAATTTTACGAGGTTCATAATTTTTAGCGACTTCGGCAATTGCTTTAATATGTTCTGGATTTGTGCCACAACAACCTCCAATAATATTTATTAAACCCTCTTTTAAATAGTCTTCAATTAATAGTTGCATTTCTTTTGGTGTCTGCTCATATTCTCCAAAAGCATTTGGTAATCCAGCATTTGGATGTGCAGAAGTGAAAGACTCTGTTTCATAAGATAATCGCTGCATATAAGGTTTTAATTGTTCAGCACCAAGTGCACAATTAAAGCCAACACTTAATAATGGAATATGAGAAATTGATGCTAAAAAGGCTTCGACCGTTTGCCCGGAAAGTGTTCTCCCTGAAGCATCCGTTATTGTACCTGATACCATAATTGGAATCTCAATATTTCGCTCTTCTTTAAGCTCATCTATTGCAAATAAAGCCGCTTTTGCATTAAGTGTATCGAAAATGGTTTCTACTAACAATACATCTACACCTCCATCTATTAAAGCTTCGGTTTGTTGTTTGTATGCTACTCGCAACTCTTCAAAAGTAATTGCACGATATTCAGGTTTATTTACATCTGGCGATAAACTTGCTGTTTTATTTGTTGGCCCAATACTTCCAGCAACAAAACGAGGTTGGTCAGGATTTAGATTAGTAAATTCATCTGCTACTTGTTTTGCGATTTTTGCAGATTCGTAGTTTAGCTCATAAACTAAATCTTCCATGTTATAATCTGCCATTGCTATGGAAGTTCCAGAAAATGTATTGGTCTCTACAATATCTGCTCCAGCTTCAAAGTATTTGCGATGTATTTCGGCAATTGCTTTAGGTTGTGTAAGCGATAACAAATCGTTATTCCCTTTTAAAGATGTTGGATAGTCTTTAAAACGCTCTCCTCTGAAATCTTCTTCAGAAAAATCATAACGCTGAAGCATGGTTCCCATAGCACCATCGAGTACTAAAATGCGTTTTTGTATGGCTTGATAAATTTTTGACATGTTTGATAATTTATATCTATATGTCATCAGGAAAGTAAGAAAAAATTACTCTGGTTATCTGTCTTAAACTTTTAGTATTAGACTAAAAGATCCTGAAAACAAGTTCAGGACAAGGAAGAATGTAGCACCTTCTTTAATGTAAAAGGGTTGCTAAGGTTTCATAGGGTCTTTTCCCTCCACCTTTCGTGATAACAATCAATATGTTTTTGAACTTGTGTACAAATAAAGGAATTAATTTTTTGTTTACACAATTTTAAGGCTGAAAAAATATGTAGTTCTAAAACTCCTCATTTTTTTTAACTATTGAAGGTGGATACCGCATTCTCTGTTTGCCAACACTTTTGTCACATCAAAATAAGATTCGTTTTTTGGTAAATTATGAGCTTCAATATAATTATCTAAATCTCCATCTGTCCAATAATAAAATGGGCTTATTTTTAGAATTCCATCTTTGCTCATGCTTAATATACCTTGGGAGTTCCTGTATTGGGTTTGTCTTACCCTTATATTTGTAAACCATATTTCTGGCTTATGCTCTTTTAAGGCTCTTCTGAAGGGTTCCAGTTTTACAATTTCGGTAAACGCTTCATGTTTTGGATTTGTAACTTCTGGCAGCCCTAAAGTAGAATCTATAACTGCCCTACTTTGAAGTGGTTGGTAAACATGGATATTTAATTGATATTTTTCAATTATATTTTTAGCATGTTCATGTGTTTCAGGTGTATTATAGCCTGTATCACACCAAATAACATCTATATTTTTATCCTTACGAAAGAAAGTGCTCAATAGCACAGCCGAATAAACACCAAAACTTGTTGTTACAATTTTCTTTTTAGTTAAAGGCAAAGCCCAATCTATTATTTCGTCAGGTGTTTTGTGCCTTAATTCTTTGTTTAATTCTTCTAAATTTAAACCCTTAATTTTTTTCATTAAATATTTATCCTATCGGAATGATAGATTATTATGCTAAAATATTATATTTCTATTAAATAGTCCAAACTTATTTTATTAAATAATTTGTTAAAACAAATCAGACAACGATTTATTATTATAGATTTTTAAGTTGCCGTCTCTTATTTCTTTCATTAATTTGTAAACTGAACAAGTATTTTCGTCTGGGCAGTCATCGCATTTTTCATAGAAATTTAAACTCACACAAGATACCATTGCTATTGGACCTTCTAATATCCTCATTACTGAAGACATATTAATCTCTTTAGGGTCTTTTAAAAGATAATAACCGCCTCCTTTGCCTTTTTTTGAACCTAAAAATCCGCTTTTCCGAAGTGTTAATAAAATACTTTCTAAAAATTTTTGAGAAATATTTTCATTTTTTGCAATGGTTGCAATTGGAACAGGTTTATTGTCAATTCTTCTAGCAATAAATGTTAGTGCTTTTAACCCATATTTTGTCTTTTTAGAAAGCATTTAACAAAGATACTTATTTTAATATTCATTGTAATGCTTGTTTTAAATCGTTAATAATATCATTTATATGTTCTAAACCAACTGAAACTCTAACCAAACCATCTGTAATACTTACTTCTAATCTATCTTCTTTAGATAATTTACTATGTGTGGTTGACGCTGGATGTGTTACTATTGTTCTTGTATCTCCTAAATTGGCTGAAAGCGAACACAGTTGTATGGCATCCAGAAATTTACGTCCTGCTTCTACACCACCTTTTATTTCGAAAGCAACAATATTGCCACCTTGTTTCATTTGCTTTTTGGCCACTTCATATTGTGGATGTGATTTTAAAAATGGATATTTTACAAGACTTACATTTTTATGTTGTTCTAAAAATTCGGCCACTTTTAGAGCGTTTTCACAATGCCTATCTACTCTAACTGCAAGTGTTTCTAAACTTTTAGATAGAATCCAAGCATTAAATGGTGAAAGTGCTGGCCCTGTATTTCTTGAAAACAGGTAAATTTCTCTAATTAAATTTGCTTTTCCAACAGTTACGCCACCAAGCACTCTTCCTTGTCCATCTATTAATTTTGTAGCAGAATGTATTACTAAATCTGCACCAAATTGAATGGGGTTTTGTAGATAAGGCGTTGCAAAGCAATTGTCTATTACTAACAATAGATTATGCTTTTTTGCAATCTTACCTAAAAGTTCTAAATCCAAAATATCTACAGCAGGATTTGTAGGTGATTCAGCATATAAAATCTTTGTGTTAGGTTGAATTAAATTTTCAATTGTATCTACTTCATTCACTTTAAAATAGCTTGTTGTAATATTCCATTTGGGCAAGTATTTAGTAAACAATGTATGTGTTGAGCCAAATACCGATTGTGCAGACACAATATGATCTCCAGAGTTTAATAATGCTGCAAAGGTCGAAAACACAGCAGACATTCCTGTTGCAAAAGCATAGCCATTTTCGGCACCTTCTAATAGGCAAATTTTATCTACAAATTCTGATGTATTAGGATTTGTAAATCGGCTATAAATATTGCGTTCTTTTTCCTCGGCAAAAGATGCTCTCATATCTTCAGCATCTTCAAAAATATAACTCGACGTAAGATATAATGGATTTGAGTGTTCCAAAAATTGAGTGCGTTCTATTTGGGTACGAATGGCTTTAGTTTCAATATGTTTATTATTCCCTTTCATAATTATGCAGTTACTTTTAGTTTGTCTGTTTTGAATTGAAAAACAGGATCTAACAATTTTGACAATTGTTCATATTCAATTAAAAAACCATCATGACCATGAATAGATTTAATTTCTCCAATGGTTACATTTTCCTTTATGCTTTTTAAAGCTACATATGTATTCCAGTTTTCTTCAGATTTAAAAAACAAATCCGAATTAATAGTAATGATATGAATATGAGA
The DNA here is from genome assembly GCA_021647885.1 of Flavobacteriaceae bacterium. GTDB lineage: Bacteria > Bacteroidota > Bacteroidia > Flavobacteriales > Flavobacteriaceae > PRS1. The sequence continues at coordinate 46,246 of JAKITV010000005.1, read as the reverse complement.
TTTTATGGCTGAAGCTACTTCTAAAAAATCACCTCTATTATATAAAATATCTATGGTTCGCAATACTTGATTCATCATTTTGTAAGCTGTCAACTGAAAACGTTTATTTAACACTTTTCCATGATGATGCAACCAACTCTCTACATTAAACAATTGCACATCTTTTTTTGTGCGACCAAACTTTGCAGCGAGAGATTCTGGTGTTCTATATAATGTCATGGCATGAATTCTCGCATCAGATAATGGCATATTAGAATTGTTTAAAATATTATCTTGTATGTAGCAATTTGCAATGAGCCAATCTGTAGATTTCCAATCGGCAGCAATTGGGATAACATACTCAATTAGATCTGGTTTCAAAGCAGCTAATTCCCAAGCTATTCCTCCACCAACAGAGCCTCCAATTACAGCAAAAAGATGACTGATATTTAATTGTTCTAATCCTAAAGCAAATATTTTAGCAATATCTCTTGTGTTAAAATCTTTATAATTATCTATTAAGTTTTCAGTAATACCATCATAACCATTACCTGGAATGTTAAATGCCAATACTGCATAAGTGCTGGTGTCTATACATTTATCCTTTCCAATTAAATCTTGCCACCAACCATTTTGACCACATACGTTGGAATTTCCTGTTAAGGCATGATTAACAAGCACAATTGGAGCTTCATTTAAGTTCTTGCCAAATGTTTGATATGACAAATTGATATCCAAACGACTACCATTTGCTGTTTCATAATTATCAATATTTATATATTGAAGCTTTTTCATTATTTATTTTAATTAAAACCAAAGCCAAATGCGTCAAAATTGACATGCTTAATAGAAAATGTTATGAAGAAAAAATAGAAATCACAGAAAGCAATTTCGCTTAGTTATCTATCCATAAAATCCTGAAACGAGTTCAGAACTGGGTAGAATTTAGCACCTTCTTTACTAATAAAGGGTTGCTAAGGTTTCACGGGGTCTAATCCCTCCACCTTTCTTGATAACATCTCAATAAGTCTTTGAACTTTGTGAATACAAATATTCAGTCAGAAAAATTTAAAAACCAAATATTTATTCACTTTTTTATTTTTTAACTTTTAATTTAGCTATTTGAGCCAAATATTTATCCCTAATAATCTCACTAACGTCCTTGTTTTCAATCTTACTTTCTAACCAAGAAATAATGTCTAAATATAAGAATGCTCGCCGCTCGTATGGATGATTTTCGTAGGTTTTAAGTTTTTCGAGAATTTTAATAAAGGCTCCTTTTAATTCGTGAGGATAAATATCGCCTAGCCCTTTTAAAAATTTAATCATTTCTTTTTGCACTTCGTACAAATCTTCCATTTTAATCAAAAACTTAAAGGTGCTTTTAATTAAGGTGTCTAAATTATAATCTAATCCGGCTTCATAGTGTGCAACTAAATTTAAAATTCGAGAAAAACATAATAAATCTTCGCGCATTTGCAAAGTTTTGTTTGAAATAATTTTTTCTAAAAAAGCTATGCATTTTTTATACTCTCCAATACCAAAATATAAACTTGCGATTTTGTAATAGAACACCATAACATGATGCTCATCTATTCTATTTTGGTGTTTTTTTAAACCCTCTAAAACATCTTTTATCATAGGTAATCCTTCATGAAAACTACCTTCCATGAAGTGTAAATTAAACTTATTGGTATATACATGCAAAAATGTTAGCCCCTCAACGTTATCATCTTTAGGAAACCATTTTTCATTTGTAATATGTTCCAAATTAGATAATGTCTCTCTAAATTTTTCATAATGCCTAATAAAAAATAAGGCTTCTAATAAATACTGATTTCCTCTTAAAAAAAATACTGGATTCAGCTTTATCATGTTAGGATTATCGTAAAATAAATCTACCCATTTCTTGGAATATTTATAACAGGATAAAAAATCTTGGGTTAAAAAACTAAACCACAAATAGGATTTATAAAGCCAAAGTTTTTCTCTAAACCCCATTGTATTAATGTCATGTTTTGGTAGTCTATCGTTAAAATATTTTGTAATATTTTTATTTTCTTCGTCGTTTTTTACATAACCTGTTTTTAAAAATAAGCCATACAATTGTAATGATAAATTCGATAATTTACTTGCCAAAACGTTTTGCTGACTCATTTCTTTGGCTTGTATTGTTAACTCATCTGCTCTGCTACTAATACTTCTGGTTATATATTGAGATTCAATTACTTTTTCAAGTTCAATAATTTCGTAAGCTATATTTTTTTCTTCATTAGCAATAGCTACAGTTTTGGCCTTATCTAATATTTTTAAACTTTGTTTATACAATCCTTTATGATATAAAATGGTTGCAAAATCCAGTTGCTCTCTAATTTGTATTCTCACATTTTGATGCGAAGGGTTTAATCTTAAACTAATAAGAATTTGTTTATAGAGATGTGCTTTTAAGTTAGATAACTGCTGTTTTTTTACAATGCCCTTCTTAAGAATTGCAGCTTCATCATAAGACGATAATTTTTCAAGAATATTAAAAAGGAGTAAAAATTTCGAATCTTCATTAACACCCAATCGCCCAACATAAAGTTTAAACTGTCTCTTTTCGGACTTTGATAGCGACTTTACTAATACAAATAAATTATCTTTTTGATCTTTAGTCATAATGTGGTAATTAGCATTATACTCCTGTTTATCAACTACTTAACGCCTTACTAAATTAGTTAAACATCGTAAAACTTTAATGACGAGCATTCTTTTGAGTAAACCAAAATATAAATTCGTATAACATTAAGAAAATTATTTTGATAAATGGCTAATTCAAACGTACAAATTTTTGACACAACACTTCGTGATGGCGAACAAGTTCCTGGCTGCAAATTAAATACTGAACAAAAATTAATTATTGCTAAACAGTTAGATAATCTTGGTGTTGATATTATTGAAGCAGGTTTCCCAGTCTCTAGTCCAGGAGATTTTAAATCGGTTCAAGAAATTTCAAAAATTGTAAAAAATGCTACGGTTTGTGGTCTTTCAAGATCTGTAAAAAATGATATTAAAATAGCTGCTGAAGCTTTACAATATGCAAAAAGACCAAGAATACATACTGGAATAGGAACTTCTGATTCTCATATAAAATTCAAATTTAAAACTACACAGGAAGATGTTTTAGAACGTGCTTTTGCTGCTGTTAAATATGCCAAATCGTTTGTTGAAGATGTTGAGTTTTATGCCGAAGATGCTGGACGAACAGATAACGAATATTTAGCAAGAGTTTGCGAAGCTGCCATAAAAGCTGGCGCAACGGTTTTAAATATTCCAGATACTACTGGTTATTGTTTACCTAGTGAATATGGAGCAAAAATGAAATACCTTAAAGAACATGTAAAAGGTATTGAAAATGTAATTTTATCTTGCCATTGCCATAACGATTTGGGCTTAGCAACTGCCAATTCTATTGAAGGTGTGATTAATGGTGCTCGCCAAATTGAATGTACTATAAATGGTATTGGCGAACGTGCTGGAAACACTGCTTTAGAAGAAGTTGTCATGATATTGAAACAACATCCATACTTAAATTTAGACACAAATATTGAAACGTCTATGCTTTATGGCATTAGTCAGTTAGTATCTGACCATATGGGAATATATACCCAACCCAATAAAGCCATTGTTGGTGCTAATGCTTTTGCACATAGTTCAGGGATTCATCAAGATGGTGTGATTAAACATCGCGAAACTTACGAGATTATCGACCCAAAAGATGTTGGCGTTACCGAATCGGCTATTGTGCTTACAGCTAGAAGCGGTCGCGCGGCCTTAGCTTACAGAGCAAAAAATGTAGGTTACGAATTAACAAAACTTCAGCTTGACGAAGTCTATATAAACTTTCTGAATTTTGCCGATAAAAAGAAAGAAATCAATGATACTGATATTCATCAAATCATTGAAACCAGTAAAGTATATAGGCAAATCGCATCAGCATAATGAAGAAAATGTTGATTTTAAGTGAATCAAAAAAAACTATTGAAACCCTAAAATCATTTTTGCTATGAAATTAAACATTGCTGTTTTACCAGGTGATGGTATTGGTCCAGAAGTTACAGATCAAGCAATAAAAGTATTAAACGCTATTGCCACAGAATTTAATCATGAGTTTATTTATAATTATGCTTCAGTTGGTGCAATAGCTATTGATGAACATGACAGTCCTTTACCAGAAAGCACTCTAAACATTTGTAAATCTAGTGATGCCATTTTATTTGGTGCTATTGGTGACCCAAAGTACGATAACGACCCTTCAGCCAAAGTCCGTCCAGAACAAGGGCTTTTAAAACTGCGTAAAGAATTAGGTTTATTTGCTAACATACGTCCTGTTAAAGCCTACGAAACACTGCTAAGTAAATCGCCCTTGAAGAAAAAAATTATCGAAGGCACAGATATTAGTATTTACCGTGAACTCACAGGAGGTATTTATTTTGGAGAAAAAAACATAAGTGCTGATGGCAATACGGCTTCAGACCTATGTGAATATTCTAAACACGAAATTGAACGCATCGCGCATTTAGCATTTAAAGCGGCTGAAACTAGAAATAACAAAGTAACTTTAGTTGATAAAGCTAATGTTTTAGAAAGCTCTAGACTATGGCGTAAAGTGGTTACCGAAATGGCAACACAATATCCAAATGTTACTTTAGATTTCTTGTTTGTAGATAATGCAGCAATGCAAATGATATTGAATCCAAAACAGTTTGATGTGATTCTTACCGAAAATATGTTTGGTGATATTATAAGTGACGAAGCTAGTGTTATTGGAGGTTCTATTGGTTTATTGGCTTCGGCATCTATTGGAGACAAATACGCTATGTTCGAGCCTATTCATGGCTCGTTTCCGCAAGCCAAAGGCAAAGGTATTGCCAACCCAATAGCTTCCATATTATCGGCAGCGATGTTGTTAGATCATTTTAAATTGTTTAAAGAAGCTCAATTAATTAAAAACGCAGTTGAAAAGTCTTTAAAACTTCATATCACAACTCCAGATATAAATACAAAATACGATAATATTACAACCAGTAAAGTTGGCGATTTTATTGAAGATGTTATTAATAACCCAAATGATAGCAACCTTAACTTCACAAACATACATTTAGGTCAATCCACCATAATTTAGTTGGTTATTTTAGTTATTTTAAAGAATTATTATAAAATAAAGGCTCACAATCCAGATTCACATTATCAATGTTACAAGAAATAGATTAATCTACCTATGCATTGCAGGACTAGCTAGCTTTTCTAATTAGGGTTTGTAAGCGTAAAGCTTATTTCGATAAATTCCCAACAAACGACATTAAAATTATTGGTAAATATTAATCCATTAAAGATATTTTTCCCCTTTTTCACGTTTTCGAATAACTTTGGCAGGTACTCCATAGGCTACCACATAATCTTCAAAATCTGTAACCACTAGGCATCCAGATCCAATTATTGTATGATTTCCAATAACTTTATCATTTAAAATATTAGCACCAAGTCCTATAGTTGTACAAGAGCCTATATGCACATTTCCACCAGTAGTTACTCCTGGACCCAGACTTGAAAAATCACCTAAAATAGAGTCGTGTGAAATTGAAGCTTTCGTGGCTAAATAACAATGTTTCCCAATGGAAGCGTCATTATTTATTATTACACCTGCAGCAATTATAGTCCCTTCGCCAATAGTCACATCTGAACCTATTAAAGATGATGGATGTAAAGTTGAAACGAATGAGAAATTTTTATTAACATTTTTAATTTTATTAGCAATGAGTAGCCTAGAATGATTATCTCCAATTGCTATAATTCCTTTATTAACATCTTTCAAGGATAAAAGAATAGAGTAAAGATCTTCGGTTTTTCCCAGTACTTTTAATCCTGAAACAACTTCATTTGTCTCTAATCCATCATCAATTATTCCTATAACATTGAATTTATTTTCATGCTTAATAATATCAAGTGTTAATCTTGAATGATCTGACCCTCCAAAAACTATAATATTCTCTTTACACATCATAAGCTAAGATAGTTACTTTATAGTAATAGTTAACAAAAAATAAAGATAATTTTAAGGAGTTATTTGCCTAATATGTCACAACTTACACAATGTGGTTCTGGGCGGATATACAATTCCTCAAACTGAATGTGTTTTGGTTCATTAAGTTTAGTAGGTAGTCAGTTTTTAAAAGCCCATTCATGGGTCGTATCCTCAAGCCAAAGGCAAAGGTATTGCCAACCCAATAGCTTCCATTTTATCGGTTGCTATGTTATTAGATCATTTTGAATTGTTTGAAGAAGCTCAATTAATTAAAAATGCAGTTGAAAAATCGTTAAAACTTCATATCACAACTCCAGATATAAATACAAAATACGATAATATTACCACAACAAAAGTGGGTGATTTTATTGAAGATGTTATAAACAACCCAAATGATAGTAACCTTAACTTTACAAACATACATTTAGGGCAGTCAACTATTATTTAGTTGTTAGTTCGTTATTATTCGTGGATTCTAAAAAGAGCATTTAATCATGCTCTTTTTTTATGAATTTTAAGTTTCGTTTAATATTAAGCAAATCAGAGTTTTAATTCTTATTAGCAACTGTTAAACGAAGTTCGACTGTTTTTCTCACAAAGTCAACTAATCTGGAAACTTCTCTCTAATCTTATCCAAACATAAATTATGAATACTGCCAATATGTGTATGCTGCTTTGAAGGTTCTGGTTTGTAAGTTCCTGTTTTTACTTCCTCTCCAATTTGTTGGTATGCCTCTCTAAACGATAAGCCCTCAACTACCAAATTATTAATACTATCTACTGTAAAAAGATGTTTATATTTTTCATCTTTTAGATCGATTTCCTTTACAATTACTTGCTGGATGGCATAATTAAAAATGTCTAAAATATCATTCACGTCTTCAAAAGCAGTAATCATATTTTCCTTTAATAGCTGAAAATCGCGATGGTAACCACTAGGTAAATTGTTGGTAATTAACAGCATTTCTGTATGCAAGGCTTGAATCTTATTACACTTGCCTCTAATTAATTCAAACACATCTGGGTTTTTTTTATGCGGCATAATGCTACTTCCTGTGGTGAGCGCATCTGGAAACGAAATAAAATCAAAATTCTGGCTCATATATAAACAAATGTCCATTGCAAATCGTCCCAAGGTATTGCACAAACTTCCTAAAGATGCGGCAATGGTGCGTTCGCTTTTACCACGACTCATTTGTGCAGCAACAACATTGTATTTTAAGGTTGAAAACTTCAATTCTTGTGTTGTAAATTCTCTGTCAATAGGAAACGAACTTCCATAACCAGCTGCTGAACCCAACGGATTTTGATCTACGGTTTTTAACGCTGCATGTAACAGATATACATCGTCTATCAATAATTCGGCATAGGCTGAAAACCACAACCCAAATGATGATGGCATTGCCACTTGCAAATGTGTATATCCTGGAAGCAAACTATCTTTATGCGTATCGGCTAGTTGTAGCAGTGTATTAAATAGAACTTTAGTTTTATCATAAACCAGTTTTAAGTTGTCTTTATAGAATAAATGCAAAGCCACCAACACCTGATCGTTTCTGGAACGTGCTGTATGGATTTTTTTTCCAACGTTTCCATATTTTTTTGTGAGTTCGAATTCAATTTTTGAATGCACATCTTCAAATTGAGGCTCGATTGCAAACGTATTGTTTTCAATTTGTTGTTGCAATGTATTTAACCCTTCTTCAAGTTGTTGCAATTCTTCCGCAGAAATAATCTTAATTTTATTCAACATTTTAGCATGTGCCAAAGAGGCTTGCACGTCGTATTTTGCAATATGCAAGTCTATTTCTCTGTCGTTGCCAACGGTAAATAGTTCTATTTTTTTATCGATTGATATTCCTTTGTCCCAGAGTTTCATAATTTTCTGCGAAAGCAGAAATCTCTACTTCCTTTTTTAAGTTATTTTCTAATTTTATCATTAAATACGTCATTGCGAATGAAATGAAGCAATCTGTTTAATAATTATAAGTAACCATACTTCGACTACGCTCAGTACTGGCTTAGCTTCACCCCTCGTTATGACACTATACAATTACCTTCTTCAATAAATCAACATAAATTTGTATTCCTTCTTCAATTTCATTGATGTAAATAAATTCATCTGCCGAATGTGAACGTGTGCTATCTCCAGGTCCTAATTTTAGGGATGGACAACTCAATACTGCTTGATCTGATAAGGTTGGCGAGCCATAAGTTGTTCTTCCTATTGCTAATCCAGCTTGCACTAATTCGTGATTTATTGGAATTGCTGAGGAATTTAACCTTAAGCTTCTCGGCACAATACTATCGCAAGGTGCATTGTTAACCAATAATTCTGTTATCTCTTGATTAGTATATGCGTCATTTACACGAACATCTATCACCAATTTTACCTCATCTGGAACTGCATTATGTTGCTTCCCAGCATTGATTTGTGTGACTGTCATTTTTACATTACCTAATGTTTCTGAACTCTTTTTAAATTGAAAGTCTTTAAACCATTTCAATACATTAATCGTATTATAAATTGCATTATCGGCGTTAGTATGTGCTGCATGACTTGGTGTTCCTTTTACAATAGCATCAAAAACCACCAGCCCTTTTTCAGCTACAGCTAAATTCATAAGTGTTGGTTCGCCAACAATAGCGACATCAACCTTTGGAATGACATTTAGCATACTATTCAATCCGTTTTTGCCACTACTTTCTTCTTCGGCAGAAGCCACAAAAACCAAGTTATATTTCAGATGCTTTTCATTATAAAAACGGATAAACGTTGCCAATAAAGACACCAAACAACCACCTGCATCATTGCTGCCTAAACCGAATAATTTTCCGTTTTCAACTACAGCCTTAAAAGGATCTTTAGTGTAAGCATTATTAGGTTTTACCGTATCGTGATGCGAATTGAGCAACAGTGTTGGTTTAGTGTCGTCAAAATATGCATTGGTTGCCCATACATTATTAATCGTTCTATTAAAAGGGATATTTTGCTGTTTGAACCAGTTCTCAATAAGCGTAGCTGTTTTTTCTTCTTGAGAAGAAAAAGAAGGCGTCTCAATTAGGTTTTTGAGTAAGGTTATCGCATTTGTTATTAATCGTTCTTGTATCATTTAGCTGTAATTGTTGTGAATTTTGATTTTGAATTAAAAAGCAATTCTGGTTTCCCAATACATACTTTGCTTACATTGTGTGCTATTGCATGAAAGCAGTTGTCTAATTTTGGTAACATACCATCGGCTATAGTGCCTTGATCTTTCAAAGTTTGAAAATTTTCGGTAGTTATATCTTCAATCACTGAAGCATTGTCATCAACATTTTCAAGTACTCCACTCTTCTCAAAACAGTAGTATAACTCTGTTTTATACACTTCTGCAAAAGCAATTGCCAATTCACTAGCTATAGTATCAGCATTTGTGTTTAGTAATTGTCCATTTTCATCGTGCGTAATAGCACAAAAAACTGGTGTACAATTAGTTTTTAAAAGGGTTTTCAATACTGAAATATTCACCATAACAACATCTCCAACATATCCGAAATCTACCTCTTTTACATGTCGCTTTACAGACACAATAGTATTGCCGTCTGCACCCGAAAATCCAACTGCATTACATTGCTGTGCCTGTAATTTTGCAACAATTGTTTTATTGATTTTTCCTGCGTAAACCATAGTAATTATGTCTAATGTTTCTACATCAGTAATACGTCTGCCATTACTCATTTTAACTTCAACATTCATTTTATTAGCTAATTGGGTTGCTAATTTCCCGCCGCCATGAACTAGAATTTTAGATCCTTTTAGCTTAGAAAACTCTTTTAAAAAAGAGTGTAACGCATCTTCGTTATCAATAATGTTTCCTCCTATTTTTATGATTTTTAGTGTCTTCATAATTTTATACTTAAATAGGTTTCGACTGCGCTCAACCTGACATTTTATTATAAATTTTCTAATATTTTCTTTAAAACAATTTGTGCTGCAAACGTTCTATTATTGGCTTGTTGAATCACTATAGATTGCTCACTATCTAAAATAGCATCCTCAACAACCACATTTCGTCGTACTGGCAAACAATGCATAAACTTGGCTTTCCCAAGCTTCTCTTGTGTCATCATCCAATTTGTATCTTCATTTAAAACTTTCCCATAATCATTATAACTACTCCAATTCTTCACATACACAAAATCGGCGTCCTTTAAAGCCTCTTTCTGATTGTAATTAATTGGTGTGCCTTTTGTTATTTCTCTACTCAACTCATAGCCTTCAGGATGGGTAATACTAAAATCCACTTCTAGCTCTTGCATCATTTTTACAAACGAATTTGCCACAGCATGCGGCAATGCTTTTGGATGTGGTGCCCAAGACAATACTACTTTTGGGTTTTTATTAGTTTTTAACTCTTCTATGGTAATGCCATCTGTTAATGCTTGTAAAGGATGTGCCATTGAACTTTCCATATTTATAATTGGCACAGAAGCATAATTTATAAAGCCACTGAGCACAATTTCTAACTCATCTTTTTGCTTATTTATCAAACTAGGGAATGCTCTCACAGCAATAATATCGGCATATTGCGAAATAACTTGAGCAGCTTCTTTGATGTGTTCGGAAGTGTTTAAATTCATAATTGTTCCATCTTCAAACTCTAAATTCCAGGCATCTGTTACGTTTAAAACCATGACTTGCATCCCCAAATTTTTTGCTGCTTTTTCGGTACTTAATCGTGTTCTTAAACTAGAGTTGAAAAATAACATGACCAAGGTTTTGTGCTTTCCTAAATATTCAAATTGAAATGGATTTTGTTTCAATTGAATGGCTTCTTGAATGGTTTCAGAGAGATTTGCTATGTCTTTTATGTCTGTATATTTTTTCATATTCATTTCTCACGAAAGTGGGAATCTTTTTAATTGAACTTCTATTTAATTTTAAACCTACAAGGTTTCAAAAACCTTGCAGGATATTTCACAATTCCTGCCGTAATGCTTCAAAAAACACATCGATATGGTGCTTTTGAATAGTTAATGGAGGAAGTATTCTCAATAAATTTGGATTTTTTGCACTTCCTGTAAAAATATGATGCTCGAAAATGAGTTTTTTTCGTAATTCTGAAATATTAAAATCAAACTCTAATCCTAACATTAAACCTCTTCCTTTAACTGCTTTTACTTCTGGTATAGATTGTGCTTTTTTAATAAAATATTCTGAAACATCTTTTGCGTTTTGCATTAATTGTTCGCTCTCTAACACCTTTAACACTGACAGTGATGCTGCACAAGCCAAATGATTGCCACCAAATGTTGTTCCTAATAACCCAAAAGATGCTTTAATATCTGGATGAATTAAAATTCCTCCAATTGGGAAACCATTTCCCATACCTTTTGCCATAGAAATAATATCAGGCTCAATATTATGTTTTTGAAACGCAAAGAAATCGCCTGTTCTTCCAAAGCCAGATTGCACCTCATCTACAATTAAAAGTGTATTGTGTTTTTTACATAATTTCTTTAAGCCTTGATAAAATTCTGAAGTGCTTTCATCCAAACCTCCAATGCCCTGAATAACCTCAACAATTACTGCACAAATATCATTGTTATACAACACTTTTTCTACAGCTTCTAAATCACCCAATGCTACAAACTCAACGTTTTGCTGGGCATTAATTGGCGCTACAATTTTAGGATTATCAGTTACAGCAACTGCTGCCGAAGTTCTGCCATGAAACGAATTTTTAAATGACAGCACCTTTTTTTTGTTTGTATGAAACGATGCTAACTTCAATGCATTTTCATTAGCTTCGGCTCCAGAATTACATAAAAACAATTGGTAGTTTTCACAACCAGAAAGTTGTCCTAGTTTTTCAACCAATTCAACTTGCAAAGGATTCTGAATCGAGTTGCTATAAAACCCAATTGTATTTAACTGTTCACTTATTTTTGTTATATATTCAGGATGCGAATGTCCAATAGAAATCACAGCATGACCTCCATAAAGATCCAAATATTTTATTCCTTTTTCGTCAAACACATATACATCTTTGGCTCTTACAGGTGTAATGTCGAATAAAGGATATACATTAAATAAGCTCATAATTGTTCTGTCTTAATAGTGTTAATTTTATTGAACGAAGTAACCATACCTTGAATTAAAGATGAACTTAACCCTTTATGTTCCATTTCGTTCAAACCTTCAATGGTGCATCCTTTTGGTGTTGTTACTTTATCAATTTCCTGTTCTGGATGATTGCCTGTTGTAATTAACAAATTGGCTGCGCCTTCACAAGTATGCATGGCGAGCTCTTGTGCTTCTTTAGCATCAAAACCCAATTGAATTGCGGCTTGTGTTGTCGCTCTTATAAGACGCATCCAAAAGGCAATTCCGCTGGCACAAACTACAGTTGCAGCTTGCATTTGGTCTTCAGGAATAGAAATAGACGTTCCTAAACGGTTAAAAATAGCTTCGGCAATCTTTATGCGTTTTTTACTATTTTCATTACTACATAAACAGGTCATAGATTTTCCAACTGCTATGGCTGTATTTGGCATGGCTCTAATAATAAATTGCTCCTGACCAACAAGAGCTTCAATCTTTGAAATTACAAAACCAGTAATAGTAGAAATTAATACATGATTTTCTGTTAAAAAAGGTGCAATGTCTTTTAAAATAGATTCAAAATGTGCTGGCTGAACGGCAAAAATTAAAATATCCGAATTCTTTACTGCTTCAATATTGTTAGAAGTAATAATAACATTTTTGTAGCCTTCAAAATCTTGAATCGAACTTAAATTCCTTTTGGTTAAATACAAAGTTGTAATGGCATTTGCTGTAATCAATCCTTTTGCGATTGAGCATCCTAAATTTCCTGTACCTATAATTGCTATTTTCATAGTTTATTTTTTTTTAGACCTCACAGGTTTTAAAAACCTGTGAGGTCTTGGTTTAATTAAAAATAATTTGCTTTAAGTTGTAATCCTTCTGTTTCAGCAAAACCAAACATTAAATTCATATTTTGAACAGCTTGACCAGAAGCTCCTTTTAGGAGGTTATCTATAATACTTGTAATTAATAATTTATTGTTGTGTTTATACAAATGAATCAAGCATTTGTTGGTATTTACTACTTGTTTTAAATGCAATTCTTCATCTGAAACAAATGTAAACTCAGCATCTTTGTAAAACGATTTATACATCGCTTTCGCGTCATATAAACTACCGTCAAAATTGGTATAAACAATAGCAAAAACGCCTCTCGAAAAATTACCTCTGTTTGGAATAAAAAGAATTTCTGAAGTAAAATCATCCTGTAATTGCTTTACTGTTTGATGTATTTCTCCTAAATGTTGGTGTATAAATGGTTTGTAATAGGAAAAGTTATTGTCTCGCCACGTAAAGTGTGTGGTCTTTGATAAAGATGTTCCTGCTCCAGTTGCTCCAGTAACCGCATTTACGTGAACATCTTTATCTAACACGTTTTGATGTGCTAATGGTAAAATTGCTAATTGAATGGCAGTTGCAAAACAACCTGGATTAGCAATATAGTTTGCTCTCCTTATGTCTTCTTTTTGTAATTCAGGCAAACCATATACAAACGTTTTATCATTAAAAACTTTATCAGCTTTCAATCTAAAATCGTTACTTAAATCGATGATTTTAGTGTTTTTAGAAAACGAATGCTCTTCTAAAAATGCTTTCGAATTTCCATGACCTAAACACAAGAATAGCACATTTACTTCTGTGTTGATTTCATTTGTGAAAATCAAATCTGTTGATCCAACCAAATCCTGATGGACACTACTTACTTTATTGCCTGCATTTGACGTGCTATAGATAAAGTTAATGACTGCTTTTGAATGAAAAAGCAAAATTCTTATTAACTCTCCTGCTGTATAACCTGCACCTCCAATTATTCCTACTTGTATCATAATGTCTTATTTATTTGATGATAAATTTTATTCTGATTGCCAAGAATTTTAATGAATCCTTTTGCTTCATCTGCTGTCCAACTTTTATTTATTTCGCCGTAACTTCCAAAATCGATATTCATTAAATCATGTTCAGAGTTAATTCCGTCAAGGGTAAAATGATATGGTTTTAAAGTAACAAAAACATCGCCTGAAACTTGCTCTTGACTACTTTGTAAAAAGGCTTCAATATTTCGCATTACAGGATCTAAATATTGTCCTTCGTGTAAATGCATTCCGTAAAAACTTGCCAAATAATCTTTATGCTGCATTTGCCATTTGGTTAGTGTGTGTTTCTCAAGTAAATGATGTGCTTTTATGATGATTAAAGCAGCAGCAGCTTCAAAACCTACACGTCCTTTAATCCCTACAATAGTGTCTCCAACGTGAATATCTCTACCAATGGCATAAGCTGACGCTAAATCATTCAATAACTTAATATTAATTTGAGGACTATTCTCTTTTCCATTTACAGCAACCAATTCTCCTTTATTAAAAGAAAGTGTTACTTTTTCTTCACCTTCTTTTTCTAATTGCGAAGGGTATGCATGTTCTGGTAATGGGTTTTCTGAAGTTAAGGTTTCTTCTCCTCCAACACTTGTTCCCCAAAGTCCTTTGTTTATAGAATATTTTGCTTTCTCCCAAGACATATCGACTCCATTCCTTTTTAAATAATCGATCTCCTCTTCTCTTGAGAGATTATTATCTCTTATTGACGTAATAATTTTTATTTTTGGTGCTAAAGTTTGAAAAATCATATCGAATCTAACTTGGTCATTTCCTGCTCCTGTACTTCCATGAGCAATATATTCGGCATTAATGCTTTTTGCATAATCTACTATTTCAATGGCTTGAACAATACGTTCGGCACTAACTGATAAAGGATAGGTGTTATTTTTCAGCACATTTCCAAATACTAAATACTTTATTACTTTTTGATAAAATGTTGCTACAGCATCAATATTCTTATATGTTGAAACACCCATTTTATATGCATTTGCTTCAATAGTATCAATTTCTTTTTGGGAAAACCCACCAGTATTCACACTTACTGCATGTACTTCAAATCCTTTATCTTTAGACAAATGGACTGCACAATACGAAGTATCTAAACCTCCACTATATGCTATTACTAATTTTTTCATTTTTTATTCTTTTTTAAATACAAGGTTTCTTTAATTCGTTTTAGTCTTTGAAATACCTTCGCTTTAATTGGTTTTTTATTGTTGTTTTCTTTTGAATTTGAGTCGTATAGCATTCCAGTACATAAACACATTTGTTGCTCTGTCCGTTGTAGAACATCGTAATTTTTACAAGTTTGGCAGCCTTTCCAGAATGATTGATCGTTGGTTAACTCAGAAAACGTTACTGGTTTATAGCCTAAATCACTGTTCATTTTCATTACTGCTAATCCAGTAGTTATACTAAACACCTTTGCATTTGGGAATTTGGTTATAGAATGCTCAAAAACTACATGTTTTATTTTTTTTGCTAATCCTTGCCCTCTGTAATCTGGATGTACAATCAACCCAGAATTTGCAACAAACTTTCCATGATCCCATTTTTCTATGTAACAGAAACCTACAAAGGAGGTGCCATCTAAAGCAATGACAGCATTACCATTTTCCATTTTGGTAATGATATACTCTGATGTTCGCTTTGCAATGCCAGTACCTCTTACATTTGCGGAATTTGATATGGTTTCGCAAATAATATCTGCGTAAATACTATGTGATTTATCAGCAATAACAATTTTCATTGTTTTGATTTTTATTTTGAATTAAAAAAATGTAAAAATTAAGTTTTGAAAAACAGAACCGGACTCACCTAAGCTCTTAAAATAGAAGTACACCCAAAGGGCGACGCGGGAAAAAAGGGCGTGTAAAAGTGATGTTATTTAAAGAAATAACTAAATTTTGAAAAACTGATATTAAAATGGTTTTGTACAAGGTGAAAAAAATAAAAATGACGTAATAAAAAGTGTTGCTAAATAGAAGAATTAGCGACGGCGATTGCGCAAGCGCAAACTGGGAACTGTAGTACGTATTTTATTTTTTGTGATAATCATAAGGCAAACCTACAATTTATTTTTATTTAACATGCACACAATCAGCGCTTTTTTGTGAAAATTATTAATATAGATGTAATTTGAGGTGTTTATTTTAAATAATGCATTTAAAAACAATTTTATCGCCATTAATAAAAAAAAGGAACTATGTAAAAGAGAGTCTTTTTTAATATGATTGTAAATAATCTAATTAAAGTTCCTTTATTTTAATATTACGATACCAGACTTTATCACCATGATCTTGCAGTCCTATATGACCTGTTTGATATTTTCCAAATCCTTCCCAATCTTTAAATTTTGAATTAGCGACCATATTATCCCATTCAGTTCCATGAACTGGAAAAGTTATAGCCTCTTTGCCATTCATAATTACTTTTCCTTGATTTGTTTCATGATTAATCTCTAAAACACATAAATTCCATTCTCCTGCTGGATTAATAAATTTATCGGGATAACCAATCATATCATATAAGGATCCAGCTTTATGAGTTCCATTTGCAACTTTTGAATCTGGATGCTTTTCATTATCTAAAACCTGAATCTCTGGCCCAGTTTGATATGCTTCTGTGTATTTTTCATCTTCATGAACACTCCAAAAAATACCACTATTCCCTGCTTCGGGAACCATCCATTCAAGCGATAATACAAAATTTGTATACTTTTCTTTTGTAATTATATTTTTGCCTCCTTCATTACTGGGAGTAAAAACCATAACGCCATTTTCAATAGTCCACTCAGGATATATATCTTCGGCTAAATAACCACGCCAATTCTTGAGTGATGTCCCGTCAAAAAGGCTTATCCATTCTGATTCTATATTTACTTGTATTTCTTCCACAGCTTCTGTTTCGATATTTTTTTCTTTTGGGGTTTGTTTGCAGGCTGCAAACACAACAGCAATTAATATTATTATTTTTTTCATTTTTAAATTTTTAATTAAATTCCTAATATATTTTTTAGTTGTTCATCATCAACATCAGCACCTGAAAAATCATCAAAAGCTTTTTGAGTGGCTTCAATAATATGACGCTGAATAAAAGGAACACCTTCTCTTGCTCCCTGTTCGGGACTTTTTATAACACATTCCCATTCTAATACAGCCCAAACATCGCAACCATATTCGGTTAATTTAGAAAAAATAGTCTTGAAATCTACTTGTCCATCTCCAGGCGAACGATAACGTCCTGCACGATTCCTCCAATCATTATAACCTCCAAATGTTCCTTTTTTTCCTGTTGGATTAAATTCGGAATCTTTTACATGAAACGCTTTAATAAATTCATGGTAATGATCTATATACTCAATATAATCTAATTGTTGTAATACAAAATGTGAAGGATCGTATAAGATATTTACTCGTTTATGGTTTCCAGTAGCTGCTAAAAAACGTTCGAAAGTATCTCCATCATGAATATCTTCAACTGGATGCACTTCATAACACACATCTACACCACTTTCATCAAATACATTTAAAATAGGTAGCCACCGATTTGCCAATTCTTTAAATCCCATTTCAATCAATCCCTTTGGTTGTTGAGGCCAAGGGTGAATAGCTGGCCAAAGTAATGATCCTGAAAACGTTGCATGAGCATTTAAATTCAGCCTTCTACTTGCAACTGCTGCATCTTTCATTTGTTGGATTGCCCATTGGGTTCTTCCTTTGAAATTTCCTTTAAGATGTTTAGGTGCAAAAGCATCAAACATAATATCATGTGCAGGATGCACTGCTACTAACTGTCCTTGAATATGTGTAGAAAGTTCAGTAATCTCTAATCCATAACTGTTAATTTTACCTTTTAATTCATCACAATAAGTTTGGCTTTCGGCAGCTTTCTCCAAATCTATCAATCTTGGATCTGTTGTAGGAATCTGTACTCCCTTATATCCTAAATCACTTGCCCATTTACATAAACCATCCAAAGAATTGAATGGCGGGTTATCATCCATAAATTGTGCAAAAAATATTGCTGGTCCTTTTATCGTTTTCATTTAATTTTATTCATCTAAATTAATCCAAACGTTTCCGTTTTGATGAGATTCTACAACCCGTTCAATAAAATTCATTCCTCTAACTCCATCAGTTATTGTAGGGAATTCTCCTTGATTATAAGGTTCTTTTTTAATTGCTTTTGCTATTCCTTTATAAATATTGCCCATTGAATCAAAAATACCTTCAGGATGTCCAGGTGGTAATTTTGTACCATCAAGAGATAATTCACTATTATAAGGATGTCCTGGCTTTAAGACTCTTAAGGGTTTGCCATCTTCTAATAAGTATAAATAATTAGGGTTTTCCTGTTCCCATTTTAAACCAGCTTTTTCACCGTAAATTTGAACCGTAAAACTGTTTTCTTCACCAGTTGCAATTTGACTTGTACGAATAACTCCTTTTGCATTATTTGAACACCGTATTAAAACAGTGCCATCTACATCCATTTTGTTATCACTATAGACATAATTTAAATCGGCCAGAACCCTATTAACCTTAAGTTGAGTAATATATTCAATCATATCGAAAGCATGTGTGCCTATGTCTCCAATACAACAACTAATACCTCCTTTTTCAGGATTTAATCGCCAAATATTTGCTCTTTTTTCTTTATCATGAATGATTGGATTTATCCATCCTTGATAATATTGCGAATCAATTTTTTGAACTTTCCCTATAACTCCATTGGCTATCATTTCCCTCATTTGACGCACCATTGGATATCCTGTATAGGTATATGTAACCGCAAATATAGTTCCTGCTTTTTGAAGTGTGTTTTCCAATATTTTAGCCTCTTCATACGAAGTGGTCATTGGTTTTTCACAAATCACATTAAAACCATTTTCTAATAGTTTTTTAGCCATTGGAAAATGCAGGAAATTAGGCGTAAGTATAGATACTACTTGCATCCTTTTTGTTTCAGGAAGTTTTAATTCCTCTTCAATAAGGGTGTCAAAATCTTTATACACTCTATTAGTTGGCAATCCAATGTTTTCAACAAAGCCAATGTTTTCTTTCCAAATAGGATTGAATACGCCGCCAACAATTTGATATTGGTCATACATTGCCGATGCAACCCTATGCAAAACACCTATAAGAGAATCACCTCCGCCTCCTAAAATTCCTAATCTAATTTTTGAGCTCATTAATCTATTTTATGGGTTCATTAAGCTTTATATTCTATTTTTTCATCTTTAAAGAAAATAGCAAACAATATCATTACTACAATTGCGAAAACTGCTGGAAACACCCATATATCCTTCCAATTATGCATGCCTTCACTAATAAGATATTTATCTGTAATTTGCCCTGCAATCCAAAAACCAACTAACATACCTACACCATAAGTTCCCAAAGTAATAAGTCCTTGAGCTGCACTCTTAATCTTTTCTCCTGCTTTAGAATTAGTATAAATTTGTCCTGATACAAAAAAGAAATCATAACAAATTCCGTGTAATGCAATTCCTGTCAATAACATGAATGCAAGTTCACCCGAATTACCATAAGCAAATAACAGATATCTTACTGCCCAAGCTAACATGCCAATTAATAGCGTTTTTTTGAATCCAAATTTTTTAAAGAAAATTGGTAACAGTAGCATGAATAACACTTCTGAAATTTGACCAATAGTCATCTTTCCTGTAGGATTAGCAACACCTATTTCTGTTAAAAACGGATTCGCATTTTGATAATAAAATGCTAATGGAATACATATTAAAATAGATGATAAAAAGAAGATTAAGAAGTTTCTATTATAAAGAAGTTTAATCGCCTCTAATCCTAATATATCTGAAATTTTTACTTTTTCTTCTTTACTAACTTTTGGAGGTGTTTTTGGAAGTGTAAAACTAAACAATCCTAATATTGCCGAAACAATTGCGGTCATTAAAAAGGTGTTTTGGAGTAAGCCTTCTTTCATTCCTTGTACAGAGTCCCAATGAAATACATAACTAATACCTAATCCTGCACAAATCCATCCAATAGTACCCCAAACTCGTATATATGAAAATTCTTTTGCTGGATCCTTCATTTGATTAAATGATACTGAATTCACTAAAGCCAGAGTAGGCATATAGGCAATCATATACCCTAAAACATAAGGATAAAACGCATTAAAGTCTGAAACTTGTGACATTTGATACATTAAAACGGCACCTATTAAATGTAAAATTCCCAGAATTTTTTCGGCATTAAAATACCTGTCAGCAATTAATCCAATAATAAAAGGTGCTATAATTGCGCCCCAAGATTGAGTTGAAAACGCCATCCCTGTTTCAGCTCCTGTAGCACCTAGATTTGTTCCTAAAAAAGTCCCCAAAGTCACGAACCATCCTCCCCAAATAAAAAATTCGAGAAACATCATAAATGACAATTGAATTTGAGTTTTAGTCTTCATCAGTATATAAAGTTAGTTAGTTTAATTTTTTAGCAGCTGCAATTAATAATTTCTTAGTTGCCACAACACCTTCTTCCTCACTTAATCGACTTCCTTCATATTCTACACCAATAAAACCTGTATAACCTGCATCTTTTACAATTTGTAGCATTCTAACATAATCTATAGTTGTTTCTTCTCCATTTTGGTTAAAGTCATAAGACTTGGCACTAACTGCCTTAGCTACTGGCATCATCTCTGTTACACCTTTATATTTATCATATTCTTCAATACATTTAGCTTGCCAACGTTTTCCATCTTCACGTTTTAAACAAAAATTTCCAAAATCAGGGAGAACTCCACAATTAGGAGCATTTACTTCATTGACAACTTCAACAAGCAATTCTGCATTAGAAGATAAATAACCATGATTCTCCACTATTATATTTATATTTTTATTTACTGCATAGGCAGCTAGTTTTGAAAGACCATCAACAGCGGTTTTTTTCCAAATTTCAGGATTATTTGTTCCAAAAAGATTTACTCTAATAGAATGACATCCTAAAAATGCAGCGGCATCAACCCATTTTTTGTGATTTTCGACAGCTTGGTCGCGTTCATTTTCTTTAATTGAAGCTAAATCACCTTCACCATCAACCATTATTAATAGATTAAGTACGCCATGGGTTTCACTTTTTTGTTTTAATGTTTCTAAAAGCATCTGCATAGCTACTTTTGGATTATCATTCTTTTTTAATTCGTTTGTATAAAGCTGACTAACATATTCTATACCTTCAAACCCTAGTTCACTGGCTTTTTGAGCAAAATCCAACGGACTCATTTCCCCACTTCTTATTTGTTTATTGAAAGACCATTGTGCTAAAGATATTTTAAAAAATGGTTCAGATTGCGTAGTTTCTTTTTCATTCGTTTTTTCTTTTTTAAGACCGTTACCACAAGCAAAAAAACTTAATAAAAAAATTAATAAACTTGTTTTAACAACCTTACTTATAAGTTTATTGTATCTCATAGAATTCTATTTTAAATTGAATTATATTAAGGTGAAAATAAAAAATTAAACTACGAATCTTGTTTATTTTTATTCACTGAAAAAAATTGAACAAAAAAACAACTTTAAGAACGAATCAAACAGCCCAATAAATCATACAGTTATCATGTTTTCTTGACGGTATTCTATTGGTGTGCATTTTTCATGTTTTTTAAATACTGTAGAAAAGTATTGACTTGTAGAAAACCCACAACTAAATGCAACTTCAGCTACACTCAAACATTCGTTCTCTATTAAAATGGTTTTTGATAATTCTAACCTCTTCATCATTAAATATCTCATAGGTGTGAGATTCGTTAATCTTTTACAATGATGTGTAAATCTAGTTAAACCAACTCCAGCGGATTGTGCCATTTTATCTATGGTCCATGCTTCAGAAATATTTTTTTCCAGTTCTTTTAAAAACAATTTAACACTGCGAGAACTATCTGTAAGTTGCTCATTAAGTTCTACTTCTTCCTCATTAAATAAATCTAGTAATAAAATCAAAAGATTATTAATCAATAATCTAATTTTTGAAGAATTACTTCCACTATTATCTGAATCCACAGCCTTTCCAATGCGTTGAAAACAATCACGAATGCGCTTATCGGCTTTCCAAAGTACTTTTTCATTTTGCCTTAATATAGTGGTAAGCCTATCAAGGTCTTTTGGTGCTAAAATAATCCAATCTGGCCACACCCAATTTTGATGCGGTCTTCGTACGTTTAAATCTAAAATCACCCAATAAAATTTTCCCACACCAATAAAAGGATTTCCAACTTTATGAGCTTCCCATGGACGAGTAATTGTTAAACAATTTGGGAATAGTTTCATTTCTGCATTTTCTTGCGAATAAGGCATAGATCCTGATTCTAAAAAATGAATTTCGATGCCCTCATTCCTATGCCAATCTAAACCCCAGTCTTGTGGCTCGTTAGCATCCCAATATCCTACGCTATTTAACCCAATAGTGTCTTCGGTTAAACGATCTCCAGGATATGTATATCTTGCAAGGGCTTTAAATTTTAATTTTTTTCTATTAACTGCATCAACTAGGGGTAAACAAGTATCAGCATGATAAACAATTCCATCAGCTTCAAAGGGTGTGATTTTTTGTATATTTATCTTCACTGAAAAAAATTGAACATTATTATTATGCAAATTAATTAATTTGGCAAGAAATGAAAGAATTTATCAAAAATAATATCTGATGAACAATAACTATTTAAGTGCTATAGATGAAGAATATGATGCTATTGTTGTGGGCACAGGAATCTCTGGTGGGTGGGCAGCTAAAGAACTTTGCGAAAATGGATTAAAAACTCTTGTTCTTGAACGAGGAAGAATGATTAAACACGGAGAAGATTATCCTACAGCAACTCTTGATCCTTGGGATTTACCTAATGGAGGAACAGCCTCTCGAGAAACAAGAGAGCGCAAACCAAAGCAACATCGTACTGGTTATGTCACTTCTGAAGCACACCAGCATTTTTTTGTAGACGACTTGAAGCATCCTTATAATGAAGATCGTCGTTTTGATTGGATTAGAGGATATCATGTTGGTGGTCGTTCTTTAACTTGGGGAAGACAAAGTTATCGGTTGAGCGATATTGATTTTAGCGCCAATAAAAAAGAAGGTATTGCTGTAGACTGGCCAGTTAGATATAAAGATATTGAGCCTTGGTATGATTGCGTTGAAGAGTTTATTGGTGTTAGCGGAGAGAATTTGGGCTTAAAGCAACTTCCTGACCAGAAGTTATTAAAACCTATGAACTTGAATTGCGTTGAAGAACACTTAAAGAATTCTATTTCAGAAAATTTTAACGATCGATTGCTCACAATTGGCAGGACAGCACATATAACCGAGGGTACCAAACCAGGTATGGGTAGAACTGTTTGTCAATATAGAAATAGATGTATGAGAGGTTGTCCATTTGGAGCATATTTTAGCAGTAATTCTTCAACACTCCCTACAGCAGAAGCAACTGGAAATATGACCTTAAGACCAAATTCTATTGTCCATGAGGTTATTTATGATGAACAATTAGGAAAAGCAATTGGTGTTAAAGTAATAGATACAGAAACCAAAGAGGTTATTATATTTAAAGCAAAAGTGATTTTCTTATGTGCATCTGCTATAGCTTCTGCCTCCATTTTATTACAATCAAAATCTAAACGATTCCCTAACGGATTAGGAAATGATAGTGGTGAGCTTGGTCATAATATCATGGATCACCACTTTCATGTAGGTGCTGTAGCAAAGGCTAAAGGGTTTGATGATAAATATACCAAAGGACGAAGAGCTAATGGAATATATATACCACGATTTAGAAATTTAGGAGGAGATACAAACCAAAAAAACTTTTTAAGAGGTTATGGTTATCAAGGAGGTGCTAGAAGAGGAAGTTCGTCTGAATTAGTAGCTGAATTAAAATATGGCAAAGAATTAAAAGAAGCCATTTTAAAGCCTGGTGAATGGCGAATTAATTTATTAGCTTTTGGTGAAACGCTTCCAGATCATGAAAACAAAATGTATCTAGATTATGATAAAAAGGATGAATGGGGATTACCTACAATAACGTTTGATGCAGACTTTGGAGACAATGAACTCGCTATGCGAAAAGACATGAAAGAACAAGCCGTAAAAATGTTAGAGGCAGGAGGATTTACAGATATTGAAGGATATGATAATGCTAAAGGAAGAGCCATGGGTTTAGGAATCCACGAAATGGGAACTGCTCGTATGGGAAGAAACCCTAAAACTTCTGTCTTAAACAAACATAATCAAGTACATGCTTGTAAAAACGTTTACGTTACCGATGGTGCTTTTATGACTTCTTCAGGATGTCAAAACCCATCTCTTTCT
The DNA here is from genome assembly GCA_021647885.1 of Flavobacteriaceae bacterium. Lineage (GTDB taxonomy): Bacteria > Bacteroidota > Bacteroidia > Flavobacteriales > Flavobacteriaceae > PRS1. Next base: position 21,899 of record JAKITV010000005.1, on the reverse strand, counting down.
TACATGGCATTTACTGCGAGAGCAGCTAATCATGCGACCGAAGAATTAAATAAATCGAAATCTTAAATATTACATCATGAAAAGAAGAGAAGCAATAAAAAAAATAGGTTTAACCACTGGTTTAGTTTTTGCGACACCATCTATAGTTAGTTTATTACAAAGTTGTGTTAGCGATTCTGAAAATTGGTTGCCTCAATTTTTTTCTGAAGAACAAGGAACTGTTCTAAAAAATATTGTTGATGTCTTTTTACCTAAAACAGATTCTCCTTCGGCTACCGAAGTAAATGTTCCCGAGTTTATGGATACTTATATTAATGAAGTAATGGATATTAAAGATCAAGATAGAATTAAAGCAGCCTTTGATAAACTATTAGCACTAATTAAAACGGATTATAACGAAAATCTTATTAATGTCACTGAAGAAAACTATAAAGATCTTCTGGATAATCAAATGCTTATTGATCAGCCATTAACACCGGAAACAGAACCAATGACTATTTCTGAATTATTAAATAGCATGAAATGGATGAGCATTAATGCTTATAAGATAAGTGAAACGGTTGGAGAAACTGTTTTAGCATACGATCCTTATCCTGCAACCTATTACTGTGGTGATTTAAACGAGTTAACAGGAGGTAAAGCTTGGTCTTTATAATTATCACAATTAGTTAATGGACAATGAAATATTTGTTTAAAATATTGATTTTCACTTTATGCGTAATGTCATTCTCGAATTGTAAAGAAGACAAAAAAGAAGAAAAAGTACCTGAAGTTACAAAAGAATGGATTCAATTATTCAATGGGGAAGATTTAAATGATTGGATTGTTAAAATTAAAGGATATCCTCTAAACGAAAATATTTATAATACTTTTCGGGTTGAAAATGGAGTACTAAAAGTGTCTTATGATGGATATGAAAATTTTAATGACACATATGGACATATATTTTATAAAAAATCATTTTCAAGTTATAAATTAAGATTACAATATAGATTTATTGGAAATCAAGTAAAAGGAGGAGAAGGTTGGGCAGAAAAAAACAGTGGTGTTATGATCCACTCTCAATCTCCTGAAAGCATGGGAATAAACCAAGCATTTCCAGTTTCCATAGAGGTGCAATTATTAGGTGGATTAAATGAAGATGAAGAGCGTCCTACTGCAAACTTGTGCACACCTGGAACTCATATTATGGTGAACGGCAAACTAGTTACAACCCATTGTATAAATTCATCTTCTAAAACTTATTATTATGACCAGTGGGTAAATTTAGAAGTTTTAGTTATTCCAGATTCTATAATTACTCACAAAATTAATGGAAAAGAAGTGCTTTCCTATTCCAAACCTCAAATAGGAGGTAATTATAATATACTGAAAGCTAGAGAAGGAGAATTATTAAAGGAAGGGTATATTTCGTTACAAAGCGAAAGCCACCCAATTGAATTTCGAAATATTGAATTATTAGAAATAGATTAAAGCATATCGTGAATGTTTAAATATTTAAGATTATGGAACTAAAAAATAAAACAAGCAGACGTTCATTTATTAAAAATTCTGCATTAGCTTTTGCAGGAATAAGTATTATTCCCAGACATGTTTTAGGCAAGGGCTTTATTCCTCCAAGCGATCAATTAAATGTTGCCATAATAGGTGGTGGTGGAAAGGGTTATGCTGATGCAATTCACGTTTGGAATAATGGAGCTTCAAATATTGCCGCCATTTGTGATGTGGACTGGAACAGAGCTTCCAAAACCTTTGAAAAATTCCCAAAAGCAAGACGATTTAAAGATTTTAGAAAAGTTCTTGATGAGATAAAAGATATTGATGCAATTACAGTTTCAACTCCCGATCACACACATGCTGTCATTGCTATGGCTGCAATGAATTTAGACAAGCATGTATATGTTCAAAAACCTTTAACACATAATATTTTTGAAGCTAGAATGCTCACTAATACTGCCAATCAATATCGATTAGTAACTCAAATGGGAAATCAAGGAGCATCTAGCAAAGAGGTTAAACAGATGATTAAATGGTTCGACGAAGGTAAAATTGGTACGGTTAATAAAGTTCATGTATGGACGAACAGACCTGTTTGGCCTCAAGGCATTCCAACACCAACAAATAAACCACAATTATTGGATGGCTTAGATTGGGACAATTGGATTGGACCAGCTAAAATGGTTGATTATCATCCTTTATACCATCCCTTTAAATGGAGAGGTTGGTGGAATTTTGGAACTGGTGCTTTAGGCGATATGGGATGCCACCTAATTGATCCACCTTTTAGAGTTTTGGGACTTGGTTATCCAACTGAAGTTGAAAGTAGCGTTGGAGCAGTATATAAAAAAGATTGGATTCCAGAATATTACCCAGAATCTTGCCCAACGTCGTCTAGGACACAATTAAAGTTTCCTGCATCAGCAAAAAATCCAACTGAATTAACAATGACATGGACAGATGGTGGTTTACGTCCGTTCCATCCAGATTTGATTCCAGCTAATCATCCTATAGGTGACGACGACAGTTCAAACGGTGTTATTATGATTGGACAAAAAGGAATAATGACCTGTGGTACATATGCGAGCAATCCTAAAATTTATTTTAATAATGGAGACATTCTAACTGCTAAAATTGTAGAAGAAGATAATACGCTTCCAGAAAATGGGCATCAAGCAGCTTGGGTAGAAGCATGTAAAGAAGGTTTTGGGAAAGAAAAACACAAAGCATTAACCTCTTCGTTCGATTTTGCTGGTCCTTTGACTGAAGCTATTTTAATGGGGAATTTAGCAATTAGGAGTTATAATTTAAGAGAAAAAAATAATAATGGGTTTGAATACTCAGGACGCAAAAAGTTACTTTGGGATGGTATTAATATGAAAGTTACCAATTTTGAACCTGCTAACCAATTTGTAAAAAGAAATTATAGAAAGGGCTGGCATCTATAGTAATATTTCTGCGGTCTTGTTAAAGTACTTTGAATATAACTTTTATACATAATTAAACCTAGTTAGTTTTTTTACGAAATCAGTTCTTAATTAGAAACTCTTTAGACAACAACCTAATAAACAACTGATTTATTTTTAAACTTTACAAAATATAATAGACACTAATAAAATTAGATGTTTTCTTTTCTATCAATTCATTTAAAATAGCTGTATTACAATCATTGTCTTTTGCTGCTACAAATGTTCTAATAGAAACTATGGTATTAAAAATTTAAACTAAGAATTGAAATAAATCTGGTTTATCATTCAAATAATCGCCATAAAAATTATGTAACTTCATTTTAGTAATTAATGGCTTTAAATCTGATGGTGATTTTAACTGAATTCCTACAACTGCAACATCATTCTCACGATTGGCTTTTTTGGTATATTGAAAATGTGTAATATCATCATTATTTCCTAAAATTTCAACCACAAACTCTCTTAATGCTCCAGCACGTTGTGGGAATTTAATAATAAAGTAATGCTTTAAGTTAGCATAAATAAGTGCACGTTCTTTAATCTCTGCTGTTCTGGTAATATCATTATTACTACCACTAATCACACAAACGACATTTTTCCCTTTAATCTCTTCAGCATAAAAATCTAAGGCAGATATGCTCAACGCTCCTGCTGGCTCGACTACTATAGCATCTTTATTATAAAGTTCTAGAATAGTCTGACATATTTTACCTTCTGGAACTGTAATCATATCATCCAAATTCTGTTTACAAATAGCAAAAGTCTTATCTCCAACTTTTCTAACTGCAGCTCCATCAACAAATCTTTCAATTTTTTTTAATTCTACAATTATATCTTTCTGCATGGAGGTTAACATGGAAGGTGCTCCTTCAGGTTCTACACCTATAATTTTTGTATTGGGAGATTGTTGCTTAAAAACAGTTGACAAACCTGAAGCTAAACCTCCTCCTCCAACCGGAACAAAAATATAATCGATTGGTTGGTTAGTTTGGTTTAAGATTTCTAATCCAACAGTAGCTTGACCTTCTATAACTTTTTCATCGTTAAAAGGATGAATAAACGCTTTATTTAATCGTTCACATTTCAACATAGCTGCATGATGAGCATCATCAAAGGTATCTCCTTCCAAAACTATACTTATAAAATCTTCACCAAACATTTTTACCTGTTCTATCTTTTGATTTGGTGTTGGAGATGGCATATAGATTGTTCCTTTTATCTTTAACAATTTACATGATAACGCTACGCCTTGTGCATGATTCCCTGCACTTGCACATACTATTCCGTTTTCAATTTCAATTTCTGACAATGAAGACATTTTATTATAAGCACCTCTAATTTTATAAGAACGTACTTTTTGTAAATCTTCTCTCTTAAAAAAAATATTACTTTGAAACTTCTTTGAATATTGAAAATTTAAAATTAAAGGGGTTTTTGAAGCTACATCTTTTAACTTTTCAGCAGCAGCTTCAATAGCTTTAATACTTGGATAGTATGTTGTTACAGATTGCATAAATTTATCAAGCTAAAGCCTTGGTCTTTTTTTGAACATCTGTCTTAATGGTTTTCATTGCAGTCATTGCGCTTCGCAGGTCTTTACCAATACTTTCAATTGGATGTTGTCTAATTGTTTCATTCACTTTTATAAGCTCAATATTATCAACTGCATTAGAAGTGGCGAATGGTTTACCAATAACATCTGAATGTATCGTTTTCATAAAATCGACCAATAAGGGTTTACAAGCATGATCGAACAAATAACAACCATACTCTGCTGTATCTGAAATAATCCGATTCATTTCAAATAGTTTTTTTCTGGCAACAGTATTGGCAATTAATGGTAGTTCGTGTAAAGACTCATAATATGCAGACGCAGAAACAATTCCTGAACTTACCATCGTTTCATATGCCAATTCAACTCCTGCTCTTACAAAAGCAACCATTAATACAGCATTATCAAAATATTCTTGTTCTGTAATATGCTGTGTTGTAGCTATTGTTTTTTCGAAAGCAGTTTCACCAGTTTCAGCTCTCCATTTTAATAAATCTCTATCATCATTTGCCCAATCATCCATCATTGTTTGTGAAAAATGTCCAGACATTATATCGTCCATGTGTTTTAGATATAATGGTTTCATGATAATTTTTAATTCTTCCGATAATTCAAAAGCTTTAATTTTTGCTGGATTAGATAAACGATCCATCATATTAGTAATACCTCCATGTTTTAAAGCTTCGGTAATGGTTTCCCAACCATATTGAATTATTTTTGACGCATAACTAGATTCAATTCCTTCTTCAACCATTTTATCGAAACATAAAATAGAAGCTGTTTGTAACACACCACATAAAATGGTTTGTTCTCCCATTAAATCACTTTTTACTTCGGCAACAAAAGACGATTCTAAAACACCTGCTTTATGTCCTCCAGTTGCAACAGCATAAGCTTTTGCTTGAGCCCAACCTTTTGCTTCGGGATCATTTTCTGGATGCACAGCTATAAGTGTTGGCACACCAAAACCTCTTAAATATTCTTCCCTTACTTCGGTTCCAGGACACTTTGGAGCCACCATAATTACAGTAATATCCTTTCGTATTTGCTTACCTTCTTCAACAATATTAAATCCATGAGAATACGATAACGTAGCACCTTGTTTCATTAAAGGCATTACAGTATCTACAACACTCGAATGCTGTTTGTCTGGAGTTAAGTTTAACACCAAATCAGCTTCAGGAATTAAGGTTTTATAGTTTCCAACATTAAACCCATTTGAAGTTGCGTTTTTATAAGATTGACGTTGTTCGGTAATTGCTTGTTCACGTAAAGCATAAGAAATATCCAATCCTGAATCTCGCATATTTAATCCTTGGTTTAGTCCTTGTGCTCCACAGCCAACAATTACAATTTTCTTCCCTTTTAAAATATTTACGCCTTCTTCAAATTCTGAAGACTCCATAAATCTACACTTTGATAATTGATCTAATTTTTCACCTAATGAAAGCGTATTAAAATAATTTGCCATTTTCTTTGTGTTGTTAGTTATTAAATGCAGCTAGCATTTCAGTTATTTTCATTTCCTCTTTTGTTACTGCAATGCGACCTGATCGCGTAAATTGCATAATACCGAAAGCACTTAATTCTCTATATAATAATTCTATTTCGTTTTTTCGTCCTGATTTTTCAAGCACAAAAAATTCTTTGTTCACAGTTACAATTTTAGCGTTGCTTTCTTTAATTATATTTTGAATTTGACGCTCTTCAAATAATAAATCCGATTTAATTTTAAACAAACATGATTCTTGATAGATGATTTCTTCATCTGTGTGATAATATGCTTTTATTACCTCAACTTGTTTTTCAATTTGTCCAATAATTTTCTTGATTTGTGATTCAGTCATATTTACAACAATCGTAAATCTTGAAACACCTTCAATTTCTGAAAACGATGAATTTATACTTTCAATATTGATATGTCTTCGCTGAAAAATCGCCGAAATTCTGTTCAACAATCCTATATTGTTTTCAGTATAAATTGAAACTGTAAATGATTTTATTTCTTTATCCATAATTATTCTAATCTTATATCTGAAACTGAAGCTCCTGAAGGAACCATTGGAAATACATTGTCTTCTTTCTCTACACAAACTTCTAGAAAATAAGCATCTTTACAAGCCATCATTTCCTTAACTGCATCAGCCAACTCTTCACGCTTTATAACTTTTTTTGCTTCTATATGATACCCTTTTGCTATCGCAACAAAATCGGGATTTGTCATTTCAGTTGAAGCATAACGCTTATCAAAAAATAGTTGTTGCCATTGGCGAACCATTCCTAAAAATTCATTATTCAGTACTACAATTTTTACAGGTACTTTGGTTTGAAAAATAGTTCCTAGTTCCTGAATCGTCATTTGGTAACCTCCATCTCCAATAATAGCTACCACATCACGTTCTGGAGCTGCCATTTTTGCTCCAATTGCTGCTGGAAGTGCAAAACCCATTGTACCTAATCCACCAGAAGTAATATTGCTTTTGGTTTGATTGAATTTAGCATAACGACAAGCAATCATTTGGTGTTGCCCAACATCTGAAACAATTACTGCATCACCTTTGCTTTGCATATTGATTTCATTTAAAACTTCTCCCATTGTTAATCCTTCTTTAGTGGGATGAAGATCGTTTTTAATGACTTTTTCAAATTCAATAGCATATAAGTCTTTGAATTTTTGATGCCATTCCGGATGCGAATTTTCATTAAGTAATGATAACAACTGTGATAAACTCTCTTTAGCATCGCCTAATACTGCTACATCTGTTTTTACGTTTTTATCAATCTCGGCTGGATCAATTTCAAAATGAATCACTTTTGCTTGTTTTGCATATTTATTTAAATCTCCCGTAACACGATCATCAAAGCGCATTCCTATAGCAATTAGCACATCGCATTCGTTGGTTAATTTATTTGGCGCATAATTGCCATGCATCCCAACCATGCCAATATTTAATGGGTGAGATGTTGGAATTGCCGAAGCTCCTAAAATAGTCCAAGCAGAAGGTATTCCTGCTTTTTCAATAACTGCCTTTAATTGCTCTTCTGCTTCACTTAAAATTATGCCTTGTCCCCAAATTATCATTGGTTTTTTTGCCTGATTAATTAGTTTGGCTGCATTCTCAATAGATAAAATATCTGTTTTTGGAACTGGTTTATAACTTCGTATTCCAGTACATTTTTCATAATTAAAATTGAATTCTTCAAATTGTGCGTCTTTAGTAATATCAACTAAAACAGGTCCTGGTCGTCCACTTTTTGCAATGTAAAATGCTTTAGCGATGACTTCGGGAATTTCTGAAGCTTTAGTAATTTGATGATTCCATTTAGTAACAGGAGTAGAAATGCCAACAATATCTGTTTCTTGAAACGCATCACTACCCAACAAATGTGAGGCTACTTGTCCTGTGATACACACCAAAGGAGTAGAATCTATTTGAGCATCGGCTATTCCTGTCACTAAATTTGTAGCTCCTGGACCAGACGTTGCCATTACAACACCCACTTTTCCTGAAATGCGAGCATAACCTTGGGCAGCGTGTGTTGCACCTTGCTCGTGTCGTGTTAATACATGATGGAGTTTGTCTTGATACTTAAATAATTCGTCATAAACAGGCATGATTGCTCCTCCAGGATAGCCATAAAGCACATCTACACCTTCGGCTAATAAACATTTAACAACAGCTTCGCTTCCAGAAATACGTACTGTTGTTTTTGTTTTGCCTTGTTTAATCTTTACTGTTTCTGTATTCATACTTAATCTATATTAGATTATATTTCTTAAAATTTTCATTTATCAAAAAACCCTTCGACTGCGCTCAGGGAGACATCCTAAATAACCTTTTTACTTTTTTATCAATACGTTAGAACACTCGAAGTGTCGGTAAACTCATTTCTATAATGACTAACTTTTAGTTTTTAAATTATGAGATTCCTTTTTTCAAAGGAATTCATCCGTAACACATCCTTTTGATGCCGATGAAACTGTTTTTGCATATTTATAAAGTACTCCACGTTCTACTTTAAGTCTTGGTGCTGTCCAATTTTGCTTGCGTTGTTGTAATTCTTCTTCTGAAACTTCAAGCGAAATAGAATTTGTTTCAGCATCAATAGCAATAATATCTCCGTCTTGAACAAAAGCCAGAGTACCTCCTTCTTGAGCTTCTGGTGTAATGTGGCCTACCACAAAACCATGTGTTCCGCCTGAAAATCTGCCGTCTGTAATTAATGCTACATCTTTGCCAAGACCTGCTCCCATTATAGCAGCAGTTGGTTTTAACATTTCTGGCATTCCTGGACCTCCTTTTGGACCTTCGTATCGAATCACTATAACATCACCTTTTTCTACTTTACCATCTCTAATACCATCATTGGCATCATACTCTCCTTCAAAAACCTTGGCTTTTCCTCTAAAAGATAAGCCTTCTTTTCCAGTGATTTTTGCCACACTTCCATCTTTAGCTAAATTGCCATATAACATACACAAATGTCCAGAAGCTTTAATTGGTTTTTCAATAGGTTTTATAACATCTTGACCTTCTGATAGATCATCAACATCCAATAAATTTTCAGCTAATGTTTTACCAGTTACAGTTAAACAATCGCCATGAAGTAAACCTTTTTTCAATAGGTATTTTAAAACGGCAGGAATTCCACCAACAGCATGAACATCTTCCATAAGGTATTTTCCACTCGGTTTTAAATCTGCCAAGAAAGGTGTGTTATCGCTTATTTTCTGAAAATCTGCAAGGGTAAAATCGATTTGTGCTGCTCTGGCAATCGCCAAAAAATGAAGCACTGCATTTGTAGAACCTCCTAAAATTGTAACTAACCTAATAGCATTCACTAAAGATTTTTTTGTAATAATATTTGAAGGTTTAATATCTTTTTCCAATAAGTTTAGTATCGCTTTTCCTGCTTTTACAGATTCTAACCTTTTTTCTTTTCCATTTGCAGGATTTGAAGAATTGTATGGCAATGCCATTCCTAAAGCTTCAATTGCTGAAGCCATTGTATTTGCAGTGTACATACCACCACAAGCTCCTGCTCCTGGACAAGCTTTTTCAACAATACTTTTAAATTCGGTTTCGGTCATTGTACCCGCTACCTTGCTTCCCCAAGCTTCGAAGGCAGAAACAATATCTAATTTTTTTCCGTTATGACAGCCTGATTCTATAGTGCCTCCATAAACTAGTATTGATGGTCTATCTAAACGAATCATTGCCATTAATGCGCCTGGCATATTCTTATCGCAGCCAACAACTGTAATTAACCCATCGTAACTCATGGCTTGCACTACAGTTTCAATTGAATCTGCAATAATATCACGTGATGGTAATGAATAACGCATTCCTGGAGTTCCCATAGAAATCCCATCGCTTACACCAATAGTGTTAAAAATCAGACCAATTATATCTGCCTCTTGTGTACCTTGTTTTACATCTTTCGCCAAATCGTTAAGATGCATATTGCAAGGGTTTCCTTCGTAACCTGTACTTGCAATCCCAACAATAGGTTTATTAAAATCTTCGTTAGTTAAACCAATTGCATGAAGCATTGCTTGTGCTGCTGGCTGGGTTGGATCTTGGGTAACGGTTTTGCTGTGTTTATTTAGTTTTTTCAATAGTATTAAACTTTATAGATTCGAAATTAAATTTTTAGGTTTTTTTAATGCTTTTATAATAATACTTATATTTAAACTCATTTAAGATATAACTGTTTTAAATATATGATTATCAGATATATACGTTATTATTTATATGATGTTCAATTCTTAAAATTTTTCAGAAAGAATACTTGAAACAAGTTTGATAAAGGCTCCTATAGACTAACCCGTTTTTTTTTATTTATGTAAACGAAAAATTAGTGTCGTTACAAAAAAAGGAAAGACTAAAACAATCTTTGTTTTGTATAAAATTTTAAATTGAAACTCTCAATAGATAGATTGTCACGTCGCCAAAGCTCCTCTCAACAATAACAGAAACCGAATCTTTAAGCAGAATTCCTACTTGCATTGATGTTTCCAAATAAAGATCGGGTTACAATTTTTTCGAAAATTTTAATTTGCTCTTTATCTTTCACTTCGGCTTTTTCTAATTCCTGAATCTTTTTAAGCGCATATTGTTGTATCGTTAATAAAGGAAGGACGATAGATTCCCTAACTTCAATGGATGCTTTCCCAGAAGGCTCATTTTCCATTAATTCTTTATAACCTGTTACTTTTAAAAGCAGCCTTTTAGTTAATAAATATTCATTATATATAATTTTCCAAAAATCGCCAAACTCTTTATCTTCCGACATATATCGAGTTAAATCAAAAAATGATTTTGTTAAGGACATCATACTATTTTCTAATAAGGTTTTAAAAAAGATTGAATTATGATATAACTGTTCCACCTTCTTAAATTCACCTTTGTCCTCATAGATCTTTAACGCAGTTCCTACACCAAAAAATCCAGGTACGTTTTGTTTTAACATACTCCATGACCCTACAAATGGTATTGCTCTTAAATCGGAAAATACCAAATCATCCGATTTACCACGTTTAGACGGTCTGCTGCCAATATTTGTTTTTGCGTAGTATTTTAAAGTACTCATCCGTTCTAAATAAGGAATGAACATGGCATGCTTTTTAAAATCTTTATAAGCTTGATAACTTATTTCTGCCAAATTATTCATAACTAATTTGTCATCAGATGACATTGCAGTTGAGTTGTTGCCTATGCGATTTGAAATTCCTGAACTAATTAATTGCTCTAAATTATATTGCGAAGATTCTAAAGTCCCAAAATTAGAACTAATCGTTTGCCCTTGTATGGTAAGTTGCACTTCTTTATCTTCAATAGTTGGCCCCAATGATGCATAAAATTGATGCGTTTTCCCTCCGCCTCTTGCTGGTGGACCACCTCGTCCATCAAAAAAAACAGCTCCAATATTATACTTTCTAGATACCTTTGTTAATGCTTCTTTAGCCTTAAAAATTGCCCAATTTGCCATTAGGTAGCCACCATCTTTTGTACCATCACTAAAACCCAACATAATTGTTTGCTTGTTTTGGCGTTGTTTTAAATGTGCTTTATAAATTGTATTGGAATACAATTCTTCCATTACTAAATGTGCATTTTCTAAATCGGAAATCGTTTCAAATAATGGTACAATATCTACAGTCAAGTTATCTTTAAAAGCAACAAGTTTGAGCATTGCATACAACTGCATAACATTTAATGCCGTTTGGTTGTTACTTATAATGTATCGATTTGATCCTCTTTCTCCATTAGAATCCTGAATGCTCTTAACTACATTTATGGTGTTAAGTGTGTTTACTACTAGTTCATCTTTAAACAAACTAACATCAACATCTCCTTTTAAAAATGATAAGATTTTTATTTGTTCCTTTTCGGATAGAGCATTATAATCTTTTGGAAACAAGTCGCTTCCTGATTTTATTAATGCATCAACCATATTTGAAAAAACGGTATGATGAATCCTGCTGTCTTGCCTTATATCTAAAGTAGCACAATAAAAACCAAAAAGATGCACCTTGTTTATTAAACTATTTAGCTCTGTAAGGTATAAAGACTGGTGCTCCTTAATAATGACTGCTTTAATTGCATTTAATTCGCTTATAAACTCTTCAAGTTTAATCGCTTCTTTAGAACGCAAATTAATACTGCTTTTGTAGAGTTTCTCTTCCAAATAATTAATACGCTCTTCAACACCTTTAAAAGTCAATTTCCGCTTAAGGCTTCTTAAATCTCTATAATAATTTTTTAAGATTGTTTGTTTTAATCTTTGTGCAACTTTCAAAGTAGTTTCTGGCATTACAAATGGATTGCCATCTCTATCTCCTCCAGGCCAAAACCCAATATTTATTATTTCATTTTGAATGTTTTTATTATCAAAAATATTTTGCTGTATATAGTCATAAATTTTACCAAAAGAGTCATAAAAAACGTTCTCTAAATACCAAATTAAACTTACTGCTTCATCATATGGCGTGGGCTTTTTATGTTTAAAAAAAGGTGTTTTTCCGAGTTGTGCAAATAAAACACTTATAGTATCTAAATCGTTTTGCTTAATGGCTTCTGTTAAGTCTGTGATAATGCCTAAAACAGTTCCGGGATAAAATTGAGTTGGATGAGCTGTTAGCACAATTCTCACCTTAAACTCTTCCAAATAATGTTGTAATTCTTCTAATTTATTTTCGGAAGAAGCTGATTCCTTAAGGCTTCGTAAAGTCCCAATACCATCCATGTTATTAACTATTGAAAACGCAGCGTCTTCAATAGCATCAAACAACACGACTTGTCTTTCGATGTACTGAATGAACTTGAATAATAGATTTATTTGACTTTTTGTTGTTCGTCGCGCTTGATACTTCTTAAAAAAAGTATCAACAATAGTAGTTGGATTATCGCCATTTTTAAATCCTTTTTTACACGTTTCATGAAATAAAGGCAGCAGTACACCTGTTTTGGTAATCGCATCAAAAGGCAAAGTCATAAAAATACTATTGTAGATTTGGTATTTTGACAATACGTTTTGTTTAAATCGCACTAATTTAGGTTGTACAGACATAGTTTAATCTCTAGCAGATGATTTGTAAAAGTACTAAAGCTTTCTCTAAAGCAATTACACAATAGTTATTTTTACAGATTTAACAAAAAAAGTAAGTAATTATTATCAATTGAAGTAGTTCAAAAATAAGTTAGCACAAAAAAGTCTTATTTAAGAGAGAAATATGAAAATTAAAAAGCCTCTATCAAAAAAGATAAAGGCTTTTGTACTGAAGGCGGGACTTGAACCCGCACGGCCTTACAGGCCATTGGATTTTAAGTCCAACGTGTCTACCAATTCCACCACTTCAGCATTTGCTTAGTGTTTACCTCCCGATAGCTATCGGGATCCACCACTTCAGCTTGGTATATTTTACAGTATGTAGAGCGAAAGACGGGATTTGAACCCGCGACCCTCACCTTGGCAAGGTGATGCTCTACCCCTGAGCTACTTTCGCGTAGTTATTTTAATGAACGTGCAACTTAATATTGCGGATGCAAATTTAAAACAATTATAATAATACCAAAGGCTTTTTAATAAAAATACATCTTTTATGCTCTTTTCTTTTTGTGCAACATCCTCTTAATTTCATTAAGTTTCATCAATGCTTCAACAGGAGTAAGTGTATTAATATCTAAATGTAATATTTCATCTTTAATTTCTTCTAACAAAGGGTCATCCAAATTAAAAAAGCTTAATTGCATCTCGTCTTTTAACGATTTAACTTTATCTGTTAATTCTTCACTCGAATGCGATTTCTCTAACTGTTTTAAAATTTTATTAGCACGATGAATTACTTGCCGTGGCATTCCTGCCATTTTGGCCACGTGAATACCAAAACTATGAGCACTTCCGCCTTCAACAAGCTTTCGTAAAAACAACACATTATCTTTCAATTCTTTTACAGACACGTTAAAGTTTTTAATGCGCTCGAAAGTTTCAGACATTTCGTTGAGTTCGTGATAATGAGTAGCAAATAATGTTTTTGCTCTACTAGGATGTTCATGTAGATATTCGCTTATTGCCCAAGCAATAGAAATCCCATCGTAAGTACTTGTTCCACGACCAATTTCGTCAAGTAATACTAAACTACGATTGGAAATATTATTTAATATAGAAGCGGTTTCGTTCATCTCTACCATAAAAGTGGATTCTCCCATCGATATATTGTCGCTGGCTCCTACTCTTGTAAAAATTTTATCTACCAACCCAATCCTTGCCGATTTTGCAGGCACGAAACTCCCTATTTGCGCTAACAAAACAATTAATGCTGTTTGACGTAAAATCGCAGATTTACCAGACATATTTGGTCCAGTAATCATAATAATTTGCTGTGCTTCACGATCTAAAAACAAATCGTTTGGAATATAACTCTCGCCTAATGGCAATTGCTTTTCAATAACAGGATGACGACCGTCTTTAATTTCTAAATCGAAAGAATCATCTATTGTAGGATACACATATTTGTTCCCTTTAGCCAATTGGGCAAAACCGCACAAACAATCTAATTGTCCAATTAAATATGCGTTTTGCTGTACAGGTTTAATATAAGCATTCATCCAACTTACCAACTCTGAAAAAAGTTGTTGCTCTATTTCCAAAATACGTTCTTCGGCTCCTAGAATTTTTGTTTCGTATTCCTTTAATTCTTCAGTGATGTAACGTTCTGCACTAACCAAAGTTTGTTTACGAATCCAATCTTCTGGGACTTTATCTTTGTGTGTGTGACGCACTTCAATGTAATAGCCAAATACATTATTCGATGCTATTTTTAATGAAGAAATCCCTGTACGTTCGCTTTCGCGCTTCAACATTTTATCGAGATAATCTTTCCCAGAAAAAGCCAAATCTCTTAACTCTTTCAATTCGGAAGAAAACTCGGATGAAATCGTATTTCCTTTTAAAATATTAACTGGAGCGTCTTCATTTAAAGTTTCCTTGATTTTTTCACGAAGTGTCTCACAACTTTGCAAGCTCACGCCAATTTGCTTTAAAGCATCATTTTTGCAATTTGCTGCCAATGCTTTAATTGGCACAATAGCTTCCAATGAATTTTTTAATTGAATAACTTCCCTCGGACTCACTTTTGCAGTAGCCACTTTAGAAATTAAGCGTTCAATATCTCCTATTTGTTTTATTTGATGCTGAATTTTTTGCAACAACGTGTTTTCATCTAACAAAAACTGAACAACTTCATGTCTGCTTTTAATTTTTTCAACATTTTTTAAAGGCAGAGCCAACCATCGTTTTAGTAAACGTCCTCCCATTGGAGAAATGGTTTTATCAATAACATTTAAAAGCGTCACAGCATTTTGATTGGTAGAATAGGATAACTCCAAATTTCTAATGGTAAATTTATCCATCCAAACATATTCGTCTTCGGCAATTCTATTTATGGAAGTAATATGCTGTAATTTATTATGTTGTGTTTCAGCCAAATAATGCATTATCGCTCCAGAAGCCACAATGCCTTCATACAAATCTCCTATTCCAAACCCTTTTAATGTTTTTGTTTTGAAATGATTGCACAATGTTTCGTTTGCGTAATCGTCTTGAAACACCCAATCCTCTTGATAAAACGTATGAAAATTGTCGCCGAAAGCTTCTGAAAATTCTGTGCGTTTTTGTTTGGAAATCAATACTTCACTCGGATTAAAATTTTGAAGCAATTTATCGATATATTCAGCATTACCTTGCGAGCATAAAAACTCTCCTGTAGAAATATCTAAAAAAGAAACTCCTATATATTTTCCGAAATAAACAGCCGCTAAAAAATTATTGGACTTAGAATGCAATACCTCATCGTTAAAAGAAACTCCAGGTGTTACGAGTTCGGTAACACCGCGTTTTACAATCGTCTTGGTTTGTTTTGGATCTTCTAATTGGTCGCAAATTGCTACGCGATGACCTGCTTTTACCAATTTAGGCAAGTAGGTGTTAATGGAATGGTGTGGAAAACCTGCTAATTCTATCTCACTTTCGCTTCCTGCGCCACGTTTGGTTAAGATAATGTCTAAAATTTTTGCAGCTTTTATGGCATCTTTTCCAAAGGTTTCATAAAAATCCCCAACCCTAAACAACAATAATGCATCAGGATACTTTGCTTTTATAGCATTGTATTGCTTCATTAATGGTGTTACTTTTTTCATTGAAAATTTTTATTTTCATTTCCGTGAATCCCGATAGCTATCGGGAGGGAATCTTTTGTTAATTGTTAAGCGATTTATATATTATTTTTGTTAACTGAACAGGATTGCTAATGTAATTAATATTTGCTTTTCTCTAAAGCGGATAAAACATAAGTTATCTACAATTATAAAGAGATTTTAACATAAATTGTGCTCATAATAAAAATGCTTCGACAAGCTCAGCATGACATATAGATTTTAAAGAGTAATATATTATATGCGTAAATTAAAAAATTGCGAATTAAACAGATTGAGTGTCGATGAATTTAAGCAATCGGCAAAAACCCCTTTAATTGTTGTTTTAGACAATATTAGAAGCTTAAATAATATTGGTTCTGTGTTTAGAACTTGTGATGCGTTTTTAATTGAAAAAGTTTATCTCTGCGGAATTACTGCAAAACCTCCTCATAAAGATATTCATAAAACAGCACTTGGAAGCACAGACAGTGTTGCTTGGGAATATGTTGAAAACACACTTGAGTTGGTTAAAAGATTAAGAGATTCAAACATTAAAGTAATTAGTATTGAGCAGACCGAAAACGCAACAATGCTAAACGACTTTAAACCTCAACAACAAACAACATATGCAGTTGTATTTGGAAATGAAGTAAAAGGCGTATCTCAAGACGTGGTTAGTGCTAGTGATACTGTGATTGAAATTCCGCAATTTGGAACCAAGCATTCTTTAAATATTTCGGTAAGTTGTGGTGTTGTTATTTGGGATATGTTTAGCAAAATTAGTTAGCAGTAACCAGTAGCAGTTAATTTCGGTATTTAATTTAGCTTGATTCTAAACCTTAATAATGCTAAATTCGCTTATCGTTTGATATAATCAATTGAAACTGAACATATCATAACATTGTGTGTAATGAAAAACCAAGAAAAAATTGAATTCAGAAATATTCGAAAATAGAATCAATCTATACAAATCAATTTTAAAAAAACATATTGAAAACGAATTGATTTGGGATAATCATTGGTTTCAAATAGAGCCCTTAAATGAAAATGATTCTGTTATTTATATCAACTATCAACTTGAGGAAATAAGAGTGGGAATTGGAATGGTTACAGAATATTATTCAGACAAATACAAAGGGATGGAATATGAAAAAGGATTTAATAAATTCTTAACACTTCTATTCTCAAAAATAAAAAGAGAAGATTATTTCAAAGGTAAATTCCCATATAAGTCTCATTATACGTTTGAGAAAAATGGAATCTATCAATTATTTGGAACATCAATAACTTGGGCATTCCCATTTTGGAAAAAATCAATTAAAAAAGAATCTATTCAGAAACCAATAATTGAATCTAAAAAAGTAAAAAAAGAATTATGTGAAATTAAACACTACACACAACACGGTATATAGTTCATTGCTTCTTACCGCCGACCCGCATAATCCTTCGGATTATACTCAGACTCGGTTCTTTTTGCTAACGTAGTGTCTAAATCCACGCAACTTTCCATATGCATATACGATAAGCGTAACCAAATTATCACTTCTTACAAATCTCATCTAAAATACTCAAATAATCTTCTCGGTTTTCTACAAAATCTTTATCAGAAATATCTATGATTTTGACATTAAAATCGGTTTGGTTTTTTAAAAACTCTAAATATCCAGAATTTATTTTATCAAGATAATCGTCTTCTATTTCTTGTTCGTAATCCCTTCCACGTTTTTTAATATTTTGTTGTAACTGTTCGGTATTTTGATATAGATATATATACAAATCAGGTTTCGCAATATCCTTATACATTAAATAGAAAAGTTTTCTATACAATTTAAACTCATCTTCAGGAAGTGTAACTTTAGAAAAAATGAGCGATTTAAATACATCGTAATCACTCACAATAAAATCTTTAAACAAATCGAGTTGTGACAAGTCATCACTTATTTGTTGATAGCGATCTGCCAGAAAAGACATTTCTAAAGTAAAGGCATAGCGCTTTGCGTCTTCGTAAAATTTTGGCAAAAAAGGATTGTCGGCAAATCGCTCTAAAATTAGTTTTGCATTAAAATCGTGAGAGATCCTAGTTGCTAAACTGGTTTTTCCTGCACCAATATTTCCTTCAATAGCAATGTAGTTGTAATTCGCAAAATTATAGGTTTTACTTGGGTTCTTCAGCCAAATATTTATAGATTCTAAAACACTTTCATCTTTGCACTCTTTTAATAAAGTTAACACTTCTTTTTTTGATTTAGGATGCTGTTCTTTAGGTGCTATATCACTTAATGGTTGCAAAACAAACTTGCGCTTATGCATTTCAGGATGTGGAATTTGGAGTGTTTTAGTCTTAATTATTTCATCTTCAAAAAAAAGGATATCCAAATCTATTATTCTGGCTTGATAGTCTTTCTTTTTATCCCGATAGTTATCGGGACGAATTCGTCCTAAAGACTTTTCTATAGCAATTAATTTTTTTAATAATTTTTGAGGGTTAAACAATGTTTCTAATACAAGACATGCATTAAAAAAATCATCGCTTTCAAAACCTAAAGCGGGAGATTTATAGACTTTAGAAATTATACTAATATTTCCAATTGTAAGATGAATAGCATTAATAGCTTCTTGCAAATTCTTGAATTTATCGCCTTTATTGCTACCCAACGATATGTAAACTTTCCTTAAATTACTCATATGATTTAGCAAAATAACTAAAAAGAAAATTTATAACTTTACATTTACTAAAGTATTTATTGACAATTTTTATTCTTGTGATTTAATCCGTTTAAGTAATAAATAAACTACCTTGAGATAAAGTCATCGAGGTATCAATAAATATAAAATCTGCCACCAATACACGAATTTTAACAATTCTGAAAATTATAGAGGAAAATTCGTGTATTCGTGGCAAAAAACAGAAAATAAGTATAACTCTAAAAGATTCCTGCCTACGCAGGAAATAAATATGACATTAAAAAGATAAACTGGAATATTTTGCTAGACTAAATCCATGTTAATCACCAACCCTTCATTAGCTCTAATATTGAAAACCGTTTGGTCTTCAAAAATTAAGTATTGCCCTTTAATACCAACTAATTTCCCATTGTAATTTGGGTTTTTACTTAAATTTAAACTCTGTGGTTTTTCTGGATATTGCAATACCGGAAAATCCATATGTGTTTCTCTGTTGTGTTCAATAAAATAATCTTTAGCTTCGGTTGGAATAAATACTTTTAGTTTTTGTTTCCATGCTTCAAGGCTTTCATCTTTAACATCGTTTTTTAGCATTGTTCGCCAATTCGTTTTATCGCTTATGTGCTCTTTTAAAGCGACTTCGGTAATTCCTGCCAAATAGCGATTTGGTACTTCTACAATTTCTATAGCTTCGTGTGCACCTTGATCTATCCAACGTGTTGGCACTTGACTTTTTCGAGTTACTCCAACTTTTACATTACTGGAATTTGCCAAATACACAATATGTGGTTGTAATTGTACTTTCTTCTCATATTCTAAATCTCTATCTTCTTTATTAAGATGTGCTGTGCTTAATTCTGGACGCATAATCCAATCGGCAGCTTGAGGTATTTCAAAAAAACAGCTTTTACAAAATCCCTGTCTGTAAATTGGCTTATCCAAACCACAGTTTAAACATTGGTACTTAACAAACTGAATGCTAATTGTTTCATTCAACAATTGATTCATATTTAAAAAATCGTTTTCGAATATTAAAAAGTACTGAATGGGTTGCCCAAATTCAGTATCCATTTTTCTTAACACACCTTGATACAACATACAAAGATTTTTGCTATTTTAGTTCTCGTAAATATAGCCAATATATGCCAATTCCTATTGTAAATTCTATTGCCTCATGGTACTTAAAAAAACGTTTTCATCAAATTGATTTGTTTTTAAAATATCCTAACGATGTACAAAACGAATTACTTCTAGACCTTATAGATACTGCTAAATACACACAAATAGGAAAGCAGTACGACTTTGAATCTATAAAAAGTTATAAAACATTTAGCGAACGGATTCCTGTGTCAACCTACGAGGAATACCAAAATGTAATTGAACGCTCAAGAAAAGGCGAACACAATATTTTTTGGCCGACACCAATAAAATGGTTTGCAAAATCCAGTGGCACAACAAATGCCAAAAGTAAATTTATACCTGTAAGTTTAGAGTCGCTAGAAGATTGTCATTACGCTGCTGGAAAAGATATGCTATGCATGTATCTTAACAACAATGAAGATTCACAATTATTTACTGGTAAAAGTTTGCGATTAGGTGGCAGTAAAGAATTATATGAAGTAAACGGAACTGTTTTTGGAGACCTTTCGGCTATTTTAATAGATAATATGCCTTTTTGGGCAGAGTTTAGCAGTACGCCTAGTAATAAAGTTTCTCTAATGAGTGATTGGGAATACAAAATGCAAGCTATTGTAGATGAAACCATAGACGAAAATGTAACCAGTTTTGCTGGAGTGCCTTCGTGGATGTTGGTGCTTTTAAATAACGTATTGGAGCACACAGGCAAAAAAAATCTTTTTGATATTTGGCCTAATCTTGAAGTATATTTTCATGGAGGCGTAAGTTTTGTTCCATATGTAGATCAATACAAAGCTATTTTACCGAAAAAAGAGTTTAGATACTACGAAATTTATAATGCTTCGGAAGGGTTTTTTGCCATTCAGGATAGAAATAATTCTAGTGAATTACTGTTAATGTTAGATTATGGTATTTTTTATGAGTTTATCCCAATGGAAACTTATGGAACTTCAGACCAAAAAATTATTCCATTAAGTGAAGTTGAAAAGGATAAAAACTACGCCTTGATAATTACTACCAATGCTGGACTTTGGCGTTATAAAATTGGAGATACTGTTCGTTTTACATCCATAAATCCTTATAGAATAAAAGTTACCGGAAGAACCAAACATCATATAAATGTTTTTGGTGAAGAACTTATTATTGAAAATGCCGAAGATGCTTTAAAACTTGTTTGCAAAAAAACCAAAGCCGAAATTGTAGATTTTACAGCTGCTCCAATATTTATGGAAGGTAAAGAAAAAGGTGCTCACGAATGGTTAATAGAATTTAAAAACCCTCCAAAAGACATTAATTATTTTAACGAGTTGCTGGATAATGCACTTAAATCTTTAAACTCGGATTATGAAGCAAAACGTTATAATAACATGACGCTTAACAAACCTAAAATTAATATTGCAAGAACACATTTGTTTTACGATTGGCTTAAAGAAAAAGATAAACTTGGAGGACAGCATAAAGTTCCTCGTTTATCAAACTCCAGAGATTTTATTGAGGAGTTGCTAGAATTGAACACATAAAAAATTTAGCTTTTCATCGATAAAAATAGGCTTATTGTATGCTTTTTTATCAATACAATCCATATTTTATTTCCAACTTTCCTTCTGTGGCTTTATAAGGTTTGAAATTAAAAATTTGTGGTCCCTCGCCATAATAATCGAAAGAGAATCTTTCATCTATTTTCCCATTAAAATAAAATGGAAATGCATCTTTGCTGTTATGGAATTTTAGTATAATACCAATTTAATTATAAAACACGTCATTAAAGGCGTTTAAATAATGATGGTTACTTATTATTGATTTGATGCGTTTTTTATCCATATCGTTTACCGTTTTATGTAACCATTGTCTTAAAGTATC
>JAKITV010000038.1 GCA_021647885.1 Flavobacteriaceae bacterium | reverse complement strand
TTGCCAATGTTTTAGGTATGGAAGTGTGCCTGCAAGTAAAGAAACCGAAAAAGATTGATTAATGAGACAGGCTGAAATATATTATAAAGGTGAAAAAGCCGGTTTACTTACTCAAAATGATAATGGTAGTTTTATATATCAATATCATGATTTATGGATGTCAGATAATGGTAAACCACCTATCAGTTTGACATTACCAAAAACCAAGCAGACCTATAAATCAGACTATTTATTCCCTTTTTTCTACAATATGCTACCTGAAGGAACGAATAAACAAGTGGTGTGCAAACATATGCGTATTGACAATGATGACTATTTTAGTTTGCTTCTAATTACCGCACGTTACGACACTATAGGTGCTGTTACGGTTAAAAAAATGCAAGTAAATATATGAATTTTCCTATTATAAAATATTGCCCAGGCACATTAGCGAACGGGTACGAGACATACAGTATAACCTGTTTAAGAAGAATGTTTGATGGGCGAAAAGTACATCATATATTACCATACGCATCACCTTCAAGTAACGAGGCAACCGATGAATTATTTGTTGAAAATCGAAAACGAACCTCAATTTCAGGAGTACAGGAAAAGTTTTCGGTTTTACTGGATAAAAACAAACTCCGGCTTATTGAAGAAGGAGAACGTGGTTCATACATCCTAAAGCCGATACCCAATGTTGGCAAAAGCCTTGATCAAATGCCCGCAAATGAACACCTTACTATGCAAATTGCAAGACAGGTATTTAATATGGAAACTGCTGAAAACGCATTGATTTTCTTCAAGAATGGAGAGCCAGCTTACATTACGAAACGGTTTGATGTAAAAGAAGATGGTAGTAAATTGGCAAAAGAAGATTTTGCCTCATTGGCAGGTCGCACCCCCCAAACACATGGAGATAATTACAAATACCTTGGTAATTATTTGGAAATGTTCAATCTAATGAAAGTACACTTGCCTGCTTATAAATTGGAAGCTCCAAAGCTCTTTTCATTACTTGTTTTTAATTATCTCTTCTCAAATGGTGATGCTCATTTCAAGAACTTCTCATTAATAGAAACTCCTCTAGGAGATTTTAGATTGAGTCCAGCCTATGATTTATTAAATACTCAAATACATATTGAAGATTCAGATTTTGCATTAGATGATAAATTATTGCCTAAAAATATTGCAAAAGGAAGTGTTAGTGCTCAATTCAGCTTACTTGCTGAAAAAGCCGAAATTAGTAAAAAGCAAAAAGATGACGTTTTTAATAAACTTCTCTCAAACTCAGAAAAGATAGAAACGTTGATTAAAGCATCGTATTTAAATGATAAAACCAAACGTAATTATTTACAGGCATATCAAACTAGATTAAAAAAGATGAAAAAGTGAAGCATCCCGTTGAGTTGGTAAAGGATAATTTACTTTATATAAGAATAAGATTATGAATCGTCAATAAAATCAGTAAATTTGTACTTGATGAAATACTAAATCGAAGTATTGAATATTACTTCTGGTTCACAAATCGTCAACAAAAAACATAGCATTTAGCATAGACCCTATAAACATTGGGATGAAACCATAAGGTTTGAATCCTGTCGAGGTCACAGATAAATAAACCAAAGAAAAGTTCACACCAATGTGTGAACTTTTTTATTTGAGTTTAAAATTCAACCTACTAATATACTAAATAAAATTTCTCCTAATTTGCTTTTGTAAAAAATCTCGTTTTTATATCACTGAATTACTTCTAGCTTATTAATAAATTGAATGTAGTTAGTTAAACAAACCTACAAGGGAATAATTATTAATTTTAATTATCCCGTTTTTTTGTGCTAAAAAGTATCGCTGATTTTTCTCTTTTTACAAATTTAAATAACTTCTGCACTTAAACCTGCTTGAAGTAGTTTTGAACAGCGAGGTTTTAAATCTTTTAATTCTCCTGTTTTAACAGTACATTTTCCGTTATGATGTACAATAATAGAGCATTGTTCTGCCTGTTCTGGAGTATGTTGGCATACAGCAATAAGTGTATCTATAACATGATCGAAAGTATTTACTTCGTCATTATATAAAACAATCTCGTTTTGTTTTACTTCGTCAACTTGTATATCGCTTTGTTCTGAAGTCTTTTCTCTAGTACTCATAGCAAAATTTGATACTAATTTAAAAATTTTAAAGCAACCTATTAGTTTATTTGCGTTTTTTTCGATTATTAGATTCTATTAAAAGCATTAACAATGGCAAAAAAGTCTTCTGCGTTTAATGCTGCTCCACCAATTAATCCACCATCTACATCTGGATTTGAAAAAATCTCTTTAGCATTTGCTGGCTTTACACTTCCTCCATATAAAATTGAAACAGAATTTGCTACTTCTTCACCATATTTATCTGCCAAAGTTTTGCGAATAAAAGCGTGCATTTCTTGTGCTTGCTCTGGGCTTGCCGTTTCTCCTGTACCAATTGCCCAAACAGGCTCATAAGCTAAAATGATATTATTAAAGGCAGAATACTCTAAATGAAAGAGTGCTTTTTTGATTTGAGATTCTACTACGCTTTCGTGATTACCGGATTTACGATCTGCAAGTTCTTCGCCAAAACAGAAAATAATACGCATGTTATTGGCAAGAGCTGCATCAACTTTTTTGGCTAATAATTCATCTGTTTCTCCAAAATAAGCTCTACGTTCACTATGACCAAGGATTACAGTTTTAATACCAATACTTTGTAGCATTTTAGCAGAAACTTCTCCTGTATATGCTCCACTTTCAGCAAAGTGCATATTTTGTGCAACAACTTCTATATTTGTATGCCGTAATGCTTCAAAAGCGCTATATAAATTAGTGAATGCTGGTGCAATCATAACCTCAGCATTTGAAGTTTGCACTTGCTTTTTTAAGTCTGAAATTAGTGCTTGGGTTTGCGCTAAATCGTTATTCATTTTCCAGTTTCCTGCAACAATTTGTGTTCTCATATTTATTTCCCGTGAAAACGGGAATCTCATTTATTAAACTTTATTCCTCTAAGGAAGGGAATCTCATTTTATTCTTTCTATATACCTACAAGGTTATAAAAACCTTGCAGGATAAATTTATTTTAGTTGTTTTTAATCTAATTTTAAATCTTCTAAATCGTTCCAATGTAGCTTTTGAATAACAGTGCCTTTATTAAGTTTTAAAATTCCAGGATTTGAACGCACTATGGTTTTTAATGCTGTTTCATCGCAAAAATAAAAATCGAAATCAAGTCCGTATTGCTCCGAAATTAATTGCTGTTCTTCTGGTCCTGAAGCTGTAAGCCCGATTACTTTATAACCCTTTTCTAAAGCTTCATTTGCCATTCCTTTTAACTTATTTAAGCCATCTTTTTCGGCTTTTGCTAAATTATAGGATATAAATATTATTAATTTATTTTCATTCAATAAATCTTCGGTATAATCCTCACCACCACGTTCCATAGAAAAATCGTAGATTGGAGCTTCGTAGCCTTCCTTAATAGTTTTTGTTTCAACACTAATATATTCTCCTTCAACACTTGGATAGCTTCCTCTTGTAGTGATTGTTTTTTCTTCTCCATTTACATTAAATTTCCAATGATAATCGATTATCGGTTTTGGAGCATCGTCAGGAATAATCATATTCTCCTGAATGTTATTCCCAATTTTATAGGGTCTGAAATCTTTTACTGGTAAATGCATTAACACATGATACACAAAGCCTAAACAAAAAATAAAACTAAGCAAAGACACAATTGCTAAGCCTAATTTACCCAAAATGGGTTTAATGTGTTTTACTCCAAAAAACAATATTAAGATAAACACTAATAAAATAATGTCTTTGGTAAAGGATTCCCAAGGTGTTAGTTTTATGGCGTCTCCAAAGCAACCACAATCGGTTACTTTATTAAAATATGCTGAATAAAATGTTAGGAATGTAAAGAACACAATCATTGCTAAAGAACTCCAAACTGTAAATTTAGGTTTATAACCAATAAGCAGGAACACACCTAAAAGCACTTCAAAAACAACCACAAAAATTGCGATTACAAGGGCATAAGGTTCTAAAAATGGCAGGTTTAAAACAGTTACACTAAAATATTCTTCTAGCTTAAATGAAAATCCAATTGGGTCGTTGAGTTTAATAAGTCCAGAGAATATAAATAATGCTCCAACAAATAGTCTTGAGATTGTTACTAGTAGTTTCATAATTTTGTTTTATTTTCCATGAGTTAAACGAATAACTCTATAGTCTCGAGAATCAATTATTAACAAAAAAGCTCCTCCTCTTTTATTTTTTGGTAACGTTCCGCTTAATAGCCAATATTCATTAATCTTATATACATCATAAGGTCTTTGACTTTCAATTTCTTTCTTTCCATACAAGTCAAATAATATTAACTCAGCAAAATCTATTATTTTACTCTTGTCCTTCAAGATTTGATTACGTCCAATTACATTATGAAGTATCGAGTCTTTTAGGGTTTCTTCAAGAATCCTTTTAGCATTTTCTTCTCCCATTCTCAAATAATCATTTTGTTCTTGACTATATGTGAAATCAACTATCAAAACTAATACTAAAATTATTATTGTGCTTTTATGCTTCATGGTTTTCTTTTCAATGCACTTCAACTTATTTATATAAATGGATTCCTGCCTTCGCAGGAATGACAGTTATTTTTCATTTAAATGAATCAAGGCAAAAACTGCATAGTTTATCATATCCTGATAGTTGGCATCAATACCTTCGCTAACTATGGTTTTTCCTGCATTATCTTCTATTTGCTTAACACGCAATAGTTTTTGTAATATTAAATCGGTTAGCGAACTTACTCGCATTTCTCGCCATGCTTCGCCATAATCATGATTTTTATCTTGCATAAGTTGTTTGGCAACAGCTACTTTTTCGTCATACAATACTAATGCTTCTTCAACAGATAAATCTGGTTGTTCTGCTATGCCTTTCTCTAGCTGGATTAGTGCCATAATACAGTAATTAATTATGCCTGTAAATTCACTTACTTCGCCTTCATCTACCTTTCTTACCTCGTTTTGTTGCAAACTTCTAATGCGCTGTGCTTTTATAAAAATTTGATCTGTAAGCGATGGCAAACGAAGGATTCTCCATGCACTTCCATAATCTTTCATCTTATTGTTAAACAAGTTTCTACATGAGGAGATTACATCGTCATATTGTTTTGAAGTATTTTGCATAAAGTAAATTGAATTTTGCGTAAATTTCGCATAAAAAAGTTTAATGTTCAAGGTTTCAGGTTTAAAGTTTTTAGCTGAATTTTATTTTGCCACAATTCCGATAGTTATCGGAATACAAATATTCAAAAGGTTCTGCTTTTTAAAATTTTAGAATTTAGTTTCAATTAATAAGATTCCTTCCCGATAGCTATCGGGATTCGCAGAAAATGAATATGACAATAAATTACAAAGGACAGCTCGTAGATTTATCATCGCCAAAAGTAATGGGAATATTAAATGTTACTCCTGATTCCTTCTATGATGGCGCACGCTATAAAGATGAAAAAGGTATTCTTTTACAAGTTGGAAAAATGTTGAAAGAAGGTGCTACTTTTATCGATATTGGTGCATACAGCTCTAGACCAAATGCTAAACATATTAACGAAGATGAAGAGTTAAAACGTATTATTCCTATAGTTGAATCAATTTTAAAACAATTTCCAGATATTCTAATTTCAATAGATACTTTTAGAAGTAAGATAGCCAGAACTTGCATTGAAGCTGGAGCCTGTATGATTAACGATATTTCTGCTGGACAGTTAGATAATAATATGATGGCAACGGTTGCAAGTTTAAACGTACCATATATAATGATGCACATAAAAGGCACTCCTCAAACTATGCAGCAATACACTAATTACGATAATCTTGTTAAAGATATTCTATTTTATTTTTCTGAAAGAATTGCCGAAGCAAGACAACTCGGTATTGTAGATTTAATCATCGATCCTGGTTTTGGATTTGCCAAAACCATAGAACAGAATTACCAATTATTAAACAAGTTAGAACTTTTTAAAATGACCGAATTACCCATTTTAGTTGGTTTTTCAAGAAAATCCATGATTTATAAAATATTGAATAGTTCTGCAGCAGAAGCTCTAAATGGCACAACAACATTAAATACCATAGCATTGCAAAAAGGAGCGAAAATTTTACGGGTACATGATGTAAAAGAAGCTATGGAATGTGTTAAACTAATGTCATTCCTGCAAAAGCAGGAATCTTTTTAATGTTAACTGAATTTTTTAATGGATTCCTGCTCCCGATAGCTATCGGGACGCAGGAATGACAAATTTTTTTCAAAATGAAGCTAAAACAAATCTTATTCTTAATCCCAATTTTAATATTTTTTTCTTGTGGGAAAGAAAAAATCATACAACTTCCAGAAACTGACAACTCAAGTATTACTAAAATAACAGATGTTTCGGCTGCATATCTCTTTTATGATGAAACCAAAAAAGACAGTATTGAGCTTAACCGAAAAAATATAATAAGCACAACAAATTGGTTGGTGAATGTAGATAAACGCTTAACACTTAAACAGGCAATTCCTTCAATTATATTCTTACAAAACAAAAAGCGCAATGCTGAAGTACATAAAAATGAGAATGCTAAAAACTACTTTACTTGCTCAAATCCTAACATTCAAAATTTAGCTTTTATAGAGTTTACAGATGTAGTTTATCATATGGAATCTTCTGAGAAGTATTTTAGTAATACTGAAAATCAAATTAAAGATAAACCAGATCAAATAGTTGGCATTATTGCTCATTCTCTTGATTCTATAACTATTAATTTTTTCACAAAAGGCTGTTCCCTAATTCAAACATCTAACAAAAACAATTTAATTAAAGATTTAATTGGAGATTTTATTAATGTTGGAGAAATTATAATCCTTATTGAATTTAATCAAAACCTAACCTTCCAAGATTACATCACTTTCAAATCGCTATTACTAAAACTGAATTTGAACAATGTAACAATCTCTAACGATGAGTTTATTTATTAATTCTACTTAATGATTACTCTAGTTAAATAATCATTAATTATCTATCATCGTAATATTGCAATATTACAATTATAAAAAAATACATAAAACTATTATTACCAACTACTCTATTTATACTTATTTTATTAAATTTACCAAAACACCTTTCAATTGGAACTGCTTGAAACCTTTAAATTTAGTGTTGTAGATGTTATAGATATTGTTCTTGTAGCATTTCTGCTCTATTATATGTACAAACTTGTAAAAGGAACAGTTGCTATTAATATTTTTATTGGCATTGTAATCGTTTACCTTATTTGGAAGCTCACTCAAGCATTACAAATGCAACTTTTAAGCAACATACTTGGTGGCTTTATAAGTGTAGGTATGTTTGCTCTAATTGTTGTGTTTCAGCAAGAAATTCGGAAGTTTTTATTAATGATTGGTTCAACTAATATTGGTAATAGAAAAAAATTCTTTAAACAACTTAAATTTTTAAAATCTGAAACTATTTCAGAAACTAACATAGACGCTATTGTTGCTGCCTGCTATAAAATGAGCACTTCAAAAACTGGAGCTCTTTTAGTTTTAGAGCGCAATAATAACCTCGATTTTTTAGTAATTACTGGAGACGAAATGAACATTAAAGTAACTCAGCCTATAATAGAAAGTATCTTTTTTAAAAACAGTCCTTTACACGATGGCGCTATTATTATTGCCGATAATATTATAAAAGCAACTCGTGTTATTTTACCGCTTAATAACGAAAAGATAATACCACAACGCTTTGGGTTACGCCATAGAGCTGCGGTTGGAATAACTGAAAAAACAGATGCTCTCGCACTTGTGGTTTCTGAAGAAACAGGACAAATTTCTTATGTAAAGGATGGTGAGTTTATAATGTTTAAAAATGCTTCGGAGCTTACCGAAATGATAAAAAATGATTTAGCGTGATGTAGCTAAACCATTTCCTCTTGCATAAACTGGACTTCGTATAAATTTTTGTAGTACCCATTTTTCTTTTTCAGCAATTCTTTGTGAGTACCTTGCTCTACAATTTGCCCTGCATCCATTACAATAATATTGTCTGCTTTTTTAATAGTTGCCAAACGATGTGCAATTACAATAGATGTTCTTCCTTTAGTGATTTTATCTGTAGCATCTTGAATAAGTTGTTCAGAATACGAATCGACAGATGATGTGGCTTCGTCCAAAATTAAAATACTTGGATTGGTAACATAAGCTCTTAAAAACGATATGAGTTGGCGTTGTCCGGAAGATAACATTACACCTCGTTCTTTCACATTATAGTGATATCCATTTGGTAAACTCATAATAAAATCATGAATCCCAATTTGTTTTGCAGCTTGTTGTACCTGATCTTCAGAAATATTTGGATGCTTAAGTGTAATATTATTTAAAATAGTATCAGCAAACAAAAATACATCTTGCAAAACCACAGCAATTTGGCTTCGAAGAGACTCTAAAGTTACACTCATAATATTAATGTTGTCAATTAAGATTTCGCCAGAATTGATATCGTAAAAACGATTCAATAAATTAATAATGGTAGATTTTCCTGCTCCTGTTGCGCCAACAATAGCAACTGTAGTTCCAGCTTTTACATTAAAGGATAAGCCTTTTAAGACTTCTTCATTTTTTACATACGAAAAATGGACATTGTTAAATGTGATATCTCCTTTAAAGTTTGAAACTACTTGTTTCCCTGAGTCTTCAATATTTGATGTGGTATCCAAAACTTTAAAAACCCTATCGGCAGCAACCATTCCCATTTGCAAGGTGTTGAATTTATTGGCAATTTGATATAATGGTCTAAATATCATCGGAATCATCATTACAAAAGCTGTTAAATCTCCCAATGTTACGGTTTGGTCTAAAACAGCATTTAAGCCTCCATACCAAACTACTAATCCTAATGTTAATGAGGATAAAACTTCTGCAATAGGGAAAAAGATAGAATTATACCAAACCGTTTTTAACCATCCTTTTTTATGTCTTTCATTTATGATTTTGAAGTTTTTGTATTCGGTTTCTTCACGTGTAAATAACTGAAGTATTTTCATTCCAGTTACACGTTCCTGAACAAAAGAATTCAAATTAGAAACCTCATTACGAACTTCTTCAAAAGCTTTTTTCATATACTTTTGAAAAATTTTTGTCGCAAAAAGAACAATTGGAAGCGTTAAAAACACAATGATGCTCAAGTTCCAATTCATATACACCATAACTCCGCCAACAAACATCATTTTAAGAATATCACTAAAAATCATAAATAAGCCCTGACCAAAAATATCGGCAATACGTTCCATATCTGTTACTGCTCTTGTAATAAGAACACCAACCGACGAGTTGTCGTAATATTTCATTTTAAACCCAAGAATGTGTTTAAATAATTTTACCCTAATATCTCTTACAACCGATTGTCCTAACCATGAAGCATAATAAATAAACACCAACTGGGTTGTTACTTCTAAAATAAGTAACACAAGCATCGCAATAATGTAAACTAAAAACCCTTCGGCGACTTGAGCAGCAATATTATTGTCGATGGCTTGTTGTAACACTAAAGGTCTTAAAGCTCCAAAAACAGCAAGACCAACTACTGCTAAAAGCGTACCATAAAACACCCAACGATAAGGGTTTATAAATTTAAGCAGTCGTTTAAAAAGACTTAAATCAAAAATATTTTCTTTTTGTTTAGTCATATTTATTTTCCGTGAAAACGGAAATCTTTTTTTATGTGTTTAGGATATTCAATTTTGGTTAAATATAATGCATGTCCAGGAACCGAAGCTCCAGCTTGCGATCTGTTTTTAGATTTAATAATATCGTGGAATTGGACAATACTAGTTTTTCCAATACCAATATTAATCATTGTGCCAACAATGGCACGTACCATATTTCGTAAAAAACGATCTGCTTTTATTGTGAAAATTAATTCACCTTCTTTTAAAACCCATTCAGCATTCATTATATTACAATTGTATGTTTTAACGTCTGTATTACTTCTGGAAAAGCATTTAAAATCTTCATGTTCAAATAAAATTTTTGCAGCCTCATTCATTTTATCTATGTCTAATTCCTGTTTAAAATAATAGGAATCATTAAATGCAAATACATTTTTATGCAAAGAAATTCTGTATTTATATTCTCTACTTATTGCGTCAAAACGTGCATGAGCTTCATTATTTACTTTAAAAATATCTTGAACAGCGATGTCTTTGGGCAACAAAGAATTCAGTTTATATTTTATTTCATCTAAAGAGAATTCTACTGTTGTATTAAAATGTGCAAACATTTGTTTGGCATGAACTCCAGTATCTGTACGTCCTGCTCCAACAATATCAATCTTTTCTTTTAACAAGGTTGACAAAGCTTCTTCCAAAACCTCTTGTACAGAAATGGCATTGGGTTGATTTTGCCATCCATGATATGCACTTCCGTTATATGATAATTCGATAAAAAATCTCAACTTAAATATTATTTTTGTTTTTTTGAATGAACAAAGATAAAGAGATTTATCATTCCTAGGCAGATTAGGATTCTTAATAATTAATTAAAAGATTTCCGTTTACACGGAAAATAAATATGAAAAAAATCCTCTTACTTTCTGATACACACAGCTATATCGACGATAAGATATTAAAATATGTAAAACAAGCTGATGAAGTTTGGCATGCTGGAGATATTGGAGACATAAAAGTTACAGATGCAATAAAAGCACTAAAACCGCTTCGTGCTGTTTATGGTAATATAGATAATGACAAAATTAGAGTTGAATTCCCAGAGCATAATAGATTTAAATGTGAAGAAGTTGATGTATGGATAACACACATTGGAGGCTATCCTAATAGATATGATATAAGAATAAGAGAAATTATTAAACAAAATCCACCTGATTTATTTATTTGTGGGCATTCTCATATCTTAAAAGTAATGCCAGACAAAAAATTAAATTTGTTACATATGAATCCTGGAGCCATTGGAAAACATGGCATGCATAAGGTAAGAACTATGCTTCGTTTTGAAATTGATGGGAAGAAAATTCAGAATTTAGAAGTTATTGAGTTTATTAGAAGATAAAAGTCCTTCCCTTTGGGAAGTCTCGATAACTATCGGGATTAGGATGGGTTTAAAACAAAAACCCAAAGCTTTCGCTTTGGGTTTTCTCGCACTAATACTACTAAGATGATAGGTTTATCTTAATCGATCTACAGATTTTACGAGATCTTCATCCTTTTTTATGGCTTTATTGGCTAAAACCAAAAATACGATAGAAAAAATAGGTAGAAGCATCCCAATACCTTTCTCAGAAACGTCTGTTTCTCCAGATAAGTTTAGTGATCGATACACAAATAATCCTAGTAAAATAAAGTTTAATATTATATTAAGACGACCCAATACAAATTGTGTCTGCCTGTTTTTGTACATAAATATTGCAATCAATGCTAAAGCTGCTGAACCCAAAAATAATCCTAAATATAACAATTCATCTTTAGCATAAAACTGAATCTCATTAATAGTAGTCCATAAATGAAATACAAAAATTAAACCTCCTGAAATTCCAGCCGAAATAAGTAAGTATATAGTTTGTATTCTTTGTAGCATTTATATTGATTGAAGTGCAAAAATAATAGTTTCTTTTTTATTACAAATATTATTTATTGAAAATAAAGTTGTATAATTGCATTATAAATGTACAACACACTATTGATGTGCATTATAATCTTCAAAAAAAAACATAATTCAATTTTTCCCTAGATTCCTTTAAGAAGACACTGAAAAATTTAATTTCGTAATTAAACTAATTATTCAATTCAACAATGTTTGAAATTTCACAATTAAAAGAAAAGAAGCTACCTGAATTACAGGAAATAGCAAAAGAACTTAAGGTATCAAAGTATCGCTCATTAAAAAAATTAGATTTAGTATATCAAATATTAGATCATCAAGCTGCAAATCCTACAAAGCCTAGTGTTAATAAGGATGAGAAGCGACCTCAAAGACCAAGAAGAGATCGTGTTCAAAAACCTAGAGAAAGTAATGCGCAGAAATCTATGGACTTTAAAGAGAAGCCTACACAAGTTAAAAGTTCTATTACTCAAGAGAGCTCTAAAGACGATACAGCAAAAATGGAAACTCCAAAAGAGAGTACATTAAAAAAGGATGCTCCAAAAGAGAACGAGAATCGTCCACAAGTAAAGCCTCAAAATAAGCAACAAAAAGAGAATAAGCCTCGTCCTCAAAAAGACATTCAAAGTCGCCCACAACGAGATAATCAAAATAGACCAGCACAAAAGGACAACAAAGCTCAAGATAATCGAAATAAAGATAATCGAAATCAAAGCAGTAACGGAAATAAAGATAGCAGAAATCGCTATCGTGAACCAGATTTTGAATTCGATGCTATTATAGAAAGTGAAGGCGTTCTAGATGTAATGCAGGATGGCTATGGGTTTTTACGCTCTTCCGATTATAACTACTTATCATCACCAGACGATATTTATGTTTCACAATCACAAATTAGACTGTTTGGATTAAAAAAAGGAGATACTGTTCTTGGTAACGTAAGACCTCCAAAAGAAGGCGAAAAATATTTCCCTTTAATTAAGGTAACAAAAATTAATGGTTTAGATCCTCAAGTCGTTAGAGATCGTGTTTCTTTTGAACACCTTACACCTCTATTTCCACAAGAAAAATTCAATCTTGCCGAGAGACAAAGTACAATCTCAACACGGATTATAGATTTATTTTCACCTATTGGAAAAGGACAACGTGGTATGATTGTATCACAACCAAAAACTGGTAAAACCATGTTGCTCAAAGATATTGCAAATGCAATTGCGGCAAATCATCCTGAAGTTTTTCAAATGATTTTATTAATAGATGAACGTCCGGAAGAAGTAACAGATATGCAACGTAACGTTCGTGGTGAAGTTATTGCGTCAACATTCGATAAAGAAGCACACGAGCATGTGAAAATCGCAAACATTGTTTTAGAAAAAGGAAAACGTTTGGTAGAATGTGGCTATGATGTTGTTATTTTATTAGATTCTATTACACGTTTGGCAAGAGCTTACAATACGGTTCAACCAGCCTCAGGTAAAATATTGAGTGGTGGTGTAGATGCCAATGCATTACACAAGCCTAAACGTTTCTTTGGTGCTGCACGTAAAATTGAAAATGGAGGTTCTCTTACAATTATTGCAACAGCATTAACCGAAACAGGTTCTAAAATGGACGAAGTAATCTTCGAAGAATTTAAAGGGACTGGAAATATGGAACTACAATTGGATAGAAAAATTTCTAATCGTAGAATTTTCCCAGCTATCGACCTTACTTCTTCAAGTACACGTAGAGATGATTTATTATTAGATGAAAACACCATTCAACGTATGTGGGTAATGCGAAAATATCTTGCAGATATGAATCCTGTTGAAGCGATGGAATTTATTAATGATCGTTTTAAACAAACACGAAACAATGAAGAATTTTTAATTTCGATGAATAGTTAAATATTCTTTGTTTATAATAAGGAATCCTCATATCAATTTATTATATGAGGATTTTTTTTTGAATTAAATCGAAAATTATAACACAAAAAAGCCTTTCAAAACTGAAAGGCTTCTTGAATATTAAAAAATATAAGCTTCTTTAAATTATAAAGCAGCTATATGTTTAGTTAAACCAGATTTTAAGTTCGCTGCTTTATTATCATGAATAACATTATTCTTAGCTAACTTATCTATCATAGAAACAACTGAAGGAAATAATTTTTCAGCATCCTTCTTTTTAGTCATTTCACGCAATTTCTTAATAGCATTACGTGTAGTTTTATGCTGGTACTTATTTCTTAAACGTTTAGTTTCGTTACTTCTAATTCTTTTTAATGCTGACTTATGATTTGCCATTTTTTTTCTTTATTAAACTGTTGTAGCCCGTAGGGGAATCGAACCCCTCTTACCAGGATGAAAACCTGGCGTCCTAGCCGATAGACGAACGGGCCATTATTTTATGAGTTAAAAATTCAAAATCTAAATTTAAATCTCCAAAACTTCAATACTCCCTACAAAGTTTCCAATGCGGATGCAAAAATACAACTATTTTTAAATGTTGCAACTTCTAAATGCTTTTTTTGAAAAAAATTAGCTAATACGCTTTTGCA
Source organism: Flavobacteriaceae bacterium (assembly GCA_021647885.1). Lineage (GTDB taxonomy): Bacteria > Bacteroidota > Bacteroidia > Flavobacteriales > Flavobacteriaceae > PRS1. The sequence goes on along the minus strand of JAKITV010000038.1, from coordinate 12,623 downwards.
AATAAAACTCTTCGCTTTGAAGCCTTTCCTGAATACACACATTTACCCTCTTCCTCCACAATATCTACAGGAATACAACGAATAGTAGCCTTGGTAATTTCTTTGATTTTTGTTTCAGTTTCTGCTGTACCATCCCAATGTGCTGAAATAAATCCTGTCTTATTTTCTAGTACGTCTTTAAATTTTTCGAAAGTATCTACTTTTGTAATATGAGTGTCTCGAAAATCTAAAGCTTTTTGATATAAGCAATTTTGAATTTCAGTCATTAAATCCACAACCTTATCTACAAGATTGTTAAGGAGAACAACTTCCTTTGTAAATGTATCTCTTCTTGCTAACTCAACTGTTCCTTGTTCTAAATCTTTTGGTCCAATGGCAATACGTAAAGGCACACCTTGTAATTCGTGTTGAGCAAATTTGGCTCCAGGCCGAAAGGTTGTTCTATTATCAAACTTTACTGAAACTCCTTTTGACCTCAAATCTTTCATAAGACCATTAGCAACTTCAGAAACAGCTTCAAATTGTTCATCATTTTTATAAATAGGAACGATTACGACTTGATTTGGTGCTAAATTTGGTGGCAATACTAGCCCTTTATCATCACTATGCGTCATTATTAAAGCTCCCATTAAACGTGTAGAAACTCCCCAAGATGTTGCCCAAACATAATCTTGTTTGCCTTCTTTATTTGTGAATTTTACATCAAAAGCTTTTGCGAAATTTTGACCTAAAAAGTGAGATGTTCCTGCTTGTAAAGCCTTTCCATCTTGCATTAAAGCTTCTATGCAAAACGTATCTTCGGCACCTGCAAAACGTTCTTTTTCTGTTTTCACTCCTTTTATAACCGGTATTGCCATAAAATTTTCGGCAAAATCGGCATAGACATTATTCATTAACTCAGCTTCTGCCACAGCCTCTTGTTTTGTTGCATGTGCTGTATGTCCTTCTTGCCATAAAAACTCTGTAGTACGCAAAAATAATCGTGTTCGCATTTCCCAACGTACAACATTTGCCCATTGGTTAATTAATAATGGTAAATCTCTATAGGATTGAATCCATCCTCTAAAAGTATTCCAAATTATCGCTTCACTTGTTGGTCTTACAATTAATTCTTCTTCTAATTTGGACTTTGGATCTACCCTTAATTTCCCTTCATTTTCAGGATCATTTTCCAATCTATAATGTGTAACAATCGCACACTCTTTCGCAAAACCTTTGGCATTTTTTTCTTCGGCTTCAAACAGACTTTTTGGTATAAAAAGCGGAAAATATGCATTTTGATGACCAGTTTCTTTAAACATTCTATCCAATTCTGCCTGCATTTTTTCCCAAATTGCAAAACCATAAGGCTTAATTACCATACAACCTCTAACTGCCGAGTTCTCTGCTAAATCAGCTTTTACAACAAGTTCGTTATACCATTTTGAATAATCTTCGCTCCTACTAGTAAGATTTTTACTCATATATTGTAATTTGGCACAAATATTGTGATTATGTTAAATAATAAAATAGTTCGACAAAACTAACTATTTTTGTTATGTTCAACAATTAATTTAAAGAGATATGCAATTAAATTACAACCAGAAATCTAAAATGCATCTGATAGGTGCTTTAGGTTTAATACTTAGTTTAGTTTCTTGTGGTTCTTATCAGTATGTAGGATATGATGATGGTATTTATGGAACTCCGGAAAGAAATGTTGAATACCCAACAGAATCTTCTAATGAGGAAGTTACATCGCAGAGTTCGAGTTATTTTCAAAATTATTTCAAAGAAAAATCTCAAGAGTTAGAGTACTTAACACAAGGAGATACCATTTTTACTGATATAGATTCTTATGAAGGCAACTATAAAGTTGCCAATGACACTTTAGTAGAAACACAAGAGAGTTATGCTGGTTGGGGACAAAATACTAGTGAGATAAGTATAAATATTTACAATTCAGGATTTTATAATAATTTTTGGTGGAATGATCCCTGGAGGTGGAATGCTGGTTGGGGATGGAACAACCCTTGGTTCTGGAATTACGGTTATGGCAATGTTTGGGGTTATGGTTTCAATAATTTTTGGCACTCACCATATTATGGATATAATGGTTATTACGGAAACTATTACAACAGAAGAGGAAGAGGAATTGCTTACAATGCTGGCAGAAGAGGTGCCATTTACCAAAATTCTTATGCTTCTCGTTTAAACAGACGAGCTTTGACAAGCACAAGAAATACAACATATAGACCTCGTAGATCTTTAAATTCAAATGTTAGAGCAAATACCAATACTGTAACAAGACCTAGAACTACTACAAGAAGAACTATAAATAATACCACAAGACCTAGATCAACTACTAGAACAAGAAGTAATTCCCCTACTAGATCTACTACAAGAACGAGAAACTATACTCCTAATAGATCAACTACAAGAACAAGAAGCTATACTCCTTCTAGAAGTTCAAGAAGTTCAACTAGAAGCTCTAGTCCTTCCAGATCTTCTTCACGTAGTAGTGGTAGTACATCTAGACGAAAAGGTAATTAATAGAATCACAAAAAATTGATATGAAAAAGTTATTATTTCTATTCGTAGGTGTTATATCTACGGTAACAATATACGCACAAGATATTACTGATGCAGTTAGATTCTCTACAGATGGAATTCATGGTACTGCACGCTATAGAGCCATGAGTGGTGCATTTGGAGCATTAGGTGGAGACATGTCTGCTGTTAGTCAAAATCCAGCTGGTTCTGCTATTTTTAATAATAGTCACACTTCATTTTCTCTCACAAATTATGGTATAGATAATACAACTGAATATTTTGGTAACACTAACAATTCAAGTAATTCTAATTTTGAATTAAACCAAGCTGGTGCTGCTTTTGTTTTTAATAACACAAATGAAAATTCTCCATGGAAAAAGTTTGTTTTAGCATTATCTTATGAGCAAACACAAAATTTCGACGATGATTTTTTTGCCTCAGGAGTTAACACAACTTCTATTGATAGTTATTTTTTGGCAAATGCTCAAGGCTTAAGACTTGATGAAATTTCTGCTTTCGATGGTGAAACTATTACTGATGCTTATGGTGATATTGGAGCCACTTTTGGTTTTGCTAATCAACAAGCCTTTTTAGGTTTTGAATCATACATTCTCGAACCTGATGTTGATGATGATGCAAATACATTATACACATCAAATATTGCTTCTGGCACATTTAATCAAGAATATTTTTATGCTGCAACTGGATACAACGGTAAGTTTACTTTTAATGCTGCCATTGAGTATCAAGACAATCTTTATCTAGGTATAAATCTTAATTCTCATTTTATTAATTATGAGCGTTCAACATATTTATTTGAAGAAAATTCTAATATAGGTTCTTTAGTTAGTGAAGTTGGATTTGAAAACAATCTTTCTACAGTTGGAACCGGATTCTCATTTCAACTTGGTGGTATTGCGAAATTAAGTGATGTAATAAGAGTTGGTCTTACTTACGACTCTCCGACTTGGTTCACAATTAGTGAAGAAACTACACAGTATTTAGCTACTTTAAGAGATGATAATGGTTCGAATGTTACTGAAATATTAGATCCACAAATTATTAATGTATTTCCAGATTACAAATTACAAACGCCTGCAAAAGTTACTGGAAGCGTTGCTCTTGTACTTGATAAACAAGCCATAATAAGTTTTGATTATTCAAGAAAAGATTATGGAAATACTAAATTTAAACCTGAATCCGATCAGTATTTTTCTGCTCAAAATAATTTAATCAGTTATAGTTTAAAAGCTGCAAACACCTATAAAATTGGTGGGGAATACAGATATAATAAAGCAAGTTTTAGAGCTGGTTATAAATTGGAAGAAAGTCCATATAATAATACTAATTTTTATGGTGACTTAAAAGGGTTTTCTTTGGGATTAGGTTATAATTTTGGAAACACCAAAGTAGATTTAGCTTATGAAAACTCTAAAAGAACAATAGATTCTAAATTATATAATATTGGTCTTACAGATGCTGTTAGAATCGATTCAGAGAATTCAAACTTCACCTTATCTATTAGTTTAAATTTGTAATTTTTTTATTTATTCTTATCTAAAACTAAAATATATTTTCTTAAATCATAATTGCACAAATTCATTATCTTTCCATTTATTAAATCAGTACTGAGTTTAGCAGGATAGTTAAGTCCTAAAAAACGGTAAATTGAATAATTAAATTGAAATATAAACTCTATTCCTTAATAATTCTAAAAAAACTTTGGGCTTCAGTAACTGATCTAATTCCGATTATTGTTGTTGTTGTTTTTTTTCAAACTGCAGTAATCCAGCAACCTTTTCCGCAAATTGGAGAAGTGATTTTTGGTATTTTGCTAGTGATTGTTGGTCTAATGCTTTTTATTGAAGGTCTTGAAATGGGATTATTCCCAATAGGTGAATCAATGGCTTTTGCATTGGCAAAAAAGGGAAGTCTGTTTTGGTTAATGGTTTTTTCATTTCTGCTTGGCTTCTCTACCACTGTTGCAGAACCTGCATTAATTGCAGTTGCAAAAGAGGCTTCAGTAATATCATCGGGAGCTGGTTTAATTGAAAATAACCAAGAAACTATGGAAACCTATGCAATGGGTTTACGACTTACTGTTGCCTTTTCGGTTGGTCTTGCAATTGTTATTGGTGTATTGCGCATTTTAAAAGGTTGGCCTTTGCATTATTTAATCATTGGAGGATATGTAATGGTTATGTTAATGACAATAATAGCTCCAGAAGAAATTATAGGGTTGGCTTATGATGCTGGTGGAGTTACTACTTCCACAATCACTGTTCCGTTAGTAACAGCTTTAGGAGTAGGACTTGCAACTGTAATTAAAGGAAGAAGCCCGTTGCTTGATGGTTTTGGTTTAATTGCCTTTGCTTCACTATTACCTATGATTTTTGTTATGGCATATGGCTTATTTTGGTTTTAATGTAATAAATTTGAATGATGTTTGATTATTTTACAGATTTTGCTTTAGTCTTGTTTTATACTCTACGGGATGTATTGCCTATTCTTGTATTAATAATTTTCTTTCAGTTAGTAGTTTTAAAACAACCTATTCCGCATTTAAAAAGAGTGACACTGGGAGGAGTTTATGTAGTGCTGGGACTTGCTTTATTTTTAATGGGTTTAGAAAAAGCTCTTTTCCCAGTAGGAAATATAATGGCTACTCAATTATCTGATCCATCATTTATAGGAGTTACTGGAGCAGAACTCGCCAATTGGAAATCTTATTATTGGATATATATATTTGCTGCCATGATTGGCTTCTCCACAACAATAGCAGAGCCTTCGCTTATTGCTGTAGCAATAAAAGCTGGTGAAGTTTCAGGTGGCACAATAAAACCGTGGGGACTTCGAATAACTGTTGCAATTGGAGTTGCTTTTGCACTAGCCGTAGGTACATTTAGAATTGTAACTGGAACACCACTATTTGTTTATATTATGGTAGGTTATATTATTGTGATTATTCAGACTTTTTTTGCACCAAAAAAACTTATTGCTCTAGCTTACGATTCGGGTGGAGTAACCACTTCAACGGTAACCGTTCCAATTGTAGCTGCATTAGGCTTAGGTTTATCAAGTGCTGTGCCAGGTAGAAACCCAGCTGTTGATGGCTTTGGATTAATAGCTTTTGCAAGTCTGTTTCCTATTATTGCTGTGTTAGGTTACGCACAATTTATGAGTATAAAAAACCGAATTATTAAGAACTAAAATATATAAAGATGCAATTTAAATTAATTTTAGCACTTGTAAAACCAAATGTAAGTGATAATGTAGTTGATGCTATGAAAAAAGCAGGAGCTACAGGAGCTACAATCATTCCTGCCAGAGGAACTGGAATGCACGAAGCAAAATCTTTTTTTGGTCTTTCAATCGAAGCCCACACAGAAATCATTTTATTTCTTGTAGAAGAACATGTTGTAGAAAAATTTATGAAAGTGATTTCTGATGCTGGTAAGTTTAATCAGCCTGGAACAGGTATAGCTTTTGTTTTGCCAGTTGAGCATATCTCTGGATTAGAAAGTCAAATGAAAAAATTCAAAGATCAAGCACGTGATAAGTATTTTTAGTGCAATCTAAAATATTGCCTCTTTTTTGTAGTTTATAAAAAATTGAAGATAGTTAGTTTAGTAATAATTAAATATAGTAAACATGAATACAATAAAAAAGTATCAAAGTGCAAAGGATGTAATGAGTAAAAAAGTCATTTTGATTGATGGTATGGCTACAGCCAAAGAGGCTGTTGAAATAATGCGAAAAGAAAAAGTTGGAGCATTAATTATAAAAAAGCGTCACCAAGAAGATGCATATGGAATAGTAAATATTCACGACTTTATAAAAGGTGTAATTCTTCAAGATAAAACGTCTGAAGATGTGAATGTTTTTGAAATTATGACAAAGCCCGTAATTAGTGTACCATCCAATATGGATGCAAAATATGTAGCTAGTTTATTAACTAATGTTGGGATTAGAATGGCTCCTGTAGAGGAAAATGGCGAATATATTGGAATGATTTCTCTTTCAGATTTGATTTTAGAAAATCTACTTTTTTAATACTAAAACCAGATTAACTTAATATCACTTCTTCAACTCTAATTTCTCTGCAAAGTAGTCGCAAAAATCTTTCATAGTAGCTGTCATCTTTTCGTCTTGTGTGGCACGATAAAACGTATCGCTCATAGCAACTAAAGTTTGATGAAAAAATACTTTCATTTCGTCAACAGGCATATCTTTTGTCCACAAATCTATTCGCAAAGCTTCTTTTGTCTTATTATCCCAAACCGAAAGCAGAATTGCTTTTGCTTCTTCATTAACAATACCTCCATCTGATGCTGTCCATGATAATTTTTCTGGCACTCGGTTATCATCTAGTTCGACATTAAGTTCTATTTTTGAAGTGTTTTTATTCGGCATTATTTATGTGGTTTAAATTTAGATTTGTTAAAAATATCTTCGGCATTTGCATTAAGCATTTGCTGTAAATCAACATCATTGTTTTTCATATAAGCCCTTACAATTTGCCAACCAATATATTGCCCTAAACGTCCTGGAGATTCAGTATCTAATTCTAAATTAAATTTGGAAAAAGGAGCAGGATTAATAAAACGCTCTAATAATTTAGGATTGGTATCAAATAATAATTCTCTTTCAACAAAGTAACGCCAAATATAACTTTCGTTATCTAAAGCCCAATCCAATTGTTCTTTGGTGTAGCCTATTTTTTCTTCATCGCTTTTAAACGGAATCATAACATCTTTAAAATACAAGACTTTTCCAAAATATATCATTTCGTCTAATAGCGATTTTCTTTTGGGCTGATAAACTTGTTGCTGTGCGTATTGAGTCGCTAAATCGGAAACAATTTGAGACGATCTAAAATTCTGCTTTATAAAGTTTTGAATGCCTACATAGAACTCATGGTCTTGTCCCAAATAAGTGTCTAAAGCAATAAGTACTATTGTGTCTGTAACTATAGTTTTGTTTCTATAATCTACATCAGATGTTACTGTAATAATTCTTGGCGTTTTAAATGCTTTAAAATAATATTTTAAATGCTGAAATAATGATTCTATATCATCTTCAAAAAGTGATTCATCAGGAAAAGCTTTTGCAACTTCTGTGTTTAATTGCTGTTGTAAAGTGTCGTTAATTCTTGCTATCCAAACCGAATCATTATATCGTTTTGAAAACATAAATGGATAGTCGCTTTTTAATTCTGGAAGATTCTTGGGTGTAACTTCTGCAAAAAGTTTATCAAAACGCTCCACATTAACAGTAATATCAATTTTAGCTATCTCTTTTTCTAATTTACTTTCAGTTTCACAAGAGAATGCTAAACTAATAAGAACAATAATTATTAATAACTTACGCATATAAAGAAGTTTTTTAACTTAAACGAGATTAATTTTTATTAATTACCCAATTCGCTTATTTTTGTTCGGCAAAGGTAATATTCTTTATGTAAAATCGATTATTAATGAAGGTAGAAAAAGTTACATCACATGTTGTAAATTGGCTTAAAGATTATGCAACAAATGCAAATGTAAATGGGTTTGTTGTTGGTATTTCTGGCGGAATTGATTCTGCTGTAACCTCAACCTTATGCGCAAAAACAGGTTTAGATGTACTATGTGTTGAAATGCCAATACACCAAGCTAAAAGTCATGTAACAAGAGCTCAAGAACACATTGCTCAGCTAAAAAAGCGATTTACAAATGTTACTGCTATAAATGTTGATTTAACTCCTGTTTTTGAAGAATTTAAAACCGAAGTATCTCTAGAAGGAAAGCCTGAAATTGTTGATATGGCATTAGCAAATACTCGAGCAAGATTGCGAATGACCACACTATATTACCATGCAGGCTTATTAGGCTTACTTGTTGCTGGAACCGGAAACAAAGTAGAAGACTTTGGAGTTGGCTTCTTTACAAAATATGGTGATGGAGGTGTTGACCTGAGCCCAATTGCTGATTTGCTTAAATCTGAAGTGTACCGATTAGGCAACTATCTACAAGTTCCTAATACTATAATGGTTGCAGCACCAAGTGATGGATTATTTGGAGATGCAAGAAGTGACGAAGACCAAATAGGTGCGAATTATGATGAACTGGAATGGGCAATGCATATGGATTTTCAAGGAAAAACAATTAAAGAATTTGAGGGTCGGCAAAAAGAAGTATTTAAAATCTTTAAGCGTTATAACACAGCCAATAAGCACAAAATGACACCAATCCCTATTTGCAAAATTCCTAAAGATTTTATGTGACTTTTCTTAATTTGTTATCAAAAATAAGGAATTACATTATTATTTTTTGTACTTTTATACTATGCCATCAACAATTATTACCCTTTTTCTATCTGTGATTAAATCTTCTTATTACTAATTAAAAATTTATATCATGATTAAGGTACTGGTAGCAGATTTTCATCCTATTATAAGAACTGGACTTAGAATGCTTTTTGAGTCTTCTAAAGACATTCAAGTTATTGGAAGTGTAACTACAGGAAAAGAACTATTCGATTTTGTAGGAAAAAATAAAGTAGATGTAGTGCTTTCTGAAATTGATTTACCCGAGTTAAACGGAATTACCGCTCTTAGAACTTTAAAAAAAGAATATAGCGATGTAAAAGTTATTATGTTTAGTTCGCATCCAGAAGAAATCTATGCCATAAGCACTATTAAAGCTGGAGCATCTGGTTATTTAAGTAAAACAGTAAGCACACAAACTATTAAAGATGCTATTATTAAAGTCTATAATGGCGGAATTTATATTAGCAACGATTTGGCACAACGTTTAGCATTTGACGAACGCGGAAACAAACCAAGTAAACTCTATAAAAAACTATCCATAAGAGAAGTTGAAGTTTTAAAATTATTATGCACTGGCAGAAAAAACAAAGAAATCTCTAAAGAACTAGATATTAACGAAAAAACAGTGAGTACTTATAAAGCTCGACTAATGAAAAAACTTAATGTAACCAATATAGTAGATCTTGTAAACCAAGCAAGGCATTTAGAATTAGGTTAAGTTATAAAACACGGTTTAGTTTTCTTGACAACAACATTTTTAAACTAGAGTAGTCTTTAACTTCTTCTAATACATTTTTATTAATCTGGTTTTTATTACCTATAGTTTCTTGTTTAAAATCGCTTACTTTCTGATCAATTAAAAAACAGCGTAAACTTAAAATAGTTTCATTTACTAATTGAGCAACACTATTATCTTTTGTTTTTGTGAAAATATTTTTTCGCTCCCAGTTATGCAATTCATAACGCTCATCGTTCATTAAAATATTGGTGATCTCGCTAGCAATTTCAGGATTTACTTTATTTACAAAATTCTCTAAACCTGTTTCTGGATTCTGGTTTAGTGTGTCAATTATTATATAATATAACTCCTTAAAATTAGCGTTAGAGAATTCCATTTCATCTTCTTGTAAATCCAAATAAATTTTCTCAAACACTTTTGCCTGATGTACAACTGGCTCTAAAACCAGTTCGCCTTCGTCATTTTCTTTTAAAACCAAATCTTCAAAATCTTCTGTTTTATTTCCGTAGAGCAGTAAAGTTTCAATGATTCTTTGTTCTAATTCAAACTGAACATCTACCTTTTTTAAAGGCGCTTTATGTTTAACAACTTCAAAAGCTTTTTGTTTGGTTTGATAGGCTTTATTAGCATCTCGTAATTCTTTTCTTCCTATTTGAGCCAATGTACTAAACAACACATCTTCGCTAATATCCATAATTCGCGCACATTCTTGCACATAAATTTCCGTTTGGATACGATCTGGAATTTTCGATATACTGGTTACCATATCTCTTATAAGGGCAGCCTTTTTTACAGGATCGTTTTTGGCTTCTTCCATTAACAATGCTGCTTTATATGCAATAAAATCTTTAGCATTTTCTTGAAGATACAATGCTAATTCTTCAAAAGTGTTTTGTTTTGCAAAACTATCTGGATCTTCACCATCAGGAAACGTACACACTTTAACATTCATGCCTTGTTCCAAAATAAGGTCGATACCACGAAGTGAAGCTCTTATTCCTGCAGCATCTCCATCAAACAAGACAGTAATATTTTTTGTTAATCGGTTAACTAATCTAATCTGGTCAGGCGTTAATGCAGTGCCAGAAGAGGACACAACATTTTTAATCCCTTTTTGATAAAACTGAATCACATCTGTATAACCTTCTACCAAATAACAGTTATCTTCTTTTGCGATACTCTGTTTGGCATGATAAATACCATATAGAACTTTACTTTTATGATAAATATCGCTCTCGGGAGAATTAAGGTATTTCGCAGCATTTTTATTATTAGCTAAAATACGACCACCAAAACCTAAAACACGACCAGACATACTATGGATTGGAAAAATAACGCGTCCTTTAAAACGGTCAAAATGTCTTTCTTCTTTTACAATAGTTAGCCCAGTTTTTTCTAAATATTTCAATAAGTAGCCCTTTTTAATAGCTTCATCTGTAAAGGCTTGCCACTCATCTAGCGCATAACCTAAATCAAACTTTTTTATCGTTTCTTCGGTAAAACCGCGTTCTTTAAAATAGCTCAAGCCTATCGCTTTGCCCTGATCTGATTTGTGTAAAATATTCTGAAAATACTGACTTGCATACTCACTTATTAAATACATGCTCTCACGCTCATCAGCCTCTTTCTTTTGCTCATCGCTCTGCTCGGTTTCTTCAATTTCGATATTGTACTTTTTTGCGAGATATTTTATGGCTTCTGGATAAGTAAAATGCTCGTGCTCCATTAAAAAGGATACAACTGTACCTCCTTTTCCGCTTGAAAAATCTTTCCATATTTGCTTTACTGGAGACACCATAAAACTAGGTGTACGCTCTTCGCTAAAAGGACTTAAACCTTTAAAATTACTTCCTGCTTTTTTTAGATGAACAAAATCACCAATAACCTCCTCTACACGAGCAGTGTCAAATACTTGGTCTATGGTCGATCTTGATATCAATAGGTTAACAATTAGTGTGGTTTACGCTTTCGCGGAAATTACTTCGTAAATGTAATATAAATCTATGTGGTTTGAAAACTAATAGTGTCGACAAGTTTGAAAAAGCTAACTTCATTTGCCTTCAAAATGAATTTAATTGCTTATCGAACGCAAAATAAATAGACAGCTTAATTGTTAATGCCGATTTTAGCGGAACACGAGCAAAGATTGAAACTTAACTGAATAGAACACAGATAACGCAGATAAAGCTGATTTACGCTGATGTTAGTAAAGTAAATCTGCGATTAATCATAAAAAATCTGTGCCATCAGCGTTCTATTAAATTGCTTTAAACAAGATAATACGCTAATTTCGTTTGAAAACGATTAAAGCATCTATCTATGGCAACACGAAACTACGAAGGTAAGAAGTTTGAAAAGGGATTGGCAACTAAAATTGTCGATGCACTTACCATTGAGGAAGCTTTACAAATTAACATAAACAACAAGCCTTTTACAGTTACAATGAGAACCCCTGGAAATGATAATAGCTTGGTTCGTGGTTTACTTCATACCGAAGGCATCATTAAAAATCAACGTTATCTTCCTGAATTGATTCTAAAAAAAGAAGACAACGATGAGATTGTAACAGTTGTGGAGCTTTCAATTCCAAAAGAAGAATTAGATAAAGGCTATTTAAACAGTAGAAGTTTATTATCAGTGTCTTCCTGTGGCATTTGCGGCAGAACGGAACTTGGAGATACATCTTTTGATGGAAAAACCGTAAACAATGATGATAAAATTGATATTGCATTAATAAATTCTCTTTTTGAAAAGATGAACATGATGCAGTCTGATTTCCATCAATCTGGCGGAACTCACGCAGCTGCAGTTTTTAGTATCAATGGAGAATTATTATGTGCTATGGAAGATATTGGCAGACATAATGCGGTTGATAAAGTAATTGGAAAACTTATTTTATCAAAAAATATTGATAACGCAAGAATACTAACAGTAAGCGGACGCGTTTCTTACGAAATAATCATCAAATGTTTTAAAGCAAAAATTCCGTTTTTAGCTGCAGTTTCTGCACCATCTTCTCTTGCTGTCGATTTTGCCAAAGAA
>JAKITV010000037.1 GCA_021647885.1 Flavobacteriaceae bacterium | reverse complement strand
CCTCGCGTATCATCGAATTAAACCACATGCTCCACCGCTTGTGCGGGCCCCCGTCAATTCCTTTGAGTTTCATTCTTGCGAACGTACTCCCCAGGTGGGATACTTATCACTTTCGCTTAGCCACTCAGACCGAAGTCCGAACAGCTAGTATCCATCGTTTACGGCGTGGACTACCAGGGTATCTAATCCTGTTCGCTACCCACGCTTTCGTCCATCAGTGTCAGTACATTATTAGTGATCTGCCTTCGCAATCGGTATTCTGTGTAATATCTATGCATTTCACCGCTACACTACACATTCTAACCACTTCACAATGACTCAAGACAAACAGTTTCAAAGGCAATTCTACAGTTGAGCTGCAGGATTTCACCTCTGACTTATCTGTCCACCTACGGACCCTTTAAACCCAATGATTCCGGATAACGCTTGGATCCTCCGTATTACCGCGGCTGCTGGCACGGAGTTAGCCGATCCTTATTCTTACAGTACCGTCAAGCCCCCTCACGAGGGGGTGTTTCTTCCTGTACAAAAGCAGTTTACAACCCATAGGGCAGTCTTCCTGCACGCGGCATGGCTGGATCAGAGTTGCCTCCATTGTCCAATATTCCTCACTGCTGCCTCCCGTAGGAGTCTGGTCCGTGTCTCAGTACCAGTGTGGGGGGTCCCCCTCTCAGGGCCCCTACCTATCGTAGCCATGGTAAGCCGTTACCTTACCATCCAGCTAATAGGACGCATACTCATCTTTTGCCGTGACCTTTAATGTCTGTATGATGCCATACAAACATACCATGAGGTGTTAATCCAAATTTCTCTGGGCTATCCCTCAGCAAAAGGCAGATTGTATACGCGTTACGCACCCGTGCGCCGGTCGTCAGCGGATTGCAAGCAACCCCTGTTACCCCTCGACTTGCATGTGTTAAGCCTGCCGCTAGCGTTCATCCTGAGCCAGGATCAAACTCTTCATTGTTAAATCTTAATGTTTCCCGCTCGCGCGGGAATGACATATAAGTCGGCTTTCAATGTAAACATTGAAAAACATTTTTTTAAATTAACAATTAAGGATATTAATTTTGGTACTCAAAATGGTCTATTCTCTTTGTTCGAACTGTACCGTTTCCAATACAGCTCTTACGCTGTCAATCAATATGTATATGAACTCCCTTTTTATCCAATCCCTAAAAGTCTTACCCCTTAAGCGGGTGCAAATATAAAACACATTTTTAAACAGGGCAAACCTTTTTTAAGCTTTTTTTAAACTATTTTTTTTACGCCCGCAATGCCCTTGGAATAAAGAACTTATGCCACAAACATTTTTCAAGGCCCATGCGCTGGGGCCAAGGGCAAGGGCGGCACCCTTTCTTGCCCTGGTGATAATTGAAAAAACACTGGGGCAAACAAAGGACATAGCAAATAACCTGTCACTTTCCAAACCCCCCCAAAGATAACGAACAAAAACCTATAAAAAGAAATTCCAAATAAGACCGAAATAATTAATACACAATATATATTACATAATACGATACTCAATAAATCTTAAATAAATATCACACTTGTAAAATATACTATCAATATGTATTGTGAGTAATTGATTATACTATTATCTTTGCGCTTTAATTTTTACATTATATATGATTAAGATTACTTTACCAGATGGAACAATAAAGGAGTTCTCTAAAAATAGTACTCCTATGGATGTTGCTAAAAATATTAGCGAGGGTTTTGCACGTAATGTTATTTCAGCAAAATTTAATGATTACATTATAGAAACTTCAGCTCAATTAACTATAGATGGTAATCTTATATTATATACATGGAAAGACGACGAAGGTAAAAAAGCGTTCTGGCACTCATCTGCTCATGTATTAGCACAAGCTTTAGAAGAATTATATTTTGGTATTAAACTAACTATTGGTCCAGCAATAGAAGATGGTTTTTATTACGATGTAGATTTTGGGGAACATATAGTTTCTGATAAAGATTTCAAAGCTATAGAAAATAAAATGATTGAAATCGCTCGTGGCAAACATGAGTTTAAAATGAAAAACGTTTCAAAAGATGATGCTTTAACATTTTATAAAGACAACGAATATAAAATTGAATTAATCGAAAACCTTGAAGATGGCACCATTACTTTTTGTGATCATTCTTCATTTACCGATTTATGCCGTGGAGGACACATTCCAAATACTGGAATAATAAAAGCTGTAAAAGTATTATCGATCGCAGGTGCATATTGGAGAGGTGATGAAAACAAAAAGCAACTTACTCGAGTTTATGGCATTTCATTCCCTAAACAAAAAGAGTTAACAGAATATCTTCATCTTGTAGAAGAAGCTAAAAAACGTGATCACAGAAAATTAGGTAAAGAATTAGAGTTGTTTACTTTCTCCCAAAAAGTTGGTCAGGGCTTACCATTATGGCTACCCAAAGGTGCAGCTTTACGTGAGCGTCTTGAAAACTTCTTAAAGAAAGCTCAAAAGAAGGCTGGATATGAAATGGTAATTACGCCTCATATTGGTCAAAAGGAACTATATGTAACTTCTGGACATTATGCTAAATATGGAGAAGATAGTTTTCAACCTATAAAAACACCAAAAGAAGATGAAGAGTTTTTATTAAGACCGATGAATTGCCCTCATCATTGTGAAATATATAATTCTAAACCTTGGTCTTATAAAGATTTACCTATACGCTATGCCGAATTTGGTACTGTATATAGATATGAACAAAGTGGCGAACTACACGGTTTAACTCGCGTACGTGGTTTCACTCAAGATGATGCTCATATTTTCTGCACAGAAGAACAACTGGATAACGAATTTAAAAATGTAATAGATTTAGTTATTTATGTTTTTGGTTCATTAGGCTTTGATAATTTCACAACACAAGTTTCTATTAGAGACCCGGAAAATCCTGATAAATATATAGGAGATGCTGAAAGTTGGGAAAAGGCAGAAAACGCAATTATTAATGCTGTTACAGATAAAGGTTTAAATTTTAATGTTGTAAAAGGCGAGGCTGCCTTTTATGGTCCAAAATTAGATTTTATGGTTAAGGATGCTCTAGGAAGACAATGGCAACTTGGTACTATTCAAGTAGATTATAATCTTCCTAAACGTTTCGATCTTACCTATAAAGGCAGTGATAATGAACTACATAGACCAGTAATGATTCATCGTGCTCCATTTGGTAGCATGGAGCGTTTTGTTGCTATTTTATTAGAACACACTGGTGGAAACTTTCCGCTTTGGTTGGTGCCAGAACAAGCTATTATATTATCTATTAGTGAGAAATATGAAAAATACGCGAAAAAAGTTTTAAATTTGCTAGAAAATAACGAAATTCGCGCCCTCGTAGATAATAGGAATGAAACCATTGGGAAAAAAATTCGGGAAGCCGAAATGAATAAAATCCCTTACATGATTATTATTGGCGAGAATGAAGAAAATAAAAATAAAATTACTGTACGCCAACATGGTGGTAAAGATTTAGGTTTAATACCTATAAAAGAATTCACGAAAATTGTTGAAACAGAAATAAATAAAACATTAAAACAGTTTAAATAAGTTTAACTAAAAATATAAAGTCATAGCAATACGAAGAAGAAGGAACAGAGGTCCTGCAAGAATAATTAGAGAAGATAAGCACAAAATTAACTCCAAAATTAGAGCTGAAGAAATTCGTTTAGTTGGAGATAATGTTGAAGTTGGTGTCTATAAAACAACACAAGCAATGGAAATTGCAGAAGAACAAGGTCTAGATCTTGTAGAAATTTCTCCTAATGCCAATCCTCCTGTTTGTAAGGTTATGGATTATAAAAAGTTTCTTTACGAACAAAAGAAACGCGAGAAAGCTTTAAAATCGAAAGCGACTAAAGTAACAATTAAAGAAATTCGTTTTGGTCCAAATACAGATGATCATGATTACGAATTTAAAAAGAAACATGCTGAAAAATTCTTAAGAGATGGTGCAAAACTTAAAGCTTTTGTGTTTTTTAAAGGACGTTCAATAATATTTAAAGAGCAAGGTCAAATATTATTATTACGTTTGGCTCAAGATTTAGAAGAAGTTGGCAAAGTGGAGCAAATGCCAAAATTAGAAGGTAAACGAATGATTATGTTTATCGCTCCAAAAAAAGGAAAATAGTACACTATAGCTTTAGCGAAAGTGTATAAAGATAATAAGCGAAGTAATTAAAACTAGGAGAAAATGCCTAAAATGAAAACAAAATCTAGTGCCAAAAAGCGTTTTAAGCTTACAGGCACTGGTAAAATTAAAAGAAAGCATGCGTTTAAAAGTCACATCTTAACAAAGAAGTCTAAAAAACGTAAGCTTAAGTTAACTCATGATACATTAGTACATAAGTCAGACGAAAATAGTGTTAAACAAATGTTACGTTTAAAATAAAATTGTTTAACAGGTTAAAATTATTTATGAACCATGGAGTTAGGCTATACGATTAACGATTGTAGATTTTTGATTTACGATTTATAAAAAATAATTAAGTGTCGATTATCGACCGCCTACTACAAAAATTTAAAATTATGCCAAGATCAGTAAATTCAGTTGCTAAAAGAGCCAGAAGAAAAAAGGTTATTAAGCAAGCAAAAGGTTACTTCGGAAGACGTAAAAACGTTTGGACAGTAGCAAAAAATGCGGTTGACAAAGCGATGCAATATTCGTATAGAGATCGTAGAAACAAAAAAAGAACATTTCGTGCATTATGGATTTTGCGTATTAACGCAGGTGCAAGACAACACGGATTATCTTATTCTCAATTTATGGGAAAATTAAAAGCTAATAATATCGAATTAAACCGTAAGGTTTTAGCCGATTTAGCTATGAATAACCCAGAAGCTTTCAAAGCTATTGTAGATAAAGTAAAATAAGGCGTTTCGCCAATTATATAACATCATTTCGCTTATAAAAAATCCGATTCTTAACTGAATCGGATTTTTTTGTTTCATACTTAAAAGCTTAAAAAATATTAAAGCAGAAATTTAATTTTTATAATTACCTTTCACCCCAAATTAAAAACACTTCACTCTATGTATCGTTTAAAACTATTTACAGTTCTCTTTTTATTAGTTGTATTTAATTCCTTTGCACAAGATAAAGAAAAAGACAAAGACAAAGAAAAAACTTGGGATGTTTCCAACCCAGAAGGAAACTGGGATTTTAAAGAATTAAAACTTTCGACTAATGAAGGTACTTGGATGAATCTAGACATAAGTCCAGACGGTAAACACATTACTTTTGATTTGTTGGGAGATATCTATATTATGAATTCAAAAGGTGGAAACGCAACCATTTTAAGAGAAGGCTTGCCGTTTGAAATTCAACCAAGATTTAGTCCTAACGGAAAAACCATTTCTTTTACAAGTGATGCAGGAGGAGGCGATAATATCTGGACAATAAATCTTGATGGAAGCGACGCAAAACAAATAACAAAAGAAAAATTCAGATTACTTAATAATGCTGTTTGGACAGCAGATGGAAATTATTTAATCGCTCGTAAACATTTTACTTCTGGTCGTTCTTTAGGAGCTGGAGAACTATGGATGTATCATAAATCGGGTGGTGTAGGTTTACAACTTACTAAAAAGAAAAACGACCAGCAAGATGTAAACGAACCTTGTATTTCTCCAGACGGAAAATATTTATACTATAGCGAAGACGTTTATCCAGGCGGCTTTTTTCAATATAATAAAGATCCCAATAAACAAATCTATGTGATTAATAGATATGATATGGAAACTGGAAAAACAGAACGCATTACAGGTGGACCAGGAGGAGCGGCCAGACCACAAATTTCCAGAGATGGAAAAAAATTGGCATTTGTAAAGCGTGTTCGCACCAAAACTGTATTATATATTCATGATTTAGAAACTGGTGAAGAATGGCCTATATATGATAACTTAAATAAAGATCAGCAAGAAGCTTGGGCAATTTTTGGTGTTTATACTAATTTTAGCTGGATGCCAAACAATGAGGATATTGTGTTTTGGTCTGGTGGAAAAATAAATAAGATTAATATAAATTCATTAGAGGTTGATAACATTCCGTTTCAAGCAAATGCAACTATAAAAATTGCAAAAGCCATAGAAGTTGATACTCCTGTTGCTCCAGATAATTTTGAGGCTAAAGTGATTCGTCATGCTATAACTTCGCCAAATGAAAAAACTATTGTGTTTAATGCTCTTGGTTATTTATGGACTAAAAAATTGCCCAACGGAACACCAAAACGTTTAACTACAGGAACTGATTTTGAGTTTGAGCCAAACTTTTCTCCTGATGGAAAAACCATTGCTTATGTAACTTGGAATGATGAAAATCTTGGAGCCATTTATAAAGTTCCGTTACATGGAGGCACTCCAATAAAACTAACATCCCAAAAAGGAATCTATAGAAATCCATCCTACTCGCATAACGGAAAACAGATTGTATATAGAAAAGAAAGTGGTAATAATGAACAAGGCAGGGCATTTTCAAAAAAATCTGGTCTTTATACAATGAATTCTAATGGTTCCAATACAAAGTTTATAACTAAAGAAGGTGATTTTCCTATGTATAGTGCAAACGACAATCGCATCCTTTATCAAAAAGGAGGCATGTTTTTTGGACCTCTAACTAAAGAATTAAAGAGTGTAGATTTAAATGGCAAAGACGAAAGAATTTTAGTTAAATCAAAACACGGAAATCGATTATTACCAAGTCCTGATGGCAATTGGATTGCGCTCCAACATTTACATAAAGTGTATTTGGCGCCAATGCCAAAATCTGGTAAAACAATAAATTTTGATACTCCTGATAAAAAGAAGTTTGTTCCTATTACACAAATCTCTAAAGATGCTGGAATAAATTTACATTGGTCCAAAGACAGTAAAAAAATTCATTGGACTTTAGGGAATGAATATTTTTCAGCTAATGCTTCAGAAGAAACCAAATCTATCGTAGAAAACGGAATTAAAATAAATCTTAATGTTAAAACTGATAAACCTAATGGTATTATTGCATTAAAAGGTGCACGAATAATTACAATGGAAGGCAATGAAGTGATAGAAAACGGAACTATCATTATTAAAGACAATAAAATTGAATCTATAGGAAACACTTCAGAAATTAAAATCCCTTCTAGCGCTAAAGTTTATGACGTTACAGGGAAAACTATTATGCCAGGAATAGTAGATGCACATGCACATATTGGAGGTTTTCGCTATGGACTTACAACTCAAAAACATTGGCAATTCTATGCAAATTTAGCCTTTGGTGTTACTACTGCACATGATCCTTCTGCAAATACTGAAACTGTTTTTGCTTTATCCGAATTACAAAAAAACGGAACTTTAGTAGGACCACGACTCTATTCTACTGGATTTATACTTTACGGAGCAGATGGCGATTTTAAAGCAGTAATTAATAGTTTAGATGATGCGCGTTCTTCCATTAGACGAACCAAAGCTTTTGGTGCACTTTCTGTTAAGAGTTATAACCAACCAAGACGTGACCAACGTCAGCAAGTATTACAAGCAGCTCGAGAAGAAGGCATTTTTGTTGTTCCAGAAGGTGGTTCTACCTTCTACCATAATATAACGATGGTTATGGATGGACATACTGGAATTGAACATAACATTCCTGTTGCTCCAGTCTATAAAGATGTCCTAGAACTTTGGGGAAATAGCAACGTTGGTTACACACCAACCCTTATTGTAAATTATGGCGGAATTAATGGCGAATTTTATTGGTATGAACATACTAATGTTTGGGAAAATGAAAAATTATTAAAATATACACCAAGAAGTATTATTGATGCACGTTCGAGATATCGCATGAAAATCCCGCAAGAAGATTATGAAAATGGTCATATTTTAGTTTCTGAAACTTGTAAAGCGTTATCAGATGCTGGTGTAAAAGTTAATCTTGGAGCACATGGACAACTACAAGGTCTAGGAGCACATTGGGAACTATGGATGTTAGCTCAAGGCGGAATGACTAACATGGAAGCCCTAAAAGCTGCTACAATTAATGGTGCAGACTATATTGGAGCAAGTAAAGATATTGGTTCTTTAAAGGTTGGAAAATTAGCCGATTTAATTGTAATGGATAAAAACCCTTTGGAAGATATTCGAAATTCTGAAAGTATTATTTATACGATGATTAATGGTAGAATGTATGACACCAGTACCATGAACGAAATTGGTAACGAGCCCAAAACAAGAACTAAATTCTATTGGGAAAATTCTAAATACAATGCCGCTTTTCCTTGGCATGAAGAAAGCCAGAGTTTTACAAGAGATACATGTGGTTGCAATTTAGGGACACATTAATTTTATAAAAAAATCCGATTCATTCCCGATGGCTATCGGGAGAATCGGATTTTTTATATCTTTATTTAAAATTTTAAATTTATGTTAGGAGTATATCCAGATCCAACTTGTAATTACCCTAAAGAAAAACCAATATACTCGATTAATAGATTGATATTAATTGGAAATGGATTCGATTTAGCTCATGGTTATAATACAAAATATACAGATTTTTTATTTCATTATTTAAATGAAATGATTAATAAATTTTATTTAAACAATGAATTTGATGATCAATTAATCAGTATAGAATATAAAGGAGCTGAACAGCTTGCTGGAAGTAGAAACATAAAAAATAATATTAATGAAGTTTATGATGAATTAATGAGAATCCAAAATCATAGGATTTCTGTCGTTCGGTTTAAATCTAAACTATTAGAAAGAATATTAGAAAAACTTGGATCCAATAATGATTGGGTAGATATTGAAAATGAATATTATCAGTTATTAAAATTAAGTTTAAAAAAAAGAGATGAAAATTTAACTAATAATTTGAACAATGATCTTGATTACCTAAGTGAAAAACTAGAAGCTTATTTAACCATGGCAACTTCAGATAATATAATGTTTCGAGGAAGAAATTATATTGACCTTTTTACTGAGGTTATAAAAAAGGAAGAAATTGTTACCATTAACTTAGAAAAAAGTATCATTCCAGACTCTCTATACCTTTTAAACTTTAATTATACTGATACAATTTTCAACTATGAAGACACATCGAGAAAAATTAAAAATGTTTATCATAATTTTATTCATGGTGAATTAAATAAAAAAGAAAATCCAATAATTTTTGGGTTTGGTGACGAACTTGACGAAAATTATTTAGAGTTTGAAAAGGAAAACGATAACAAATTATTCAGACACATTAAATCCTTTAAATATTTTAAAACTCAAAATTACCATAATCTTATTCGTTTCATCGATTCTAATTATTTCCAAGTTTATATTATAGGTCACTCCTGTGGTTTATCAGATAGGACTATGCTTAATCAAATTTTTGAACATAAAAATTGCGCTTCAATTAAAATATTTTATCATAATAAGGGAAATGGTAAAAACGACTATACTGAAAAAACTTATGAAATATCAAGACATTTTAAAGACAAAGCCATGATGCGTAAAAAAATAATTCCTGAAATAAATTCAAACCCAATGCCTAAACCTAGAAGGATAAAATAAAAATCCTATTCGTTTTCTATCTATAGTTTTTTAAAGAATCGGATTTTTTTATTCTCCAAAAGCTGTTAAAACTATATTTCTAGAACCTCCATGATTTCTATGTTCACATAGATAAATGCCTTGCCAAATTCCTAAATTTATTTTACCTTTTGTAATAGGTATTTGTATTGAAGCACCAAGTAAAGAAGATTTTATATGTGCTGGCATATCATCTGATCCTTCATATGTATGCTTGTAATAGGAAGCATTCTCTGGAATCATAACATTAAAATGACTTTCAAAGTCTGTTCGTACTGTTGCATCTGCATTTTCATTAATTGTTAAACTTGCAGATGTGTGTTTTATAAAAACCTGTAGCTGTCCAATATTAATTTGATTTATTTCTGGAATAGAATCAATTATAATATCAGTAATTAAATGAAATCCCCTTGAATATGGTTGTAGTTTTATTTCTTTTTGATAATATTTCATTTATTAATATGAATACATTTAAATTTTAAAACTCGGTTAAGGATTTTAGCCTCATAAAAGAAGGCATTTTTAGGTTTTCTGCTTCTTTTTTCGTGCAGCAGGAAATAGCACATTATTAAGTATTAATCGATATCCTGGAGAAGTTGGATGCAATTCCAATTCGGTTTTTGGATCACCTACTCTATGTGTATAATCTTCGGGATCGTGACCTCCATAAAACGTAAAAAAACCTTTGCCTTTTGTACCATGTATGTATCTCGCTTCGCCATTGGTTTTGTTTTCTCCCATTACCAATACATTAGATTTTATTTGATCTCTTGTAAAAGCAGTTGTTTGTCCCATAAACCCTTTAACGAGAGCAGTATGGTTTTGGCATAACATGGTTGGAACAGGATCCCATTTTGCTGAAAAATCCATCAAAGTAAAATAATCTGTTAGCTTTGGAATGCGTCTTTTAGCTGTCATATCTATAGAAGAAAATTCATAAATATTAGGGTTTCTCTCCAGTATATAATCTTTAAAAGCAAATGTTTTATTGTAGTCTATCTTACTTTGGTAACTGGCATCACTTCCATCGCCATCAAACATTGGTTCGCATATATCTATACCTTCGGCTGATAATGCAATATCAAAACTATCGGTTGCACTACACATTGCAAACATAAAACCACCTCCAACTACATAATCTCTAATTTTAAGTGCGACATCAAGCTTTTCTTGAGACACTTTATCGTATCCTAGTTTTCTAGCTAAAGCTTCAGCGTCTTTTTTTTCTTTAATATACCAAGGTGCACTTCTATAAGTCCTATAAAATTTTCCAAATTGTCCTGTAAAATCTTCATGATGTAGGTGTAACCAATCGAATAACAAGAGTGCATCATTTAAAACTTCTTCGTCATAAATAGTTTCATAAGGGATTTCGGCATAAGTTAACACCATAGTTACTGCATCGTCCCAAGGCTGTTTTCCATAAGGTGTATAGACGGCAATTTTTGGTGCTTTTTCTAAAACTACAGCTTCCATGTTTTTACTCGGACTGCTAATTTCGGTAAGAATGCTTTCAGCTTTAGAATCGCTAATCACTTCAAAAGACACACCACGAATTTGACATTCTTTTTGTATCTCTTCAAAATCCGGTAGTAAAAAAGAGCCACCTCGATAATTTAGCAACCATTTTACTTTTTGTTGTTTCTCTAAAGTCCAAAAGGTAATACCATAGGCTTTAAGATGGTTTTTTTGGCTTACTGCATCCATAGGAATAAGAATGTAGGATGCGTAGGATTGAAACCCAATAAATAGAGATAAAAATATGAGCAAGTTCTTTTTCAAAATTTGTTTTTTAGAGAATAGATAATAGACCGCTTTGCTGTTAGAATCAAGACTTCTCAACATATCTTATAGTCTTTGTTCTTTTATCTATATTCTTTTCAGCTTGAAATATACTTAAAAAAAGTACTAGTAAATATTCTTTAAGGAAATATTAGGGATTGAACTTATTCTATTCCACCAGAGAATGTTACCCAGAAAGTAAATTGGCCAACCTTTTAGTACTCGAAAATTGCTCTAAAATAATTTTAATAAATACAGTAATTGGTATTGCCATTATTAAACCTGGAACTCCCCAAAGAAAACCCCAAAACATGAGCATAACCAAAACAGTTATAATATTTATCGAAAATGATTTTCCCATAAAAATAGGTTCTAAAATCGCTCCAAACAATACTTGAACTCCTGTTATTGAAACTATAAAAAAGAACAAAGTACTTGTTGGGTCCAGCTCTACAAAAGCAAACAATGATAACAAAATAACTGATATAAAAGAACCAACCATTTGCACAAAATTGATTACAAAAGCAAAGAGTCCCCAAAAAATAGGAAAGCTCACATCAAAAAACAAACAAGCTAATCCAGTGCCAATTCCTGTGAATAAACTAACCAGAAACTTAACTTTAATGAAGGTAATCAGGTCTTTTTCTATTTTCATAAAAGCCTTTATAGATGCGTGTCTCCGCTTTAAAATAATACTATTTAAAACTTTATGTATGTTAATGGATTCTGCTAACCATAAGACAATAAAAAATGCTGTCATTAAAATCATGGTCAAAAACTTTCTTAAAAAATCTACTGTAGAGCCTATGTTATCTTTTTGAATAAATTGTGACAATACATTTTCATCTTTTTGGAATTCTAGACCAAAGGTATCTTCCATGTAGACCATTAGATTGGAGAGCTTGATTTCAGCTTTATCAAAAAATGCAGTATCCGAAGCAATAATCTGTTTGCTGGATAACTGGATTACTTCTATTCCTATTTTTAATCCACCTACAATTAATAAAATCACAAAAATGACACTCACTAATTTTGGCACTTTACGTTTGCCCAACCAACGCATTAGTGGTAAAAACAATAATGCAATAAACATTGAGAATACCAAAGGAATAAAAATAAAAGACAATATTTTCAGCAAATAAAACACCAAAGGAATTACTATAATTAGTAACAGTATATTAGTGGTGCGTCTTTGGTCTAACATAAGGTGATCTTTTCTTTTTATAACAAGTAATCAAAGTTAGTTTAAAATATTGTTATGAGAAACCCTTTAAGAAAAATATAAGGATTAAAAACTAAAACGGTACATCATCATTATCACCTGGAGCACCAAAGGCATCATCTGTAGATGGGAAATTATCTGGCTTAAAGGTATCATCGTTTGCAGCAGCGTTCATTTTAGAATGGAATTCGAAAGGCGAATCGAAATCGTCTAAATTTTCAAACTTACCAAGATGAGCAACAAACTTCATCCTAATACTATCTAAACCACCATTTCTATGTTTGGCAACAATAAACTCTGCTTGTCCTTCGGTTGGTGTACGTTCTTCATCGTCCCATTCATCAATTTTGTAGTATTCTGGTCTATAGATAAACGATACAATATCTGCATCCTGCTCTATCGCTCCAGATTCACGAAGGTCAGACAGCAAAGGTCGCTTACTGCCACCACGAGTTTCTACAGCACGAGATAATTGTGATAATGCAATTACGGGAATACTCAATTCTTTTGCCAAAGCTTTAAGGTTACGCGAAATTGTAGAAATTTCTTGCTCTCTGTTTCCTCCTTTCATTCCTCCACCAGAAGTCATTAATTGCAAATAATCTACAACAATTAATTTAATGCCATGTTGAGATGCTAAACGTCTTGCTTTTGCTCTTAAATCGAAAATGGAAAGTGATGGTGTATCGTCTATAAACAAAGGTGCTTTCTCTAATCCTTTAACCTTTACATTAAGTTGTTCCCACTCATGTTTTTCTAATCGTCCTGTTCTTAATTTTTCGGAAGACAATCCAGTTTCGGAAGAAATAAGTCTTGTTATTAATTGTATTGAAGCCATTTCTAAAGAGAAAAATGCTACAGGAATATTCTGGTTTACTGCAATATTTCTCGCCATAGACAAGGTTAAGGCTGTTTTTCCCATACCTGGACGTGCCGCAATAATAATTAAATCGCTTTCCTGCCAGCCTGAAGTTAATTTATCTAATTTGTCAAAGCCTGAAGGAATACCGCTCATCCCTTCTTTGTTAGAAATATCTTCAATCTTCTTTTTTGCTTGGATTACTAAATCTTGAGCCGTTTCTGAAGATTTTTTGATATTGCCTTGCGTTACCTCGTATAATTTTGCTTCTGCGTTATCCAAAAGGTCGAAAACATCTTTGGTTTCATCATAAGAATCTTCAATGATTTCGTTTGAAATTTTTATTAAGCTACGCTGAATAAATTTCTGTAAAATAATACGTGCATGAAACTCTATATGTGCCGAAGAAGATACTTTTTGAGTTAAAGAAATCAAGTAAAAATCACCTCCAGCTAAATCTAATCTGCTATCTTTTTTAAGTTGACTAGAAACAGTTAATAAGTCGATTGGTTGGCTATTTTCGAATAACCTAAAAATAGCTTCAAAAATATATTGATGTGCCTCTTTATAAAATGCTTCGGGACTTAAAATATCTATTACCTCATCAACCCCTTTCTTATCAATCATCATTGCTCCAAGCACAACTTCTTCTAAATCAAGTGCTTGTGGAGGGATTTTACCTTTTTCTAGATTTATAATAGTGCTTTTTTCTACTTTAAAGCCTTGTACTTGTTTTGGTTGATTCATGAAAGCAAATGTAAATAAATTGTAATGATTAAGATACTACGTTATTAACCAAAAGTTAACAATTTAACTGTTAATAAGTTAAAAATATTGTTAATAGTAGTAAAAAAATCAAATAAAAAAACTTGAGAAATTTTTAATAAGTGATTAATAAAGGATTAGGTATTAAACACTCCCATTTGAGAATATTTATCCATACGTTTTTTGACCAATTCTTTTGGTGATAAGTTTTTAAATTCGTTATAAGCATTTACAATTGCAGTACTAACAGTAATAAACATTTTTTCTCTATCTCTTTGCGCACCACCAAGAGGTTCTTTAATTATTTTATCTACCAGTTTCATTTTCTTCATATCTTTTGCTGTAAGCTTTAAAGATTCGGCAGCTTGCTCTTTAAACTCCCAACTTCTCCATAAAATAGAAGAGCAAGATTCGGGAGAAATTACAGAATACCACGTGTTTTCCAGCATTAATGTAATATCACCTACACCAATACCCAAAGCTCCGCCAGAAGCACCTTCTCCAATTATCACATTAATAATTGGTACTTTTAAACGTGTCATTTCTAAAATATTTCTAGCAATAGCTTCACCTTGTCCACGTTCTTCGGCTTCTATTCCAGGATAAGCTCCTGGAGTATCTATAAGTGTAACGACAGGAATACCAAATTTCTCGGCAGATTTCATTAACCTAAGTGCTTTTCTATAACCTTCTGGGTTTGCCATACCAAAATTTCGATACTGTCTCGTTTTGGTATTATATCCTTTTTGTTGTCCTATAAACATATAAGATTGGTCTCCAATTTTACCTAAACCACCAATCATTGCCTTATCGTCCTTAAAATTTCTATCACCATGAAGTTCTAGAAACGTCTCTCCAAGAATAGCATTTATATAATCTAATGTATAAGGTCTATTAGGATGACGTGACATTTGTACACGTTGCCAAGAAGTTAGGTTTTTGTATATATTAATTTTTGTTTCGGCTAATTTTTTTTCTATTTGTTTACAGGTTTCAGTAACATCTACATCGCTTTCGTTACCTATTAGTAGACACTTTTGCAGTTGGTCTTCTAATTCTTTAATTGGGAGCTCAAATTCTAAATATTCCATAGAACTTTTAGATTAGTAGTTAGCCTACAAATATAAAACTTTAATTGTCTTTGCTTATTAAGACACTCGTCTTTTTAATTTATTTGAATTTTTTAGTATTCCGTTGAGTATTACTGTACTAATAATAATTACTACACCAATATAAAATTCAGTACTCATTTTTTCTTTTTGAGGGAATAGAATTATTGCTAAAACAATTCCATAAATAGGTTCCAAATTATAGGATAAGACTACTGTATATGGACTTATATATTTCATAACATGTACTGCAGCAATAAATGCATAGGCTGTACAAATCGAGGCTAAAATAAAAAGGTATGTCCAATCAGAACCACTTAAATTGAAAAACTCAAAACTAAAACCTTCACCAAAAAAAATGATAAACATGGATATAAAAAAAACACCCGAAATAAATTCGTAAATAGAAATGACTGAAGCCGAATAGCGTTTTACAAATTTTCCGTTAATAACAGCAAATAACGTAGAAAACAATGCTGCCGAAATGCCTAAAATAATGCCATTAATATATTGCAACTCTGCCTTCGTTATAAGTATTACACCAAAAATAATTAGGATCCCAAAAAGGATTTCGTACCAAACTATTTTCCGCTTAAAAAAAATAGGTTCAATTAAAGACGCAAAAAATGCACCAGTAGAAAACATAGCTAAAGCTATAGATATGTTTGATTGCTTAATTGACTCAAAAAATGTAATCCAATGTAATGCTATAATAATTCCGGCAATAGCAAACTTAACAAATGTCTTAAAGCTTATAGAAATATTTATCTTTCTAAATTTTATGAATAGTAACATCAAGATTGTTGCAATTACCATTCTATACCAAACCAATGGGACGGCATTTATAGAAATGAGTTCTCCCAAAATAGCCGTAAATCCTGCAATAAATACCAGTAAATGAAGATGTAAGTAATTCTTTAGTTTATCTTTTTGCATTATATAGCAGATATATTGCTAAAATACCAAAAACAAGATTAGGAAACCAAACTGCTATTATAGGAGGAAAATCTGATTGCTGAGCCATAACACCAAAAACCTTATCAAAAAAGACATAAATCATAGCTATAAAAATACCAAATGCAAGATTTACGCCCATTCCTCCTCTGCGTTTAATAGAAGATACTGCAACTGCAATTACAGTTAATATAAATACCGAAACTGGTAAGCTCCATTTTTTATATTGTACTACTTTATATCTGCTTATATTAGATGAGCCCCTTGATTCTTCTTTCTTAATAAAGGCATTAAGTTCTTTATAACTTAAGGTTTCGGCAATATATTGTACTGGCGTTAAATCTTCTAAATCGAACGAAAAGAGAGTATCCATTTTTCTTTTTTTAATTAATATATCATCGCCTTCTCCAATAATCCTTTTAACATAATTAGTTAATCTATAAGTAGTATCTTTTTCAATATACCGAATATTACTTGCCTCTATCTTATATACTAAAGTGTTATCTACAAAATGCTCTAAAGTAAAGTTATTGCCTTGTTTTCTTTTTGTATCAAAACTACTTACATATATATAGTCATTATTATTTATCTGTCTATATAAATTTTGAGTGACTTTATCCTTTTTATTGCCCTTAAGGTATTTAAAGGAAAATTCATTAAATCCCTTACTGGCGTGTGGTGCTAAAAACATACCTAATACCAATGCAAATATTGCAACAATAGATGCTCCTATAAAATAAGGTCTTAAAAAACGTGAAAAAGATACACCAGAGCTTAAAAAAGCAATAACCTCTGTATTATTAGCTAACTTGGAAGTAAACCAAATTACAGAAAGAAATAAGAATAATGGGAATAATAGGTTTGCAAAATATATTGTAAAATCCAGATAATACTGTGCAACAACATCAAAAGGGACATCATGCTCTAAAATTTTATCTATTTTTTCAGCAAGATTTACTGTAATTCCAATAGGAATAAACAGTAATAGCATTAACACAAATGTGATTAAATAGCGTTTTAATATGTACCAATCTAAAATCTTCATATGTTACAAACGCTTATCCATTTGTTTAACCATTTTATCTTTCCAAATACTAAAATCTCCTGCTAATATATGCTTTCTGGCTTCTCGAACCAACCATAAGTAAAACCCAAGATTATGAATGGTTGCTATTTGTTTTCCTAAAAGTTCGTTTACACTAAACAAATGTTTTAGATACGCCTTACTATAATCTGTATCTACAAATGTAATTGCCATGTCATCTATTGGAGAAAAATCATCTTCCCATTTTTTATTTTTAATATTTATGGTGCCATGAGCTGTAAATAACATGCCGTTTCTGGCATTACGTGTTGGCATTACACAGTCGAACATATCTATTCCCAACGCAATATTTTCCAGAATATTGATTGGTGTACCTACTCCCATTAAATATCTTGGCTTATCTTCTGGCAGAATGTTGCAAACTACGTCTGTCATGGCATACATTTCTTCGGCAGGTTCTCCAACCGATAAGCCACCAATAGCATTTCCTAATGCTCCAGAATTTGCAATATACTCTGCCGATTGTTCTCGTAGATCTTTATAAGTACTGCCTTGTACAATAGGAAAAAATGCTTGATTATAATCGTATTTTAAAGGTGTTTTTTCTAAATGATTTATGCATCTATCTAACCAACGATGTGTCATGTGCATAGATCGTTTTGCATAATTGTAATCGCAAGGGTAAGGCGTACATTCATCAAAAGCCATAATAATATCTGCTCCAATACTACGTTGAATTTCCATTACATTTTCTGGTGTAAACGTATGGTAACTTCCATCTATATGCGATTTAAATTTAACACCTTCCTCTTTAATCTTTCTATTATCGGATAACGAATACACTTGATATCCTCCTGAATCGGTTAAAATACTTCTATCCCAATTCATAAATTTATGCAATCCACCTGCTTGTTCGAGAATACTTGTTTGAGGTCTTAAAAATAAATGGTAAGTATTGCCAAGTATAACATCTGGATTAATATCATTTTTCAGCTCACGTTGGTGTACTCCTTTTACAGAAGCAACAGTACCAACAGGCATAAAAATTGGTGTTTCAATTACACCATGATCTGTTGTTATAACTCCTGCTCTAGCTTTGCTTTGAGTATCTTTCCCTTTTAGTTTGAAAAACATATTTTTTTATTCTGCGAGCAAAGATAATTAACTATACTGCAATATTTTCTTAAACACTTAATTAAAATTTGTCTAACTGTAGATATGGATTCCTGTTTTAACAGGAATGACAATTTTAACAGAAGCCTTGATGAATTACATCAAGGAATTATTTTCAATCAAATTGTTAGCAAATCAACCAAATCGTTAATAAGTGCTAATAATCTCTTTTTGTTTAACTTATTTAAAACTCTATTTTTGGTGCTGAAAAATTAACTATTTAAATATGCCAAACACACAGCAATTAGAAGATTTAGTAACTCAAGTACGTAGAGATATTATACGAATGGTACACAAAGTAAATTCTGGTCATCCAGGTGGTTCTCTAGGTTGTGCCGAATTTTTGGTAGCACTTTATAGTGAAATCATGGAACGAAAAGAAGGATTTAATATGGATGGTATAGACGAAGATCTTTTCTTCCTTTCTAATGGACATATTTCACCAGCTTTTTATAGTGTGCTTGCAAGATCTGGTTATTTTCCTGTTGAAGAATTAAACACTTTCAGATTATTAAACACAAGACTCCAAGGTCATCCAACAACACATGAAGGCTTACCAGGAATTAGAATTGCATCTGGGTCGCTAGGTCAAGGCATGTCAGTTGCTATTGGTGCAGCACAAACAAAAAAGCTAAATAATGATGATCATTTAGTTTACAGTCTTCATGGTGATGGCGAATTACAAGAAGGGCAGAATTGGGAAGCTATGATGTATGCAGCAGGTAAAAACGTTGATAACATTATAGCAACTATAGATTTAAACGGTCAACAAATTGATGGTACAACAGACGATGTTTTACCTCTTGGAAATGTTAGGGAAAAATTTGAAGCCTTTGGTTGGATTGTTTTAGAAATAGAAGAAGGAAATAATATTGATGCTATCTTAAAAGGTATGGCTGAAGCCAAAACAAAAACTGGACAAGGTAAACCTGTATGTGTATTACTAAAAACTGAAATGGGAAATGGTGTCGATTTTATGATGCATACACATGCTTGGCATGGAAAAGCACCTAACGATGAACAATTAGCAATTGGTTTAAACCAAAATCCTGTAACATTAGGCGATTATTAAATTTTTCTAAATACAACTAATAAAAATGATTCCGTTTAATTAAAAAGATATCCACCTTCGTGGACATAAATATGAAAACATACACAAATACAGGAAATAAAGATACACGCTCTGGTTTTGGAGCTGGATTAACCGAATTGGGAAAAACAAATGAGAATGTTGTAGCACTATGTGCCGATTTAATTGGCTCATTAAAAATGGATGATTTTAAAGCCAACCATCCAGAACGTTTTTTTCAAGTAGGAATTGCCGAAGCCAATATGATTGGAATTGCGGCAGGAATGACTATTGGTGGAAAAATACCTTTTACTGGAACTTTCGCAAACTTTTCTACTGGACGTGTTTACGATCAAATTCGCCAAAGTGTAGCTTATTCTGATAAAAATGTAAAAATTTGTGCTTCTCATGCTGGATTAACTTTAGGTGAAGATGGTGCAACGCATCAAATATTAGAAGATATTGGGTTAATGAAAATGCTTCCTGGCATGACTGTAATTAATACTTGTGATTACAATCAAACCAAAGCAGCAACTATTGCTATTGCAAAACATCATGGTCCTGTATATCTCCGTTTTGGAAGACCAAAAGTTGCTAATTTTACCTCAGAAAATCAAATATTTGAAATAGGAAAAGCCTTAAAACTCACAGAAGGTACAGATGTTACCATTGTAGCTACAGGACATTTGGTTTGGGAAGCTTTAGAAGCTTCAAAAGTGCTGCACGAAAAAGGAATTTCGGCTGAAGTAATCAATATTCATACCATTAAACCACTAGATGACAAGGCTATTTTAGATTCTGTTAGTAAAACTGGATGTATTGTTACAGCCGAAGAGCATAACTACCTTGGTGGTTTAGGTGAAAGTGTAGCTAGAGTGTTATCTCAACACAAACCAACTCCTCAAGAATTTGTTGCTACTAAAGATACTTTTGGAGAATCTGGTACTCCAGAACAACTTATGGAAAAATATGGTTTAAATAGTAACGCAATTATAAAAGCTGTAGAAATAGTTACCAAGAGAAAATAATAATTGTTTATCAGCGTTTTTGATAGTATAAATCAAAATCTTAAAATGAACAATTATGAAAAATTTCAAAAAAATTATTTTATTATTAGTATTTACAAGTTCTAGTATTTTTGTTTGGTCACAATCCGATTCTTCCTATGGAATTAAAGCTGGTTTAAACTATAATGCCAACGGAGATTATTTTGAATCTATTAATGCCACAGCCCAAAATCCAGATAGAAATATAGGTTTTCATATAGGTGTCTTTGGTAAACTTGGTAATACCTTATATTTTAGACCAGAACTGGTTTATACCAATACTAAAAGTGACTATAATAATAGTGACTTTAAAATGCAAAAAATAGATGCTCCTCTTCTAGTAGGCATAAAAGTTATTGGACCAATAAGCGTGTTTGCTGGTCCTTCTTTCCAGTATATTCTTGATTCTGAATTTGATGGAATCTCTATAGATAATCTAGAAAATGATATTACAGTTGGGCTTAATTTTGGAGCTGCAATCAATTTTAAAAAATTTGCCATTGATGTGAGGTATGAAAGAGGCTTTAGCAATAATGAAGCACAATTTTTAAACAATAATAATATTGATACGAGTAGGTTAGACACTAGACCAAGTCAACTTATTTTGAGTTTATCTATAGCATTATAATAAGAATTTGAATAAAAAAAAGAGCCACTTTAAGCGGCTCTTTTTTAATCTTCTTCATTATAGTTTATGGTTATATTCTCATCAAGAAAATCTGCCAAACCATCATTATTGGAATCCATAATTTTAACTGTATTAATTGTAATAACTCCTAAATTTTCTGATCTGCTAATTTCAAATTCATCAGCATCAAGAATTGGTTCTTGCTCTCCTTCATTCGTATCTACAATATACTCTTTATGTTCAAGCTCATTAATAGTCAACACACCATCTCCATCATCGTCAACATCAAAATAATTTGGAATACCATTTTCATCAGTATCGTCATTAAACACTTCGCCATCATCATCAATATCTTCTAGATAAGAAGGAACTCCGTCACTATCATGATCATTGATTTCACTTTGGTATAATTCAAATTTAAATATTAATGGTGAATAGGCAGGAATACCATTCTGAATGCTAGAAAAGAAACCTAAACCAGAAGGTAAAAACATAACTCCAACACCAACGTTAGAAAAACTTATTGTTCCATCTCCAGGTTCAATAAAAGATTCTGCCACATTAAAACTTGGAAACACTTTCCGCCAACCAGAGATTATATTTGGATTAACTAAATCAAAATCTGTTGGAGTTACAGCACTATCAAAAACTTCTTCATCTAACAAATTTCCAGTATAAATTACTCTAACATCATCAGAAAAATTTGGTCTATCAACTCCTCCTCCTTGATTTAATCTCAAAATATAATATTCGTAATCTGCTTCAAAAACTGTAGTTTTAATTTCTATAGCATCAATCAAAAGTGTGTGATCTGCAGGTACTGATTCTCCATCAGGAAGTTCAGTAATTACTAAATCATTTATTGACGGATTTGGATTACCTACATAAACACTAGAATTATAATAATGGGTTTCTAAATATCCTATTAAAGAATCTCTATCTATAACTTGTTGTTCTGCTCTATCTCTTAGATCTACAATTATTGGATCATCTCTATTATCGTCCTTACTACAGGACACAAAACCAATAATCACACATAAAGTGATTAATAAAACTCTTTTAATTTTCATAAATGCATATTTTTGAGGTGCAAGATACAATTAAAATGTAATTTTGCACAACAACATTAACGTAGTTTTCACAATAAATTGTATGCGTATCGACAAGTATTTATGGTGTGTTAGATATTATAAAACAAGAACTTTAGCAACAACTGCTTGCAAAAAAGGACACGTAAAAATAAACAATGATATTGCTAAACCCAGTAGAGAAGTTTATTCTTTGGATAAGATTGTATTAAGAAAGAATCAAATAAATTATCAATTAACTGTAAATAATATTCCTTTAAGTAGAATTAGTGCAAAACTAGTTGATATCTATAGGACAGATACTACTCCAAAAAAGCAATTTGAAGCACAAGAATTATTAAAGTATTCTAAAGACTATTACCGAAAAAAGGGTGTTGGCAGACCAACAAAAAAAGACCGAAGGGATATTGATGGTTTTCATGACGAAAATGAGTAATTTTATATATTAAACATAAAAAAGATTAAATGACAGTTACCAATAATATAATACTAACTCACGAAGAGATTGTCCATAAAATAAAACGTATTGCTTATCAGATTTATGAAAGTAATGTAAATGAGAACGACATAATTTTAGCTGGGATTGACAGTAACGGTTATGTTTTAGCAAAAAAACTGAAGACTGTTATTAAAAAAATATCTCCTATTGAACCATTACTCTGTAAAGTTTCTATCGATAAAAGAAATCCTAGAAATGAGATTAAAACGTCTATTCCAGTTGAAGAGTATAAAAATAAATCTGTCGTTTTAATCGATGATGTTTTAAATTCTGGAACAACCTTAATTTATGGTGTAAAACACTTTTTAGATGTTCCTCTAAAACAATTTAAAACTGCTGTTTTAGTAAATCGAAATCACAAAAAATATCCTGTAAAAGCCGACTTTAAAGGAATCTCATTATCTACTTCATTAAAAGAGCACGTAAATATTAATTTTGATAGCAACGATTTTAAAGCAATTTTAGAATAAATTAAAAATTATAGTTTCAACTATTTCTTTTATAGTCTTATCGTCTGTTGAAACAGTCAAGTCAGCTTGGTTATAAAAAGGAATACGCTCAAACAAATGTTTCCCAATATATTCTTGTAATAGTTCTTCGGTTTCAATTTGAGAAATTAAAGGTCTAGTATGTTTTTCGTTCTTTAATCTTTTAACAATAGTTTCGATTGAGGATTTTAAAAATATTGTTGTAATATTCTTAGAGTCTTTTAAAAAATTGATATTATTACTATAACATGGTGTTCCTCCTCCTAAAGATAATACTATTTTATCATTATTGCTTAACACTTTATTTAGATAAAAAGATTCTCTTTTTCTAAAATAAATTTCGCCTTTTAATTTAAATATCTCTTGTATGGAATTCTTTTCACCATCTTCAATTATATCATCTAAATCAATAAATTTATAGCCTAAATTCTTAGCTAACACCCTACCAATTGTAGTCTTTCCAGAAGCCATGTATCCTAATAAAACTATATTCATTTTATCGTTCAGTTTAGTTTAATAAAAGTAAGCTGTTTTGCTTAACAAAAAACAAAAAAATTATACTTAAAAAGTATTGTAATATAAATTAAACATTTTATATTTGCACCCTCGTTAGAGAAAATTAATGACCTGGTAGCTCAGTTGGTAGAGCATCTCCCTTTTAAGGAGAGGGTCCTGGGTTCGAGCCCCAGCCAGGTCACAATATTAATCCTAATTAATTGAAAAATAATTAATTAGGATTTTGTGTTTAATTGTGTGACCAATTTGTGACCATCAATTATCTATTTTGAAAGATAGTTATATTCTTTTTTTAAATCTCAAATTTTATTGAAAAAATATTAAGTTTTATTCCTTCTTCACGGGACAAATCAAGTTTATTTAATAAATACTTTTTATATTCTGTAAATAATAATATTACTAGCATATTTATTTGCTTTTAATAGGATGCTTTATGAAAAAATGGATTTCATTATAATTTTTTGAAAAGTAGATTTAAAAACTTTGTCATTTTGATTGTCAATACTCCTATTATTTTTATGTTTCAGATGTTATTAAGTAAACGCCCTCCATATGGGTATCTATATATGAGGTTTTAACGAAATTATTCACTGATTCAAAGGGATTGTTAAGTACTTATTCTTCTCAATTGTTAAAGAGTCTTGTTAGAGTTTCTAAAAGAGATTGCTTTAATTTACCTTTTAAGAGTAATGGTAAATCTTTTGAAGGTTAATATAAAATCCTTTTAGTTAACTAATTCAAACCATATCTTTTGATTTTATTTTTAATTACCTTAAAAAAGGTAAAACCCAAACCTTTTAATAAAAATTATCTTTAAAAACAAATTTCCGTTTTTTCTTCTTTATCGAAGAGAAAATGAAGTTCGGTATTTAGGTTCTACTTGGTCATTTTTTGTTATTTTCAAAGTCAAAACTAACAGTCATATTTATATTCAACATACTGTTCTAAACCAATTGAATACTTTTGTTTCGTAACCAATAGGCATAGATCGGATAAATCGGCTGTTACACGAGTTTTAATCGAATCAGCATCGGCATAATTCCATATGATAGAATATCATACAATTCGTTAGTTAAATGAAAAAATCCACTCTGTAATATTGTCGCTAGAAATACCCTTCTTTTTTTAGATCAAAACTTTGGTTCTACATTCGATTTATGTTACCTAAAAATTGGTAAAATTATATTGAAAAATAATCTTACCATTCACACATTTCCTCTAAATCTACTAGTATTTCATTTGTTTTATTGATCACAGTTATGACCTCTGGAAAACCATTCATTAATAAAAGAGTAAGAGAAATTTGATTCAATATTATAAATTTAAATACTTAATCTGATAAATAGCTACAGATACATACTTTCAAAAAGATTTATATAAAAAAAAAGAAACAATGGTTTATTACTCATGAAGTTGTAGAAATGAATTAAGTTAATTTCAAAAAACATGCTGAACTTACAAAAGATTGAAAATCTTTATTTCTTTTATTTTGAGTAAAGTCTATTTAAATTTAGCTTCTACCTTTTGAAACAAAATGTTTATTATTATCTATGAAGGCTTAGTTTAGTTAGTGGTAAAATAATTAGATTACTTGAATTCTACTATAATTGTTATTTTTAATTTTTAATTTTTTCCATATAGTCTTGCCATTTAATGAGCACATATTTTTCTTTGTTTCCTTCTCTTCTTTTCAAAAAGCCAAATTCATAGACAAATAAATAGACATCGCCTTTTTTATTTTTCCAGTAATGTGTAAAAAAGGTTGGATCAAATCCTAATTCTAAAATGGTTTCTGCTCTTAAAGTAGCTTTTCCAGCTTTATTGTAATGCTTCAATATTTTTCTATTTAACCTAAGTTGATTATCTACCTTATTATAAAACCGTGGTTCATCTTGTATAGATTTTTTATAATGATATGAACTTTTGCAATAAGGATCGCAGAATTTTTTATCAGATCGTCCTTCTAATAATTTCCCGCAAGACAAACAATGGTTACTAACTTTCATGGTGTATATATTTAGTCGTCTTCTATACGTCTATTATTCGTTTAATGTACAACTATTATTTTAATATTAATTAGTTTTAAGAAATTAACTCTTATATCATGAAGTTTAGTCAACAAATAACCTTAAAACATCTTCTTATAGACAATAAAAAATGTATTGGTCTGAAATTTTATTCAAACAAAGTACTTAATGCAATTATAAAAGAACTTGAATCTATTTCTTGGAGTGATGAGTTTAACATGTATTACGTACCAAACTCTAAAAATAATTTGGACAGAATATACTCTCTTTTTAGAGGTATAGCTTGGATAAATTCCAAATACTTTTTTCAACAATCAAGATCAAAACAGCTTACTGAAACATTTGATGTGTCTTGGTTTAGAAATAGAGAACGTGCTCCCAATTACAAGTTTTGTCCAGAATCCTACCTTCAAAAATTAGAATTAAAAAAATATTCAAATAGTACCGTAAAATCATATGTTACTAGTTTTGAATATTTTATCAACCACTATCATGATAGTGTTATTGATGATTTGAATGAAAATGACATTAGACTCTATCTTCAATTCTTAATACAGAACAATCGTTCAAACTCTTACATTAACCAAGCTATTAATAGCATCAAATTTTATTATGAAATGGTTCTTGGCATGCCTAATAGATTTTATAGTATAGAGAGACCAATGAAAGACAAAAAACTTCCAGTTGTACTCTCAAAAGAGAATATACGTATGGTTATTGAAAACACAAATAATATAAAGCATCGTTGTATTGTAAGTCTTCTTTATTCAGCTGGATTAAGAAGAAGTGAACTTTTAAACATTAAGCTTACTGATATTGATAGTTCAAGAATGCTAATAAGAGTTCAAGATGCTAAAGGAAGAAAAGATCGTTACACACTACTTTCTATCAAAACTTTAAAAGATTTAAGAATTTACTATAAACAATGGAAGCCAAGTGTTTATTTATTTGAAAGTCCTAATAATGAAAAATATAGCCCTAATAGTGTCGGGAAAATAGTTAGTAATGCTGCTAATGAACTACCCCGAGGCAGAGCCGTCGAGGTATCAAAACAAGCTCAATTGACTTGAATGAATTTTTGTGTAATTTATTTTCGTCTGCCCTTGATCTTGTAAATATTTCTTTATCACTTCTTCATT
>JAKITV010000036.1 GCA_021647885.1 Flavobacteriaceae bacterium | reverse complement strand
TTTATTTTGGTGCACCTTGATTTATCCAACAATTAATTATATCGCGTTCTTCTTGGGTCATTCCAGTTTGGTTATTGTTAAATGGCATATTTTTAACCACAACAACACGCTGAAAAATTTTGTCCCTTAAATTATAAATTTGTTCTGCTGTATCATATTTTACACCATTTGGTGGCACTTTCCAAACAGCATCAGTAGGATTTGATGAATGACACACTGTACATCTATTATTAATAATTGTAATAACTTCTTCTAAAGAAACGGTTTCCTTACAGTCCTCATATTTGGGTTTTACAGGAGCTGTAACAAATGCAACTGATAACAAAAGTAACACAGAAACTGGCATTACCCAAATGGAAAGTTGTCCTTTTTCTCTAAGGTTTAAATAGTGTTTTATGCCTGCGCTTCCTAAAGTAATTGCTATGAGTACAATCCATTGGTAGGTATTTCCGAAAGTACTCGGAAAATGATTGCTTATCATAATAAATAATACAGGAAGCGTAAAATAGTTGTTGGAATACGAGCGTATAAAAGCTGCTTTGCCATCTTCTGGATTTGGCATTAATCCTTTTTTTGCAGCATTTACCATGCGTTTTTGCCCAGGAATGATAATAAAAAACACATTGGCAGCCATTAAGGTTCCGAGTAAAGCTCCAAAATGCATGTAAGCTGCTCTACCACTAAATACTTGTGCATAAAACCATGCAAAAAAGATTAAAAAAACAGTCATAGCAATAGTGAAAATAATCTTATTGCTAATTAATTTTTTACACATTTGGTCGTATAGTATCCAACCAATTACTAAAGAAATTACGCTAATACTTATTGCAGTTGCAGTACTAATATCTAAAACTTCGGGATCTATTAAATACGATTTAGCATTAAAATAATAGATAATTGCCAATAAGCAAAAACCAGTAAGCCAAGTAAAATAAGCTTCATATTTAAACCAATGTAAGTCTTTAGGTATTTTTTTTGGTGCTAGTTTATACTTTTCTAAATAGTAAAATCCTCCACCATGAACTGCCCAAAGATTTCCAGCTAACTCATCTCTTACATCTTTTGTTCGGTTTAAGGCGTTTTCTAAAAACACAAAATAAAAAGAAGCACCAATCCATGCAATACCAAAAGTGATATGCATCCAACGAACAGTTAAATTTAGCCATTCGAATAAATGGCTTTCCCAAATAGTGTCTTTTAAAAATAGATAAAGAATACCAATGCCACCAACTGATGCAATTACTAAAAAGGCATAAAGCCAATTTTGAGAGGTTTGTAACGCTTCTACTTTTTCTTCATTATTATCAGCTTTATTAATTTTTATTAAGTGATGTAATTTGTAGGTTACAACAACTATAATTGTGAATATGATTAACCAAGCTACAAGTAAAAAAATCTCAATCATTCAGTCTATTTTATGGTTCCGAGAATGCGTAATCTGCTAATGCCACCATCTGGATAAATCTTTAATTTAATATGAGTTATATTGTTATGTTCATTTATTTGAAGGCTTTCAAAGTGATGTTCTTTATCAGCTTCTAATTTTTGTTTTGGCAATAATGAAAACCATTCTACTTTTTCATTTACCACATCTTCATCATTAGTGCAAACACAAGCATCAATTGCGCAAGAATCAGGATAGTTGCCTTTAAAATGTTTGGTGTCCACAATTATTTTTTGAACTGTTCCTAGATGTCCAAGTTTGATAGTAACCCAATCTTCATTATTTGGTGTTCGG
This sequence comes from Flavobacteriaceae bacterium, assembly GCA_021647885.1. Classification (GTDB taxonomy): domain Bacteria; phylum Bacteroidota; class Bacteroidia; order Flavobacteriales; family Flavobacteriaceae; genus PRS1. The sequence goes on along the minus strand of JAKITV010000036.1, from coordinate 26,471 downwards.
TTGCGTTTTGTTTCCCAACCGTCTCCCATATTTTTTCCTGTAGTTGGTGCAATTAAATTATCCATTGCACTAAAAAACATATCGTTACAAGATAATGCCTTGCCACAATTTGTTGACAAAGCAAGATCAATAATATCGTCGGGATTTATTGTTTTCCAATCCTTAAAAACTTCGCCATATACTCTAAAACGAGCAACACCTCCATCAGGATAAATGTGTAAACGAACATGTGTATAAACTTTATCTGAATCAATTTCGAAGAAATGCTGGCTGCCAGGATCTAAATTTGATTTTGGCAGAATTTCCTCCCATTCTAAATCATCTGCTTTGCTCCAAAATAAATTTTCATTACCTAAATTAATGGCTTCAACCGAAGCAAAAGGTGGATGATTTCCTAAAAAATGATTGGTGTCTATATCAAAGCCTTTAATAATGCCTTCTGCACCTAATTTTATAATTGCCCAATCATGACCTTCGGTGCGTTTTCGTCTGGATTCCCATCCATCCATCCATTTTCCATGGTCGGTATATTTATCTGGAATAAAAACACCTCGACCTTCTTTAATGAGGTTTTCTTTTTCGGCAAAAAAATCGTCTGTGCAATAGAGAACTTGTCCTCCAATTTTTTCGGAAGCGAGGTCTGTGTATTTTTTTAGTTTTTCTTCTGTCATTTATTATTTTTTATGGAACGCTGATGACGCTGATCTTTTATGATAAAATATGTTTTTTTTCTTTGCGTAATGTTTATTAGTTATCAGTGTAAATCAGCCGAATCTGCGTCATCTGCGTTCTATTTTATTAAGTAATAATTTTCCTTGTCGATGGATTTTTAATTTACCGTTTTCAACCACTTGTACACCATTAACAAATGTATGAATAACTTTTCCAAAAAGTGTTTCGTTTAAATAAGGTGTAGCTTTATGTTTATGCTGAATGATTTCCTCGGTAATTGTAAAAGTTTCTGAATCATCCCAAACTGTAATATCTGCATCAAAGCCTTCTTGTAATTTTCCTTTTTGTTGCTCTAATCCAAGAAATTCAGCTGGATTTTCGGTGAGCAACGGAATTAATTTTTCAAGTGTTAAACCTCTTTGTCTCCCTTCGGAAAATAATAAAGGAAGCGTAAATTGTAATCCTGAAATTCCTCCCCAAGCTTTAAAAAAATCACCTTCTTCAAGTTGTTTTCGTTCAGGAGGCGCAGGAGAATGGTCTGAAGCTAAAAAATTAAAATCATCATTTAAAACTGCGTTCCAAAGTAAATCATTGTTTTGTTTCTCTCTGATAGGAGGCGCACATTTATAAATTGGAGAAGCATCTGGAATGTTTTCAGCATTAAAATATAAATAATGTGAACAGGTTTCAACTGTTAATTTATTGGTTTTTTGTTTACGCTTTTTTATACGTTCTAAACCTTCCGAAGCTGATAAATGTACAATATGAACTTTTATGTCAAACCGTTCTTGAATCTCTAAAGCCAAATCTATCGCGTTGGTTTCCCAGTGTTGAGGTCTGGATTGTAAATACTCTTGATAACTTTTAGGATTATTAACTTTAGGGACGTTATTATCACTCAATTCACAATGTAACAACAAGGGAATATTATACTTTTTTAAAACTGGAGCAATAGCCTCTAAATGTTCCCTTGTAATATTTGGAAATTCATTAATCCCTGAATGTGTTAAAAACCCTTTGATGCCAAAAACACCTTCGTTGATTAAGGCTTCAATATCATTTGCGTTTGTTGGAATAATGCCTCCATAAAACCCGCAATTTACGTGGAGTTTCCCTGTTGCCGCGTTTTGTTTTATTTTAAAACTTTCAACAGTTGTGGTTACTGGGCTTGCATTTAAAGGCATTTCGATAAGTGTGGTAATTCCTCCAATAGCAGCCGCTTTTGTAGCAGTTTCAAAACCTTCCCAATCCTCACGTCCTGGTTCGTTAATATGAACGTGAGCATCAATAATTCCAGGCATTACAATTAGATTTCCATAATCTAAAAAGGGAATGTTTTCAATAGTATGCAATCCTTTAATAACCTGATGAATTTTTTCGTTTTTAATGTAAAGTGTTGCTTCAACAAGTTGGTTGTTGATAAAGCATTGTTTGCTATAAATAAGAAAATCATTCATAAAATTTATTAATCTTCAGTCTGTTTTTGATGAGATTCCTGCCTGCGCAGGAATGACAACTACGATTCATACAAACCCATCAACACTTTTTCAGGAGTCATTGGTGCATGAAATTTTAATTTATAGTTTGGATTAAACGCTTTTATCGCATTTTGAATCGCAAAATAAGCACCAATACCATACATTAAAGGAGGTTCGCCTACAGCTTTCGATTTTAAAATTGCCATATCATTTCCTTTTGTTTCTAAAGGTAAAACATCAATAGTTTTTGCAACCGAAAATATATCTGGAACTTTATATGTCGATAAAGCATTCGAGAGTAATTTACCATCTTTATTATACGCAATCTCTTCCATAGTCATCCAGCCTATACCTTGCACTAAAGCACCTTCAACTTGACCTAAATCGATGCCTTTACTCATACTTTTTCCGTAATCGTGGACAATTTTAACCGAATCTAAAATGTAGGTTCCACGAGTGCAATCTACAGTTGTGGTTACAATTGCTGTTCCGTAAACATGATACGCAAAAGGATGTCCTTTTTCCTTGGTTTTATCAAAGTGAATTGTTGGTGTTGCATAATGTGCATTTTCGGTTAAAGCAACGCGTTTTAGCATTGCTTTTGCTATGAGTTCATTCCAAACTAAACTTGTTTTTTTGTTGTTAATATGAATCGTTTCACCTATTATTTCAACGGAATTCTTATTTACATTATATTCTTCTGAAACAACAGTTTTCAATCTCTCAAGCAACGCATTACACGCTTTTAAAAGTGCTTTTCCGTTAAGGTCGGCAGTTGCACTTGCAGCAGTTGGTGATGTGTTTGCAACTCGTGTTGTGTTGGTGGTTTCAATCTTTACTTTTTTATTTGAAATAGAAAAAATTTGTGCTGCAATTTGAAGGAGTTTTGTATTAACACCTTGTCCCATTTCCACTGCAGCTGTGCTAATTCCAATACTTCCATCTTGATAAATATGAACCAAAGCACGAGCATGGTTCATTGGTGTGTTGGTAAAGGAAATACCAAATGTAATTGGCATCAACGCTAATCCTTTTTTGAAATGGTCATTGCTTTTATTGAAGATTTCAATATCGCTTTTAAGCTGTTTTAAATTGAATTGTTTTGTTGCTGAATGCCATGAATTTTGTGCTTCAACTTGAGTCGCTATTTGTCCATAAGAAAACACATCACTTTCTTTAAGCAAATTAATCTCTTGAATTTTATGAGCAGAAACACCAAGCTCATCAGCTACTTTTGCAATCGCAGATTCTATAACAAACATACCTTGTGGTCCGCCAAAACCACGAAATGCTGTGTTTGGAGGTAAATTGGTTTTACAACTTAAAACCGTTGTTTTTACATTCTTGACAAAATAACTATTAGTTGCATGAAAGAGTGTTCGCTCAGCAATTGCTGGAGATAAATCGGCTGCAGCACCAGAATTTTGTAAAAATTCAACTTCGTAAGCCAATATTTTTAAATCTTTATTCAATCCAATTTTAAAGGAACTCTCGTAAGGATGTCGTTTTCCTGTCATACGCAAATCGTCATGACGATTTAAAATTAATTTTACTGATTGATTGAGGTGATATGTTGCTAGAGCAGCCATTATTGCCCAAGGAGTTGCTTGGTCTTCTTTGCCACCAAATCCTCCACCAAGACGTGTAACATCCACTTCAATTTTATGCATTGGTACTTCTAAAACATTGGCTGTAGTTTTTTGAACCTGAGTTGGTCCTTGGGTTGAAGACGTAATTTTTATGTTTCCATTTTCTAAAGGTTCTGCATAAGCACCTTGAGTTTCAAGGTATAAATGTTCTTGACCGTTTGAAAATGTTTCACCTTCAAAAACATACTCACAATTTTGGAATGCTTTTTCTGTATTTCCTAAATTAAAAGATCGTGGGGCATTTATAAAACTACCTTTTTCTTTGGCTTCTTTGCAAGTTGTTATTACTGGAAGTTCTTCTATTTCTATTGTTATTAATCGACGTGCTTGTCGTGCAATAAATTCGGATTCTGCAACAATAAGTGCGATTGGTTGTCCACAATAATGGACTTCGTTTTCTGCAAATAAGGGCTCGTCTGGGATTATGCCACCAATCTGATTTTCACCAAGAATATCTTTGTAAGTAAAAATACGTTCGACGCCTTCTAATTCTTCAGCTTTAGAATAATCGATGTTTTTAATTTTCCCGTGCGCTTTTGGCGAATCGAAAACCACTGCAAAAAAAGTACCTTGACGAACATTAACATCATCCACAAAAATGGATTCTCCACGAACGTGTGTGTAGGAATCGATATTTTTTATACTGTTTTTTAAGTCGCTATGTATGTTGTTTTTCTTCATCTTCTATTGCACAAAATCTTTTAATTTGAATTGCTCTGGAAACGTTTCGGTAAAATGCGCAAAAAATAATTGACTTGCTAATAAACGCTTATAATCACTTGTGCCACGAACATCGCTAATTGGTAAAATTTCGTTTTGAAGGACTTTGTTTGCTTCAGAAATGGTTTGAACATTTAAAGGTTTTCCGTTTAAAAATGCTGAAGTTTTAAATAGATATTTTGGAATAGCTGCAACTCCTCCAATAGAAACATGTGCGTTTTGAATAGTATCATTTTCAAAAGTAAAACTTATCGCAGAATTCACACTTGCAATATCCAGATGTGTGCGTTTGCTTACTTTTTCGAAATTGAATTTAGTTTGTTTAGACGGCAATTTAAATTGAATGTCTTTAATAAGTTCATCCTCTTTTAAATCGAAAGTTTTATAGCCTTTATAAAATTGATTTAGCGGAAGTATTCGTTTTTTTTCGTCTTGATTGATGATTGAGAGATCACTATTTAACGCCAAAAAGAAAATGGTCATATCTCCAATAGGTGAGGCGTTTACAAAATTTCCACCAATAGACGCCATATTGCGTATTTGTTCGGAAGATACTAATTTTAAATGTGTTCTTAATTTAGGAAAAATGGCTTTTAGTTCTTTGTGGTTCCAGAGTTCTGTTACTGTAGTTCCAGCTCCAATAACACAAGTATCTCCTTCAATCTTGATTCCTTTTAAAGCATTGTTATCAGCAATTATATGAACATTATTTTCAATTAAATTATCAGCTTGCTGCACATACAAATCTGTTCCTCCAGAAACAAAAACAGTTCCTGATTGTTTATTATCTTCAATTTTTAATGCTTTTAATTTAGAAGGAATGTCTTTAAAATATTCAGGAATAAAACTGTGTTTAATAAGCCAGTTTAAATCTGTTTTGTTTTTTAATTTTTGGCAGACTTCATTTGTTGCTTTTTCAATCGATTTGTAACCTGTGCATCTGCAAATATTTCCGCTTATAGCATCTAATACGTTGTCATAAGTTTTCTCATTACCAGAGAGTGCAAATCCAGTCAATGCGACTACAAATCCAGGTGTGCAGAATCCGCATTGTGAGGCGTGATTTTCTTTTATTGCTGACTGTGCAACTGTTAATTCTTTTGGAAAATTAGCACCTTCAATTGTAACAATATGTTTTCCGTGAACGTTTCCTAAAGACGAAATACAAGATGTAATGCTTTGGTATTCAATGGTATTATCTTCGCTTAAAGTGCCAACTAAAACAGTACAAGCACCACAATCACCTTCTCGACAACCAATTTTTGTTCCCATTAGACGTTGCTCGTACCTTACAAAATCAAGCAAAGTCATTCCAGCGTTTTTATTTGTTTTTATGGTTTTATTATTGAGGATAAATTCTATCATTAAATGTCTAATATTCTGTTTTATCTTCCTTTTTACTCCACTCTTGAAAGGCTTCTAAAGCAACTTCTCGTCCTAACTGTTGAAAAGGGATGCTTCTTTCAGCATAAGGAAGCGGAATTTCTTTGTAAATAAACTCGTCATCAAAGCCAATATTAGCAGCATCAATTTGATTGCTGCCAAAATATACTTTGTCTGGTCGTGCCCAATAAATCGCTCCCAAACACATTGGACAAGGCTCACAAGATGTATAAATTTCGCAACCCTCTAGTTGAAATGATTTTAAGTTTTTGCAGGCTTCTCTTATTGCAATTACTTCGGCATGTGCAGTTGGATCGTTTGTTGAAGTTACTTTATTATTTCCCTTACCTATAATTTTTCCATCCTTAACAACAACACAACCAAATGGACCGCCTTCGTTGTTATTCATTCCTTCTAAAGCGACTTTTACAGCAGCTTTCATAAATTTTATTTTCATTATTGATGACTTAAATTTATAAAACGAATATACAATTTTTTGTAACGGATAATAAAGAAAAAACCTCTACAAATTCAACTTAAAATTCTCAAATTCTACAATGGTCTCCTCTATGCATTATTCTTTATATTGACCTTGCAGAAATAAGATGCTATTACGTTTAGATTTACAACCCTTTTTGAATCTAGAATAATATTCTGTTTTCTAATCATATCGTGATATGAAAAATAATTCAGTAATGAATAAACCCCAAAACTATATAGAAATCTCATATCCACTTTAAATTCTAATCCTCATTTTAACAAGTGGGATGTAGATAGCTGTTTAACAGATTATTTAACACTTTATCTATTACTATTTTAAATAGTTTCTCTTATGTTTTTTGTAATCTAAATAAATTACTAAATTTGCATCTTATTTCAGTTTGGCCTCAGACATGGACAATTTAATGCCGCTTTAAAATAGTGGATAGTGCCTGACACAACCAATTTGTTGAATGAAAGATAGTAATGTGCTTGGAGTTGGTTTACAACCTCAATATTATGGAGTTTATGTAAGCTATTTTGTGAAGTATGTTTAAAAAATGAAAGAGGAAGGTTTCACTACCAATGCGATTACTTTACAAAACGAACTATTGTACACTAGATACAATCGTAGTATGTTAATCAAGGTTTTTTAAAAGCATGTTTTATTAAAACCGCCTTGTGACAGCATTTCAGGTTGTAATATCAATACAATTACTTAAAAATTATGAAAAAAAATTACAAAACTCAAATTTTATTATTTAGTTTGGTAAGTGCAATGGCATTTTCACAACAAACAGTTCTTATCGACTTTGGCGATGCTGCTTTTCCTGCTCCTTCGGCAAGTTATAACACTCCAACAAGCCCTTTAGTAGGTGTTGATGTTTTTGCTCTTATAAACGATGCTGGATACCCATCAGGATTTACATATGAAATAATAGATAAGTTTAATACACTTATCAATACATCTGGTACTACTTCGCCAACTGGAAATGCAGCAATATTTGATGTCGCAGCAACTAGAGATAATTTTTTTGGTAATGATGTTATTTTTAGTGGTCAAATTGAGCCAACTGGAGCTTTTACTCTTACGGGATTAGACGATGCAAAGTTTTATTCATTTGAAGTGTTTGCGTCAAGAATGGGAGTGAGTGACAATAGAGAAGCGCTGTATACATTAGTAGGAGCTAATACGGTATCAGGATCATTAAATTCAGCTAATAATGAAACTAATACTGTTTTAATTTATAATGTTCAACCTACAGGTGGTGTAATAACTTTCACAGTAAGTAAAGGAACTTTGAATGATAATAGTACTGGTTTTTTTTATATAGGAGCTCTTAAAATGCTTGAAACTACATCTACATTAGCTATAAACGATTTTATTATAGAAAATGGAGGCTTGTCTTTATACCCAAATCCAGTTGAAAATGTTCTTAATATTAATTATATATTAAAAAGCGCTAGTAAAACATTTATTTCAATATATGATATAACTGGTAAATTAGTATATAATGCGAATAATGGGTTAAATCAATCAGGAACTTATAATTTTAAATGGGATAGATTAGATAATAATGGTTCTAAACCAGCTTCAGGTATTTATATATTAGAAGTAAAAACAGAAACCAATACTGTTAGTAAAAAAATTATTTTAAAATAGTATCGTAAAATTAGTTTTACTTAAGTACAATAAGGCATAATTATAATTATGCCTTATTTTTTTAATATCACTTAAACATATTCTTTACTTACCAAAATATATTAGGTTCAATAATAAAAAATAGGGATTTAGCTCTTTCAGAGTCTAATGAATTATTTATATTAAAAATAATGTAATATAGATAACAGTAACATTAGATCGAAGTTAAGTAGTAACTAGTGTTTGGGAATAAAATAAAAAAAGGGACAAACCAATTAATATTGATTTGCCCCATAAAGTACTCAAGGTGGGAATCGAACCCACACTCCCGAAAGAACTGGATTTTGAATCCAGCGCGTCTACCAATTCCGCCACTTGAGCAAAATAGAAAGCAAAATTAAAAAATAAATTGCTTCATACTACCAAAAATACTGTCTTTTATGCTTTTGGAGTCAAAATAAATTTTTAAATTTGCACCTCGTTTTAACGAACGAGTTTTAAACGACTATTTAACAGTAATATATAATGTCTTACGAGAGACCAGAACCTAAAATTTTTGCTTGCTCACAGAGTGAAGAGTTGGCTAGTAAAATAGCTAATTCGTTTGGTATTGATTTAGGGAAAGTAATTATTTCTACATATAGCGATGGAGAGTTTCAACCATCGTTTGAAGAACCTATTCGTGGAGCAAGAATTTTTATTATTGGTTCTACACATCCAAGTTCTAAAAATTTAATGGAAATGCTATTAATGATTGATGCAGCAAAACGTGCTTCAGCAAGACATATAACAGCAGTATTACCATATTTTGGTTGGGCAAGACAAGATAGAAAAGATAAACCAAGAGTGCCTATTGCAGCTAAGTTGGTAGCAAAAATGTTAGAAACCGCTGGAGCAACACGTATTATTACAATGGATTTGCATGCAGACCAAATTCAAGGATTCTTTGAGCGTCCAGTAGATCATTTATATGCATCTACTTTATTTTTGCCTTATTTAAAAGAGCTGAATTTAAAGAATTTAAGTATTGCATCTCCAGATATGGGAGGTTCTAAAAGGGCATATGCATATTCTAAAGCCTTAAATAGCGATGTTGTAATTTGTTATAAACAACGCACAAAAGCTAATGTTATATCACACATGGAGCTTATTGGAGATGTTTCAGGTAAGAACGTAGTTTTGGTCGATGACATGGTAGATACAGCAGGTACACTTACTAAAGCTGCCGATTTAATGATAGAAAGAGGAGCATTAAGTGTAAGAGCTATTTGCACACATCCTATTTTATCTGGTAACGCATATGAGAGAATAACCAACTCTAAATTAGAAGAATTAATAATAACAGACTCAATCCCATTATTACACAATAATGATAAGATAAAAGTATTAAGCTGTGCAGATTTATTCGCAGATGTTATGTATAAAGTACATAATAATCAATCAATAAGTTCAAAATTTTTAATGTAAATTTTTAATAAACAAACATAAATTACAATAATGAAATCAATTACAATTAATGGATCTAAAAGAGAAAGCGTAGGCAAAAAAGCAACAAAAGCCTTACGTAATGCTGGAAAGGTACCTTGCGTATTATACGGAGGGAATCAGCCAGTACATTTCTCAGCAAATGAATTGGCATTCTCTAAACTGGTATATACGCCTAGTGCGCATACAGTTGTGATTGCTATAGAAAATGGTGAAACATTTAATGCTGTTTTACAGGATATCCAATTTCACCCAGTAACCGATAAAATTTTGCATATCGATTTTTATCAATTATTTGAAGACAAAGAAATTGCTTTAAACATTCCAGTTATTCTTAATGGAAGTTCAATAGGTGTAAAAAATGGTGGTGTCTTAAGAAGGAATAGCCGTAAATTGCGTATAAAAGCGCTTCCTGTTAATTTACCAGATTCTATTGAAATAGATATAGAGCCTTTAAAAATTGGAGACAAGGTTTGTATTGGTGATTTATTGAACGAAAACTATACTTTTTTACATTCAGAAAACACTGTGGTTTGTCAAATTAAAACAGCTAGACTTGCAATTGTTGATGAAGTTGAAGAAGATGAAGAAGGAATTGAAGGTGAAGAAGGAGCTGAAGGAACAACACCTGAAGGAACACCAGCAACAACTGATGCTGCAGCTGAACCAGCTAAAGAATAACAAGAATTAATAATCTATTTTTAAAAAGCATTCTGTTTATTCAGGATGCTTTTTTATTTTTACACCATAATAGTTTTGTATTATGGTTAATATATTACAAAAAATTTTTTGGAAAAAAGCAAATACTCAAGCTGCAGTTCACAACAATATGAAGAAGTTTTTAATAGTTGGTTTAGGGAATATTGGAGAGCAGTACAGTAATACAAGGCATAATGTTGGATTTAATATTTTAGATCACTTTGCTTTAAAGGAAAATATAACTTTTGAAACCGAAAAACTAGGAGACAGAGCAATGTATAAACTTAAAGGAAGAACTTTTGTGTTACTTAAACCAAGTACTTTTATGAATTTAAGTGGAAAGGCTGTAAAGTTTTGGTTAAATAAAGAAAAAATTCCTTTAGAAAATGTTTTAATCATTGCAGACGATTTAAATCTCCCTTTTGGCAGTATTAGACTAAAAACTAAAGGCAGTGATGGAGGTCATAATGGTTTAAAGGATATTCAAGACAAGTTAAATACTACTACATATAATCGATTTAGATTTGGTATTAGCGATAGCTTTGGTCAAGGAAGACAAACGGACTATGTTCTTGGCGAATGGAGTGAAGAAGAATTACAAAAACTGCCAGAACGCCTTGATAAAAGCATTGCACTTATTAAATCTTTTGGGTTAGCAGGTATCAATATTACAATGAATGAGTTTAACGGAAAATAAAAAAGTTTTTGTAAAACTTTCAAAAGCCTTTATTGGCAATAAGACCTCACAGGTTTTTAAAACCTGTGAGGTCTATAAAATTAAACACTATATTATTTATTGTATAACTATCTTTTTTGTTGTACTTCTAATACCATCACTAACATTAAGTAAATAAATTCCAGATTGAACATTGCCAAGGTTTATAACTTCATTAAAATTAGAATTATTTTTATAAAGATTATCAAATACTCGTCTTCCTCTAATATCATAAACATTTATTTTAATAGTATCACTAGAGTTAGAATTCAATTTTATGGTAAATTCTCCATTGTTAGGATTTGGATAAATAATAAAATTATCAAACACATTCTCGCCAACGCTTAATGAAGCAAATACATTAACTGTGTAATCTTCAACCTCTGCATCTGCACCATTTTCGCATGATGTTGGTGCCGAACTATATTTTGTAGAAACTCTCATTATAGTATTACCTAATAATGCATCAGCAGGTATCGTTATTGCCAAAGGAGAGTTGCCCGTTGGATCATTAGTTACATTAGTAACATCTCCTAAATTATATTCCTCTCCAGCATCATTAAAACTACAATTTTGGTTCCAGTCAATCCAAACTCTTGTAGTGCATAACCAATTACCATCAGTATTAACATTTACGGTTAAATTATATATGCTTTCTCTATTTACATCGGTTGATATAGCTGTAAAATCACTATATCCATTATCACCACCAGGATTATTATTTAAATTACTAATCGTATTAAAAATAACACCTGTTGTACTAGTTAAATATGTATCTGTTTCATCTCCTACAGAAGTACACAATCCGTCAATTACAGTTAGTACCACATCTACATTTTTTGTTATAGATGCAGATGTGCCTGTAACTGTAATTGTATAATCTCCAACGGCTGCTCCAGTTAAACCATTAACATCCATAGTAAATGACCCATCGCTATTTAAATTAGCAGGAGTAAATACAACATTAGATCCAGCAGGATTGCCAGTTGCAGAAAATGTAGTTGTTTCAGAAAACCCGTTTGAAGTAAGATAATCAAAGTTGTAACTCACACTATCAATATTACAAGCACTTTGATCTCCATTAGTATTATTGAAGCTAAAATCGGGAGTATTAGATACAGAAAAAACAGAAGAAATAGTATAAAAAATATTATCTGCTGCTTCAACCAAAATTATTGCATTATTTGTATCAGGTATAGTTGGAACCGTAATTTGTTGAGAACCATCATTAGGTGTGTTAGATGCTAAAGTGGTAGAAAAATTCGCTCCTCCATCACTTGAAAATAGTATATTAACATTTTGACAGTTAATAGTTCCGTTAGTGGTTTGTCCAACTACCCAAGAGACAGTTTGGGTCGAACCTTGTCCCCAAGTTGGTGGAGTAGAAACCGTAAATGGTACTACATCTTCAACAGTAACAATCATATTATCTGAATCCGAACTTGCTCCACCAGAGACATTGTCTCTAACTGTTAGCGAAAAGTTCATAGTTCTTCCAACCGAAGGAACTACTTCCCAAGTTGAAGCTGTTGCGCCTCCTAAAACGGTAGCAAAATCTGGCATATATCTGTCTGGAGATACTTTTGGTTGTAATGATCTAAATGCTGGGCCAACTGTAGATGTAGAAACTGGAGGCATTGTTGCAGGAGTAGTATCTATTTGTTCCCAACAATAGGTTAGGCTATTTCCAGCATCAACATCAGTAGCATCGCCTTTCAAAATAAAAGGTGTAGATTTAGGAATTGAATAATCAGCACCTGCAATTGCAATTGGAGCTGAATTACCTGTAGCACTTTGAGTGGCACATTGACTAGCGCCAGCCGAAATGTTTGCCCACATTTCTTTAATACTTTCTCCATGAAAATAGTCATCACTATTATTTTGTACGTTTGGCGCACAAATACCTGCGTATCCCATTATAGTTGAAGCACTTCCTGGCTCTACCGATACAGCAGTTCTATTACAATCATTATTTTGAGTGTGATTTGCACCATATTGGTGTCCCATTTCGTGTGCTACATAATCTATATCAAAAGTATCTCCAATTGGAGATCCTTGACCTGTAACTCCACCTGCTTTTGAGCCACCACAAGGAGAATTTAGATACGCAACTCCACCACCACCTGTACTAAATACATGACCAATATCATAGTTTGCAGATCCTATATTGGTATCACAAGTTGTTTGATTTTCCCCTAACATTGCAGGCCCACTACTGTTTGTATATGGATCTGTAGCACCATCTAAAAAGATAATGCTTGTATTGTCAACCATAACCATAGTTAAAGCTACATCTCTTTCAAAAACACCATTAACTCTAGTCATTGTTGTGTTCATTGCAGCTAAAGCTCCAGCCTGAGTTCCACCATGAAAAGCGGCATACTCACCTGTACATGCTAATGCTAAACGGAATGTTCTTAACTGTCCGTCATTGGCATTTAAAGCTACAACCGAATCAAAATTAATTTTATTTTTCACATATTCTGTTTCACATTCAAATGTAGAGTTATTTTTATCTGATATAGAATTGATATAAACGATATAAGTAGATAAATCATTTGTGTATGGTTCAATAAAAACAGTTTTTTTATCTGAAAGAACCATACTGCTTAATCCTTTTTCTGGAGAAAGACTAAATCTAATAATTGCAGTTGGATTATCTATTCCTTTTCCTACAAAAGAACGTATTTCAGGAAATTTAGCTTGTAATTCTAGAGACATAGTAGAAGCTTCTTTAATTCTAAAAGATTCAAAGTTTCCTTTTTCAGTTGGAAAACTAACGATAACATTAGAAACTGCATTAAATCCATTTCTTTTTGGAGCATTCTGTAGCATGTTTTTTAGACCATTTATGTCTAACTGATAAAATTTCGATTTTGTTGGTTGAGAGTTTCTTAAAATTTGTTTACTTGCTGATACATTTTCTTTAGTAGTTTTTATCCAGAAATTTTCACTTTTTTGAGCTGTAATAGTTAAGGATAAAAACAAACCAAGAATTAAGAATAAGTAAATATTTTTGTAAAATTGTTTCATAATATTTTAAGGTTAATGTAAGGTGATAAAGTTACTTTGATATTTTGTAAATCGCAAAAAAAATATTAATCATTATAAAAACATATATTTGTGTATGAAGCATTTATATTTATTAATTGTTTGTTTTATTATTTTTTCATGCAATGTGAAACAAAAAACGGTATCAAAAAATGAAGCAGATATTACAAATACTAATTGCCCAAAAGATGGAGTCTGCACATTTGAAGTTTTACAAAATAAATCATTGAAATTACTTAAAGATGGTATTGGAGAATTATATCCAGATATTTCTGAAGGAGACAAAATAATTTTAAAATTTGAATATAAAAGAAACGAAATTCCAAATACAGTTGATGGTAATTATAGTGAGCTTATTTATGTAGAGCTTGATCAAAATAATTTGAATATAGAACTAGAAAATTTAGATTTACAAGAAGTGAAGCTTTTATTTGCTCGGTTATGCTTTTGTAGAGGACAAACAGGTTATTATAAGGTCACAAATGGTAAATTGTCTATAAAAAAAGAAAGTAACAACTATAAGTTTAATTTAGAATTTATTATAGACAAAGTCCCTCAAGTAATCACTTCTATTAATGAGCTCTTTGTTCTAAACAAATAGCTATTGACACAATTAAGCATCTTAATTTTTTCATGAACAAAACAATTAAACTCGAAGATTATAATAATACTGTAAATTCTGCAGTTACAATTGGCACTTTTGATGGTGTACACCTTGGGCATCAAAAAATAGTAAAGCGTTTAGTTAAGATGGCTAAAAAGAAAAATTTACAATCGGTTGTTTTAACATTTTTTCCACATCCCAGAATGGTGTTACAAAAGGACACCAATATCAAGCTAATTAATACCATAAATGAGAAAGCGAAATTGTTTGATAATTTAGGATTGGATTATCTTGCAATAAAAGAGTTTACCAAAGATTTTTCAAGATTAACAGCATTAGAATTTGTAAGAGATATTTTAGTAAACAAACTTCATGTTAGCCACATCATTATTGGTTACGATCATCAATTTGGAAGAAACAGAACTGCAAATATTAATGATTTAAAAGAATATGGTAAACTATATAATTTTAAAGTTATAGAAATTACTGCTCAAGAAATAAATGAAGTTACAATAAGTTCTACTAAAATAAGGAAAGCTTTAAGAGAAGGTGATATTAAAACTGCCAATGCGTTTTTGGGTTATCATTTTATGTTAACGGGAACTGTTGTAAAGGGTAAAGGTTTAGGGAAACAAATAGATTTTCCTACAGCTAATTTATTAATAGAAGAAGCGTATAAGTTAATCCCAAAGAGTGGTGTTTATGTAGTTAAGTCAAGCTATAATGGTAAAATTATTTTTGGAATGATGAATATTGGCACTAACCCAACAGTAGGAGGGAAATACCAATCTATTGAAATTCATTTTTTTGATTTTAATCAAGATATTTATGGTAATAAAGTTGAAATAGAACTTTTAAAAAGATTAAGAGATGAGCAGAAATTTGAATCTATAGAAAACTTACAAACTCAATTACATAAAGATAAATTAAAGGCTTTAGATTACATTAATAAGAATTATGCATAATAGTTTGTATTTAATCATGCGATTGGATTTTACCTTCAAAACAAGATTAATTATATAAGTAATTCCTTAAATTTGTCGACTATAATACTCCGAAGCTTTCAAGGCATAGGTGTGCTTAAATTTTAACCAATGCTACAAGTACCTTTTATTAGAGACCATAAAGATTTAGTAATTGCACGTTTAGCTAAACGAAATATTGATGCTACACAAATGATTACAGATGTTATTACTTTAGATGAAGACCGAAGAGGATTACAAACTCAACTGGATAATGCTTTGGCAGAATCCAATACTTTATCTAAAGAAATAGGAATACTTTATAAATCTGGTGAAGTACAAAAGGCAAATTTAATAAAAGAGAAAACAGCGAACTTAAAAGAAGACACCAAGAAATTAACAGAGCAACTTAATCTAAAAGTTGAAGCCTTACAAGAATTGCTTTACAAAATTCCAAATATACCTCACGAATCTGTTCCAAAAGGAAACACCGAAGACGATAATGAAACCATTTTTAGTGAAGGAAAAATTCCTGTTTTACATGATAATGCAATGCCACATTGGGAGTTAGCTAAAAAATACGACATAATTGATTTTGAGCTTGGTAATAAAATAACAGGAGCAGGTTTTCCTGTTTATAAAGATAAAGGCGCAAAATTACAACGTGCTTTAATTAATTATTTTTTAGATAAGAATACAGCTGCTGGTTATACCGAAATGCAAGTACCACTTTTAGTCAATGAAGCTTCAGGTATTGGAACAGGAAATTTACCAGATAAAGAAGGGCAAATGTATCATATTAACGGAAATGGAGATAATTTTTATCTTATTCCTACTGCCGAAGTTCCCGCAACAAATATCTATAGAGGAGACTTGTTATCCGAAAACGAATTGCCTAAAGCAATAACAGCTTATACACCTTGTTTTCGTCGTGAAGCAGGTAGTTATGGAGCACATGTTAGAGGATTAAATAGATTGCATCAATTTGATAAAGTTGAAATTTTACGTGTTGAACATCCAAGTCGCTCTTATGAAGCTTTGGAAGAAATGGTTGAGCATGTAAAAACTATTTTAAAAGAATTAAAATTACCATATAGAATTTTACGTTTATGTGGTGGCGATTTAGGATTTACATCTGCACTAACTTACGATTTTGAAGTGTTTTCTACTGCTCAAGACAGATGGTTAGAAATTTCTTCAGTTTCTAATTTTGAAACATTTCAAGCCAACCGATTAAAATTGCGTTTTAAAAACAGTAATAGTAAAAGCGAGTTAGCACATACCTTAAATGGTAGTTCTTTAGCATTGCCAAGAGTTTTAGCTGGAATTTTAGAAAACTATCAAACAGAAAAAGGCATTGTTATTCCTGAAATTTTAGTACCATATACTGGATTTACTATAATCGATTAACTTGTAGTTCTTTCCTTTCGCAACAAATTTAAAATTTAGAAATTTTAACGATAAAGTGTAAAAAAAATACGCCGTTTAACGAATTTGTTCGTTTTCCCTTTGATTTTTAAAATATATTGTAGAAGTTAGTACGACCAAAACTAATTAACCTACTTTAATGAAGAATTTTAAACGCATTATATTACTAATAACATTAGTAGTATTAATAATAAAAGTTGTTTTATAATTAAAATTTTGAATTTGTCTTAAATCGAATTATAATTATTTTGCAATACATAAAATTACCAAAGCTGAATATTTGAATCATTTTTATTGAATATGATTAATAGCACATTTATTTTGGATGGTAATGCCTGAACTTTGGTTCAGGCATTTTTTTATAAAAACATTAGTAAAAACTCACAAACACATTTGTTATATTTACAAAAATCATATTTATGAGAGGAGTGTTGCTTATATGTGTTTTCTTAATTTCTACTTTTGGATTCTCCCAAAACGAGCAATTAGCTTTAAATTATTTTAAAAATGGAGAATTCGAAAAGGCACTGATATCTTATAAAAAGTTGTATGAAGCAAATAAGGGTAACTCCAATTATCTTTTAAAGATAGTTCAAACTCATCAACAATTAGAACAATTTAACCTTGCCGAAGCATTATTATTAAATCAAATTGAAAGGAGCAAAAACCCACAATATTTAGTAGAGTTAGGTTACAATTTTCAACTAAAAGAAGAAGAAGATAAAGCTAACAACTATTATAACCAAGCAGTATTGAAGATTGAGGAAAATCCTATTTATGCCTTTGGTGTAGCAAGGCGTTTCGAGGAACATGCATTATTAGATTATGCAGCAAAGGTCTATGAGCGAGGTATGGAATTAAGACCAGAGTCTAATTACAACATTCAGTTAGCACGAATTTATGGAGAACAAGGAAAGGTTGAAAAAATGTTTAGCAGCTATATTAATTTTCTTGAGAAAAATGCTAATTATACCATTCAAGCAAAAAGAATATTTAGTGAATATGTTTCAGAAAACGGTGAAGACGAGAACAATAAATTATTACGAAAAGTTTTACTTAAAAAAATACAGACTCAACCTAATATACTATGGAACCAACTGTTAAGTTGGCTATTTATTCAACAAAAAGAGTATAGTAAAGCCTTTGCTCAAGAAAAGGCAATTTTTAAGCGCAAGCAAGAAACTATAATTGGTATCACAGATTTGGCAGATATTACAATTAGTGAAGGAAATAGAGAAATAGCCAATGAGATACTTACTTTTATTATAAACAATGCTTTCGATTTAAATACAGTTTTAAAAGCTCATAAAGATATCTTGGACTTAGAAACTAAATATGCCTTAAAAAAAGATTATAATAAAATAAACCAAAAGTATAAGGCTTTATTGGAAGAATTTGGGATGCTGCCACAAACTATAGATTTTCAAATTTCGTATGCAAATTTTTTGGCTTTTTATTTAAATGATGCAAATGCTGCAATAACCTTTTTAAAAAAGTCGTTAAAAATAAAATCTTCTCGATTTCTTCAAGCAAAAGTTAAATTAAAATTGGGTGACATATTGGTATTTCAGGAAAAATTTAATGAAGCATTAATTTATTTTTCTCAAATTCAAACCAGTTTAAAAAACAGTCCAATATCTCAAGAAGCCAGATTTAGAGTTGCTAAAACAAGTTATTATAAAGGCGATTTTAAATGGGCAGAATCTCAGCTTAAAATTTTAAAATCTTCAACGTCGCAGCTAATAGCAAACGATGCTTTAGATTTAAAACTGCTCATTTCCGATAATAAATATGAAGACTCTTTGCAAACGGCTTTAAAATTATATGCTAAAGCCGATTTAATGGCATTTCAAAATAAAACAGATAAAGCGATTTCACTATTAGATAAAATTTTAAAAGAGCATAAAACCGAAACTATAATAGACCAAGCATTATACAAACAAGCACAATTATTTGAAAGTAAACAACTATATAAAAAAGCTGAAGACAACTATCTTAAAATGATAGCTAATTATAAAGAAGATATTTTAGCAGACGATGCTTACTTTGCTTTAGCAGAATTATATTTAAATCATTTAGCACAACCTGAAAAAGCCAAAGTCTTATACGAGCAAATTATTTTTAACCATGAAGACAGCATCTACTTTGTAGAAGCTAGAAAAAAATATAGAGCATTGCGAGGCGATGTGATAAATTGATAATATATGAGAAACATATTCCAAGCTATTTTAATTTTTAGTTGGACTATTCTAAATGGGCAAGAAGTATATGAATATGAAGACGATATTAATAAAAATGGTATCTATTTATATGAGAATATAGATTTTTATAATCAAGAAGATGAAATAAAACTATCTGGAACTTTGCTTCTTCCAAAATCTAATTTTAATAAAGTAATAATAATTGTAGCTGGTAGTGGTTCTCATACTAGGAATGCTCATTATCGTTTGGCAGAAGAATTTTTAAATAATGACATTGCAGTTTTTAGATTTGATAAACGTGGAGTTGGCAAATCTGAGGGGTTAAAAAACAATCAAGTTACAAGCTATATAAGAGATTTATATTATGTAATTAAAGGGTTAAAGAAGAATCCTATTTTATTGCATAAGAAGTTAGGACTTGTTGGACATAGTATTGGAGGGTTTGCTACCATTGGTGTAATTAAAGAAGATATTAAAGTTGACTTCTTAATTCAATGGGCTACTCCAGTAAAAAAACATGGAAACTTTATTAAATACCAAACTATTATGCTTAATGATAAAGATAAAATATTAAAAGCATTTAAGGTTAAAAATATAGAGCAATCATTGCATCTCTTAGATATTATTCATGAAACTATTTCGGAAAATAAAAACAAAGATTATTCTACAATATGTAAAAATATATTTTCAGTAACTAAAAAATATGGTTTCAAAAGAAAACAATTTAAATGGTACATTGAAGATCAAGATAATATTGACATAATAAAACAAGATTTTGAGAATGATTACAAAGAAATTAAAATTCCATTGTTTTATATTATTGGTTCTGAAGATATGACTATAGACTCTTTAGGCAATATAAAAATGTTGAATGAATTCTCGAACCATAATATTGAAATAAGAAAATTTGAAGGATTGAATCATTTTTTGACATCAGCACCTGGTCCAATTCTAAAAATGAATAAAGAATTATATCAATTAGATAACAGAGTTTTGAATGAAATAGTGAAATGGGTGTTAAATAGATAATTAACAATGACAATATCTGAAACTCAACGCTTAATCATCTCCAAAATAACATTACAAGATGCTCCTTTTTTTGTTGAATTAATGAATTCACCTCATTGGTTAAAATATATTGGAGACAGACAAATTAAGACTATAAATGATGCAGAAAAACATCTCAAAAAAGGAGTTTTAAAAAGTTATAAAAAAGATGGATTCGGATTTTATAAATTATTATTGAAAAGTGAAAACTTAAAAATAATAGGAATCTGCGGATTTATAAAACGTAAAGAATTAGATGATGTAGATATTGGTTTTGGGTTTTTACCAGATTATGAAGGAAAAGGGTTTGGTTACGAATCATCAATAGAAATAATGAAACTAGCAAAAAACAAGTTTGGTTTAAATAAAATAGTAGCTATTACTTCGCTAACAAATAAAAATTCAATAAAGCTATTAGAAAAACTAGGACTTACTTACGAAAAAACAGTAATTCCTTTTGAAGATAAAAAGAAACTCTTGTTATTTGCAAAAGTATTTTAATTTTTAAGTCATTTCGAACAAGTGAAATGAGTAGAAACCTCATGATCTTAATTAAGGATAAACATGATTATATATAACGTTACCATAAATGTTGACCAAAGCATACATGATAGATGGCTAATTTGGATTAAAGAACATATTCCACAAGTACTCGCAACAGGAAAATTTACTGAAGCTAAGCTTACTAAAGTTTTGGTTGAAGAAGAAATGGGAGGAACAACATATTCTGTACAATACAGAGCAAAATCAAGAGAAGACTTAGATGCTTACTACAAAGAAGATGCCGAAAGATTAAGACAAGACGGTCTAACCAAATTTGCAGATAAAGCATTAGTGTTTAGAACAGAACTTGAAATTATTGATGAGTATTCAGTAACATTTAATTAATTTGTCATTCCTGCGTAGGCAGGAATCCATATCTTCGTTTTTAGTACTTCAAGATTAAGCCTTCAAACTTAAAAAAAACATTAATGGCAAAAGACCATCAAGTAAAAGCAAAAAAATATTTAGGACAGCATTTTTTAAACGATGAGAATATTGCTAAAAAAATTGCTGACACTTTAAGTTTAAAAGGCTATAAAAACATCTTGGAGATAGGTCCTGGAATGGGAGTTCTTACCAAATATTTGCTTCAAAAAGATATTACAACATATGTTATTGAGATAGATTTAGAGTCTGTAGAATATCTAAAAGCTAACTACTTAAATCTTGCAAATAAAATTATAGAAAAGGATTTTTTAAAATACGATTTAAACAATGTATTTAATGATGAGTCTTTTGCAATCATTGGTAATTTTCCATATAATATTTCTACACAAATCGTATTTAAAGCTTTAGAAATGCGTCATCAAATCCCAGAATTTTCCGGGATGTTTCAAAAAGAAGTAGCCCAACGCATTTGCGAAAAAGAAGGAAGCAAGAAGTACGGAATTTTATCTGTATTAACTCAAGCATTTTATAATGCAGAATACTTATTCACTGTACCACCTCAAGTTTTTAATCCACCACCAAAAGTAGAATCTGGTGTATTACGACTTACCAGAAAAGAGAATTACACATTGCCTTGTGATGAAAAATTGTTTTATAAAGTTGTAAAAACAGCATTTCAACAACGCAGAAAAACACTTCGTAACAGTTTAAAAACACTCAATTTAAGCGATATTTTAAGAGAAGATGTTATCTTTGGCAAGCGTCCAGAACAATTAAGTGTTTCAGAGTTTATTAAACTCACAACATTAATTGAAAACGATATCAATTAAAATTAGTACCAATTTCAAAATAGTCACCTTGAGCGCAGTCGAAAAGTGTTTTGAAATCAACAATATTGGTGGAAGAAAACAAAGAAAATATCAAATTCCAGATAAGCGATGAGCTTATTAAAAACGTAGAACAGTTAATAGATTCTAAAAACGATCAAGCCACTTTAGATTTATTAAATGAATTCCACCATGCTGATATTGCCGAAATTTTAGAAGAACTCAATTTCGACCAAGCCATTTATGTTATAAAGCTTCTGGATAGTGAGTTGACTTCAGATATTTTAATGGAACTTGATGAAGACGATCGCGAAAAAATCCTTAAAAACCTTTCAGCAAAAGAAATAGCCGAAGAAATTGAAGAACTTGATACAGATGATGCTGCAGATATCGTTGGTGAACTTCCCGAAGAACGTCAAGAAGTTGTAATTGCTCAAATAGAAGACGAAGAGCATGCTCAAGATATTAAAGAATTATTAACCTACGACGATCATTCAGCTGGTGGATTAATGGCTAAAGAGCTTGTAAAAGTTAACGAAAACTGGACAGTAACACAATGTGTTAGAGAAATGCGTGAGCAGGCTGCCGAAGTAACTAGAGTGCACTCTATTTATGTGGTCGATGATAATAATAAACTCATTGGCAGACTGTCTTTAAAAGATTTGTTAGTAGCAAATACTCGTGCAAATATTAAAGAAATTTATATTCCAAAAGTAGATTATGTAAATGTACACGAAGATGTAGAAGACGTTGCTAAAGTGATGCAAAAATATGATTTAGAAGCAATTCCTGTTGTTGATGATAATCAAACACTACTTGGCAGAATTACTATTGACGATATAGTAGATGTTATAAAAGAAGAAGCCGAAAAAGATTATCAATTAGCTGCTGGTATTACTCAAGTTGTTGAAGCTGATGATAGTATCTTTCAATTAACTCGTGCGCGTTTACCTTGGCTGTTTTTAGGATTGTTAGGCGGAATTGGAGCCGCTTACATTATGGGAGGATTTGAAGAAATGTTAAAAGAACATGCCATATTATTCTTTTTTACACCATTAATTGCTGCAATGGCAGGGAATGTAGGTGTACAATCAAGCGCAATTATTGTACAAGGTTTAGCAAACGACGATGTAAAAGGGAGTATCAATAATCGCTTATTCAAAGAAATGCTTTTGGCTGCGCTTAACGGTATTATTCTCGCTGTGGTTTTACTATTATTTATTTGGGCTTATAAAAATGATTTTTTCACAGCTCTAGCAATTTCTGTGTCATTGGTAATCGTTATTATTGTTGCTGGACTTATCGGTACATTTATTCCATTGTTTCTAGACAAAAGAGGTATTGACCCTGCAATTGCAACAGGGCCTTTTATAACAACGAGTAATGATATTTTCGGAATCCTTATCTATTTTATGATTGCCAAAATGATTTTAGGAATATAAGCCTAAAAGCTTTTGTATCTTTATCATATGAACACAATCAATATCAAAAACAAGTTTTCAAAATTCTCTAAAAACTGGCACCCTCACCAAATTGCAATTGTAGATAATATGCAAGTGCTTTTGGCAAAACTAAAAGGAGAGTTTGTTTGGCATAAACATGAAGATGAAGACGAATTATTTCAAGTAATAAAAGGAACTTTGTATATGCAATTTAGAAACAAAACAGAAGTGGTAAAAGAGGGCGAAATTATTG
Source organism: Flavobacteriaceae bacterium (assembly GCA_021647885.1). Taxonomy (GTDB): domain Bacteria; phylum Bacteroidota; class Bacteroidia; order Flavobacteriales; family Flavobacteriaceae; genus PRS1. The sequence goes on along the minus strand of JAKITV010000036.1, from coordinate 2,803 downwards.
TAGTTCCAAAAGGCGTAGAGCATAATCCTAAAACAAAAAATGGAGAAGAAGTACATGTACTACTTTTCGAAAAGCTAACAACTGCTCATACAGGAAATGTAACACACGAAAAAACGCAAACGCAATATCCTGAAATTTGACTTTTGTCATGCTGAACTTGTTTCAGTATCTCATTATATATACTTTTGATTATAATTAAATAAGATCCCCACTTTCGTAGGGAATTAATATGAAAATCCTTCATCTCGATACAAATCATCCATTACTTCTTAATCAATTAAAAGGTTTTGGCTTCACAAATCATGAAGATTATACATCATCAAAATCAGTTATTGAAAATAAAATAAAAACCTACGATGGAGTTATAATTAGAAGCCGATTTACCATCGACAAACAATTTTTAGATAAAGCCACACAATTAAAGTTTATAGGTAGAGTAGGTGCTGGATTAGAAAATATTGATGTTGATTATGCCAAACAAAAAGGAATACATCTAATCGCTGCGCCAGAAGGTAACCGAAATGCTGTTGGCGAGCATACATTAGGAATGTTGCTTTCGCTTTTCAATAAACTCAATAAAGCAGATAGGGAAATCCGAAATGGCAAATGGTTACGAGAAGACAATCGAGGCATAGAGCTCGATGGAAAAACCGTTGGGATTATTGGCTACGGAAATATGGGAAAAGCCTTTGCAAAGAAACTTCGTGGTTTTGATATTGAGGTTATCTGCTATGATATAAAGGATAATGTTGGCGACATGAATTGCAAACAAGTATCGTTACAAGAATTTCAAGAAAGTGTAGATGTAGTTAGTTTGCACACACCAGAAACGCCATTAACGATTAATATGATTAACACCAATTTCATCAATCAATTTAAAAAACCATTTTGGTTACTCAATACAGCTCGTGGTAAAAGTGTTGTTACAAAAGATTTGGTTGAAGCATTAAAATCGGGTAAAATTTTAGGAGCTGGCTTAGATGTTTTGGAATATGAAAAATCTTCCTTTGAAAATTTATTTAAGAATGACAAATTAAGCGATAATTGTCTCACTGAGCGCAGTCGAAGTGTGCCTGAAGCCTTTCAATATTTAATCAATGCAGAAAATGTCTTGCTTTCACCTCATGTAGCTGGTTGGACAATAGAAAGCAAAGAAAAATTAGCTCAAACCATAGTCGATAAAATAAAAGAAAGATTTTGTTAACTTTATAGAATACTTAAGCGGACTTCCAAAATGGCGGAAAGAAGAAGATGTTACAATTGTGGGAGAAGTTGAAGAATACAAATACGGTAAATTTGGGTGGACTCTTGACCTTGAAGGAAATAAAATTGAACTTTGGGAGCCAGTAGATAGTGTTTTTTTGTAATACATGAGATATTTTTTGTTACCTTTAGAGTATAACTAAAAACTTATACTAATGTCAGACGATAATAATTTGAACGACAACAACAGCGATATGTTAGGAGACGCAAAAAAAGGTGCAAGAAAAGCAGCAGAGAAAGCTGAAGAATTCGCAGAAGAAGCTAAAGAAAGTGCAAAAGAATTTGCTAAAGAGGCCAAAGAAACTTTTAATAATGCTTCAGGAGAAAACAAAAAAGTTCTAGCTGGAATTTTGGCAATTGTATTAGGCTCATTAGGTATCCATAAATTTATTTTGGGCTATAATAAAGAAGGCATAATACTTCTAGCCGTAACTTTAATTGTTGGGTTTTTTACTTGTGGTTTAGGAGCAGGTCTAACTGGATTAATTGGTATAATTGAAGGTATTATTTACCTTACAAAATCAGATGAAGAGTTTTATAACACATACCAAGTAGGGCAAAAGCCTTGGTTTTAAACAAGATATAAAAGAAAGTCAGAATATTAGGTTCTGACTTTTTTATTTAGACATTGTATCGTAATATTGCAATATTACAATTTAATCAAATTTATTTTAAATGGGAGCATCTAAACTTAACATTCATTCTAAAAATAGTAATGACATTGCAATAATTGCTAAAGTCTTTGCACATCCAGCACGTGTTTCAATTTTGCAATATATTAGTAAGCAGGAAAGTTGCATTTGCAATGATATTGTCGATGAAATTGGACTGTCACAACCTACCATTTCTCAACACCTGCAAGTCATTTCAAAAGCTGGTTTGCTTAAGGGGGATTTTAAAGGGAATAGCCTTTGTTACTGCATAAATGTAGAACGCTTTCAAGAGTTTCAAGAGTTGTTTAACTCTTTTTTTATAAAGCTAAATCAATCTAACTGTTAACTGCTTTTAATTAAATATATGAAACGAGTATGCTAAAAAGCTTATCACCCAATGAAACGTAAGTTCAAAAGACTTCTTTAAAAAACAATAAATATAAACACATGAAACGAGCATGCTAAAAGTTTTATCACTCAAGGGAATGATTAATAGCGAACAGTCCCGATAGTTATCGGGATGACAGTTAAAAACAATAAATATAAACACATGAAAAACATACTTGTTTTATGCACAGGAAATTCATGCAGAAGCCAAATGGCTCATGGCTATTTAAATAGATTTGCTAATGATAAAGCAAATATTTTTAGCGCAGGAATTGAAACTCATGGCTTAAATCAAGATGCTGTTGCCATAATGAAAGAAGATAACATAGACATATCTCATCATACTTCAAATAATGTGGAAGAATATGCAGCTATTGATTTCGATTATATCATTACAGTTTGCGATCATGCTAAAGAGAATTGTCCATACATACCAAGCAAAAACGCTATACGACTACATCACAATTTTTTCGATCCTTCAAAAGTAAAAGGCACTAAAA
>JAKITV010000004.1 GCA_021647885.1 Flavobacteriaceae bacterium | reverse complement strand
GCCTTGGCCAAAGGCAGTCCTTAGAATTCATGATAATGTAGTCGACAAAAACTAATAGATTATATGAAATACTAAACATTTTGTCTTAAGACAGTGCTAATATCTAATTCTAAAATGACATTAGTGTAATCCTAATATTAATTAAATATTAAACTTTATTATTATTTAGTTAATAATATAAATCATTAACAAAGAAGATGTTGCGGCTTTAATGTTAATTTAATGTTATGTATATGTTGATTTAATGTTAACTAGTCTTTATATTAGCAATATTAAATAATTTTAAATCCCAATAATTATGAAGAACACCATTTTTTTACTTGTCTTTTTAATTAGTGTGTTTTCTTTTGCGCAGCAAAAGAGAGATTTAAAACTTAATAAAACCACAAATTTAATTGATGTAACGTATTATCATGACAATGGAGTTGTAAGTCAAACAGGTACTTATACTTTAGATGGAAAGTTACACGGTGAATGGTTAAGTTTTAATACACAAGGCAAGAAGTTAGTTTCTGCAAATTATGATAATGGGAAAAAAGTCGGCAAGTGGTTTTATTGGAATGACACCACTTTAAAAGAAGTAGATTATAATAACAATGCTGTTGCAAGCGTAGTTGAATGGGAAAATAAAAACCCTTTAGCTATTAGTAATTAAGCGTTTTAAGAAAAAGCGAAAAAGCATCCTGAATAAGGATGCTTTTTTATTTTTAGTTCTTTCGGGTTTAGTTATTTCCTATAGTCCAATTTGCTCCCCAAGTAGCATAATCGGTACCTGTTCCATCGCCATCACCAGAGATAAAATCTGTTTCTGTAAATGTTTCGCCAGTATCATTTTTTATTTTTAACGTTACATCTGTAAAGGTAATACCTGTTACCTGTAAGTCATTGCTTAATACACCTGCTCCTGTAGGACTATCACCTAAATCGCCATCAAGATCAAATCCTTCAGCAAACCCTTCAATAATAAAGTTATTAAATATCCCTTGTGTTCCTGCTCTCAACCTAACAGCTTCACTTCCTGATGCCGATCCTAAACCAATAATTGTTAAGTTGTTTATAGTAGGTTTAGAAAAGAACAATGGATTTGAGTTATTTCCAATATCTGTATTAAAGCCATCAGCTTCTACTCCTTTATCATGGATAGCTCCATGTTTTACATAAGCATTTGTGATTGTGCCCGAATAGCCTTCAGTCCAGTCAATAGAATCATCTTGAGCATTAATAACAGAAATATAATTTACATTAACGGTACCTCCAAAAAACTCTACACCATCATCTTTCCCTTCGTAGGCTTGAATATACTCTACGGTTGTACCATTACCGACACCATAAAAAGAAAAGCCATTATTTTCAGATTGACCATCAGCTGCTCCTCCTGAATATTCAATACGCATATAGCGAATTACACCGGAATTATCTGCAGCATCAGTTCCGCCATAAGGTAAACTGGCAATTTCTGAAGTGGAAGTTGCTGTGCCAGAAACCGAGTTTATTGGCGCTCTTCCCAAAAGTATCAATCCACCCCAATCTCCAGCTTGAGGTGTAGATGCATCTGATGTAAAAACAATAGGATTATCGGCTGTTCCGCTAGCCATAATTTTTGCGCCTTGAGAAATGGCGATATAAACATCCGATCCAGCAGCAAGTGCTTCAACAGTTATACCTGCTGGAATTGTAAGTGTAGTTCCTGCGGCCATAATTAATGAGCCATTAACTTTATAGTTGTTATTGGCATCTAAAGTTAAATCTTCGTTATAAGTTCCAGACAAAAAGATACTTTGAGCTCCATTATTTCCGCCATCTCCATTATTAGTGATGCTATTGTCATTGATAATGATATCTGCTGTACCATCGGTTGAGCATGAATTAAGGAGTATTGTGAAAACAAATAATCCTAAGAATAAATTATTTTTCATTGTTTTAGAGTTTGATTTAATTTCTATTTATTGTTATTATTTATGTTTAAAATTTGTATTTAAATTGTAAGCTTAAATCCATTCCGCGGTTATATTCAGATAGAATCACATCTCCAAAAGAGGTGTTCTCCCTAACTCGTTTTATACTAGGATCTAAAATATTTTTTGCACTAAAACTTATTTCTAGATGCTCGTTTATTTCACTCTTTAGGATAAGATCTAATACCGATACACTTTTCTCAATAATATTTCCCAATTGCCCAGAACCTAATGCCGAAATACGATCGGAGAAATAAGAGTAAACAAGATTTATAACTGGTTTAAACGTCCCGAAAGTTGGCGAGTAATTAATGTCTGCATTAATAATTAATGGTGAAGCACCTTGTAATTTATCGGTTCTGTTAAGTGTTGAAGAATATAATCCTGAAGAACTTTTTAAGTCTTGCTTTGTATGCATATAAGTGGCATTAAAGCCAGCAGAAAGTTCAGAGTCTTCATCTTCATTGGCAATTAATTGTTTTCTTAATTCTAACTCAACCCCTAAAATAGTGGCTTTGTCTCCAGTTCTAAAATAGCGTTGTGTTCCGGTAGCATCATTAGCAATAACTAAATTTATAGGATCGTTAATTTGCTTGCCAAAACCACCAATAGAGAACAATTCACTTTTGCTAATAAACCACTCATACTTTACATCTATGTTGTAAATTTTTGAAAAGGAAGGATTATTTAATAAGTCTGGATTTCCGCCTATACGTTCTGTTACACCTTCATAAACATAAGGCGCCATTTCTTTAAATTCGGGAACAGAAACGGTTTTACTAGCCGAGAAACGTAAATTTTGATTTTCTTTTAAAGTATATTTTACATTTAAACTTGGTAAAAAGAAGGTGCTTTGCGTTTCTCTAAAACCAGGATCGTCGTTAGGTAAGTTTATAACATTATAGTCAATACGCTGCTTATAAGACTCTACTCTAACACCAGGAACGATGAGTAGTTTTTCAGAAATATTGAATTGGACATTTGTATAACCTGCATAGACATCTAAGTTTCCTTGATAAGAATTTTCTAATAAGCCGGGTCTGTTATATTGTCCAATTTGGGGCGGATTAATAGCATTAAACACAAAAGTTCTGTAAATACCGTTATTGCTGTTAATGGCTAGATTTTCAACATTAAAAATGGAGTTAAAGTTATTTACATCAGTAATTTGAAAGCCAGTATCAACAATGTCGTAACCATACCTAATGTTTTCAAAATCACGTTTTTTACTTCTTCCGTTAAACCCAAAATTTAGTTTTAAAGCATCCGAAATCGTATATGCTAAATTAATGCGGCTGTTAAATTCATCATCTTCAATTTTCTGAAAGTAACGTTGATTATCAAAAGGGATATTATTGTAAAATGTTGGATTTGTAGATGGGTTATTGTCTAGTGCGTATTGGTAATTTTCTAAACTTATGCGTTTTCTGTCAGGTTCGTCAGAGAATACTTTATTGTAACCAATTGCCCAGTCTAACTTAATATTTTCAGTAATTTTATGTGTACCTATCAATTGATTCACTAAGATAACATCTTGATTAAATTGTACATTCATTTGATAAAAGCCTTCATCGGTATTTAAAATGGCATCTCTATTTTGGCCTTGACCATTGGTACCGTAATACCCAACTTGATCGGATGAGTTACTTATAAAAAGAGAATTGAATTTGAATTTGCTAACATCATCAAGCCTAAAATTAATATTTGCCATCGCTGTTGTCGTGGTTGAGTATTCAAACACTTCAGTTTCAGGAAATACTTTTTTAAATACTGTAGTGAAATCTGTTTGCCTACCATTTCTGTATTCATAATTATTTTTAAACGAAGCAGTTACAAACAAGCTCAATCGTGAGCCATTTTTAAAATCGAAAGATTTCCCAGCAGAAGCACCATAGCTAATATTTATTGGAGCGCCAACATTAACAGGGTCAATACCATGAGAAAGTATCACAGCAAAAGGGTTACGTTTGTACCTTCCGTAGTAACCAAAATATCCAGTACCTTCACTTCTTACAAAATTTTTGCCAACAGCTCTTGTATTAATTCCTGAACCTGTAAACACATTAAAAAAACCATTGCCTTTATATTCTTTGGAAGAGATATCAATATTTCCAGCTGAAAAATCGCCATAGAATTTAGAAGTGTACGTTTTACTTATAGATACATTTTGAATAATATCCGAGGCAAAAAGATTAAGGTCGATGTTCTTCTTATTAATATTGTTTGATGGTAATGAAAGTCCATTTAAGGTCGTGTTTAAATAGCGATCTCCTAGCCCACGAACATATACATTGCCAGAACCTTCCTGTTTAGAAACACCAGAGATTTTGGCTACTGCTCCAGCGGCATCGTTAACGCCTTTTCTAGCAAGTTCTTCTGCACCAATACTTTGTTTAATTTCTACAGCTTTTTTTTGATCGAGCAAAAGTGCAACTTCACTTTCACGTTTAGTAGTAGTGGTAATAACAATTTGATTAAGGGCTGCTGTACTCGCAATCATAGTTACGTTTACTTCTATAGTGCTCCCTGAAGTTACTGTTGTTATTATCTCTTGAGTTTCATAACCTACAAAACTAAAGATTAAGGTGTATTCTCCTGGCTGTAAATCATTAAAAGCATATAATCCATCAATATCTGAAGTTGTTCCGGTAGTAGTGCCTTTAATTAAAATATTTGCAAAAGCTAAAGGTTCATTATTGTATTCTTTATCTATTAATTTTCCTTTTATTGAACCGGCATTTTGTGCATATGATAGTGTTGTAATACATATTAAAAACAACAGTGTAATTCTTCTCATTTGTTTAGTATAATTTCTTGTGACAAAGAAACCTACACTATGTAAAGAAGAGGTTAATTGCAGGTTAAACCTCCGTAACAAAAGGGTTATCTTATCGTTATGAAAAAGTTATTTAATTTATTATTTGGAAACGATAAATTAACATTCAAATAATTATATTGCGTAAGCTTAATATTGAATTATGAATTGGGAACAATTACTCTCTTTAAAACGCTTTGGTGATACAAATAAACGCTTACGAAAAGAACAAAACGAAATACGTTTAGGGTTTGAAGTCGATTATGATCGTATTATATTTTCTTCAGAATTTAGAAGTCTTCAAGATAAAACGCAAGTCATTCCATTATCGCAAACCGATTTTGTACATACACGCTTAACACATAGTTTGGAGGTAAGTGTTGTTGGGCGTTCTTTAGGGCGACAAGCTGGATTAAAATTGTTAGAAAAACATCCACACCTTAAAGAAGTTCATGGATATCAAGCTAATGATTTTGGAGCTATAGTCGCAACAGCAGCATTAGCTCATGACATAGGTAATCCGCCTTTTGGTCATAGTGGAGAAAAAGCAATTGGAGAGTTTTTTAAAACAGGAAAAGGCAAACAATTTAAACCACAATTATCACAAAAAGAATATCAGGATTTATGTGATTTTGAAGGGAATGCTAACGGATTTAAAATATTAACACAAAGCAGAGAAGGGAGAGAAGGCGGACTGCGCTTAAGCTATGCTACTTTAGGTGCTCTTACAAAATATCCAAAAGAGTCACTTCCAAAAAAGAAAACAAATCATATTGCAGAAAAAAAATATGGCTTTTTTCAATCAGAAAAAGAAGCCTTTGTAGATCTTGCCAACGAGTTAGGATTAACTCAAACAAGACAAGGTAAAGATATTAGTTTTATCAGGCATCCACTGGCTTTTCTTGTAGAAGCAGCAGACGATATTTGTTACACAATTATTGATTTTGAAGATGGTATTAATTTAGGATTAATACAAGAAGAATTTGCATTAGAATATCTTATAAATTTAGTTAGAGATTCTATTAATATTAATAAGTATAATGCTCTAACCAATACTCAGGACAGAGTAAGTTATCTTCGGGCTTTAGCAATTAATGCGCTAATTAACGAAGCTGTTGAGGTTTTTATGAAAAATGAAGAAGATATTTTGAAAGGAATTTTTTCTACAGCATTATTAGACAAAAGTAAATATGAAGCTCAAATAAATGATATTATAAAACTAAGTGTTGAAAACATTTACCAATCTAAAGAAGTTATCGATAAAGAAATTGCAGGATACGAAGTTATAACTCAACTTTTAGATACTTTTATTGCAGCAGTAAACAATAAGTTTAAAGGTGAAGCTTCTAATTACAACAAACTTATATTAAAACTATTACCAGAAACCATTAAAATTGATGGGTCTCAAATGTATAATAGACTTATAAGTGTTTGTCATTATGTGTCGTCATTATCAGACAGCCATGCAGTTTTGACGTATAAAAAACTGAAAGGTTTTCAGTTTAATTAATAAAAAAACATAAGAATAATTTTTAACAAATATTGTGAACTTCTTTATCTTTACTTTTTATCGGCATTATTTGCTTTTAATCGTTGAATTTATTAAGTTTACCCGAAATTAAGTTCCTAAATTTAATTACAATGAAAAAAACCTACTTGCTGCAATAGCTGTATTTTTTTCACATTTGTTGTATTACTTGTCATGAGCAATGTTTCTGATAAAGAAAATAACCAAGGCAATAAACAATATTATGTGGTAGATAAAATATACAATGTTGGTATTATTATAATCACAATTAGTAATTAGTTGCTATTTAATTTTTTAATTATGATTAAAAACAGAAACATCCAAATGGGATTATTAGTGTTTCTTATAACATTGATTGGATTGATTGCTTTCGCAGAATTATATCCAGAAAACAATTTAGAAAGAATTGAAAAACAATCTGTAAAGACAGATATTAATAAGCAAGATAAATTAGAGATTGCTATTAACTAAGATTTCAATTTGGTTTTTTATTCCTTTAACATCTAAAAAGGTTGATTCATGCAGCTTTTGAATACTTCCGTGTACAATAAATACATCTGGAATACCTATTAACTTTATTGTATTCTTGTAATTATATGCTGATGCAAATTCAAGAATAGCACTGCCAAAACCACCTTTAATAGCGTTGTCTTCAACAGTAATAATATATTTATAAGTTTTAAAAATTGAATGTAATAGTTTTTCATCTAAAGGTTTTACAAAACGTAAATCGTAATGAGCAAAATCATCTTTATTTTCAGATAAATCAATAGCTTCATTTACACTTTTAGCAATTGTACCAATACTTAAAAGTGCTAACTTTCCCCCTGTTTTTAGTTGAACGCCTTTCCCAATTTCAATTTTAGAAAAAGGTTGCTTCCAATCAATTGTTATTCCGTGTCCTCTAGGATATCTTATAGCAATAGGAAAATCTAAACCTAATTGCGCGGTGTACATTATGTTGCGCAATTCAACTTCGTTTCTTGGTGCAAATATGATAAGATTTGGAATGCATCTTAAATACGATAAATCAAAAACACCATGATGTGTTGCTCCATCTTCACCAACTAATCCTGCTCTGTCCAAACAAAAAACAACAGGTAATTTTTGTAAGGCAACATCATGAATTACTTGGTCGTAAGCACGTTGTAAAAATGTGGAATAAATATTACAAAACGGAATCAATCCTTGTGTAGCCATTCCTGCTGCAAGTGTAACAGCATGTTGTTCGGCGATTCCTACATCAAAAGCGCGATCTGGAATTTGCTCCATCATATATTTTAAAGAACAACCTGTTGGCATAGCAGGAGTAATGCCAACTATGTTTTCGTTTTGTTTTGCAAGTTCAACAAGAGTTAGTCCAAAAACATCTTGATATTTTGGCTGCCTAAAGGCAGATTTGGCAAATAATTCTCCGGTTTTAGCATTAAATTTTCCAGGAGCATGATAGGTAACTTGATTGTCTTCGGCTTGTTTTAGCCCTTTCCCTTTTGTGGTTATTATGTGAAGGAATTTTGGTCCTTTTATTGTTTTTAATCGTTCTAATTCTGAAATAACTTTATAAACATCATGACCATCTATTGGACCAGAATAATTAAAATTCAATGCTTCAAAAATATTGTCTTGTTTTTGAGTGCCATTTTTAACATTGGTTAGATATTGTTTCAACGCACCAACACTTGGGTCAATACCAATAGCATTATCGTTCAAAATAACGAGTAAATTGGCATCGGTAACTCCAGCGTGATTTAGACCTTCAAATGCCATTCCGCTAGCAATTGATGCATCTCCAATAACTGCAATATGATGTTTTTTAAAATCACCTTTTAGTTTTGAAGCAATTGCCATTCCTAATGCTGCCGAAATAGATGTAGATGAATGTCCAACACCAAATGCATCATATTCACTTTCACTACGTTTTGGAAAACCACTAATACCTTTAAATTGCCTATTTGTATGAAAATTTTCTTGTCGCCCAGTTAATATTTTATGACCATAGGCTTGGTGTCCAACATCCCAAATAAGTAAATCTTTAGGTGTATTAAATACATAATGTAAAGCAATTGTGAGTTCAACTACACCTAAACTAGCACCCAAATGCCCTTCTTTTGTGGCTACTATATTAATAATAAATTCACGTAATTCTTGAACGAGTTGAGGTAAATCTTCAATATTGAGCTTACGCAAATCTTTAGGAAATCTTATATGTTTTAATATACTTTTTTGCACAAGGCAAAAGTACGAGATTGAAATTGTATTTTTACAACTTATGAAAAACTCTTTTGATGATACTTATTTCATGAAGAAAGCCTTTCAGGAAGCTGAAGTAGCTTTTGAAAAAGGAGAAATTCCTGTTGGTGCAGTTATTGTTATTGAAAACAGAATAATTGCCAGAGCACATAATTTGACCGAAACATTAAACGATGTTACTGCTCATGCCGAAATGCAAGCCATTACTGCTGCAGCTAATTTTTTGGGAGGGAAGTATCTTCAAAACTGCACACTTTATGTAACTTTAGAGCCTTGTCAAATGTGTGCAGGAGCTTTGTATTGGAGTCAGATAAGTAATATTGTTTTTGGAGCAAGAGATGAACAAAGAGGCTGTATTAATTTGAAAACCAAATTGCATCCTAAAACAAAAATGAGAGGTGGAATTATGGCTGATAAATCTTCAGAATTATTAAAGCGGTTTTTTATTGAAAAACGAAGTTTGAATTAGAAATACCTAATGTTTTCCGTTTTTGTAATTTCGCATTTTTCCGAGATTTTTTTTAGTAATCATATAATCTTTTAAGTTTTTGTCTTTCCATCTGTAATATGAAAACAAAGGGAATACTATAATAAACAAACCTGCAACACCAAATCCAATTAGCTGTTGGGAGTGTTCGGTGTCAATAAGATAACCAGTTATTATGCTTCCTAATGATGCTAATGTTAAAACAGCTATAATGTATTTCATCTGTCAATATTTATTGTTTTTTAATTGTCAGATGGAACATCTAGGCAATCATTTCTTTGTGAGCTTACATCTTAATCATAGATGTTTCATTACTTGGTAAAGTTAATTAATTGCCTTCTGTAAGCAGTGAGTAAACGTGATTTTGAAATAAATCCGTAATATTTACCGTCTTTAATTACAACCAAATTCCAAGCGCCACTTCCTTTAAATTTGTTTAGAATTTCCTCTGTAGAGTCCTTTTTATAATAAATAATATCAGAAGCGCTATGCATAAGACTTCTAACTTTTACTTTTTCGTACAAGTTTTTATCAAACATAATACTTCTTATGTCATTTAGTGTTAAGATTCCTAAAAACTCGTTATCCTCATTAACAACAGGAAAATGATTGCGTGATGATTTTGCTACTGCATTATTTACAACCTCACCTAAATTCATTTCAGGATAAAGTGAAATAAAATTTCTTTCAATTACTTTGTCAATGTCTAATAGCATTAACACATTTTTATCCTTATCATGAGTAATGAGTTCTCCTCGTTTTGCTAATTCAGACACATATATATTATGAGGAATATATTTTTTGGTAATTAAAAAAGAAATTGAAGCAACAATCATTAATGGAATAAAAAGCTCATAACCACCTGTAATTTCAGCAATTAAAAAAATCGCAGTTAAGGGTGCTTGTAAGACACCAGCCATTAGTCCAGCCATGCCAACCATAGCAAAATTTGTTAATGATAATTGGTGGTTAAATATATTGCTGTAATTTATAATCATTGCAAGAACATACCCTGAAATACTTCCTGTAAAAAGGGTTGGAGCAAAAACGCCTCCAACACCACCAGCTCCAAAAGTAAATGCCATTGCAATTACTTTAAATACCACTAAACCAACAAGAAGCGCTATAATAATCCAAATATTATCAGAGACTGTATTAAAAATATTATTAGTGGTAACTTCAGCAATATTTCCTTTTAATACATTATTAATAGTCTCGAATCCTTCACCAAAGAGAGGCGGAATAAAAAACACAATAACCCCTATTATAACACCTCCAATTATTAACCGTTTGTAAGGATTTTTAAACCGTTTAAAAAAAGCATCAATAGAAAAATAGACTTTACTAAAATAAATAGAAGTCATTGCTGAAGATATACCTAGAAGGATATAAAATAAAACATCATTTAATTCAAATTTATCTTGTATTTGAAAATGGAGCAATACATCGTCCCCAAAAAAGAAATATGAGGTTAATATTGCCGAAATAGAAGCTAATAATAAAGGTATCATTGAAGCAATAGTTAGCTCTAAACTAAAAATTTCTACAGCAAATATAATAGCTGCAATAGGAGCTTTAAATATTGAGGACATTGCTCCAGCTGCTGCACATCCAATAAGTAAAGTTCTTGCTGTTTGATTTAAGTGAAATAAACGCGCAAAATTAGAGCCTAAAGCTGCTCCTGTTGCAACAGTAGGGCCTTCCAGTCCAACAGAACCTCCAAAGCCAACAGTTAATGGTGCTGTTATTAAAGAAGCCCACATTTGATGCCTAGGCATAATCCCTTTTTGTTTTGAAATAGCATATAAGGTAGAAGGAATTCCGTGACCAACTTTTTTATTTATTATATATTTTATGGTTAGGAAAACAAACAGTAAACCAATAATTGGAAATATAAAATAAAATATTTGATGGATATCTTTTATAAATCCACCTTCAAGTAATTTTTGAATAAAATGTGTTAGGTTTTTTAAAGCGACAGCTCCAAGACCTGCCAACAGACCAATTACTACACTTAAGATATAAATAAACTGCCGATTGGGAATGTGTTTATATCTCCAAATTAAAAAGCGAGTTAATAGTGTTTTGTTTGGCATTTCATAAAGCTACTAAAAAATCTGTGAAATACTGGGCTAGTATATTCAAGATTTCAGATTAAGTTTTAAACCTAACTCTTCTAATTGTGCATCATCAATTGGAGATGGAGCGTCTATCATAACATCTCGCCCTGAATTGTTTTTAGGGAATGCAATAAAATCTCTAATGGTTTCTTGACCGCCAAGTATTGCTACCAATCTATCCAATCCAAAAGCAAGTCCACCATGAGGAGGAGCACCATACTCGAAAGCATTCATTAAAAAGCCAAATTGTGCTTTAGCTTCTTCAGGAGTAAACCCTAAATAATCGAACATTAATGCTTGTGTTTTTTTATCGTGAATACGAATAGAGCCACCACCAATTTCGTTTCCATTTAAAACTAAATCGTAAGCATTGGCTTTTACATCTTCAGGATTTGTTTTTAACAATTCTAATTGCCCTGGCTTTGGTGATGTAAATGGATGATGCATTGCATGATATCGTTCAGTCTCTTCATCCCATTCTAAAAGAGGAAAATCTACAATCCAAAGTGGTGCAAATTCGTTTGGGTTGCGCAAACCTAAACGATTTGCCAATTCCATTCGCAAAGCACTTAATTGTGTTCTCACTTTATTTGTCTCTCCAGAAAGCACACAAATTAAATCTCCCACTTTTGCATTTGTTGCTTCAGCCCATTTAGCTAAATCGTTTTGATCGTAAAATTTATCTACAGATGATTTATAAGTTCCATCTTCGTTACAACGCACATAAACCATTCCGAGAGCTCCAACTTGAGGACGTTTTACCCAATCGGTTAATTTATCAATGTCTTTTCTGCTGTACGAATTTCCTTCTGGGACTGCAATACCAACAACTAATTCTGCCTTATTAAAAACGTTGAATTCTTTATGTTGAGCAACTTCATTGAGTTCGCCAAATTCCATTCCGAAACGAATATCAGGTTTATCATTTCCATAACGCTGCATAGCTTCATCGAAGGTCATTCTTGGGAACTCATCAACCTCAACACTTTTGACTTCTTTCAATAAATGACGAGTCAATCCTTCAAAAGCATTTAAAATATCTTCCTGTTCAACAAATGCCATTTCACAATCTATTTGCGTAAACTCTGGTTGTCTGTCTGCACGTAAGTCTTCATCCCTAAAACATTTCACGATCTGAAAATATTTATCCAAACCAGCAATCATAAGTAATTGCTTAAAGGTTTGTGGTGATTGTGGTAATGCGTAAAACTGACCTTCGTTCATTCTAGAAGGGACTACAAAATCACGAGCACCTTCAGGTGTGGATTTTATTAAGTAAGGTGTTTCAACTTCAATAAAGCCTTCAGAAGATAAGTAATTACGAACAAGCTGTGTAACTTTATGGCGAAATATTAAATTGTTTTTAACAGGGTTTCGTCTAATATCTAAATAGCGATACTTCATTCGTAATTCTTCTCCACCATCTGTATCATCTTCAATGGTAAAAGGAGGTGTTAGCGCTTTATTTAAAACAATCAATTCCGAAACTAAAATTTCGATATCTCCTGTAGGTAGATTAGGATTTTTAGAAGTACGCTCAATAACTGTTCCGGTTATTTGAACAACAAATTCCCTTCCAAGCGTTTTGGCCTGTTCCATAAGTGCTTTAGAAGAACGTTCTTCATCAAAAATAAGTTGTGTAATACCATAGCGGTCACGAAGATCTACCCAAATCATAAATCCTTTATCACGCGTTTTTTGTACCCAACCAGAAAGAGTTACCTTTTTATTGATATGTGAATTTCTTAATTCACCACAAGTATGACTTCTAAACATAATTATTGAAATATTTTAAGATGCAAATTTAAGTAAATAGTGATTAGTTATATTGAAATATATTCATTTTTTAAACTATATACTTGATTAAGAGTAAATAAATTTTAATCTTTAAAGGGGTTTGTAAAATATACTAGTTTCTAATGTTATATCAGAAAAGTCAACTGAATACTAATGATTTAGCAAAATAATTAGAAAAAAACGCTGACTTTAACATTTTTTTTAGTTTTTTTGTACCAACCGATAAAAATAAAATTATGATTAAAAATTACTTAATTCTTTTGATGCTCTTTATTGGGACATCAAGTTTTGTTGTAGCTCAAGAAGTTACAGGTACAGTTTTAGATGATTCATCTCAACCATTGCCTGGAGTTTCAATTGTTATTAAAGGGACTTCAACAGGAACAACATCAGATTTTGATGGAAACTTTTCTATTAGCGCAAGCGATGGAGATGTATTAGTATTTTCTTACGTTGGCTTCGATACACAAGAAGTTACAGTTAGTGGAAGTATAGTAAATGTAACCATGCAAGCTGGAGTCGCTTTAGACGAAATAGTATTGTTAGGTTCAAGAAATACAGGAAGGACTGTTATGGACACTCCAGTACCTATAGATGTTATAGACGTTGCAGAATTAGCTGCGACTGGACCGCAAACAACTGTAAATGAGCTATTAAATTATGTAGCTCCTTCATTTACATCTACTCCTCAAACAGTATCAGATGGTACAGATCACGTTGATCCAGCTTCTTTAAGAGGGCTTGGGCCAGATCAAGTATTAGTATTAATTAATGGAAAAAGACGTCACAAATCATCTTTGGTTAATGTTAATGGTACAGTCGGAACAGGATCTGTAGCTACCGATTTAAATGCAATACCAGTTTCTTCAATTGCTAGAATTGAAATTTTAAGAGATGGTGCTGCTGCCCAATATGGTAGTGATGCTGTTGCTGGTGTAATTAACATTGTGCTTAAAAAAGCTACTAACGAGCTAAGTTTAAATGTAAATTCTGGAGCTAATTTTAGTAAGCATTCAGAGCAATATGATGAAGGTGGAGTAGATGGTGAAAAATTCCAAATAGATGCTAATTATGGTTTAGATTTAGGAAAAAATGGTGGTTTTATCAATTTTACAGGATCTTTAGAAAATAGAGGAGCTACAAATAGAAGTGATTCTATGGGAAAACCAATTTACACAATGTTTGATATAGCTACAAGAATGTTAGGTTATGATCAAGCTTTTGCAATGAACCCAAGTGCATTATCAGCTTATGTTTCAGGTTTAGATCCTTCTTTACAAGCTGTTTATGATGCTGGAATAGCTGCTGGAGATTCGTTTTTAAGTATTATTGCATCTGATGGAGATGTGACTCCTGGAGGAACAACACCAATTTCTACTTATGAATTAGCGCAAAGAGGATTAACTCGTGATGATTTTAGAATGAAAGTTGGTCAATCTAAATTAAGAAGCGGTAAGTTTATGATGAATATGGAACTTCCATTAGATGATAACGGATCAGTACTCTATTCGTTTGGAGGTATTAGCTCCAGAGAAGGTTTAGCCGCAGGGTTTTTTAGAAGACCAGCTTATACTGATGGAAGAGGAACTACAAGCGCATTAGCTAATGGTTTTTTACCTCATATTTCATCAAGAGTTACAGACAAATCATTTGCTGCTGGTATTAAAGGAATGATTGGAGATTGGAATGTGGATTTTAGTAACACTTATGGGACAAACAGTTTCGATTTTACAATTAAAAATACAGTAAATGCTACATTAGGAGCATCAACAGCAAGAGAATTTGAAGCTGGAGGGTTTTCTTTTGGACAGAATACAACTAATCTTGATGTTTCAAAATTCTTTGAAGACACTTTTGAAGGATTTAATGTTGCTTTTGGAGCAGAATATAGATCAGAAAACTATCAATTACTTGCAGGAGAAGAAGCTTCTTGGGCAAGCTATGATATAAATGGAGAAGTTGTTACGCAAACTACTCCTGACGCGGATAAAGTGTATAGTTATTTTGGTAGATTAGTGCCAGGAGGTTCTCAAGTATTTCCAGGTTACAGACCAAGTAATGAAGTTGATCAAAATAGAAATAGTTATGCAGGTTATATAGATTTGGAAGCAGATCTATCTGAAGCATTTTTATTAACAGCAGCATTTCGTTATGAAAACTATAGCGATTTTGGAGATACATTTAACTGGAAGATAGCGACTAGAATTAAAGCTTCTGATAATTTTGCAATTAGAGCTGCTGCAAGTACAGGTTTTAGAGCGCCCGATTTACATCAAATATATTTTAATGCGACTTCAACACTATTCATTGATGGTATTCCTAACGAAGTGGGTACATTTGGTAACACAAGTAGGTTAGCTCAATTGTTAAAAATTCCTGGATTAAAGGAAGAGACATCTCAAAACTTTAGTTTAGGATTTACTGCTAAATTACCAGATGTTGGTATGAAAATTACTGTTGATGGATATATAGTAAATGTAGACGATAGAGTTGGACAAACTAGAAACTATGAGCCAGGTTCTGACCCTGAAGTAATACAAATATTTGCTGATGCTTCAGCAGGAAAGGCTAAGTTTTTTGCTAATGGTTATGATACAAAATCTTCAGGTATCGATATCGTTATTGATCACAAGACTGGTCTAGGAAAAGGAACTTTAAATAATAGCATTGCTGCAACCTTCTCTAAAACTGAAGTGGAAAATGTTAAAAGTATATTAGGAGAGCCTATTTTAGATGATAGAGCAATAGGTTTTATAGAATCAGCAATGCCAAGAGCAAAAATTAATCTTACAAACACTTATAAAGTAGATAAATGGAATTTTATGTTACGTAATGTGTATTTTGGAGCAGTTAACGATCCTGATAATGGAGATGAATATGGTGCAAAAATTATTACAGATTTATCTGCCACTTACGGTTTTGCCGATAATTTAAGTTTAACCGTTGGAGCAAATAATTTATTAGATGTATATCCAGATGAAGTACGAGTAGGTGGCACAGGAGGAAGACAATTTGTGTTTTCTCGTAGAACATCTCAATTTGGCTTCAATGGTAGATATGTATTTGGTAGACTAACATTCACTTTAAAATAAAAAACTATGAAAAATTTAAAATATATTTATAAGCTATTGTTGGTTTTACCATTAATTTTTATGGTAAGCTGCGATGATAGCGATGACATTGTTGATGTGTTTACTAATACAACAACAACAACAGAAAACACTGTTTTTATAGAAACGGATGCTACTAGCGAAGTAGGAATATTACTTTCTGACCTCTCACCGCAAACAATTACAGTAGGCGTAAACAATGCATCCGATACAGATGTAACAGTTGGGTTTAATGTTACTAAAGATGGTACAGCAGCAGTAGAAGGAGTAGATTACTTATTGGCAGATGCTGTAATTCCAGCTGATGAAACTTTTGGATCGTCAGATATAACCTTTTTAACAAACGGTACGTTTGAAATAACAATTAGCTCTTCTTCTCTTTCTGATTTAGAAATTGTTAACAATAAGGTGATTTTTTTAGTGCCAACACAAGTTACATTTACATTAGATTGGGATGATAGTTGGTACGACTATGATATATTCCTTTTTGATGGAATTGAAGTGGGGTTTTCAGATATTTATTCTAATGGAATACCTGCTGGATTAACTCTTTTAGGGCTTAGTAATGGTGTTACAAACTTTGAATCATTTACAGCAATACCACCAGTAGGAACAAATTATTTGTACTTAGAAGATTATTGGAATGATAATGCCAGTATTCCAGTAGTATTAACTGTTGATGCTGGAGGAGACGTTCAGGTATTTAACATTACCGTGGATATGGATAAGTTTGTCTTATCTATTGAAACAACTATTGGAGAAGATGGATTTCCTGTGTATACATTTACAGGCTTATAAAAATAAGTTTTTTAATAATAAAAGAGCTTCTTTTTGTAGAAGCTCTTTTTTTTTACTATTTTTTTATGATTTTAATTAATCAGCACATTAAAAAATTAAAGCCTTCAGCAACTTTGGCTATTAACCAAAAAGTGAATGCTTTAAGATGTAAAGGGGAAAACGTTTTTCATTTTGGGTTTGGTCAATCCCCTTTTCCTATTCACGAATCTATAGTAGATGCCCTAAAAGCTAATGCAAACAATAATCATTATTTGCCAACTATTGGTTTAGAAATGTTAAGGCAAACTATTGCAGAGTTTTTATTAAAACATCAAAATATTACTGCAGACAGTAATTATATTTATATAGGACCAGGCAGCAAAGAGCTTTTGTATCAAACCATTTTAATTTTAGATTGTACTTTTTTAATTCCTAAAGGGAGTTGGGTGAGTTATGGGCCTCAAATAAAATCTAAAAACGGTAAATATATAATTTTAGAAACCAGTTTGGATAACAATTTTAAGCTAACTACAGATACTTTAAAAGCATATTGTGAAGCTAATCCAAATCAGCAAAAAGCGCTTATATTGAATTCCCCCAATAATCCAACAGGTGCAGTTTACACAAATGAAGAATTAGAGCGTTTAGCAATAGTATGCAGAGCAAATGATATTATTGTGCTCTCTGATGAGATTTATTCTCAAATAAATTTCACTGAAGATTTTTCACCAAGTATTTCAAAATTTTATCCAGAAAAAACAATCGTTTTCGGCGGATTAAGCAAAGTGTTTTCGGCAGGAGGATATCGTTTAGGTTTTATGGCATTACCAAAAGATTTACATTTTTTACATAATACATATCGCTCCATTTTTAGCGAGACATTTAGTGCGGTATCTTCGCCAATACAATATGCTGCAATTAAGGCCTTTAAAATGGAAGATGATATTAAAAATTATATTAAAGACTGTTCAATAATTTTAAAAGGGATTTCAAATTACATTGCTACAAAACTAAAGGGAGTAAGTATTGAATGTACAGAGCCTCAAGGTGCTTTTTATATGATGATTGGGTTTAATAAATTTAAAAACGAGATTAATTCACTTGGAATTATTACAAGTGAAGAATTATCAAACCATATTCTTGAAAAATTTAATGTAGCCCTTTTACCAGTATCAGATTTTTATTTCCCTGAAAACGAATTATTTTTTAGATTGGCTTTTGTTGATTTTGATGGGCAAAAAGTTATGAGAGCATATAATAGCAGACCATTTATTAGTGAAGACTTTCTTCAAAAGTATTGTCCTAATATTTATGGAGGGATTAACAAAGTTATAGAATTTGTAAAGAAATTATCTTAAAAGTGAACTTCAAACAGAAACCCTAAACAATAAATTTATTGTTTCGGGTTTTTTAGTTTCTAGATTTCGTTTAAAACTGTTTTTGGAGCAGTTTTTTCTTTTAGCCATATTTTAAATAGCGTTACCAAATAAAATAATATTGGCACTATAATTAATGTTAAGAATGTAGCCACAAATAGACCATAAATTACGGTTTTTGCTAACGGCCCCCAAAAAATAACATTATCACCTCCAATATATATATTTGGATTAAAGTCGCTAAACAATGTATAGAAATTAATATTAAATCCAATAGATAGTGGAATTAACCCTAAAATAGTGGTAATAGCTGTTAATAATACAGGACGCAAACGCGCTTTCCCTCCTTTTACTATAGCTTCAAACAAAGTGTTTTTATCTACATATTCATTATCGTCAAGACGTAGTTCTACTTTTTTCCTGTCGATTAAAAGTTGTGTGTAATCTAAAAGGACGACACCATTATTTACCACAATTCCTGCTAAAGCAATAATTCCCATCATGGTCATCATAATAACAAAAGGAGCTCCAGAAATCATTAAACCACCAAAAACGCCAATGAGACTTAAAAATATTGCCAACATAATGATTGCTGGTTTTGAAACAGAATTAAACTGAAATATTAAGATGAAAAAGATTAAACTTAAACCTTTAAAAAAAGCTCCAATTAAAAAATTCATTTGCTTCTTTTCTTCTTCAATCTGTCCAGTATAATCTATTTTTACAGTATTAGATTTTTCTGTGAAACCACTCATTTCATTTTGAATAACTTCAACAATAGCACCAGCATCTGTATAGCCTGGAGTTAAAGCAGAGTATACTGTAACTACACGTTTAACGTCTTTATGTTTAATTGCACTAAAGCCAGAAACATTTTTTTGTTTTGCAACAGCAGAAACAGGAACCTCTTTTATTTTACCTGAAGCTTGATCTCTGAATGTGATTTTCTGATTAAAAATAGCACTTGTATTGTATCTGTTTTCTTCATTAAATCGCACATAAATATCGTAATCCTCTCCTGCTTCTTTATAAATTCCAGCTTTTGAACCAAAGATAGAATTACGCAACTGTTGTCCAACTTGACCAGCACTTATTCCGAGTTCTCCGGCTTTTTCTCTATCAACAACGACTTGCATCGATGGTTTAGACTTGTTGACATCTATCTTAAGCTCGTCTATTCCAGAAATATTTTTAGAGTTGATAAAATCACGCATTTTTTCGGCAGTGGCAATTAATTCATTATAATCGTTGCCTTCCAATTCTATATTAATTGGGTAACCTTGTGGAGGACCTGCGGCATCTTTTTCAATACTAATAGCAACTCCTGGATATTTATCTTTTAAATCGTCTCTTATTTTTTTTAATAAGTCTTCACTTTTCAATCCTTTTCTGTATTTGTACTCTCGCATTGAAGCTGTTATTTTGCCTCTATGAGGCATTTCTGTAATAGCAGCATCAGTTTGTGGATTTCCTGCACCTTCTCCAACTTGCGACACTGCACTTTCGGTCATAAAGTTGTAATCTCCATCTTTATATTCTTCAGCGTTAATTATACGATATACTCTTTTTTCAATATCTTCAGTAATTGCATTTGTTTTTTCGATGTCTGTACCTTGAGGATATTCTATATAAATAATAATTTGGTTGGGTTGATTATCTGGGAAAAATTCTATTTTGGTACGTTGACTAGCTACTGATGCACCAAAACTCCCAAAGGCTATAAATAATAAAAGAAAAGTCCCAATAGTGACTGCATAAGGCTTCCAACCTTTTAAAGCAGCTCTCAATATTTTTTCGTAAAAACGTTCTAATTTGGGCAAACTATTTTTTTGAAAAGAATTTGCAGCATTTCGTAGTATTAATCGATATACCCAAAGGGTAATTGCTGTAAAAATCATTATACTGCCTAAAGCTCTGTATTCGCCTCCAAAAACAATTATTAGTGAACCAATAATTGTCATTATAGACGAAATAATAATAATACGTTTTAGAGGCATTTCTTTATCTTCTATCCTCATAAATTGTGAAACCATTACCGAATTGAAAAAGATGGCAACAAACAAGGAAGATCCCAAAACTACTGAAAGTGTTATAGGAAAATAAATCATAAATTCTCCCATCATTCCTGGCCACATACCTAAAGGTATAAATGCTGCAATTGTTGTTGCTGTTGAAATTATGATTGGAAACGCTATTTCGCTTATTCCTTTTTTTGCAGCAGCAATTCGGCTTAATCCTTCCTTATCCATTAACCGATAGACGTTTTCTACGACCACAATACCATTATCGACCAACATACCAAGTCCCATTATTAAGCCAAACAAAATCATTGTATTCATGGTATAGCCCAAAGCATTGAGTATCATTAATGACATGAACATCGACATTGGAATTGCAAACCCAACAAATAATGCGTTTTTAAGCCCTAAAAAGAACATTAACACTAGAACTACTAAAATAATCCCAAAGATGATATTGTTTACCAAATCATCTACCATTGCTACAGTTTTTGAAGATTGATCGTTCGCAATGGTAACTTTTAAATTTTGAGGGAAAACGTTTGCTTTGGCATCTGCTACAATTTTCTCAATTTTCTCAGCAGCAGCTACCATGTTTTTTCCAGAACGTTTTTTTACGTCAAGCATCACAACTCTTTCGCCAAATTCTCTAGCATACGTTGTCCGCTCTTTTTCTTTAAAGGCTACTTGAGCAACATCTTTTAGATATATTGAAATGCCATTCTCGGTTTTAACAACAAATTTTTCTAACTCTTTTGGGTTTTCAATTTCGCCTAGTATTCTAATGGTGCGTCGTTGTCCGCTTGCTATTAAATTGCCAGCAGATATTGTAGTATTCCCATTTTTAATGGCTTCAATAATATCGCTAAAACTAACTTTTGCAGCCATCATTTTATAGATATCTACAGCAACCTCTACTTCTTTATCTTGAGCGCCTCGAATATCTGCTTGTTTAATTTCGGGTAAATCTTCAATTTCATCTTGAAGGTATTCGGCAAACTCTTTAAGTTTTTCAACGGGATAATCGCCAGAAATATTAATGTTAAGAATTGGCATTTCTTCTGAAAAGCTTATATCAAAAACATTTGGTTCTACTTTCGCATCATTAAAAGTTGGCCAATCTTCGGTAGAAGTTTCTGTGTCAACTTCATCTTTCACTTTTTGTTTGGCAGCATCAACAGTAATGTTTTCATCAAATTCGACAACTATCATCGAAAAATCTTCTTGAGAAGTTGAGGTAATTTCTACAACATTACTTACCGTTTTTAGTTTTTCTTCTAAAGGATCTGTAATTAATTTTTCAATGTCTTCAGCTGTATTCCCAGGAAACACAGAATTTATATAAATTTTGGTTTCTTTTACCTCTGGAAAACTCTCTCTTGGCATACTGAAATATGCTGAAATACCTGAAAATAATATTAAAACCATTAATACATAAATAGTGGTTTTATTATTTATTGCCCAAGATGATAAGCCAAATTCTTTATCTAATTTTCTTTGTTGCTTCGTCATAATCTATAAGCTTATTTGTTTTCAACTTGAACTGTTTGACCATCTTCTACTCTTCTTGCGCCTTCTTGTATAATTTCTGCGCCATGAACAATTCCGCTTAAAACTTCTATAACATCTCCTTGCGTTTTTCCGGTTTTAATAATAGCTCTTTTAGCAACACCTTGGTTGTTTTCTTTTTTGTCTTTTATAACATAGATATATTGTTGACCATTTGCATCTTCCGAAATAATACTTTGAGGAATTAGCAGAGCTTTTTCATTAGTATAATCGTTAATCTTTAGTTTAGCAGTAAGGTTTGGTTTAATGCTTTTATCTTTATTAGGTATAGCAATTTCGACTTTAAAGGTTCTGTTGGCAGGATTGATGTAATGTCCTGCTTGACGTATTTTTGCATTAATTGTTTTTCCTAAAACAGGAAAGTTAACTTCTACTTTTTTGTTTTTGGTTATACTGGAAATATAGTTTTCAGGCACATTAGTTTCAATATACATGTTGTTAAGGTTAATTATGCGCATTAGTTGAGATTGTCCTGGAGAAACAACACTCCCTTGTTCAGAAATCACATCGTCTATCGTTCCAGAGAATGGCGCTTTAACTATGGTTTTGTCTAACTGGATTTGTACTTGATTTACTGCTTGTTGCTGTGCTTCGTAATTAGATTTAGCTTGTAAGTATTGCAGTTCGCTTCCAATATTTTGATTCCATAATCTCTCCTGACGTTCAAAAGTGGTTTTAGCTAAATCTGTTTGAATTTGTAATTGGGATAGTTGTTGGCTTAATCCACCATCATCAATTTTAGCTAAAGTTTGCCCTTTGCTTACACGTTGTCCTTCTTTTACATAAACTTTGGTTAGGATTCCAGAATATTCAGGATAAATTACTAAAAGGTCTTTTGTACTTACGTTACCTTGTAATTCTAAATAGTGATAAAACACTTCTTCTTTTGCAATAAAAGTCGAAATTAAAGGCACTCTTTTTGTGGTGTCTAACTCTTCAATTTTTTCTTCTAGTAGATTTAGTTGTTCTACAATTTCTATTTCTTTCGAAATTAGTTGCTCCTTTTTGGCTCTAATTTCTTCTAAATTGTTAGTGGCAATTACGGCTTCTACAGATTTTTTATTATCTGTTCCACAAGATGTTAGAATTAAAGTAAGGATTATTATTGTATATATTTTTTTCATGGTTATTTAGTTTATGAGTTGATAGGTCTTTTGATTTTTGCCAAACAATTAATTTTTCAAATGAAAATTATTTCATATATATATATTTAAACTTATTACCTAATCTACAAGATTTAATACTGTTTCAAGCTCTGCTTTTTTAGTAATTACATCTAGCATAGCTTGTAAATAGTTTTGTTGTGAGGTGTAAAGCTGTGTTTGTGCTTGTCTTAAATCGAAGCTGGTGGCAATGCCTTCAAAGAATTTTATTTGATTCTTTTTTTCGATACGCTCTGCAAGATTTAAGTTTTGTTTTTTGTTTTCATAATCATCAATAGAAAATTGGTAATTACTTTTTGCAGATGCAATTTGAAGTTTTAATTGTTGTTCTGTTTCAGTTAAATCTTCTTTTGCCTTTTCAAGATTAATTTTGGCACGTTGAGTAGCTGCACTTCTTCCAAGCGAGCTGAATATTGGAATATTCATACTAACGCCAAAAAGAGAAGACCCAAGCCATCTCTGTTCTTTATTTAGAAAGTTGAAATTGTTATTATACCCATCATAAACACCATTAACAAAGGCATTTAAAGTTGGTATAGCTTTGCTTTTTTCAAGTTTTAATAATAGTTCTTTGGACACTTTATCGTTAGAAGCAATTTTGTAGTCAATAGTGTTTTCAACATTATCTTCAGCATCAAGTAAGCTTAAAACAATATTTAGAGCTGTTAAGCTTTCCAAGTTATCAGTTAATGTAATGTTAGTGTTTAGATCTATTCCTAAAGTAATATTGAGCATTTGATATGCTAACCGTTTCAATCTTGTAGTATTATTAAAACTACTTTTTACTCCAGATAATGTAATTTGTAATTGCTCTACACTTTCTTGTTCTTCTAATCCATTTTCATAAATTTTTATAGTTTCATCCAGAGTTTTTTGAAGTACTGCAATGTTACGCTCTAAAATTTTTATACTTTCTTTTGCCAGTATTACATTGCCATAAGCATTAATTACAGCTTTGCGTACTTCGAGATCTGTTTTTTCTTTAGAGTTTTTTGAAATTTCCAGAAATACTTTAGCCGATTGTAAACCAACTAAGTAAGAACCATCAAATATTTTTTGTTCCAAAGTAACCCTAGCACTAACAGATTGTTTTGTTCCAAAGGCTATTTCAGTAAATTCGCCAGGATTACCACCAAAAAACTCTGCTGGAATTAATGCCAATTGCTGCTTTAACCACTTATTGTAGTCTATGGATGCATTTATTTGCGGTAAACCTGTCGCAATAGTTTCCCACTTGCGTTGTTTTGCAGATTCAATATCTCTAACTGCATTTTTTGCAGATCGATTATTTTCTAAAGCGTAGTCGATGGCTTCTTGTAAGCTGAAACTTTGCGTATCTTCTTGTGAAGACCCAACAATAGAAATTAATAAACTAAATATAAATATTAGCTTGTTTTTCATTATTTATGATTGATTTGAGTTTGTTATTTGGCTTAATAAGTTTAACCCTTTTGCAGTACAAATTCCTCTTAAGTGATATTCTAAATAATATTCCATAAGTGTTTTTATCGAAAATAATTCATCAGGAAAAAGATCTTTGTCTTTAATAGAGACAATTCCGCTAAAGTAAATTCTTGCTATAAACTGAATATCTATAGTTTTTCTATATAGACCTAATTTAATGCCTCGTTCTAAATTCTCTAACACGCAATCTCTCATGACTTCGAATTGCTTGTTTTTTAGGGTCATGTATATTTTTGGATAGTATTTTTGTAATTGATATTGTGGAGAAGATTTTTCATCTTTAAGATGCTCCATTACAAACGCTTTGATATCATATATTTCTTCAATAGGGTTTTTCTCTAAAGCACAAATGCAATCAATTCCATGAGAAATAAGATTAAACATGTACATGGTTGTAGCTTCAACCAGCTTCGTTTTATTTTCAAAATGCAGATAAATGGTTTTTTTAGAAATCCCCATTTTATTGGCAATATCGTCCATTGTTACACTTTTAAAACCAAGTGTTATAAATAAATCGGTTGCTTTATGTAATATTTCGTCTTTCATGTGTCTTATAGTTATTGTTTTTCAATGGTCACATGCTGTTCGCCATTAATCATTTCCTAGGGTGATAATCTTTTTAGTATGCTCGTTTCATAATAGATGGGCAAAACTACAATAGGAAACTTTAAAAACCAAAAAAGTTTCCAAAGTTTTAATAATCTTTTAACATTTATACCAATTTGATTTTGTAATGTCGTGTAATTATATTGAATTATTTTTTGCAAGATTGAAGTGAAAATATTTTAGCATAGCCTTTGTTATGGTAAAATATTTTGACGAAGATATTGTGAAAAAGAAACAATATAATACGACATTATAAAGTTAATTTGGTATTAATCTTTAGTGGCAGATAGATAATGATATCAATTATATTATTTTTGTGTAATGCAAACAATTGAAACGTATCAAAAAGTATTTTTAGAATATTTAGGACAATTTGTTAAAGAGAAAGAACCTAAACATTTATACCAACCCATTAGTTATATTTTAAAGTTGGGAGGAAAACGTTTTCGCCCAGTCTTAACCTTAATGATTGCCGATATTTTTGATGTGGATTATAAAAAAGCTTTAAATGCAGCTTTAGCTATAGAGGTCTTTCACAACTTTTCGTTAGTACATGATGATATAATGGACGATGCTCCTTTAAGACGCGGTAAGGAAACTGTGCATGAAAAATGGAACATCAATACAGGAATCCTTTCGGGAGATGCGATGTTAATAATAGCATACCAATTATTTGAGAACTATGAAGTGAATACGTTTCAATCTTTAGCAAAATTATTTAGTAAAACGGCTTTACAAGTTTGTGAAGGACAACAAGACGATATTGATTTTGAAACTAGAAATGATGTAACTATTGTGGAGTATTTAAAAATGATTGAATATAAAACAGCTGTATTGGTTGGTGCTGCCATGCAAATGGGAGCCATTGTTGCAAACGCATCTAAAGAAGATCAAAATAGTTTTTATGAATTTGGTAAAAACCTTGGAATTGCTTTTCAATTACAAGATGATTATTTAGATGTTTTTGGTAATCCTAAAACCTTCGGAAAACAAGTTGGAGGAGATATTATTGAAAACAAGAAAACATATTTATATCTCAAGGCTTTAGAGTTTTTAGATGAAGATGAGAGGCTTCAGTTGCAGAATTTATTTAGTATTCAACCAGAAGATAATACTGATAAAATAGAAAAGGTAAGCCAACTTTTTATTACAAGTGGCTCTGCTGAAGCAACAAAAAACGCTATTAAAGATTTTACTCAAAAAGCATTTTCTGTATTAGAAACTCTTAATATTACTGAAGATAAAAAATTTGTTTTAAGACAGTTTGGAGAACATTTGATGGATAGAAACGTATAAATAAACCACACAGGTTTTTAAAATCTGTGAGGTTTAAATAAATCTATTTTAGTGAAAAATCTTATAAACTTTGATGAGTTAGTGCAGCATGCAAATCATAATGGTCTATACAAAAAACTCATCCAACAACTCAATAAAGACTTTTTGTATGCAAATATTGATTTAGATTTTGATGAAGATATATTGCCATCAAGTTTAAAACTAATCCTGCACGAAACCATTTATAAACTCATTCAAGAGAAATTTGCAGACTACTTAAGCCTACTTTACATCATTGACGTTTCTGAAGAAAAAATAAAGCAACTTGACGGAAGCGACATCTTGAAACTTTCTGAACAAGTTGCATTTTTAATCTTAAAAAGAGAATGGCAAAAAGTATGGTTTAAACATCAATATAGCTAAGTTACCTAAAGGATTACATAAGATATATTAAGATAAAAATTACGCCCTTGTCGAGGAATGTTGTTCCAATCTGCAAATGTTGAGTAGTTCTTATCCAATAGGTTTTCAACACCATATTTAAGTATTATTTTGTTGTCTTTTAATAAGAATGAATGCCCTAAATTAAGGTTCAATATAGTGTAGGCAGGAGTTTTATCTTCACCATAATTACTGCTGTATTTATTTTGTGTGCTGTTTCCATCTAACTGTAAGGCAGCATTAAAGTTTGAAGTGCTATAATTTATTTCAGCTAAATATGTAACGGGACGAATTAGAGGCAAGTTTTCATCATTACTGCCTTTTCCATGGTTATATCCAATAGTGCCGTTTAAAGATACTTTTTTTGAAATCTTATAAGTTGAATTTAAATACACATTAAAAATATTGGCATAATTTAACCCTTCATAAACCCTTACGCCATTTGCACCAATTGTCATTGGGCTTAAAGATTCGTCTATTTCGCCAATAATATAATTCATAATATGAAAGTAAGAGGATTCTATTCCAAGCTTAAAGTCTTTAAAATAATAGTTTGCTTTAATATTAGCTTCTAATGATTTTTCGTTTTTTAAAGTGGGATTCCCTATATAATCATAATTGTCAAAACTGTTGAACAAGAAGAATCCATAACCTTCACTAACCGAAGGTGCTCTTTCGCCATAACCTAAACCAAATGTGGCATCATAAGCTTTGTGTTTCAGCTCATAATTAGCAGATGTACTTATTAAAAACCTGTTTTTGGAATCCTCTATGTCAGGATAAAAAATTTGAAGGCTCTCAAGTCCTGCTTCTTCGGCAATTTTATTGTTATGAAAACCCAAACGTATTGAAGCTGATATTGTTTCTTTTTCGTTTAAAGCCAAAGCGTCTTTGACGTAAAGACCAGTATATAAAGTTCTGATATCTGGCCATGTGTACATAAACATAGCAGGCTGACTAGTGTCATTTGGATACATGGTCATTTCTGCTAAAGAACGGTTATAAAACCCATTAAAATTAAATAGTAAATTGTGTTTATCTTTTTTAAAAGTTGCTTTAGAGTAAAAACCAAAAGTATCACTCCAACCTGGCATATCCATGCGAATAGGAACATCAGGACGTTTAGAATCGTCCATAATATGAGTAATGGTATTAAAGTATAATTTAGATTCCCATGATTTTATTCTGGCAGAATCACTTTTATAAGTATGTTTTAAAGAGACAATTGTGGCTTCTGCTAAAGACACATCCATTGGTAATGCAGGGTAACCTACATTTGTGGCACGATCGTAAATAATATTAGCATCAAGCACATGGCTTTTAGACAGTTTGTAGCCACCTTGAAAGGAAATGTTATATTTTTCAAATTGAGAGTATAAAACTTCTTCGTTGTTTCCTGCTTCAAAATTATCAGACTTACGATAAATCCCATCTAAATTTGCATAAAATTTATTTCCTGAATATTCTATGTCTAAACCACCTACGCTGTAATTTCCATTAGTTTCATAACCTAAATCAATACTGGTTTTTAGTCCAGAATCATAATATGTAGATTGTGGTAGTTTTAAGTCTATTCCGCCTCCAACAGAATGTGCATTTTCAGTACCTTCCTGTCCAGAGGTTATGACTACTTTTTCTAAATTTGAAACATCTACATAAGACGTAATAGGATCCATTTTATCTGTACATGCGCCAAAAATTTGCATGCCATCTATAGTTATGGCAAGCCTGTCACTAACCATATTGTTCAATGCAGGTTCCCATGCGTAATTACCACGCTTTATCATGGTTATCCTGTTAGACTTTTCCAAATAGTCATCTATACTTGAGAGTGTTTTTTCCTGTCTGTAGTTGCTTAATTTTCTACGACCAATAATAATAATCTCTTCTAATTTTGTTGTATCCTGCTCTTTGATTGTTGATGTTTCTTGAGCAATGGTTAAGGTGCTAAAAAGTAAGCTAACACCAAGTATGGTAAGCTTTTTCATGATTTTACAGATTAAATGATAGATATTTTAACAGACACATTGTTCTTTGCCACAATGTGTCTGTTAATTGGTTTTAAATAAACCTTTAGTGTATTAAAACTCCAGTTCCAGATATAGGCTGCTTTGAGTGTTAGCCTCAGTTACATCTTCACCTTTTAATACTATGCCCTGCTCATTAAGCAGTTTTAAATTCAATACCCAATAGCCAGTCATTGTAAGAGATAAATCTCCATTATACATGCCATCTGCTATGTTATATGTTAAATCTGTATTGTTAGGTGAGCTATGATTTCCCATTCCAGGCATGCGAGGGTCTAAAGTAATGGTATAATTTTCTACAACCGGAAAAGCCATCATGCTTTCCATTTTGTAAAGGCCAACCTTTAAATTATTGATAGCGATTTTTGGGCTGTCAGGTTCTATTAGAACCATAATGTATTTAGTGTCATCACTTCCCATAAAGCTTGTAACGTTTTGATTGTCAAATTGCATTACATTTATAGTGTCTGTAACGGTATATTCTACATCATTAATAGTATAGGTAAATGTTAATGACCAACCAGAACCATCAGCATTTGTCATTTGATAAATAACAAAGCCAGTGTAAACTGTATCTTTTCCTTCAGCTTTTGTTAAACTGGATTTTGGACAAGAATGTTGCATAGTCATCATTTGCATTATAGGCATCCAGTTAATAGTTGCATTTTCAAAAAAGGCATCATTCGTATTGTCTTTTATTCTAATACTTACTTCATTGTAGCCTGTGTAAAACATACCACTTTTTGTGTAAAGCTCTATAGTATGTGTGTTGTTTATTATATCTTGAACTTTTAAAAGATCTTCTATTTCATTAATAATAGGTGTGTCATCATCAGATGAACAAGCAATGTTAAACAATGAGATGAATAGGATAGGTAATATATATTTTAGTTTCATTTTTTAGTAATTTTATGTTTATATATGTTATATAGCATCTTGTTCGCTTAAATAAATAAGCAAATAATTGTTGGGAAACATTAAGTTTACCAGTAAACAATAAAGATTAACTAAAAATTGGAGGAGGAGTATCTACATCATAATAAATAGATGTTGGTATATTACTATTGGTAATGATTTTATGTTTAGTATTTAAGCTCCAAGCCCATTGAGATTTAACATTGTTGCTATTTGTAATGTTATAGAAGTCTAATGCCATTCTTTTGGTTTCTGGAATTTGGGACTCACTATTAGAATCTGAATTAATGTTTTGTGAGAGTTCCTTACGAAGTTGGCATTTGCCATTACACCCTTTTTGTTCTTCCTTTTGAATACATAAGGTTTTGGCTATTATGTCCTGATTGATTATAAAATCACCTATTATAATAGCATTGTTTATATTATGTGTCAACAATATAATGGATAATATTAACGCTACTATTTTATTTGTAAATGATATGATCACAACGCAAATTTAAATAATAAGTGTTGGTGAGTTTATGATTAAAATCAGGTTTTACTATACCTAAAATATATAAAATATTTTGTGATTAGAGCTTTCAGGTTTTCAAGAGCCTTGGAGGCATCCTTGTTGTTTTTGGCTTCTTTTAACACCGAAATTTCATCTAACATTGGCACTAAAACAATATGTAATTGATCATGAGGTTCGCCTTTCATAGAACAGTTTTTTATCACATAACTGGTTTGCTTTGAAAGTGCTTCACCTAAATCAAAATAGTTTTTAGTATCATCTGTATTAAACGCTTTAATTAAGGAATCCATATTTTTAATGCCAATATGGGTTTCTTTGTTAGCAACCCATTTCTCTCCATTATCAAGTCTTAATTTTAAGGATTCATCAACAGTCACTTCTTCTGCTTCAGTTGTATTGGGATTATTTTTTTGAGTTTCATTTTTGCAACTCATAAGTGATAATATTAGAACGAATATGGTTAAAAGTTTTATTTTCATGATATGTATAAATTAATGTTTATTATGGATTTAAAAATCTTTTCTATTTGATTTATATACTATTCTTAAAACTGGTAAAACAACCCAAACGGAAAGCATTATAATAGAAACAATTAAGCCAAAGTTTGTGCCGAAGAATTTTTTAAAAACCGCTCCAGTATAACCTAACAATGCAGAAATATCCAGTTTTAATAGAATGAGTGTTCTTGAGAGATCAATAGGATTAAGCATTGTGCCAAAAAGAGATAATTTATCTAATGGATAATCCTCAAAAAGAATTAAGGACATTAAAAATAAACCATCATAAATTACTGCTAAAAACAACCAAAGTAAAATGGCATAACCAAAACCTTTTATTCTATTTTCGTTTGATAAAGCAATATTAAATGCCAAAGCAGTAAATATAAAAGTTAAAAAAGTTCCAGTAATTAACAATAATGAAAAATCCCAAATGTCATTCGACCTAAATAAACCGTAGAACACGAAAGGAATCCCTAATCCTAATATTAAACTCATAGATAAGGACAAAGCGACACCTAGATATTGTCCTAAAAATATGGACGATCGCTTTAAGGGTTGTGCTAATAAAAGTTCTGTAAATTCTTTAGAATTGTAATAATACATGACTCCAAAAATGGTTCCTATTAATGGAACAAGAACTATAATTACATTCATTAATGTAATGACTGCTTTAGATAAATTGTTATTAAGAAATAATAACACAACACCAAGAAGCAGGTAAAAAACAAAATACACGTAGCTCCAACGGCTTCGCATTAAATCGTAAAAACTATATTTTAATATTTTAAGCATTATTGATTGTTAAAATTGATGCAATAGCGTGTTCAAAATCGGGTTGATCTGTTTTTGTTTTTAAGTCGTTTATGGTTCCTTTAAAATAAATTTCGCCTTCTAAAATAAAAACAATTTCGTCTGATACTTCTTCAACAAAACTCATGATATGAGATGTTATTAAAAGGGTTTTTCCTTTAGCTTTTTCGTTTTGAATAAGTTTTTTTAGTTCAATTAACGAAATAGGATCTAAACCAGTTGTAGGCTCGTCAAGTATTATTAAAGGGCTATCGAACATAAAGGTTAAAACAATATTCACTTTTTGCTTTGTTCCTCCCGATAGGTTGCCCAATTTTTTGTTTAAAAAAGGCTCTAAATTAAAGAGCTTAATTAAGCGCACATCTTCATCGGTTTTACCACGCAAATCCTTTATCATTTTAATAAGTTCCCTAACCTTAAGATTATTGGGAAAGTTTGCAATTTGTGGTAAATAGTCAATTTTACTTCTATATGCTGAATTGTGCTTTATGTTTGTGCCGAGTACTGATATTTTTCCTTTGTTAGGAATAACCATTCCTAAAATAGACTTAATAAGCGTTGTTTTTCCAGAACCATTTGGTCCAAGGACAGCAAAAATACCACCTTCGTTAATATTGAGGTCAATACCACTTAGTACTATGTTTTTGTTAAATTTTTTATGCAAATTTTCAATAGTTACCATTCTATTTTTTTTATTGAAGGGTTATTATCCAACAAATCATCTGGTGTAAAAACTGGTGATACTTTTTCAGAAAAATCTATAATATCTATAAACAAACTACGGAGCAATATAATAGTTTCTGGTGTGCGGTTCACAATATATGAAAATAATTTTACTGGTCTATAAGGCACATCGCCAATCCCATCTTTGTCCAAGTCGTAACCTGCATAATTGCTCCAATAATTTCCATCAAACACATTGTCATTCATTTTACTATTATAGGAAAGGTCGAATGAGTTGTACAAAAAATTATTCCCAGAAAAAATGTTAGCATAACATGCACCTCGAACTTTTATAGCCCAACCATTTCTAATAAAATCATTGTTTTTGTAATTAATTCGGTTCGTGCCTTCAATGTTTATCCCAATAGTGTTTTTTTCAAAAGTATTACCTATAATTTCGGCATCGTTTATTTCTTTTAAAAGTAAACCATAAGAAGCCGATCCCCAATTTTCTTTAAAAGTGTTGTTGTACATCTTTATTTTTTTCGAAAACATAACCGCAACACCAGCACCATTATTTTCGAATGTATTGCCTTTATATACATCGTTGTTTGAGAACATGAAATGAAGTCCATATCGTATATTACCTTTACTTATATTATTGGTAATATTACAGAAATCTGAAAACTCTAAATAAATGCCGTCTCGCACACCTTGTACATAATTGCCTTCTATTTCTATGTTTTTACTATACCATAATTGGATACCATTCCCAGAATTATATTCTTGCTTGGCATCACCTATTATAGTGTTATTAAGTATTTTACCTTCCTTGGCTTTTTCTAAATAAATTCCGAAGAAAAGCTTTTCGAGTTTTAAATTCTGAATAATAAAATTTTTGCTTTTTACAATGCGAATTGCAGCATAATCTTCAGTATAACTTATTCCTACGTTTATTATATGAAACCCACCAACAGTAACATTATCTGAATGAATTGTAATGATTTCCCCTTTTAATTTACCATCAATAACAGGATAATTTTCACCAATAATGGTTAGTGGTTTATCTATAACAATATCATATTCGTAGTAAGTCCCTTTTTTTACAATAATGGTATCAAAATCTTTGGCAATAGCAATGGCTTCTTTTATTGAAGTGATCTTACAAGTTGTGCAAACCTCAATGGTTTCAGCTTTTATATTTAAAACTGAAGCACAGAAGATTATAATTAAAGAAATAAAGCCCTTTTTCATAAGCGCAAAGTACAATAAAATAAAATTGAAGTTTTACTTGTTTTTTAAATGTGTTAAAAGTTCTTCCCAAGTATAAATATCACCACTTTTTTCTGCTTGAGTTTTAATAGCGTCTTCTTTATTTTTAAATGCTGAAAGAAAGGCTCCCATTGGGCTTGGTATATTTTTGCTAATTAAAAATGTAGCTTGAGTAGCGTCTATTAACACTTCAGGTTCTGTATAATTATTTGATAAGTATAATGCTATGGTTGAAGTATCAAATTCACCCATAAAATTTATCATGCATTCTGTAGCATCAAACTTATATACTTTTCCTTTTTCAGTTACAATTTCGGCCGCATGTAGTTTATCCACAATTGTCATTTTGCAAAAATGACAACCATCTACACCATATTCTATAGCTTTAGGTTTTGCGTTACATGCAATTAAAACCGATGTAACAATTAGAACAACAATTAACTTTTTATTCATTGTTTTATTTTTTCCTTTTTGCCAAGCAAGTAAGCAAAAAATGATAATCCTATACCTAAAGCTAAAAACAGTGCTCCAAAACGCGGATAAGAATGTACTTTAAAATTAAGTACATCTTTAGATCCAAATAAAGGAGGTTGAAAGCCCATAGCACTGCCATCAGGATTAGTAAATTTCATTATTGCTCTTGGATCCAGATCGTGACCGTAGTCATAATTCCAGAGATAAAAGTCATAAAGCCCTGCAAGACTTAAAACACACATTAAAATAAACCATCCTAAAAACCATTTGTAATTAAATTTAAACCCAATTATAAGTCCAATAATTGTGGTTATAATAATTCCTGCTGGGAATATTTTAAATTCTGGAATAGCATCGGGAATATATTTCATACCAACATAATGGTTCATTATGTTTATATTTTTAATATCGAAAGGATTAGCATCGGTAAAATCATTTATATGAATATTCATTCCTAATGGAGTAGGATATTGAGGTGCTTCAAGAGTTATGTTCCATAAAGGAAATATAAACAATCCCAAAGGGAGTAATGCTGCTAACAACATTAACATTTTTGACTTTTCCATTTTCTTTTTTTTCAGTTATTCTGATTTGCTCTTTTTTGACAATAATAAGGCTAGTGAGAGTGATAATTGTATTATTAATACTCTACTACAAATATCGGAATTTTTTTTCAAATAAAAAGCGGGAGAAACAACCAATTACTCCCGCCTTTTTAGGAAAATAAACACTAAAACAAAATTCTCCTAGCTATTAATCTTCATATTATTAATCTTCTCCAAGAGACCATGACAATTCTATATTTGAGTTTTTTGGAGACACTCTTACGTAACCTTGCATTTCTTGGTGCAAAGCAGAACAGAAATCTGTACAATAGAATGGCCAAACACCAACTTTTTTAGGATACCAAACAAATGTTTCTGTTTGTCCTGGCATAATAAGCAACTCTGATGTATTAGCACCTATCATAGCTATACCATGTGGTACATCATAATCTTGCTCAAGATTAGTTACGTGGAAATATACTTTATCCCCAACCTTGACACCTTCTATATTGTCTGGGTTCATGTTACTTCTAATCGTAGTCATATAAATATGAACTTCTTTTCCATTTCTAACAACTTTAACATCTGCAGGAGTTTTAGTTGCATAAGGATGTTCGTTTTCTTCTAAATTAAACAACTTCTTAGATTTAGATTTTATCAAATCTGCTGGAATTCCTGCTGCATAATGTGGTTCTCCAACTGTTGGAAAATCTAATAAAAGTTCCATTTTATCTCCTGTTATGTCGTATAATTGAGCAGATTGTGTTACTTCTGGACCAGTAGGTAAATATCGATCTTTGGTAATTTTATTCATGGCCAATAGATATTTTCCATAAGGCTTTTGAGAATTCCCTCCAGGAATCATTAAGTGACCTACTGAATAATAGGTTGGTTTTCTGTCTAAAACTTCCCAAGTTCCTAATTTCCATTTTACAACTTCAGATGAAATAAAGAATGTTGTATATGCATTTCCTTTACCATCAAACTCTGTATGTAAAGGCCCTAAACCTGGTTGCTCAACGCTACCTGCTAAAATATCTTCAAAGTTTAAAATAGGAATACCATAAGCTTCGCCTGCAAATTTTTCGTTTTCAATAGCATCTAACATTTTTGTGAAAGAGTGTACTGTAACGTTTGATGAAAGCTTTCCACTCCCTACAATATATTCTCCAGTTGGATCTACATCACAACCATGAGGAGACTTAGGTGTTGGTAAAAAGTAAACAGCACCAGGAACTTCAGATGGATCAACCATAAGAACTTCTTTTATCATTGTAGAAGTAGCACTATGAGTTCTGTCGTCATAAACATTATGTGCATAGTTGGTTGGCATCATAGTTCCACCACCATTATTTACATATTCTTCGATTTTTTTCCAGTTAACTGCAGCAATAAAATCTTTATCATTTTGTGATGCATTTACTTCTAATAAACTATGAGCTTCTTCGGTATTATAAGTTGTGTAGAAGAACCAGCCATGAGATTTTCCTCTTCCAGGATGTGCTTTATCATAATTGAAACCTGGCATTAATAATTGAAATTTAATTTCCATTCCACCATCTTCTGGGTCAACTTTAATAAAAGAAAGTGTTCCTTTAAAATTACCTTTATATTCTTTAATAGACATATCTCTTTGAGGCACAGGAATACTAAATCTTGTACCAGCAATTACATATTCAGTATTATCAGTTACATATGATGAACTGTGATTCCCTGCAGTATTAGGGATTTCAATTATCTCTGTTGTCTCAAAAGTTGTTAAATCAATTTTTGCAATACGAGGTGTATTGTTTCCATTAATAAATACCCAACGGCCATCTAACTCTCCATTTGTTTGAGAAATATCTGGATGGTGAGAATCATCCCAAGGAATAAAACCGTAAGATGTATTTAACATAGGTTTGGTTTCTTCGTTAAATCCCCAAGCTTTTTCAGCATCTACTGAAAATACGGGAATTACCTTAAACAGTCTTCCTGAAGGCAATCCATAAACAGCTAACTGTCCACTAAATCCACCTGAAACAAAGGCGTAAAATTCGTCGTGCTCTCCAGGTGCTACATAAACTTTTTCGGCAGCACTAGATGATAAAGCTCCTTTTGATTGTGATGAATTGCTATTATTACAGCTAGTGAAAGCAAATGCAATCAATAGAAATCCAATAGAAATTTTAATTATATTTTTCATTATTATTTTGTGTGTTAGTTTTTAAATATTTTAATTTTCTTTAGAAGGTGGTAACATAACTTTATCAATAACATGCACTATTCCGTTTCCAGCTTTAACGCTTCCAAGAATTTTTGCTCCACCAACATATACATCATCACCTTTTACTTCTACAGTAACATACTGGTTATTAGCTTGACCAAGTTTTTTAAACTTTTTAAGAAATTCTTTGCTGTAGTTTCCAGGAGTAACATGGTATTTTAAAATGTCTGCTAATGTGTTTTTGTTTTCTGGTTTAAGCAAAGTTTCTACTGTGCCTTCAGGCAGAGCATCAAAAGCAGCGTTTGTTGGAGCAAATACCATTAGAGGTCCTGCATTAACCAATGCATTTTCTAAATCTGCAGCTTGTACAGCAGCTACTAAAGTTGTGTGATCTGGAGATCCGATTGCAATTTGCAATACATTTGGCATAGAACCATCATCTGCTATAAAGGCTTGGCCTGTAGTCTTATCAGCTTGTGTGTTAACTGTTGTCGCGTCGTCGTTTGTTTTTTGGTTATTAGCATCATTTTTGCAACTAATAAATAGTAGTACAATAATTACACTAAATAACATTTTAAGGTTTGGTTTCATATTATATTATTTATAGTGTTGATTCATATATATTTATAGTGTTCGAAAATACTCAAGTACAGCTCTGGCTTCTTCTTCGGTTAAATTTTGATTTGCCATTGGTGAGCCGTTAAATTCCATAAGTAGTGCTTTTGCTAAAGGATCGTTTTTTACCATGCCTTCTGGATCTAAAATTATATTCATTATCCATTCTGGAGTTCGTCTTTCCATAATCCCTTTTGGAGCTGGACCAATAAATTTTTTGTCTGGCTTATGGCAAGCAGTACACATTTTTTTATATATACTTGCACCTTGAGCAGCCATAGCTTGATCTACTTCTGGAGCTAAAGTAACTGAAGTTATAGGACCGACACCTTTGTTAACAAGATCAATAGTTTCGGAAGGCTTTGTTGTTGTAGTTTTTTTAGCTTCGACCTTTTTTTCTGTGGTTTTAAGTTTTACTTTTGAAGATTCTTTCTTCGTTTCATCGTTTCCACCACAGCTAAGAACTAATAGAACAAAGAAGATTGATAGGGTTTTTAGTGTTTTCATAATGTATGTTAATTGATAATTAAATTGGGTCAAAAATAAGACCTTCGTATATACAAAAATATGATAAAAATCATATTTAAGACAAAGATATCTTTTTATTTTTGAGTTTCTTATTAATATTCACTCTAAATGCTTTCAAAATCATCAAAATATGCTATAAAAGCAGTTTTGTTTTTAGCGTTAAATTCTAATGATAAAAAAAAGGTAATGGTTAAAGATATTTCTGAACCCATTAATGTACCTCAAGCTTATATTGCGAAACTGTTACAAGAGCTTTCAAGACAAAACATAATTTCTTCGTCAAGAGGATTTAAAGGAGGGTTTTATTTAAGTGATAATAATAGAAAGCAATCAATAATGAGCATTGTAAATGTTATTGATGGAGAAAAAAATTTCAATTCTTGTATGTTGAGTTTAAATGAATGTGATGAAGACAAACCTTGTCCTCTTCATAAATCTTTATATCCTTTCAAATCAAGTATTATAAGAAATTTAGAAAGTATTTCAATTAAAGATTTAGCGTTAGAAGTTGAATTAGGAAATGCTTTTTTACCACTTTAAAGTTTATAAATCTTTCCAAAAAAAGTATTATTAAATCAATAAATCCTTAGTGTTATTAATGCATTAAAACAGTTAGTAATTTTGCTAAAAGTTGTACTTTTGACAAAATTTTCTTGAAGCAAGAACGTCTAATATAATATAATGGACAAATATTCTTTTTTAAATGCGGCACATACAGCATACTTTGCCGATTTATACGAACAATATATATCTAATCCAGATTCTGTAGAGCCAAGTTGGAGAGCCTTTTTTCAAGGCTACGATTTTGGGAGAGAAAACTATGGCATTGATGGAGAAATTATAGAAGGTGTTACAACACAAATTCCAGAGCAGGTACAAAAAGAATTTCAGGTTATAAAACTTATAGATGGTTATCGAAGTAGAGGGCATTTATTTACTAAAACGAATCCTGTTAGAGAGCGTCGAAAATATATGCCAACATTAGCAATAGAAAATTTTGGGTTAACAGATAAAGATCTAAATACAGTTTTTAATGCAGGCGATATTTTAGGTATAGGGCCACAAAGATTGGATAAAATCATTTTTCATCTGGAGAGAATTTATTGTGATTCAATTGGAATTGAGTATATGTTTATTCGTAATCCCGAAGAAATTCAATGGTGGCAAAATAAACTAAACAAAAACGACAATCATCCCAATTATACTCCAGAAACCAAGAAATATGTGCTTTCAAAATTAGTACAAGCAGTTACTTTTGAGCAGTTTTTACAAGCTAAATATGTAGGTCAAAAACGATTTTCGTTAGAAGGAGGTGAAACCCTTATTCCAGCATTAGGAGCAATAGTTAGGATTGCAGCTGAACAATATGATGTAGATGAGTTTGTTCTTGGTATGGCACACAGAGGCAGATTAAATACTTTGGTGAATATTTTTAGAAAACCAATTCGAGAGCTTTTTAATGAGTTTGCTGGTAAGGATTACGATGAAGATGATTTTGATGGTGACGTAAAATATCATTTGGGTTCTACAATAAAGAAAACCCTTAAAAGCAATAAGGAGATTACCATGAATTTGGTGCCAAACCCATCTCATTTGGAAACTGTTGGTTCGGTAGCAGAAGGCATTACTCGCGCAAAAATAGATGAAGAATATCAAGGCGATTCTTCAAAAATATTGCCTATAATTGTTCATGGCGATGCTGCAGTTGCAGGACAGGGAATTGTTTATGAGCTTATTCAAATGAGTAAGTTAAAAGGCTATTCAACAGGGGGAACAGTACATATTGTGGTAAATAATCAAATAGGATTTACAACAAGTTATTTAGATGCACGCTCAAGCACCTATTGTACAGATGTTGCAAAAGTTACATTATCTCCTGTGTTACATGTTAATGCAGATGATGTTGAGGCTGTTACTCATGCCGTTTTAATGGCTTTGGATTTTAGAATGAAGTTTAAGCGCGACGTGTTTATAGATTTGTTAGGCTATAGAAAATATGGTCATAACGAAGGGGATGAACCTCGTTTTACACAACCTAAATTGTATAAAGCAATTGCAAAACAACCAAATCCACGCGATATCTATAACGATAAATTAATTGCAGAAGGTGTAATTGACGAAAATCACACTTCAAATTTAATTATTGAATACAAAGCTTTATTAGAAAAAGAATTCGATAAGTCTAAAGAAGATTCTGCAACTAAAGTTAAGCCATTTATGGATAATATTTGGCATAGTTTTATGTATCAGGATTTAGAAGGCTTGTTATTAAGTGTTGGCACAAAATATCCAAAAAAGAATTTACAAAAAATTGCTGAAATAGTTTCTACAGTTCCAAAAGGTGTTAAGTTTTTAAGAAAAGCAGAACGGATTTTACGTGACAGAGCTAAAATGGTTTTTGAAACCAATAAATTAGACTGGAGCATGGCAGAGATTTTTGCATTTGGTAGTCTGTTAGAAGAAGGATATAATGTTAGAATGTCTGGTCAGGATGTCGAGAGAGGGACATTTTCCCATCGTCATACTATATTAAGAGATGAAATTTCGACCAAAACATTTAATTTGCTAAATACAAATCCAAAGAACAAAGGAGAAATGACGATTTATAATTCTTCTTTATCAGAATATGGTGTGTTGGGATTTGATTACGGTTACGCCATGGCTGCACCAAATACCTTAACCATTTGGGAAGCTCAATTTGGAGACTTTAGTAATGGAGCACAAATTATTTTCGACCAATATCTATCGGCAGCCGAAGACAAATGGAAACAACAAAACGGGATTGTAATTTTATTGCCTCATGGATACGAAGGTCAAGGCTCTGAACATTCATCTGCAAGAATTGAGCGTTATTTACAATTATGTGGTGTTGATAATATGACAGTGGCTAATTGTACAACTCCAGCAAACTTTTTCCATCTGTTGCGTCGTCAAATGAAACGTAATTTCCGCAAACCTCTTATTGTATTTACGCCAAAAAGTTTGTTAAGGCATCCATTAGCAACTTCAACTTTAGAAGATTTTACCAATGGAGAATTTCAGGAAATCATTGATGATACAATAAATCCTGATAATGTAAAACGGATGGTATTTTGTTCAGGAAAATTTTACTATGATGTATTGGCAGAACGCGAAAAACTGAAAAGAAACGATATTGCATTAATTCGTGTAGAACAATTATTTCCGTTGCACAACGATAAAATTGAATTAATAATCAATAGATATAAGAATGTTAAAGATTATATCTGGGCACAGGAAGAACCAAGAAATATGGGAGCGTGGAGTTATATGTTACAGCGTTTTGAATTGAAAGACTTACAAGTGCGCTCAAGAAAATATTATTCGGTTCCAGCAGCAGGTTCTTCGACACGATTTAAGTTAAGACACCAAAGAGTGATTGAAAGTGTATTTGATTAGATTAAAGAATAGCATTAAAAAAGAAATAAGATGATTTTAGAAATGAAAGTTCCATCGCCAGGAGAATCGATAACTGAAGTTGAAATAGC
Source organism: Flavobacteriaceae bacterium (assembly GCA_021647885.1). Taxonomy (GTDB): domain Bacteria; phylum Bacteroidota; class Bacteroidia; order Flavobacteriales; family Flavobacteriaceae; genus PRS1. Next base: position 48,765 of record JAKITV010000004.1, on the reverse strand, counting down.
AGCTTGGTTGGTAGAAGATGGGGATTATGTAGAAAAAGACCAAGCAATTGCAGAAGTTGATAGTGATAAAGCAACTTTAGAACTTCCTGCCGAAGAAAGCGGAACGATAACTTTTAAAGCCGAAGAAGGTGATGCAGTTGCAGTTGGTGCTGTAGTGTGTTTAATTGACACAAGTGCTAAAAAACCAGTAGGCAGCGAAAATTCTTCAAAAACCAGTTCTTCAGTTGTAGCTGAAGACAAAACAGTCACTTTGAGTGAAGTCGAAAAACCTTCAGAAAAAACAACATATGCAACTGGAACAGCATCTCCAGCTGCGAAAAAGATTTTAGCCGAAAAAGGAATATCTTCTTCAAAAATTAAAGGCACAGGAAAAGATGGACGTGTAACAAAAGAAGATGCTATAAAAGCAGTTCCTTCTATGGGAACATTACCTGAAGGAGGTAATAGAACATCATCTAGAAGTAAAATGTCTATGCTTAGGCGTAAAGTGGCTGAACGTTTGGTAGAAGCTAAAAATACAACCGCAATGCTAACGACATTTAACGAGGTTGACATGTCGCCAATTTTTGCGTTGAGAAAACAATACAAAGAAACCTTTAAAGAAAAGCATGATGTAAGCTTAGGCTTTATGTCCTTTTTTACATTAGCCATCGTTAGAGCTTTAAAATTATTCCCAACGGTAAACTCAATGATTGATGGAAAAGAAATGATTACTTATGATTTTTGTGATATTAGTATTGCTGTTTCCGGCCCTAAAGGATTGATGGTTCCAGTAATAAGAAATGCTGAAAATTTAACTTTTAGAGGTGTTGAAACTGAAGTAAAACGTTTAGCAATTCGTGCTCGTGATGGTCAAATTACTGTAGATGAAATGACTGGCGGAACATTTACTATTTCTAATGGAGGTGTATTTGGCAGTATGTTATCTACGCCAATTATTAATCCACCACAAAGCGGTATTTTAGGAATGCACAATATTGTAGAGCGTCCAGTTGCAATTAATGGTAAAGTAGAAATAAGACCAATAATGTACGTTGCTTTATCTTATGACCACAGAATTATTGATGGTAAAGAAAGCGTAGGGTTTTTGGTTGCAGTTAAAGAAGCACTTGAAAAACCAGAAGAATTATTAATGAATAATGAGGTAAAAAAATCTTTGGAATTATAGTTATTAATCGAAAAGAATTCCTCTAGGCTTCTGCCTCGAGGATAGTTGGTTTCAAGAAATTCTTTAATTAAATAGATTAAGAATATAAAAAGCGCAATTTTTTAAAATTGCGCTTTTTATCTCTATAATAAACCAACTAATACATTTATAGAAATAACGATTATTACTATAAAAACTAATCCAATTAATAAAATCTTATTTGTAAGGCTATTTTTTTTACACATAGGATAAATTTGGGTCTTATGGAAAGAATAGGATTAAAATTTTGAAAGCCCTGAATTAAAAATAAATTCAGAGCTTTCCAGAATTTCCTAAATAATTCCTTTGTAATAACTAATTAATAGCACTGTAAATATCTTGAATAAAAGTATGCCAAACAATACGTAACGTTACGTATTTTTATAGAAGGGAATCTTGATTTTCTTTAGCCCAAATCAATAAGCTATTTTGATGAGGCTGTATATTTAACTTCTTGATAATGTTGCTCTTATGTTTTTCTACTGTTCTGTTTGAGGTAAATAAAACCCCGCCAATTTCTTTAGCGGTTTTATTTTGTGCAATTAATTTTAAAATCTTTTTTTCGGTTGGAGTTAAAAAACTAAAGCCTAAAACATCTTTTTGTTTAGATATATATTCTTCAATTTCAGGACTGAAATAAGGAGTGTTGTTTTGTATAGAAATTAAACAATTTTCAATTTCTATTAAAGCAAATTCTTTAAGGATGTAACCAGACACGGTTAATGCTTTAGCTTCTTGGTAAAGTTGAATGCTTTTTTCAAAAGTAATAAGCACAATTTTTGTGTTAATATTATTACTCATGCATTTTTTTGTAACCTCAATACCTGACATAAAAGGCATTCTAATATCCAAAATGGCGATATCTGGACTATGTTTAACGATTAATTCATAAGCATCTTTGCCATTTGCTGCGATTGCAATTACATTATATTTTTTTTCAGTTAAAAAATCATGTAACCCTTTTAATATTAAAGGATGATCATCGGCAATAATTATGGAAGGTTTCATAGAAGAGATGGGTTAATAAACTGTGTTAATGAATTAAAGCTTAAGATATAAATATTTTTTTTGATAATCTATAATTGCTTTTCCTTTTTTTAAAATATCTGCGCCAATAATTCCATCAATAGGGTTTGAGTTATGGTTCGTTAATGCTGTGTTTACATGCGCAAGATTAAACAAGATTAGTGCGACTTTGTCTCGTTTCCATTTGCCTATTTTAATTACATTTTTTTTTGAAAGTTTTGTAGTCATATCTGTTGCACCTGCACCAGCAGCTTTAACTTCTGAATCTTCTATTTCTAAATCAAAATTCTTAATCGAATTAAATCCAATACAAGAATTTGAAGCTCCAGTATCTAAAATAAAAAGCCCTTTAGCACCATTTATAGTGGCTTTAATTTCGAAGTGATTGGTCTTTGTAAACTTTAATTTAATTTTTGTATAGCCTTGCTTAAGAAGAAATTCTTGTAACGTCATCCGCTTTTTTTTTCAAATATAGGAATCAAACCTTACTTTTGCCTCATGGTTATAACAGATACTCATACACATTTATATAGCGAAGCTTTTGACGATGACAGAAAAGATATGATTAAGCGCGCTTTAAACCAAAACATCACTCGTTTTTTTATTCCTGCCATAGACTCAACATACACTAAAGCGATGCTTCAGTTGGAAATGGATTTCCCAGAAAATGTGTTCTTAATGATGGGTCTGCACCCAACACACGTAAAAGATAATTGTAAAGATGAATTGAATCATGTGGAAGAGATGCTTCAAAAAAGAAAATTTTATGCCATTGGCGAGATTGGTATAGACTTGTATTGGGATAAATCAACGCTTGGCATTCAGCAAGATGCATTCAGGTATCAAATAAAACTGGCAAAACAATATAAATTGCCAATAGTGATACATTGCCGAGAATCTTTTGACGAAATATTTGAAATTTTAGAAGAAGAAAAAGCAGAAGATTTATTTGGCATTTTTCATTGTTTCACAGGCACTTTAGAGCAAGCACATCGAGCCATTTCCTATAATATGAAACTTGGCATTGGAGGTGTAGTTACTTTTAAAAACGGAAAAATAGATCAGTTTCTAAATCAAATAGACTTAAAACATATTGTTTTAGAAACCGATTCGCCATATTTATCACCATCACCTTATAGAGGTAAACGCAATGAAAGTAGTTATATAATAATGGTGTTAGAAAAATTATCGGAAATATATAAGCTTCCTCAAGAAAAAATTGCCGAAATTACTACAGCAAATTCAAAAGCCATTTTTAAAGTTTAATAATGTATAAGCCAAACATACTATTAGTATATACAGGAGGAACCATTGGAATGATAAAAGATTCCGAAACAGGAGTTTTGCGTTCTTTCGATTTTGATAATTTATTAATTAAGATTCCTGAACTTAAACTTTTAGATTGCGTAATCGAAACCATTTCGTTTAATGAGCCAATTGATTCATCAAATATGAATCCAGCTTATTGGATTCAAATCGCTGAAATTATAGAAAAAAATTATTCTTCTTTTGACGGTTTTGTGGTTTTACACGGAAGTGATACAATGAGCTATTCAGCTTCAGCTTTAAGTTTTATGTTAGAAAACTTATCTAAACCAGTAATATTTACAGGATCGCAGTTACCTATAGGAGATTTGCGTACAGATGCTAAAGAGAATTTAATTACATCTATACAAGTAGCTTCATTGCAAGAAGAAAACAAACCAGTAATAAAAGAAGTAGGATTATATTTTGAATACAAATTATATAGAGGCAATCGAACAACAAAAATTAATGCCGAACATTTTGAAGCCTTCACATCTTTAAATTATCCTGATTTAGCAGAGTCGGGAGTGCATTTAAAAATTAACTATCCTTATTTATTTAAACCAGATAGCACTAAAACTTTATTAGTACATAAAGAGCTTGACACAAATATTGCATTAGTGAAATTATTTCCAGGTATTTCACAATCTTTTTTACAATCTATATTTAAATCACCTAATCTTAAAGGAGTTATTTTAGAAACTTATGGAGCAGGAAATTGCACTACTGAAGATTGGTTTATTACGTTATTAGGAGAAACTATTATTAAAGGAGTACATATTATTAATGTTACACAATGCTCTGGAGGAAGTGTTGAAATGGGTCAATATGAAACAAGCACACAATTAAAAAAGATTGGAGTAATATCTGGTAAAGACATAACAACAGAAGCGGCAGTAACAAAGCTTATGTATTTATTGAGTAAGAATCTATCTACAAAAGTATTTAAAACAACCTTTGAAACATCAATACGAGGAGAAATGTCGCAAAATTAACGGGCAAAATTTTAAGGTCTAAACTTTTTTTTGTTATTTGGGCGACTGTAATAAAAAATAGATTTTTAGAGAGGTGGCCGAGCGGTCGAAGGCGCACGCTTGGAAAGCGTGTATGCGTTAAAAGCGTATCGAGGGTTCGAATCCCTTCCTCTCTGCTGTAAATTTTATTTTTTAATTGCAATTTTTTTATATCTTTAACCCTTAACTAATAAAATTAAGATCAAAATCAATGAAAAGATTATTTTCTATTCTAGCTATCGCAGGTATTATGGCATTCGGAACTGTAAATGCTAATACAAATGCGAACACAAACACGATTGTAAATTCAATTCAAGAAGAAGAAGCAGCTGCTTCAGAGGAAGTTGGATTTCATCAGGAATTAAAAAAGAGATTTATTGAAGGTGGACCTGCGTTCATGGGAATTGTATTATTATGTTTAATTCTAGGTCTAGCAATTGCTATTGAAAGAATTATCTTTTTAAACCTTTCTACAACAAATTCAAAAAAATTAACACAAGAAGTTGAAGACGCACTTTCCTCTGGAGGTGTTGAAGCAGCAAAAGAAGTTTGCAGAAACACAAAAGGACCTGTAGCATCAATATTCTATCAGGGTTTAGATAGAACAGATGAAGGCTTAGAAGCCGCAGAAAAAGCTGTAGTAGCTTATGGTGGTGTGCAAATGGGACAATTAGAGAAAAACGTATCGTGGATTTCTTTATTTATCTCACTAGCTCCAATGCTTGGTTTTATGGGAACTGTAATTGGGATGATTCAAGCATTCGATATGATTGAGGCTGCTGGAGATATGCAACCATCGCTTGTGGCAGGAGGTATTAAAGTAGCACTTTTAACAACTGTATTTGGTTTAATTGTGGCGATTATACTTCAAATTTTTTATAATTATATTGTTGCTAAAATTGATAGTATTGTAAACGATATGGAAGATGCATCAATTACATTGATGGATTTATTGATAAGAAACCAGAAGTAATTATTTTAAATCATAAACTATTATGAAATTACACAAAATATTTAGAATAGTTGTTGCGGTTTTAAGTTTAACTGGCGCAATATTTTTAGCAATGATTGTCTCTAAAGGAGATGATGCTATTAAAGCTGGAGATGCAGGTGCTGTAGATAATATGTCTTATATAGCATATATAACTTTAGCATTAATATTATTATTTGTAGTGTTTTTTGTTGTTAAAAACTTAGTTACAAATACTAGTTCTTTAAAAAGCACACTAATTGGTGTAGGAGCTTTTGCTGCTGTATTGATAATTGCATATCTTGTTACAGGTGGAGATACTACAGAATATACTTATAGTGAAGGAATAGCAACAGATAAGCAATCTCATTTAGTGGGAGCAGGTCTTGTAGCATTTTATATGTTGGGAACTATCGCAATTTTATCTATGTTATTATCTGGAGTTAAAAAATTAATTAAGTAATTATGGCAAAACGAGCAGCACCCGAAGTTAATGCAGGCTCTATGGCCGACATTGCTTTCTTGTTACTAATCTTCTTTTTAGTTACTACAACTATGGAGAAAGATTCTGGAATTAACAGAAAGCTACCTCCAATTCAAGATGACGATCAGGAGGATGTGATTATCAAGCAAAAAAACATATTTACTGTTCTTATTAACGGTAAAGATCAAATGCTTGTAGAGGATGAGCTTATGCAAATTAAAGATTTACGAGCAGCAGCAGTTGAGTTTTTGGATAATGGAGGAGATGGATCTTGTACTTATTGCAAAGGACGTAGAAACCCAAAGTCTTCAGATAATCCAGACAAAGCAATTATTTCTTTAAAGAATGAACGAGAAACATCTTATGAGACTTATATTTCTGTTCAAAATGAACTTGTAGGCGCTTATAATGAATTAAGAAATAGAAGAGCCCAAGAGCAATTTGGCACATCTTTTTTAGAAATGCAAAAGAACTATAAAGATGTACAGTGGATTGGAAATAAAACAAAGTTAAAAGAGAGAATAGACCAAATAAAATTGGAATATCCTATGAAACTTTCAGAAGTACAGTAATTTAGAATTTTACAGATAAAATAAATTATGTCTAAATTTAAAAAGAAAAAAGATGGCGGTTTGCCAGCAATTAACACAGCATCTTTACCAGATATTGTTTTCATGTTATTATTTTTCTTTATGGTGGCTACCGTAATGAGAGATAGTTCTCTTATGATTGAAAATAGATTGCCAAAAGCAGATCAAGTTGAAAAGCTGGAAAAAAAGAATTTGGTTATGTATATCTATGTTGGAAAACCAAGTCAAGGATATAAAGCAAAGTATGGAACAGAAGCCAGAATACAACTCAACGATAAATTTGCCGAAGTAGGAGATATTGCAGCTTTTATAGCAGCAGAACGTGCAGAAAAAAGAGAAGAAGAAATACCAGCCTTAATTACATCTTTAAAAGTAGATAAAGATGCCAACATGGGTTTAATTGGCGATATTAAGCAGGAGCTTAGAAAAGTAAATGCTCTAAAAATTAACTATGCTGCAATAAAGGGAGGCATCTCGAATTAGTAATAATTTTAGAATTGAGTTATCTAAAATAAGCTTACAATTTTCAAATAATTTTAAAAGCCAGTAAAGTTAACTTTACTGGCTTTTTTTATAAAAATGAAATTCTGCTAGAAATTATTTCAAAGTCTTTTTAACAGCAATTTCATGGAAGGATTCAATAATATCTCCTACTTTAATATCGTTGTAATTTTTAATTTGCATTCCACAATCGTAACCTTTCGCAACTTCTTTTACATCGTCCTTAAAACGCTTTAATGAGCTTAACTCACCAGTATAAACTACTACACCTTCACGAATTAAACGAACACCTGAATTTCTAAATATTTTCCCATTAGTTACCATGCATCCAGCAATACTTCCAATTTTAGATACTTTAAAGATTTCTCTAATTTCTGCATTACCTGTGATTTCCTCTTTAAACTCTGGAGACAACATGCCTTCCATAGCATCTTTAAGATCGTTTATAGCATCATAAATAATAGAATACATTCTAATATCAATTTCTTCTTTGTCTGCTATTTGACGTGCATTACCCATTGGACGCACATTAAACCCTATAATAATTGCATCAGATGCTGTTGCCAATAACACATCACTCTCCGTAATTGCTCCAACACCTTTATGAATAATATTAACCTGTATTTCTTCGGTCGATAATTTTTGGAAAGAATCTGTTAGTGCTTCAACCGATCCATCAACATCACCTTTAAGTATAATATTCAATTCTTTAAAATCACCAAGTGCGATACGTCGACCTATTTCGTCAAGCGTAATATGTCGTTGCGTCCTTACTGATTGTTCGCGTTGTAATTGTGCTCGTTTTGTTGCAATTTGTTTTGCTTCACGTTCATCTTCAAAAACATTAAACTTATCTCCAGCTTGTGGTGCGCCATCTAATCCTAAAATAGAAACAGGTGTTGACGGCCCTGCTTCTTTTATTTCATTACCACGCTCGTCATGCATTGCTTTAACCTTGCCGCTATTTTTCCCTGCAAGGATATAGTCGCCTATTTTTAAAGTTCCTGCTTGGACTAAAATAGTTGATACATAACCTCGCCCTTTATCAAGAAATGCTTCGACAACTGTTCCAGATGCGAACTTATTTGGGTTTGCTTTAAGCTCTAATAACTCTGCTTCTAGAAACACCTTTTCTAATAATTCATTTACACCATCTCCATTTTTTGCCGAAATATCTTGAGATTGGATTTTTCCTCCCCAATCTTCGACTAACAAATTCATATTAGCAAGACCTTCTTTTATTTTTTCTGGATTAGAATTAGGCAAATCAATCTTATTTATTGCAAATATGATTGGTACTCCAGCTGCCTGCGCATGAGAAATAGCTTCTTTTGTTTGAGGCATAATATCATCATCTGCTGCAATAACAATAATTACTAAATCGGTAATTTGAGCACCACGAGCACGCATTGCTGTAAAGGCTTCGTGACCAGGAGTGTCTAAAAATGCTATTTTTTGACCGTCTTCCAAAGTCACACCATAGGCTCCAATATGCTGCGTAATTCCACCTGATTCTCCTGCTATTACGTTTTCTTCACGAATATAATCTAGAAGTGATGTTTTACCATGATCTACATGTCCCATAACTGTTACTATTGGAGCACGTGGTTTTAAGTCTTCTGGTTTGTCTTCTACTTCTTCTATAGATTCTTCAATATCAGCTTTTACAAATTCTACATTATAACCAAATTCTTCTGCAACGATTGAAAGTGTTTCGGCATCTAATCGCTGGTTCATTGTTACCATCATACCGAGAGACATACATGCAGAAATAATTTGAGTTACTTGAACATCCATCATAGTTGCAACTTCGCTTGCTGTAACAAACTCTGTTACTTTTAGCGTTTTACTTTCGGCTGCTGCAATTTCTTGATCTATCTCTGTTTGTTCACGATGTAAGTCTCTTTTCTCTCTACGATATTTAGCTCCTTTTCCTTTTTTGGATTTTCCTTGAAGCTTTTCTAAAGTTTCACGGACTTGTTTTTGAACTTCTTCTGCACTAGGCTCTTCTTTAACAATTTGTGATCGTCTTTGACCTCTTCCTTTACTTCTGTTTCCTCCTCGAGCATTTCCATGACTCTGTCTTTGTCCTCCTTGTTGTGGCGAACCTCCTCCTGTCTTGCTTATACGACGACGCTTCTTTTTTGCGTCTGTACTACTCTCGTTTCGTTTTGGCTTTTTCTCTTCCTTCTTCTTTGGTTTAGTAAATTTAGCTAAATCAATTGTTTTACCAGTAGCCTTTGGGCCAGAAAGCTTTTTATATTGAGTAGTAACTTTTTCGATTTTTTCTGCCCCTTCTTCAGGCAACACATCAATAGTCTTTGATACCTCTTTCTTTTTCGGTTTTTCTGGAGTTGGCTGCTCTTTTTTAGGTGTTACTTTTGTTTCTTTAACAAGCTTTTTTTCTTCTTTACTATCTTTAGCCTTTGTTGGTTCTTTTTTTGGAGTTTCTAAATCGATTTTTCCAACTTGTTTTGGGGCTTCTAAAGTAGTTTTAGCTTTAACAATTTCTTTTTGAGAAACTTGTTGTTTTTGAAATTTCTCCTCAATTTCACGCTCACGTTCTATGCGAAGAGCTTCTTTTTCTTTAAGTTTTGCTTCGCTTACTTCTTTTGAGGCTACTTTTTTATTAGCATCTGTTTGAAACTCATTAGAAAGAACTTCGTAAACTTCGTAAGAAATTTTTGTAGTTGGGCGCTTTTCAATTTCAATCCCTTTGGTGACTAAAAAATCGACAGCACGATCTATTGAGATGTTTAACTCCCTTAAAACTTTATTTAATCTAATTGTTTCAGCCATAAATTGCCTTTATAATACACTTTTATTCTTCAAATTCTTCTTTAAGAATTCTTATAACATCATTAATTGTTTCTTCTTCTAAATCTGTACGTTTAACTAAATCATCGACATCTTGCTCTAAAACACTTTTTGCTGTGTCTAACCCTGCTTTTGCTAATTCTTCAATAATCCAAGCTTCGATTTCATCTGAAAATTCTGTTAATTCTACATCTTCTTCAACACCTTCTCTAAATACATCTATTTCGTAACCTGTTAATTGTCCTGCTAAACGAATGTTATGTCCGCCACGACCAATAGCTTTACTTACTTCTTCCGGTTTTAAAATAACTTCTGCGCGTTTTGTTTCTTCATTAAGTTTTACAGATGTTACTCTTGCTGGACTTAAGGCTCTGGTAATAAACAATTGCACATTATTAGTATAATTAATTACATCTATGTTTTCGTTTCCTAACTCACGAACAATGCCATGAATTCTAGATCCTTTCATACCTACACAAGCACCAACAGGATCAATTCTGTCATCATAAGAATCTACAGCTACTTTTGCTTTTTCGCCTGGAATTCTTACTACTTTTTTTACGGTAATTAATCCGTCGAAAACTTCTGGAATTTCTTGCTCAAATAATTTTTCTAAAAATACTGGAGCTGTTCTAGACATAATTATTATTGGCTTACTTCCTTTAAGTTCAACACTTTCTATTATGCCTCTTACATTTTCTCCTTTTCGGAAGAAATCTGAAGGGACTTGTTTTTCTTTTGGTAAAATTATTTCGTTGCCATCGTCGTCTAATAAAATTATTGCTCTATGGCGAATATGATGAACCTCGGCTGTATAAATCTCACCTTCTAAATCTTTAAATTGTTTATAGATATTTGTGTTGTCGTGTTCGTGTATCTTTGAAATTAAATTTTGACGTAAGGCTAAAATTGCTCTGCGACCAAGATCCATAAGTTTTACTTCTTCTGATACATCTTCACCGACTTCAAAATCTGGTTCGATTTTTTGAGCTTCGGTTAAAGAGATTTCTTGATTTGGGTCTTCTACTTCTCCATCTGCTACTACAATTCTATTTCGCCAAATTTCTAAATCGCCTTTATCGGGATTTATAATAATATCGAAATTATCGTCATCACCAAATTTCTTTTTCAATGCATTTCTAAATACATCTTCTAAAATTGACATTAAGGTAACTCGATCTATTAATTTATCGTCCTTAAATTCTGAAAACGATTCAATTAACGCAATATTTTCCATAACTACTTTGGTTAAAATTTTATCTTTACTTTTGCTTCTATTATATCGCTATACAATAGTTTTGCTTCCTTTTGTACTGTAACCTTCCCTTTTCCAATGGGTTTTGGCTCTCTGGTTTTCCACTCTAATGTTATTCCTACATTATCTGCTTCAACCAGTTTTGCTTCAAACTTTTGGTTATTTACAGCTTTAATATTTACGATTCTGCCAATATTTTTTTTATACTGCCTTTCGTTACTTAAAGGTGTTGCAGCTCCTGCCGAAGTTACTTCCAAAGAAAAATCATGTTCTTCTCTATCTAAATTATGCTCAATAGCACGACTTATATAAATGCAATCTTCTACAAGCACTCCATTATCTCCATCTATTACAATTCTTATAGAATTTCCCTCTAGGACATCAAAGTCTATTAAAAACAAGTCTTTTCGTTGTTCAAGACTTTTGTCCAGTAATGCTTTTACAGTGCTTTTAAACATTTTTAGTATAAAAAGAGGGGACTTTACGTCCCCTCATCTTCCTTTTTCTCTTTCAGCGCTGCAAATATACAACATTTATCTTGATTTTTATCAAGGTTTAAAGGTCATTTTACAGCGAAAACAAAATTTCTAACTTACTTTAGCAAATGTTAGAATTCTGTTTTTGTTGGCCTACTAGGGCTCGAACCTAGACTCTTCTGGACCAAAACCAGACGTGTTGCCAGTTACACCATAGGCCATTCTATATTTGAGGTTGCAAATTTAGAACAAAGTTTTAGTTGCACAAACAATTTATAAAGAAAATAACACTAAACCCTTAACGTTTACTTAAAAACCTTCAAGTGTAATTTATTTATTCTTAAATTCGCCTTCGGAAACAAACAATAATTATGACACACTTCAACTTTAAAAAGTGGAACACCATTTTAGGTTGGTTCGTTTTTTTAATTGCATTAATAACATTTAGCTTAACAGTAGAACCTACAGTAAGTTTTTGGGATGCAGGAGAATATATTTTGACCTCCTCAAAACTACAGGTTGGACATCCTCCCGGAGCTCCCTTGTTTCAAATGCTTGGTGCCTTTTTCTCTGTATTTGCTACTGAACCTTCTCAAATTGGTTTGATGTTAAACATGATGAGTGCTGCTGCAAGTGCATTTACTATTTTATTTATGTTTTGGTCTATTACCATTTTGTTGCGAAAATTAGTAGTTACAACTGAAGCTATTTCTAAAACTGAAAGTCAAGCTGTATTAGGTGCTGCTTTAGTTGGTAGTTTAGCATTTACATTTACAGATTCATTTTGGTTTAATGCTGTGGAAACAGAAGTTTACGCTATGGCAACTCTTATTATGTCTGTATTATTCTATCTTGGATTACGATGGGAACAGGATATGGATAAACCCAGGGGAAATAAATGGCTCATATTAATTGCATTTATTACTGGACTTTCTTTTGGAGTGCATTTTATGGGACTGCTAACCATTCCTGCTATTGGTTTAATTTATTACTTTAAAAACCATAAAGAGATTACTGTTAAAAATTTTATTATAGCTAATGTTGCTGTTGTAGCTATTTTGCTTATTATTTTCAAGCTTTTGCTTCCAACAACACTTAAGTTTTTTAGTGCTTCTGAAGTGTTTTTTGTAAACAGCTTTGGTTTACCTTTTAATTCAGGATCTATAATTGCTGGTATCGTTGCGATAGCTTTATTCTATTTCGGAATAAAATATACCAGAGAAAAGCAATACAAACATGCTAACACTTTAATACTCTGTGTGCTTTTTATTTTTATAGGATTCTCGTCTTGGATAATGCTTCCAATACGTGCAAATGCAAATGTAGTCGTTAATGAAAACAATCCTTCTAGCGCAAGAGAACTTTTGGCTTATTATAATTTAGAACAATATCCTAAAACGTATTTGTTTTATGGCCCACAGTTTACCGATCAATACTCTGGTGAAGACGAAAACAATCCATATTCAGATGATAAACCCAAATATGAAAAAGATTATGAAAAAGGAGAATATGTTATTGTAAACGATTACAAGAATGCAAAGCAAAATTATAATTCAGATCACGCTTCAATACTTCCTAGAATGTGGAGTACAGAACATGCCGAAAATTATATGCTGTATTCTGGGTATTTAGATTTTAATATTAAATCTGAATATCAAATGGAAAATGAGTTAAGAAGTATAGTTTCAGGATTTAGAAATCAAGTAGCTGAAGGAGAAGTAGATTATGAAGATTACCATAATTTCTTAAGGGAATTTGGCAGATATTTAGATATTGAAAAACCTTCGCTTGGCAAAAACATTGCTTATATGCTGGAGTACCAATTAGGTTATATGTATTGGCGTTATTTTATGTGGAATTTTACAGGACGACAAGACGACATACAGGGTAAATACGATTTGCACGGCAACTGGTTAAGTGGCATAAACTTTATTGACGAATGGCATTTAGGTATGTCTCAAGATAATTTGCCAAGCGATGTCCTTAATAACAAAGCTCGAAATACGTATTACTTTTTGCCTCTTATTTTAGGTCTCATAGGTTTATTCTTCTTATTTAATAGGGATAAAAAGCTGTTTTGGGTTATGATGGTGTTTTTCCTTTTTACAGGACTTGCCATACAAGTTTATACCAATGTAAGACCTTTCGAGCCTCGTGAACGAGACTACTCGGTTGTAGGATCTTTCTATGTGTTCGCAATATGGATTGGTTTTGGAGTTTATGCTATTTATAATGCTTTAAATAAAGTTTATAAACATAAATTACTTGCTCCAGCAGTTACTCTAATTTGTATAGCATTAGTACCAACAATTCTAGCTGCTAACAATTGGGATGACCACGACAGGTCTGGAAAAGCAACTGCGCATTCTATGGCTATAAAATATTTGGAATCCTGTCAACCCAATGCTATTTTATTTACTATTGGCGACAACGATACTTTCCCTTTATGGTATGCTCAAGAAATTGAAGGTATTAGAAGAGATGTAAGAGTAATAAACACAAGTTTGTTTCAAACAGATTGGTATATAGACCAAATGAAACGTAAGGCGTATGAAAGCGACCCAATACCATCACAACTCACACACGATAAATATAAATATGGCACCAGAGATTACATTATAAAAGATGTGCAATTTAAAGATACTATAAACATTAAAGAATTTCTAAATTTTATTACAAGCGATAGCCCAAGAACTAAATACAAAACAGTATTACAGCGGGAAGGTTACGATATTAGTAAAATGAGAAGCCAAGACCTTAACGGAAATTATTTACCAACAGAAAATATAAGAATCCCAGTAGATAAAGCATCTGTTTTAAAAAACGGTATTGTTAAAGCAAAGGACAGTAGCAAGATTGTGCCTTATATTGATATTAAAATAAAAGGTGGCGCACTTTACAAAAACCGCTTACTTATGTTAGATATTGTTGCTAATAACAATTGGGAACGCCCTATTTATTTTACAGGTGGTGCTTTTGGGGACGACGATTATATTTGGATGAAAGATTATTTACAACTCGATGGTTTATGCTATAAACTCGTTCCTATTAAAACACCTGTAGATAGAGCAAATCCTTTCGATATGGGAAGAATAGATAGTGATCTAATGTACAATATGGTAAAATCCTGGGATTGGGGAAATAGTGGTAATGAAACTATTTATCATGATGTAGAAACACGTAAAAACGGTATTTCATACAGAGGTAATTTAGCACGATTAATTGAAACACTAATTAATGAAGAACAATTAGAAAAAGCTGAAGAAATTGCAGACCTCGCTATGGAAAAAATGCCTGTGGATGCCTTTGGTTACTATACTTTATTAGAGCCTTATATAGGAGCTTACTACGAAGTTAAGGCCAAAGAAAAGGCAAGACAACTATTTAAAGACGTTTCTATAAAATATCAAGAGAATCTTAACTATTACAGTTCATTAAGCGAAAAAAACCAAAGACAGTTAATTGAAGAAATATATACAGATATAGGACGATACAGAGGTTTAGTAGATGTGCTAATGATTTATGAAGATGACGATTTTGTAAAAGCTGAAATGCAAAAATTCAATAGCTATTTAAGATTATTTACAGGAGAAGAACTTGAAGAAGACGAAAGAACTGAAAAAGATTTACCTGTCGATACTGTCTCAATTGATAGTGTAGAATAATGAGTTATGAATTTAACTCCAGTTACAACTCCAAAACTTGCTAAATCTTTATTCCCAGATTTAGTTTGGGATTTGCCCTCAAAAGAAAAGGTTATTTATTTAACCTTCGATGATGGTCCAACACCAATAGTTACCGATTGGACGTTGGAGGTTTTAAAGCAATACAATGCTAATGCAACTTTTTTCTGTATTGGAAAAAATGTTGATGCACATCCTTTAATATTTAAAAGAATTGTTTCTGAAGGTCATTCCGTTGGAAATCATACCTACAATCATTTAAAAGGTTGGAGAACTAATACAAAAAACTATCTTAAAGATATAGATGAAGCTCAAGAAGTTTTAAATAATCAAATTCAGAATTCAGAATTCAGTCCCGATAACTATCGGGATCAGAATTTATTTAGACCTCCTTATGGTCAAATAAGACCAAAGCAAGCAAAACAACTAATTAATTTAGGCTATAAAGTTATAATGTGGAACGTTTTGGCTAAAGATTGGGATGCTTCAATTACTGAAGAAAAATGTTTGGAAAATGTAGTCAACAATGCGTCTTCTGGAGATATCATAGTATTCCACGACAGTATAAAAGCTAAAAAGAATTTGCAATATGCACTTCCAAAAGTATTAGAATATTTTAGCGAAAAAGGATATGAGTTTAAATGTATTCCTGAATAAGCCCAATAAGTGTATTAGCATCTTGCTCTCCGCTTTGCCTCCATTTCATTTCTCCTTCTTTATAGATAATCAACGTAGGCAGACCTTTTATTCTAAGGGCTTCGGCTAAATCTTTGTTTTTATCGACATCAATTTTAATTACCTTTGCCTTATCACCAAGAGCTGCTGCTACATCTCTTAAGACCGCATGCATTGCCGTAGATTGTTCGTTCCATTCTGTGAAAAAATCCAACAAAACAGGAATCTTTACATCTATTAATTCCCCAAATTTTGACATAATTTAAAGTTTTAAGTCAAATGCACTATTACAAACCTACATAATTTTTTTCGTATTGAATAACAACAGGTTAAATAATAGGTTTTCTCTTACTTTAATATAAATATAAGCAATTTAAGAGAACTTATAACATTACCTTGCAATTAGGTATTATTTGTGCCTTTTTTAAGTTCAATAACCGTAATTTCTGGCCAAATCCCAACTCGCCCAGGATATGCTAAAAATCCAAATCCTCTATTAACATTTATATATTGCCCTTTTTCTTTATAAATTCCTGCCCAGTATTTATAACGCCATTTTACTGGACTCCATTTTATCCATCCTGGAATTTCTATCCCAAACTGCATACCATGAGTATGACCACTTAAGGTTAAATGATAATGATAATCGTCCTTAATAACTTCTTCTTCCCAATGTGTTGGGTCGTGGGTCATTAAAATTTTAAAATCATTACTTTTAATATCTTGTGAGGCAATTTTTAAATCGCCAGCTTTTTTAAAACTTCCATTTCCCCAATTTTCGACACCAACAATAGCAATTCGTTGTCCGTTTTTTTCAAGAAATCGACTTTCATTCATCAATAAATCGAATCCCATTTCTTGTTGAATTTCTGCTAAATCGTTTTGGTTCCTCTTTTTTTCTTCATCAGATTTCCACCTTACATAATCGCCATAATCGTGATTTCCTAAAATTGAAAATAAACCGTCTTTTGCTTTTAATCTACCAAACGTTTTTTTCCAAGGAATCATCTCTTCAGCTTTATTATTTACCATATCTCCAGTAAACAAAATAACATCACTTTGTTGTTCATTAACCAAATCTACAGCATATTCAATTTTTTCCTTATTATCAAAACTTCCGCTATGTATATCGCTTATTTGTGTGATTTTATAACCATCAAAAGCTTCTGGTAAATCTTCAAAATGCAGCGTGTATTTTAAAACTTTAAAATTGTATTTGCCTTTATACATGCCATAAAGTAAAGACACAAACGGAATTGCCGCAAGACCAATAGCCATCTGGCTTATAAATATTCGCCGTGATGGAAAATGATTGTTTTTGCTGCCATCATTCTCTGCAAAAAACGAATATGCTGCTTGTGGCAATCTAATAATATCCTCGCCAAACATTATCAACATCATGACCACTTTAGGAAGATACAAGGTTAAAAACAACCCAATCGCAATATTGGTGCTTATAGAAAGTCCGTTGCCATTAATATGTGTTAGTTGGTAAATAAAATTTCCTAAAACTAATACCGAAATAAGAAAATACAAGTAATGAAGCCAACTACTCCTAATTAAAGCTTTCATCGCCTGAAAAGCGTAAAAATCTATAACTCCTAATACTGCAATAAAGATAATCCAACGTAGCATGTAGTTGTTCTTTTAAGGGCTAAAGTTAATGATAAAGTTTTCCGTTTATCTTATCAAATTGTTAAACGTTCTAACTTTAAATTATTTATTACCTTGTGTTATGTTTACATTTTATACTTTGGATATACAAATTATAAAAACAGATTTCCGTCCCGATAGCTATCGGGATCACGGAAATGAAAAAATATATTTTCAATGAAAAGAAGAAACTTTATAAAAAGAGCATCCTTAACAGGAGTTGGCATAGCTGTCGGAAATACTTTAGCAAGTTGTGCTGAAAACACTTCAGAAGAAGCTAAAGCAAGCCAAATAATTAAAAAAACATCATTACCATTAGTTATATCTACTTGGGAAGTTAAAAATGCTACAGCTAAAGCTTGGGAAGTACTACAATCTGGAGGTAGCGCTTTGGATGCTGTAGAACAAGGGTGTAATGTTGAAGAGTCGAACGTTATCAATCAAACTGTTGGCAAAGGTGGTTTGCCAGATCGAGATGGGAATGTAACTTTAGATGCTTGCATTATGGATAAATATGGAAATTGTGGCTCTGTAGTCTATCTTCAAAATATTACTCACGCAGTATCTGTAGCACGAAAAGTAATGGAAGACACTCCACATGTAATGCTGGCTGGTAAAGGTGCCGAACAATTTGCAATTTCAAAAGGATTTCAACCTGAAGAGTTATTAACTGAAGCTTCTAAAGAAGCATGGGAAAAGTGGAAAGTGAAAGCTAAATACAAACCCATTATTAATATCGAAAATCACGACACTATTGGTATGTTGGCCATTGATAAGGGTGGCGATATTTCTGGTGCTTGCACTACAAGCGGACTCGCTTATAAACTGGCTGGACGTGTTGGCGATTCACCTATTATTGGTTCTGGTTTGTTTGTAGATAATGAGATTGGTGCTGCTGTTGCCACAGGATTGGGCGAAGAAGTTGTAAAAACTGTTGGTAGCTTTCTTATCGTGGAACTCATGCGACAAGGAAAATCGCCTCAAGAAGCCTGTGAAGAAGCTATAGGTAGAATTGTGAGCAAGCCAGATAGCAATTATAAAAACTTTCAAGTAGGTTATATAGCTGTAAATAAACAAGGAGAAACTGGTAGTTATTCCATACACAAAGGGTTTAGCATGACTAAATATCAAGATGCTAAGAACGAAAATCTCCAATCTGAACATTACACTTAATTATATTAAACACCTTTATTCTCACTAGATTAAACGCCTATTTTGTCTATAAAAAGCATACTTCAATTTTATAGAGAAATCAATAAACGTGCATTTCGTCGATGTTTTAAACTGAATTCTTTGAGTAAACTACTTTTCTTTGCATTTTATCAAATATTTTAAACTCTAAAGCTTCTTTTGCTGACATTTGCTATAGAAACCTACTAATATTTGTGTCATGAAAAAGTTTTTATTATTAATCGCAATTTTTGTTCTTCCATTCATCACAATGGCGCAAACAACTGCTATTAATACTTTAAAAGAAACTAAAACTGCTATTAAGACTGAAGTAGTTATTAAAAAAATTGAGCCAATAAGCATTAATCCGAAAACACAAAATTTAGATATTAACTATAAAAAGAGTAACGATATTATTAGTGTTAAGGCTTATATAAAAAGTTTACAATTAAAACGTAAAGAAACATTAATGAGTTAGTCTCATAAAACATAAATAGAAACATAAAAAGTCGCTTAATGCGGCTTTTTTGTTTTTTAAAAGTTAGCATTTCAAAATTCTCTTTCTAACTCAAAAATTGAAATTCAATTAATTTCAATTCGCGAAATAAGTTTTGTAGTTTTATAGTCTTCAACTAAAAACAACATGTCAGACCAAAAACGACTCTTCCTAGTAGATGCTTATGCATTAATATTTAGAGGCTATTACGCATTTATTAAAAATCCAAGAATCAATTCAAAAGGACTGGATACATCTGCAATAATGGGCTTTATGAATTCCCTTTTAGATGTGATAAAACGAGAACGTCCAGATCATTTAGCAGTTTGTTTTGATAAAGGAGGAAGCGTAGATAGAAAAGAAATGTTTGCCGAATATAAAGCTAATCGAGACGAAACACCTGAAGCCATAAAAATTGCTGTGCCTTATATTGAAAGCATCTTAAAAGCAATGCATATTCCTATTATTGTAAAAGAAGGATATGAAGCCGACGATGTTATAGGAACGTTGGCAAAACAAGCCGAAAAAGAAGGTTACCAAACCTTTATGGTAACACCAGATAAGGATTTTGCTCAATTGGTAAGCGAAAACATTTTTATGTACAAACCAATGTTTGGTGGTGGCTACGAAACTTGGGGAATTCCGGAAGTACAGAAAAAGTTTGAAGTAGAACATCCAGAACAAGTCATTGATTTTTTAGGAATGATGGGAGATTCCTCCGATAATATCCCTGGCCTTCCAGGAGTTGGCGAGAAGACTGCTAAAAAGTTTATAGCACTTTACGGAAGTATGGAAGGTTTGTTAGCTAATACGCACGAGCTTAAAGGCAAAATGAAAGAAAAAATAGAAGCCAATACCGAGTTAGGTATATTATCAAAAAAATTAGCCCGAATAATGCTAGATGTTCCTGTAGAATTTGATGAGCATGATTATGAACTTAACTCTCCAGACATAGAGCGGGTAAAAGAGATATTTCAAGAGCTGGAATTTAGACGTTTAACAGAAAATTTAATAAAAACGTTTACTGTTGCTAATACTGTTGAAGCACCTGAGACAATAACTCCAAATACTCCAAAACCGAAAGAAAAACAGTCATCTTTAGCAGGAGCAGGACAATTTTCATTGTTTGATGCTTCACCTTCGTTCAGCAATCAAGCTTCTGACGAAACAACTAGTGAATTTACAAGAAAAACTGCCGAAACCACGTCACATTTTTACCAGAGTGTTGTTCCTGGAATTGGCATGAAATTATTTATTCAAAATTTAATGAAGCAAACCAGCGTGTGTTTTGATACCGAGACAACAGGCTTAAACCCAATAACTGCCGAATTAGTTGGCATTGCTTTTTCATGGGAAATTGGTAAAGGGTTTTACTTGCCTTTTCCAGAAGACAAAAATGAAGCTCAAGAACTCATAGAGCAGTTGCGCCCTTTTTTTGAAAGTGAATCCATTGAAAAAATTGGTCAGAATTTAAAGTACGACATCAAAGTTCTGGCAAAATATAATATAGATATAAAAGGAAAACTGTTTGACACAATGATTGCGCATTATCTCATTAATCCAGATATGCGGCATAATATGGATGTGTTGGCAGAAACCTATTTAAACTACACGCCAATTTCTATTACAGAACTTCTTGGAAAAAAAGGTAAAAATCAGTTATCAATGCGTGAAGTTGCAATAGAAAAACAAACCGAATATGCTGTTGAAGATGCAGATATTACACTTCAATTGGCTACGCATTTTCAAAAAGAATTAAGAGCAGCTAATACTCAAAAATTATTTGATGAGATTGAAATCCCGTTGGTAAAAGTACTTGCTTCAATGGAATTAGAAGGGATTAACCTTGATAAAGATTTTTTACTTTCTTTAGCTGAAGATTTAGATACAGACATTAAAACTTTAGAAATAAAAATTTATGATAAAGCTGGAGAAGAATTCAACATTGCATCTCCAAAACAATTGGGTATTATTTTATTTGAAAAGTTAAAACTCGTAGATAAGCCTAAAAAAACCAAAACAGGACAGTATGCAACTTCAGAAGATATACTTTCTTACCTAGCAAAAGACCATGAGATTATTCAAAATATATTGGATTATCGTGGTCTTGCAAAATTGAAGAGCACATATGTAGATGCTTTGCCTTTACAAGTAGAGCCTTCAACAGGACGTGTTCACACAGATTATATGCAAACGGTTGCAGCAACAGGACGCTTGAGTAGTAATAATCCTAATTTGCAAAATATTCCTATTAGAACAGAACGTGGGCGACAGGTTAGAAAGGCCTTTATTCCGCGAAGCAAAGATTATACACTTTTAGCAGCCGATTATTCACAAATAGAATTACGTATTATTGCAGCTTTAAGCGAAGAAGATAATATGATAACTGCTTTTAAAAATGGCGAAGATATTCATGCCTCTACAGCAGCCAAAGTATTTAACGTCCCACTAGACGAAGTTACAAGAGAACAGCGTAGTAATGCTAAAACAGTAAACTTCGGAATTATTTATGGCGTTTCAGCTTTTGGATTAAGTAATCAAACCGATTTATCGCGTAGTGAGGCTAAAGAACTTATAGAAACCTATTATGCAACTTATCCAAAACTTCGGAAATTTATAAGTAAGCAAGTCGATTTTGCTCGCGATAATGGTTATGTGCAAACGGTTTTAGGTCGTCGTCGCTACCTAAAAGACATTAACTCTCGTAATGCTGTAGTTCGTGGTGCAGCGGAGCGTAATGCGGTAAACGCTCCAATACAAGGTAGTGCTGCAGATATTATTAAAATTGCCATGATTAATATCCATAACAAACTTGCTGAAGGCAATTACAAAACCAAAATGCTTTTACAGGTACATGATGAGTTAGTGTTTGATGCTTTTAAACCTGAATTAGAAAAGGTAAAAAGCTTAATTAAAACCGAAATGGAAAAAGCTTATAAACTTTCAGTTCCTCTTGAAGTTGATCTTGATATTGGTGACAATTGGCTAGAAGCTCATTAAAATTGTTTCACTAGGATAAACTTCAGCAGATACAAGAGTATTGTTAATTAGTAAGTAAAAGTAAATGAACGTGTTTATATACATGTTAAAGAGAATTATATTTTTAAAGAGATGAAATTGATATATTTCTAGTATAGATATAACTAATTCCCATTTTATGAAAGACAACCTCATAAGATTAAGATATTTTTTAAAAGATTCTCATAAAAAACCATATCACATAATCTTTAAAGAGTTATTACAATTATGGATAATAAAAAAACATTTTCCATATCATTATATTGGTAGGTTTTTTTACAGAAAGGATGCTCCTACAAATTTTAAAGATTATTTAAGTGTTCAAGAATATAATCAGTTAATGGAATCAATTGCTAGTAGAAATCTTAAACATCCTACAATTAACTCGATAATACTTGATAAACTTTTTTTCTATTTCTATTGTTTAGAGCATAAAATTCCAACACCAAAAGTCATTAGCTATAATTTTAAAAAAAGCTTTTTTTTTAATGAGCAAACGTTTACTATTAATAGTAGTTCAGAACTAATTGATTACTTTCTTATGGTTTTTAAGTCAGCAAATATTAGTAGCATATTTTTAAAACCAACACAAGGAGGTCAAGGAAAAGGTATTTTATTACTTAATAAAGCTACAATAAGAGAACAGTCTTCTCAAGTTTTAGAAGCACTTATAAATAACTCTTACATTCATCAGGAAGTTGTGATTCAACACAGTGAAGTTAATATGATACACAATAAAAGTATTAATACGATACGTCTTGAAACTTTTATTGATAAGAAAGATAACATTCATTTTTTGGGTGCTTTTATGCGGTTTGGCTCTGGAGATTCAGTAGTTGACAATATTAGTAGTGGTGGGTTTTTCGTTCCAGTAAATATTGAAGAGGGCAAACTATTTAAAAAAGCTCTAACAGGTATGATTAAAGGAGCAATAATTACTGATAAACATCCAGATTCTGGTTTTGTTTTTAAAGATTTTAAAATCCCTTATTTTGATGAGGTTTTAACCTTAGTTAGACATACTGCTAGTTTATTTCCAGGTTATATTCAAGGTTGGGATATTGCTATTACAGAAAATGGCCCTATCATTATAGAGGTGAATGACTTCCCTGGATTGTTAAGCAGTGAATTTAGCTACAGAGGGTTTAAAAACAAACCAGTTTTTGAAGAAATAATGAAAGACACAAAAGAATATCTTAAAACAAAATACTTATAAAAATAGAAATGGTCTGTGTCTTTAGAAGCGGATTTAAATAAAGCTAACAATTGGCTGAAGAGTTATTAATTTCACAACACAAATCGATACGTCATTTTTAGCAAAAAGATATTCTCTGGTTTTTGATCCAGAATTCCAGTTTCTAAACCTCTAAATAAATCATCTGAAGGATCTGCAAAACTTGTGACACCTTGCGACCAAACCAAAAATATTTCAGATCCTGGAATATATTCCCAACGCACCACTAGATTAGACCGAAACTGGACAAAAGAAAAATCTGGATTTCTAATTTCATAATCGGTAGTGCTATCAAGATTTTCATCAACTAAATATGTATTGCTATTTACATTTAGTAAAATTTGGTTATCTTCATATTGATAAAAACGATTATATAAATCATCAGCAATAGGATTAGTAACATATTTTAAGCTAGAATAATTCCCTCTAGAGATAAAAGGTTGTCCGTAATATTGAATAGATAGGTCTGGATTAATAATATAGTTTAACCGTATTGAAGCGCTCAAGGTTTTATTATCTATAGTTCCCAAAATATAACGTGGTGTGCCATTAAAATCTGTTTCGGTAACGTATTGCGTTTTGTTTGGGTTTCTTGAAAACTCAGGATTAAATGATATTTGTAACGCATCTGTTGGCTGATAAGTAATTCCTGTTTCAATTCTGAAAAAAGAAAAATTATTTTGCTTTGCTCCTGAATAAATAATACCAAAAAAAGCACGTAATTTTTTACGATTATCAGTTCCAAAAAATGAAAATATTGAATTTTCTTCAGAAAAACGCCAACGAGGACCTCCTCTTAACATCGTATTGGAATATATTCTTGGCTTGTGTGTAAGCCCCATATTAATCCACCAAGTGTTATTAAATTCTGCACGCCCTCTTAATTGGTATTGTATGCGGTTGTAATTTCCTTCAAAGTCATAGGTTGTAAATTGGCTAAACCTACCGCTCATACTTCTAAAGACTCCAAAGGGCTTTAACGCTCTATATCCCAAATTAAAATATTGTCTGATCTCATCGGCTTGTCTTAAAAATCCAATATCATTCAATTCTAATTCTGGAGAACGCCAAATAAGCCCTCCATTATAGGTCCAATTCCCTCCAGCAACTTTTCCAGCAGCAAATCGTCCTCCTGTACCACTTAAAGATGTTCTGTTTGGGTCTACATCAACATGTCCTGCATCTACTCGTTGAAATAAATGTGTTAAAGACATTTGTGTATTGGTAATAGCTTCGCTACTTCCCTTTACGTGACTTGCGACAATATTGCCTTCAATAAAATATTTTCTATCTTTCCATTGATGCTTAAAATCTATTCCTCCTGTATAGGCTTCCTTACGTAAGTGGTTTAAATTGTCTTCTAATTTTCTGTTTGTAGCCGTAAAAATTCCACCTATAAAACTATTTTTTTCGTTGAAGTCTTTTTGTAATCTTCCAACAAAGTAATTGGTTAAAGGCTCTACAAGCTCTTTAGTTCTATCTCCATTAGTATCAATTTCGGCAAACTCCTTGTCAGTAATACTTTCTAACACACCTATAGACCATCCATTTTTAGTTTTCCCTGAGAATTTAGCAGCTCCCAATATTGTTGTGTTTTGGGGTTTATTTATATATGCACCAGATGGTGCACTAGGATACCCTTGTGGACTTCTTCCAATACGCCTTGAAAAGAATAGATTATCTCGACTTCTTCCAAAATTATAATCAAAAATATTATTGTTCTCAACAAAAAATGGGCGTTGTTCTCTAAAGAAAATTTCGAACCCATCTAAATTAATTGCGCCTGGATCTGCTTCAACTTGACCAAAGTCTGGGTTAATGGTCAAATCCAATGTTAAATCGTTGGTAATACCAATTTTAGCATCTAGACCTCCATTTAATTTAAAGTCACTACCATCTCTAAAAGGATTTCCTGCTTCAGCAGGATAAGTCTCTAATTGGGTAGCTGTAAAGGGTTGTATTTCTAATTGTTTTTGTGCTTTTATATTAATAAGTCCATGAAGTTCTCCCATTTCACTTATCCAACCAGGAGCATCTACGGGAATACGATTCCATACAGACCTCTCATTTTCCCTAAAAATAGATCGAGATAT
Organism: Flavobacteriaceae bacterium; assembly: GCA_021647885.1. Classification (GTDB taxonomy): domain Bacteria; phylum Bacteroidota; class Bacteroidia; order Flavobacteriales; family Flavobacteriaceae; genus PRS1. The sequence goes on along the minus strand of JAKITV010000004.1, from coordinate 23,120 downwards.
ATTAAATCCCCATACTTGCTCTTTTGCTTTACCAAATCGTAATTGACTAAATGGTATTTTCATTTCAGCAGTCCAGCCTTGTGCATCCATACCTGCTTTGGTGTACCATATTGGATTCCAACTATCATCAATATTATCGCCATTATCTGTTGCAAGCTCCTCTCCTTTTACGCCTGCTGCAGTAACTGTAAAAATAAATGCGGTACGCTTATCATAATAACTATCTATAACAACATTTATTCGGTCTCCAACAAAACCATCGCGTCGTGAAAGCCGCTTAACAATACTATCAGGATGCGTATCTAAAGCATGTAGTGCTACATACAAATAATTTTCATCGTACACTATTTTAAACTTTGTTTGTTGGCTTGGAGGAGTGTTTTCATCGGGCGAATTCTCTATAAAATCTGTTTGCCATTCTACAATATCCCAAGCAGCATCATTCAACTTTCCATCAATAATAGGTGGCTCACTATTGCCTATAGATTTTGTTGTATAAACCCTTTTAATAATTAATGATGTAGATTCTTGAGAAATTATTGTGTTAAACGATAAAAAAATCGTCATCACAAAAAATTGAAGCAACAGTTTCATAAAATAGAATCGGTTAGTATTTCACTAATAAAGACACAAAATTATCATACTTGTTACAAATAATAATGGCATTTTGCATAAGATTAACTTATTTAACATTTGATGGGTTTTCTAGCAATAAAAACACATCAAATAGACGCAAAAATATTCACTCTTTACTGTTTGTTAATCAAATATATAATTGTAAATTTGCAAACTCTTTTTAAGAGAGGAATGTTTAATTAGAAAATTATTTAGTGTGGATACATTAAGCTACAAAACAATTTCGGCAAACAAAGCTACCGTAAACAAGCAGTGGGTTTTAGTTGATGCCGAAGGGCAAACATTAGGTCGTATGGCTTCTAAAGTTGCAATACTTTTAAGAGGTAAGCATAAACCTAACTTTACACCACACGTTGATTGTGGAGACAATGTTATTGTTATAAACGCAGAAAAAATCAACTTAACAGGAAACAAGTGGACAGAGAAAACTTATGTGCGTCACACAGGTTATCCAGGTGGTCAAAGAACTTTAACTGCTACAGAACTGTTTGGAAAAAGCCCTACAAGATTAGTGGAAAAGTCAATTAAAGGAATGTTACCTAAAAACAAATTAGGTGCAGCATTATTCCGTAATTTAAATGTTGTTGTTGGATCTGAGCATTCTCACGAAGCTCAAAAACCAAAAACAATTAACTTAAACGAAGTTAACTAATGGAAGTAATTCACAAAATTGGTCGTAGAAAAACGGCTGTTGCTCGTATTTATGTTTCAAAAGGAAAAGGTAACATTACGATTAACAAAAAAGAATTAAATACATACTTCCCTACAGCTACTTTACAGTATAAAGTAAATCAACCGTTAGTATTAACTAACAATGAGAAAAACTTTGACATTAAAGTAAGTGTATTTGGTGGAGGCATGACAGGTCAAGCAGAAGCTGTACGTTTAGCAATCTCTCGCGCTATGTGCGAATTGGATGAAGAAAACAGAAGCGTCTTAAAACCTGAAGGATTATTAACAAGAGACCCAAGAATGGTTGAGCGTAAAAAATTCGGACAGAAAAAAGCGCGTAAAAAATTCCAATTCTCTAAACGTTAATCCTGAACTCGTTTCAGGATCTGTCTATCAGATATTGAAATTAATTCAGCAAAAAAATTTAAACCAGTTATTGTTGTCCATGACGATTAAGTCAGGATTTAGTTTAGCATCTAAATGGTCAAGGTCTTAATAAAAGCCACTTAATCATTGCTAATTCAACAGAACGTAAACTATCACAAATGGCAAAATTAGAAGTAAAAGAATTATTAGATGGAGGTGTACACTTCGGTCACCTTACAAGAAAATGGGATCCAAATATGGCTCCTTACATTTATATGGAGCGTAATGGCATCCATATTATAAACCTTTATAAAACAGTTGCGAAATTAGAAGAAGCATCTAAAGCTTTAAGCAAAATTGCAGCATCAGGTAGAAAAATATTATTTGTAGCTACCAAAAAACAAGCAAAAGACATTGTTGCTGAAAAAGCAGGAAACGTTAATATGCCTTACATTACAGAAAGATGGCCTGGCGGAATGTTAACCAATTTTATTACTATAAGAAAAGCTGTTAAAAAAATGGCTTCTATTGATAGAATGAAAAAAGATGGTACATTTTTAACGCTTTCTAAAAAAGAGCGTTTGCAAGTAGAACGTTTAAGAGCAAAATTAGAAAAGAATTTAGGTTCAATTTCAGATATGACCCGTCTTCCAGGAGCAATATTTGTGGTTGATATTAAGCGTGAGCATATTGCAATAAAAGAAGCGCAAAAATTAAGCATCCCAATATTTGCAATGGTTGACACCAACTCTGACCCAAGACTGGTAGATTATGTAATTCCAGCAAATGATGATGCTTCAAAATCTATTGATAAAATCTTATCTTATGTAACTGATGCAGTTGCAGAAGGATTAGCCGAAAGAAAAGCAGAAAAAAATGCTAAAGCAGAAGGCAATGATACAACAGCTAAAGCTGAAGTTAAAACTGAAGTTAAAACTGAGGTAAAAGAACCTGTTAAGACTAAAGTTAAAGCTGATGCTAAAGAAGCACCAAAAGCAGAAGTTAAAACTGCTCCTGTAGTAATTTCACAAGAAGAAGAATAATAAACCAATAAATAAAATAAAGTAGTCGTTTAATGAGTTTCTTCCCGAAATAAGTTAAACGACTTTTTTTAAATTAAAAATCATATAATATTATGACAAAAATAACAGCAGCCGACGTAATGAAATTAAGAAAAACTACTGGAGCTGGAATGATGGATTGTAAAAATGCATTAGTAGAAGCAGAAGGAAACTTCGATAAAGCAATCGAAATTCTTCGTAAAAAAGGGCAAAAAGTAGCTGCAAAAAGAGCAGACCGAGAATCATTAGAAGGCGCTGCTATTGCAATAGTAAACGATTCTAAAACAGTAGGTGTTTCTATTGTTTTGGGTTGTGAGACTGATTTTGTAGGTAAAAACGAAAGCTTTGTAAATTTAGCGCATCAATTGGCTAAAGTAGCATTGTCTCAATCTTCTAAAGAAGAATTTTTAGCTGCAAATTTTAATGGTATGTCTGTATCCGAAAAATTAATTGAGCAAACTGGAGTTATTGGAGAAAAATTAGAAATTGGTGCTTTTGAAAGATTAGAAGCTCCATTTGTAGGATCTTATATTCATGCTGGAAACAAAATTGCAACTTTAATTGGTTTATCTGCTAATTTAGAAGGCATCGAAGTTATAGCAAAAGATGTTGCTATGCAAACAGCAGCAATGAATCCAATTGCACTTAATGAAGATGGTGTTGATGCTTCAGTAATTGAAAAAGAAATTGAAATTGCTAAAGACCAATTACGTCAGGAAGGGAAACCAGAAGCCATGTTAGACAATATCGCTAAAGGTAAACTAAAACGTTTCTTTAAAGACAACACTTTAGTAAATCAAGCATTCATTAAAGACGCTAAAATTAGTGTTGCCGATTACGTAAAATCATTAGATAGTAATTTAACTGTTACAGCGTTTAAGCGTGTTGCTTTAGGATAAAAAATACTGTTTTGTATAATATCAAAGCTTCGATTAACATCGAAGCTTTTTTTATATCCAGATTTCTAGGTTTTCAATTTAAGATATTGTTTATATTTGTAAAACTCTTGTTTCCGCGAAAGCGGAAATTTTTTAATAATCGTAAATCAACTAATGAAATACAAAAGAATTCTTTTAAAACTCTCTGGTGAAGCCTTAATGGGAAACAGGCAATATGGTATTGACCCTGAGCGTCTAGCAGAATATGCTCAAGACATTAAACAAATTACCAATTTAGGCGTAGAGGTTGCTATAGTAATTGGTGGAGGAAACATTTTTAGAGGTGTAGCAGGCGCTATAAATGGAGTGGACCGCGTACAAGGCGATCATATGGGAATGCTTGCCACTGTAATTAATGGTTTGGCATTACAAAGTGCTTTAGAAGATGCTAATGTGCCTACACGATTACAAAGTGCCATTAAAATTAATGAAGTAGCAGAACCTTTTATTCGTAGAAAAGCTTTGAGGCATCTAGAAAAAGGACGTGTTGTTATTTTTGGAGGTGGTACAGGAAATCCATATTTCACTACAGATTCTGCAGCAGTATTAAGAGCCATAGAAATTGAAGCAGATGTTATTTTAAAAGGCACACGTGTGGACGGTATTTATAATGTGGATCCAGAAAAAGATTCAGAAGCTATAAAATTCGAATATATTAGTTTTGATGATGTGTTAAAAAAAGGGCTGAAAGTAATGGATACTACAGCATTTACATTAAGTCAGGAGAATAAGCTTCCTATTATTGTTTTTGATATGAATAAAAATGGAAACCTTCTTAAGGTAGTTTTGGGAGAGAATATTGGTACAACCGTTAATTTATAGCTATTGTTTTGGCTTAATTTTTGAATATTTATCTTTAAATTAAAACATTAAAAATGAATGAAGAGTTACAATTTATTTTAGATACAACTAAAGAAGCTATGGTAAATGCCATAAAGCATCTGGAAAAACAGTTTGTAAATATTAGAGCAGGTAAGGCTACACCTTCTATGCTTGGAAGTGTTATGGTAGATTATTACGGTTCTCAAACGCCTTTAAATCAAGTCGCAAATGTAAATACGCCAGATGGCAGAACAATTACAGTACAGCCATGGGAGAAAAGTATGTTGCAAGAAATTGAAAGAGCTATTATGATTGCTAATCTTGGATTTAACCCAATGAATAATGGTGAAAGTATTATTATTAACGTTCCGGCTTTAACCGAAGAAAGACGTCTTAACCTATCTAAGCAGGCTAAAGCTGAAGCTGAAGACACAAAAGTAGGTATAAGAAATTCTCGTAAAGAGGCTAATAATGAAATTAAGAATATGGACGACTTCTCTGAAGATGTGAAAAATAATGCAGAGTTAGATATACAGGAAATGACTGATACTTATATAAAAAAAGTAGATGAGTTATTCCACTTAAAGGAAAAAGAAATTATGACTATATAATTTTAAGTTATTCTAAAGTTGTTTTTAAAACTAATCATCATATTCTAAAATAAGTTAGTACAAAATTGAGCTTTTAAAACGAAAAAATCCCATCAAATCTAGATTTGATGGGATTTTTTAATATTAATGACAATCAACCTTAGTTTAGGTTGACTCATGCAATTATTTTTAAGCCTTAGCTTTTTTTTCTGTGCAACATGCTTTCTTACAATCTTTAGTACAAGCCATTTTTTTATCTCCAGCATTTGCTTCAGCTTTTTTAGCTTCGCATTTCTTTTTGCATTCTGCTGTTTTTTCGGCACATTTAGAACAATCTTTTTCTGTACAATCCGGACTGCATTTTGCAGAGCATTCTTTTTTAGTAGAAAAAGCTTCAACAGTTTTCATGTCGCTTACTTTATAAATATCGGCAACCTTTGTAACAGTTTCTTCAAGAGAAGTTGGGTTTACCATCGCTTCATCATACTCTACCATTGCCAGTCTTCTGTCAAAATCTACAGTAGCAGATTTAACGCCTTCCATTTTGGCAATTTTCTTTTCAATGGTTTTTGCGCAACCCATTGCACAAGTCATTCCTTCAATTGTAAACTCTGCTTTTGCATAAGTAGCATTTGGGTCTAATTCTTTTTTTGCAGTTTCTGCATTAGTTTCAACTTCCACAGTTTTAACTTCTGGCTTCACTTCATTTTTACAGGCAGTAAAAATTATAGCAACTAAAACAACTGCTAAAATATTTTTTAATGTTTTCATATGTTAATGTATTAAGTTCTTTACAAAACTACTGATTTAAGTTTTTATTTTACTCATTTTAGGGTTAATTAAAATCCTCATCACTAACACCTTCATTAACTAATACATTAGTTATGTTGAAAATAATAGTTTGTGGACCGGATTTAATAATTTGATGATACGGGAATTGCACACCTTTTACAGGAGAATATTTAGAATAATCTACAACAGAAGTAGTTTCATTTTCTCCAATAGTTACAGTTTTTTCAATTCGTGCTAATAAACCAGTTTCAGCATTGTAATATTTAAACGTTGTTTTTCCATCTTTTTCTATTTTAACTTTATAAACGTCGTTGCCATCAATTGTGGTTAAACTTTCTAAAGATAATTTAAACGAGTCATCATAATACAATTCTGGAAATAAAGTGATTTTTGATTTTTGATTATCTAGTATTTCTCCTTCCATAGGCATTTTTTGCCCTTGCTGCTCAATGTAACCAGTTTCTCCATTAAATTTTTGTTTCATAAGAACTCCCATGCCTTCAACACTCATTTCCATAGATTCTTTATTAGGGACCATTTGTTTTATGTCTGCTTTTGGAGCAAAAGGAGCGCCTTCAATAGTTACATCTGCACTAGAATGAACTGTATTTACAGCCATAGCATTATCTTTGCCTCCAATTGCTGTGATGTATTTATTAATTACAGACTGCGCAGTAACACCGCTTGGTACTGGTTTTGTAAATTCTGGTTTTTCAACAGGATTTGCATATTTATCAAAATATTTAATTGGTATTCCTGTTTTTTCAAGATTGGTCAATACATCACTTCCTTTTCCTACAACTATTATACGTGCATTTTCAGCTTTAAAATAAGTGTTGGCAACTCGCTTTACATCTTCTTTGGTGACAGCATTGATTTTTTCAAGATATGTGGCGTAAAAATCTTCAGGCAGATCTTTCAGTTTAATGTTTAAAGCATATTGTGCAATGGTTTGTGGACGCTCGAGCGCTAACACAAAGTCACCAACATATTTTGCTTTAGCGTTTGCTAATGCTTTATCTGTAACGTATTCATTTTTAATACGATTTATCTCTTTTAAGACTTGCACTACAGCACTGTCTGTTACCGCATTTCTAACAGCAGTTCCAGTACTAAAACGTGACGCATATTTATCTGCTCCAACATTAGAACGTGCTCCATAAGTATAACCATGCTCTTCTCTAAGGTTCATGTTTAAATAGCTGTTAAACCCACCACCTAATATTTTATTTGCTATTAATACAGAATGATAGTCGGGATCATTCATTTTTAATTCCACATTATTTGTAAGAGATATGTTAGATTGTACTGCGTTTGGCATATCCACAAAATTAATTTGAGTGTACTGTACATTAGGATTTGCAGTAGGTACATTTGTGCTTACTTCAATAGATTTCTCCCATTTCCCAAAATAGTTTTCAACTTGTTCTTTAATGGTTTTAAAATCTATATCTCCTACGATGACTAAATACGCATTATTTGGATTAAAATACTTTTGATAGAATGCATTTACATTTTCTAAAGTCACATTATTAACAGTTTCCTCTGTCACAAACTCACCATAAGGATGTTTTGTGCCATAAGATAAAGCTCCACCAACACGACTGGCAACAGCATCGACACTTTTCTCTTGAGTTTTTAATCCTTCAATTAGTTTGTCTTTTTCTTTTTGAAATTCTTCTTCGGTTAATAGAGGATTAATAGCTGCATCTGCCATTAATTCTAATATTCTTTCAGAGTATTTTGACAAAGTCCTTGCAAAAGCACTTTCTGACCCAAAACTAAGAGAAGCTCCTAAAAAATCGATTTCTTCATTAAAATCGTCTTTGGGAATATTGGTTGTTCCATTTCCTAACATTGCTCCCAACAAGCTGGATGTACCAGCTTTATCACCTTCTGTAATTGGAGCGTTATCTATTGTTAGATTATAAGATACTCTAGGTAATTTATGATTTTCTACAACCAGAATTTTCATTCCGTTATCCAATACAAATTCTTGAGGAACTTGCAATGTAATTTTAGGAGCAGGTCCTGGTTTAGGTTGTTTAGATCTATCAATTTGAGCAGTTACTCCAATTGACAATAAAAACAATGTAATTAATATTTTAGTTTTCATGCGTTTATGTCTTTTTATTAATCGTCTTTTTTAGGTAAATACTCTAAAATTAATCGTTGATTAGGGTTCAAATATTTTTTAGCTACTGCTTGAATCTCTTCTTTGGTAATTGATCTATAAATATCAATTTCATTATTAATTAAATTAACATCGTCATATAACATATAATATCTTGCTAAAGAGTTTGCAATGCCAGAAATACTTGAATTTGAGTTAACAAATTGATTTTCAAATTTGTTTTGAAGTTTTTGATAGTCTTTTTCTGAAATTAATTCATTTTGAATTTTCACTACTTCTTCATCAATTTCTGCTATAATTCCATCAAGAGAAGTTTCACCTAATGGCAACCCAAATAAAACATAAACACCATAGTCTTCTTGACTTATGTTAAAGGCACCAACTTGCAATGCCATTTTTTTCTCATCAACTAATTTCTTATATAGTTTAGAGCTTTTACCGCTACTTAAATAATTAGAAATCATGTTTAATACATAAGAATCCCTGTCTTTAAATGAAGGTGTTCTATAAGCAGCAACAACAGCTGGAATTTGAATATTAGGGTCGTAAGCTTTTGCTCTAATAGTTTCTGTTATTGGATCTTCTTTTGGGAATTTTCTAACAATATCTTTACCTCTCGGAATAGGGCCAAAATAGTCTTGAATCATTTTTTTGACTAAAGGCACATCAATATCTCCAGCTACTACTAAAACAGCATTATTAGGTATGTAAAACTTTTTATTAAACGCTTGAAACTCTTCTAATGTAGCGGCATCAAGATGAGATAGTTTACCTATAGTGGTTCCTTTATATGGATGTTTGTTAAACATATTAAGATTGACATTTTCTATAAACCTTCCGTAAGGTTGGTTATCTACACGTAAACGCTTTTCTTCCTTAACAACTTCATTTTGTGTATCAACACCAATTTGATTAATAATAGGGTGAAGTAATCTTTCCGATTCCATCCATAAACCAAGTTCTACATTATTAGATGGAAATACCTCATAATAATACGTTCTATCTTGAGTTGTATTGGCATTATTGCTACCACCATTAGAACTTACAATCGTAAACCATTCACCACGTTCTATGTTTTCGGTTCCTTCAAATAGTAAGTGTTCAAAAAAGTGAGCAAAACCAGTTCGTTCTGGGTTTTCGTCTTTTGCTCCTACATGGTACATTACAGATATTGTAACCACTGGAGCAGTATTATCTTGATGTAAAATAACGTGCATACCGTTATCTAAATCGTACTCTTCAAATTTAACTTCTTGTGCAGAAACTGTAAGGCCAGCTAATACAAAAGCAGCTAAAGAAAATAAGCTTTTTTTCATATATATTAATTTTGATTATTTAATTGAATATAGGTCTATAATATTTAATAATTGTTACAGTATCACAAAAATAGTGAATGTAAATTATAAATAACATAAAAAATGAACGTCTTAATAAAACGAACATCTTATTTTTTTCTTAACTTTAAAAATGAAAATAATTAAATATTATGAGAAAAATGTTTTTGCCTTTGCGTTTAGGTATTGCTATTAGTAGCTCTTTAATTGCATATTTTTTAGTTTTAAGACTTTTAGATTTACACACACGTCCAGTTTACAGTTTATTTAATGGTGTTATTATTGCTTTTGGAATATACGAATCGATAAAAACGCGCAAATTACAAGAGAATAAGGCGTTTAATTATACTAAAGGGTTTTTAATGGGTGTTAAAACTGGCTTTTTGGCAACGTTTCTTTTTAATACATTCTTGACCTTCTATGTTACAAAAATAGATTTAGAGTTTTCAACCAAGTTACTTGCTACATTAAGAGTAGGTCGCAATTTTGAAACAGAGATTATAATTCTATCTAGTATTGTCTTAGGGCTTTTATCAACACTAATCTTATCATTCGTATTTATGCAATTATTTAAAGGGAGTGATAATACATTTTAAAAAACATAAAACGTTTGTAGATTAATTAATTAGAAGTATATTTGCACTCATTTTTTGAACAAATTAATTAATAAAACGTTACGCTATGTACGCAATTGTAGAGATAGCAGGGCAACAATTTAAAGTTGTAAAAGACCAAAAAGTTTTTGTTCACCGTTTACAAACTGAAGAAGGAAAGCAAGTAGCTTTCGATAATGTACTTCTTTTAAGTGATGGTGACAAAGTAACTATTGGCGCCCCAGCTATAGGCGGAGCTCAAGTAGGAGCAAAAGTCTTAAAGCACCTAAAAGGTGATAAAGTAATCGTCTTTAAAAAGAAAAGACGTAAAGGTTACCGTGTTAAAAATGGTCACAGACAATCTTTAACCGAAATTCAAATTGAAAGTATTTTAGTTTCAGGAGCCAAGAAAGCTGCACCAGCTAAAGCAACTAAAAAGGCAGAGCCAAAAGTAACTGCTCCTAAAGTTGAAACAAAGAAGGCTACGCCAAAAGCAAAAGTTAAATCAAAACCTGTAGCTAAACCAGCTGCTAAAAAAGCAACAGGAAAAGCTGATGATCTTAAAAAGATTGAAGGTATTGGACCAAAGATTTCTGAAACCTTAATTGCTGCTGGAATTGTAACTTTTTCCGATTTAGCAAAAGCTAAACCAGCTAAAATTTCTGAGATTATTGCTGGAGTTCGAGGAAATCATGTTACTGATACATGGTCAAAGCAAGCTAAATTAGCTGCTGACGGTAAATGGGACGAATTAAAGAAGTGGCAAGACGAATTGGATGGTGGAAAAGCGTAATTGCTAACCATTAAGTTTAACAATATTAAATCGAAATAAAATGGCACATAAAAAAGGAGTCGGAAGTTCGAAAAACGGTAGAGAATCAGAATCGAAACGATTAGGCGTTAAGATATTTGGCGGTCAAGCTGCAATAGCTGGAAACATTATCGTTAGACAAAGAGGTACAACACATAATCCTGGCGAGAATGTATATGCTGGGAAAGACCATACTTTACATGCTAGAGTTGATGGTCTTGTGAAATTCTCAAAGAAGAAAAACAATAAATCATACGTTTCTATAGTGCCTTTTGAGGCTTAAGAAATATATTTTTTATAAGATATTTAGAACCCTTTCCGTTTGCAGAAAGGGTTTTTATTTGTTAGCGAGGTAGGTTTTTGAGCATAAAACGTTTTACATTTCCTCCCATTACTTTGCTTATATCTTCTTTAGAAATATTTAATTTAAGAAGTTCTTCAACATATATTGGTAATCCTGTTATATCTGTGTGAATTTCAATAGCACCATCAAAATCTGAGCCTAAAGCCACATAATCTACACCAACTAAATCAATACAATACTTTATAGCTTTTGCTGTTGATGCAGGAGTGTTGTTACATGTTGCTGGCTCAAACATTGCCACGCTTATTAATCCGCCAGATTCAGCAATCTGTTTAAGATGCTTATCGGATAAATTTCTAACGGTTTGGCAAGTGCCTTGCACACCTGTGTGTGAAGATACAATTGGTTTAGTTGATATTTCAAAAATGTCGTCTAGCAATTTTGGAGAACTATGCGAAATATCGACAATCATATTTTTTGCTTGCATTTTTTTAATGACTTGCTTTCCAAAATCGGTTAAGCCTTCTTTTGAAACACCATGTGCAGAACCGCCAAGTTTGTTATCGAAAAAATGAACCGGAGACATCATTCTAACTCCAGCATCATATAGTTTATCTACATTTTCCAGTTTTCCGTTTAAAGCATGCATGCCTTCAATGCCTAAAAACCCTGCTGTTATATTTTTGTTCTTTTTCCTATTCGCCAAATATTGTTCTAAATCTGAAACTGATTTAATTATTTTAAATGTTTCTTTTGATTCGTTTTCAAACTCATGTAATGCTTCACATTGTGCTAAAGCTCTATTTGTTAAATTAAACCAAGAGTTTATTGGTCTTCGCTGTAAAATATATGGTAACGTTATAGCATCAGTTTCATCTGTATTGTTGTCAAAATTCATTTTTTTTGGAGCCTTTGTCACAATGGTAAACGCTTGTAAACTCACGTTAGCCTCTATCATTCTTGGAATATCAACACTACCAAAATCATTTTTCTTTAAAAGATTTCGTTTCCATAACAAAGCATCGCAATGCATGTCTGCAATAAAATCTAGCGAATTATATAATTCTTGAGCCTTAGCAGAAACTTTATATGGAGGTTTTAAAGTAATTGTATTATACTTTGCGTCTACTTTTTTAGGAACTATTACAGAAGCTATAAAATAGAGGGTCAGTAAAATAGAAATAATAATAAGCGCTATCTTTTTTGGGCGTTTCATATTTATAAAGGAATAGGTTAGTAAAACGCAATTTAAGAAAATTTTAATCGCAATTGTGTAAAACAAAAATCTTCACAAAACTATTTGGTTTTATCGTTGCCAATTGTTCTTTCCAGTAGCTATGTGAACCAAAACATCATTAATGCACTTATCCAATTCGTTTTTGATTTCTTTTTCCCAAAACCTAAAAACAGTATAATCCATTTCGGAAAGTTTTTGATTGACTTCTTTATCACGTTGCATATTGCGTTCTATTTTTGGGATCCAAAAACCGCGATTGCTTTTTATGGTTTCCTTTTTCTCGTTCCAGTTGTAACCATGCCAAAATCCACCATCTATAAAAATGGCAAGTTTGTATTTTTGGATTGAAACATCTGGTTTTCCAGGTAACTTTTTATTGTTTATACGATAGCGAACCCCTTTATGCCATAAAGCTTTTCTGAAAAGCATTTCGGGCTTGGTGTTTTTACCACGAATCTTGCTCATTGTTTTTGAACGTTTTTTTGTGGTATAAAAACCCGATTCCTCATTAAACCGAGGGACTTTTATTTTCTGTTCTTTATAAACCATAAATATCTATGGAATATAAAGAATTCTTGTTCAATAAAAAAACCCTTACATCCCGATAGTTATCGGGACTGCAAGGGTTCTATTATCAATAAAACTTTGTTTCAATTCATGAGATTCCCACCTTCGTGAGAATGATATTAATATCTATAGTATTCAGGCTTATAAGGCCCTTCAACTTTTACACCAATATATTCGGCTTGATCATTACGAAGCTCTGTAAGTTCTACACCTATTTTAGCTAAATGTAATTGAGCTACTTTTTCATCCAGATGTTTAGGTAACATATACACTTCGTTTTTATAAGCATCTCTGTTATTCCAAAGTTCTAATTGTGCTAAAGTTTGGTTGGTAAACGAATTACTCATTACAAAACTTGGATGTCCTGTAGCACAACCTAAGTTTACTAGGCGACCTTCAGCTAAAATGATAACATCTTTTCCGTTGATGGTATATTTATCTACTTGTGGCTTGATGGTGTCTTTTGTATGACCATAATTTTCGTTTAACCAAGCCATATCAATTTCGTTATCAAAATGACCAATATTGCATACAATAGCTTTGTCTTTTAAAGCTTCAAAATGGCGACCTTGTATAATGTCTTTATTTCCTGTAGTTGTAATAATCACATCAGCATTGCCAACAACAGTCTCTAAACGTTTTACCTCAAAACCATCCATTGCAGCTTGTAATGCACAAATAGGATCGATTTCGGTAACAGTTACAATACTTCCAGCTCCTTTAAAAGAAGCAGCTGTGCCTTTGCCAACATCGCCATAACCACAAACTACAATACGTTTTCCTGCAAGCATTATATCTGTTGCACGACGAATAGCATCTACAGCACTTTCGCGACAACCATATTTATTGTCGAATTTACTTTTGGTCACCGAATCGTTTACATTAATTGCTGGCATTGGTAAAGTTCCTGCTTTCATTCGGTCGTATAATCGATGAACACCAGTTGTGGTTTCTTCACTTAAACCGTTAATGCCTTCAGTCAATTCTGGATATTTGTCTAACACCATATTGGTTAAATCGCCACCATCATCTAGAATTAAATTTAATGGTTTACGATCTTCGCCAAAGAAAAGTGTTTGTTCTATACACCAATCAAATTCTTCTTCGGTCATATCTTTCCATGCATACACAGCAGTTCCGGCAGCAGCAATAGCAGCAGCAGCTTGGTCTTGTGTTGAAAAAATGTTACAAGAACTCCAAGTAACTTCTGCTCCAAGAGCCTGTAAGGTTTCAATTAAAACAGCAGTTTGAATCGTCATATGTAAACAACCTGCAATCCTTGCGCCTTTAAGTGGCTGTGAATCTTTATATTCATCACGAAGACTCATTAAACCAGGCATTTCGGCTTCAGCCAATTCTATTTCTTTTCTTCCCCATTCTGCAAGAGATATATCTTTCACTTTATTAGCTATGTAAGGAATTGTTTTTGTGTTCATAATTGTATATTTGTTTTAGCAAAAATTTTAGTTTGCAAAGTTACGTAATAAGAACGAGAAATATAAATGCCTCTTTATAAAACCATTCATCCAAACTCACAAACTACTGTTAAAATCTGGAAGATTACTGAATCTTATGATGATTTGATGCAAGGCATTGATTTAAAACCTAAAAGTTTAGAGCGTGTATTAGCTATGAAAAGTGAAATGCACCAACGTGGTTTTTTGAGTGTACGCCATTTATTAAAGGAATTTGGTTATACAGATGCAGAATTGCATTATGACGCAAATGGAAAACCTTATTTAAAAGATGGAAAGTATATTTCTATCACACATTCGTTTACGTTTTCGGCGATTATAATTAGTGATTATAAAATAGGGGTAGACATTGAAAAGCAACGTGAAAAAATTGTAAGAATAGCCAATAGGTTTGTAGATTATGAAAGCCAATATTTAACAGATGAAAATATAGAATGTGTAAAGAAGCTAACGGTTATTTGGTGTATCAAAGAATCATTATATAAATTGTTTGCAACATCAGGATTGAGTTTTAAAAAGCATACTTTAGTTATTCCTTTTACTCTTGAAGATAAATCTACAACGGCTTGGATAGATTATGAAAACAAAAAACAGCGTTTTACTGCCAACTATTTAGAGTTTGAAGGGTTTACATGCGCTTACGTTATGTCGTAAATGAAAAAAATCTATCAAAACATATTAGCCTCTATTTCTAACAAAGAAAACCTACTTGCCGCATTGATTGATCCTGATAAAATGGATTTAGAGTATTTGGAGAATTTCATGCAAAAAGTAAATGCTTCAATTGTAACACATATTTTTGTTGGTGGAAGCACAGTTAAAAGAGATGAAACAGATGCTTTAGTTTCTGTAATAAAGAAACTTACAAACCTTCCTGTTGTATTATTTCCAGGAGATGTTACTCAAATAACTAACATAGCAGATGCCTTATTGTTTTTGTCTTTAATTTCTGGACGAAATCCTGAATACTTAATTGGGAAACATGTTGAGTCCATTTCAACTTTAAAAAATATCAATTTGGAAGTAATTCCAACAGGATATATTTTAATAGAAAATGGAAAACCAACATCAGTTCAAAAGGTAACAGGAACACAACCAATGTTACGAAATAACATTCAGCATGTTGTTGATACTGCTCTAGCTGGAGAATTTCTTGGCATGAAATTAATCTATTTGGAAGCAGGAAGTGGAGCAACACACCCTATTGAAACTAAAATGATTTCAGAAGTAAAAAAAGCACTTCAAATTCCGTTAATAGTTGGTGGAGGGATAAGAAGCAAACAGGAATTAGAAAAAGCATACCAAGCTGGAGCAGATTTGGTTGTTATAGGAACTGCTTTTGAAAATGACGAATCGTTTTTTGACAATTTACTTTAGTAAATTCCTGCAAGGTTTTAAAAACCTTGCAGGAGGATAAAAAATATGAATGAGATAATAGATTTTTTCATCGCTGCTTACAAGGAAACTCCTACACATTTAATTGTTCTGGAAGCTATTGCATTTGTTTTTGGAATCATGAGCGTTTGGTATGCAAAAAAAGCAAACATTTTAGTCTATCCAACAGGAATTATTTGTACGATTATTACTGTATATATCTTATATGTTAGTGAGTTTTTTGGAGATATGATGATGAATTTCTACTATTCAGTTATGAGTATTTATGGTTGGTGGAATTGGTCTCGTAAGAAAGAAGACAAATTAGTTGTACCAATTTCTAGAACAAACCAAAAAGAAAAAATTATTGGTGTAATGCTTTTTGTAATAACTATGATTGTAACTTACATGGTTTATAAAGCGTATGATTACGATTTACAAATTGCAAATTATATAGATGTTATAACATCAGGAATTTTCTTTACTGCAATGTGGTACATGGCAAATA
This sequence comes from Flavobacteriaceae bacterium, assembly GCA_021647885.1. Lineage (GTDB taxonomy): Bacteria > Bacteroidota > Bacteroidia > Flavobacteriales > Flavobacteriaceae > PRS1. Next base: position 6,906 of record JAKITV010000004.1, on the reverse strand, counting down.
AGAAATTAGAAAACTGGACGTTATGGATTATTGCAGATATCATAACTATTCCACTATATGCATATAGAGGATTAGGAATGTTATCATTACAATATTTAGTATTTACAATTTTAGCAATTCAAGGATATATTGAATGGAAGAAAAACTTAAACAAAAAAAGAGTGACTGCATAAAAGTAGTTTTATTTGGCCCTGAATCTACAGGAAAAACAACACTTTCAAAACAATTAGCAAGACATTATAATTCGGTTTGGGTGCCAGAATATGCGCGTGAATATTTACAAGATAAATGGAATAACGAACGCAAAACATGTGAACCTGAAGATTTAGTGCCTATTGCCAAAGGACAAATGAAACTTGAAAACGAGTTATCACAAAAAACGAATTCAGTTTTAATTTGTGATACCGATTTGTTAGAAACCAAAGTGTATTCTGAAGCATATTATGTTGGTTCATGCGATCCGGTTTTAGATAAATTTGCAGTAAAAAACACTTACGATTTATATTTTTTAACTTATATTGATACGCCTTGGGAAGCAGACGATTTACGCGATAAGCCAAATGAAAGGCTACGTATGTTTAAAGCTTTTGAAGATGCACTAATAAAACACAAAAGACCTTATGTTTTATTAAAAGGAAGTAAAAATGAAAGGCTACAAGAAGCAGTAAAACATATAGATAAATTATTAAAAAACAGACATTGAGTTTTACCGAAAAAGATATAAAACAGATTAAAAAAAAAGGGTTGACTATCGAAAAAGTCAATGCTCAAATTCAGCTTTTTAAAACAGGGTTTCCATTAATTAATTTAAAGGAAAGGGCAACAATTGGCAATGGTATATTGAAGCTTAATAAGAAAGAGAAGGAAGAATATATTACATATTTTAACGGTAAACGAGACACGACATCAATGCTAAAATTTGTGCCTGCTTCTGGTGCTGCAACTAGGATGTTTAAATTTTTATTTAGTTTTATTAAAGAATATAATGCCGACAAAGAAAGTATAAACTCATATATAAACAGAAAAAAAGCAACAGAACTATCAATTTTTATAATAGGATTAAAATACCTTCCATTTTATTACAAAGTAAAACAACAATTATATAAAGACTTTAAGGATTTCGATTCACTATCAAACAATAAACAAATTGAATTGTTTATAAAAATGATGTTGCAAAAGAGTAAACTAAATTATGGTGATTTCCCTAAAGGGTTATTGCCATTCCATCAATATAGAAATCATATAGCAACAGCTTTTGAAGAACATTTATTTGAAGCAGCTTACTATGCGTCATCAAATAACAAAGCTAATCTTCATTTTACAATTTCAGAAAAGCATAATCATAAATTCGATGATGAATTTAAGCGGATTGAAGAAATTGTAGAAAAAAAGACCAATACAGCATTTAATATTTCATTTTCATATCAAAAAGAATCAACAGATACAATAGCAGTAACAACCAAAAACATACCTTTTAGAGAAGAAGATGGAAGTTTGCTTTTTAGGCCATCTGGACATGGTGCCTTACTGGAAAATTTAAATGATTTGGATGCAGACGTTATTTTTGTTAAAAATATTGATAATGTTGCTGTGTTTAATTTTGAAGAAGAAGTTGGGCAATACAAGAAAATGCTAGCAGGAATTTTACTTAAAATTCAAGAACAAGCATTCAAATATCAAAAGGATTTAGATAATAAGGATGTTAATGAGGAAGAGCTTATTAATATAGCACAGTTTTTGTCCGATAAAATGAATGTAACCATAAGTTCAGAATTCGAGAAATACTCAACAAAATATCAAATTGAATACTTAGCTGAAAAACTAAATCGTCCAATTCGTGTTTGTGGTATGGTAAAAAATGAAGGAGAACCAGGAGGAGGTCCTTTTTGGGTAAAAGAAGAAAATGGAAACATTTCCCTTCAAATAGTCGAATCTGCTCAAATAGATAAAAAGAATAAACTTCAAAAAGATATCCTTAAAAACGCTACACATTTTAATCCTGTAGATTTGGTTTGCGGTATTAAGAACTATAAAGGAGAAATATTTAATCTCACAAAATTTGTAGATTCTAAAACCGCTTTTATAACCATGAAAACCAAAGTGGGAAAAGACATAAAAGCACTAGAATTACCTGGACTCTGGAATGGCAGTATGGCTAATTGGAACAGCATTTTTGTAGAAGTCCCATTAATAACTTTCAATCCTGTAAAAACAGTAAACGATTTATTAAAACCGCAACACCAAATTAATTAATTTTGGATATTGATGCATTAAAATCAGAATTAAGCTTTAAAGCAGTAAGAAGTGGTGGAGCTGGAGGACAACACGCCAATAAGGTATCATCTAAAGTAATGCTGTTTTTTAATGTTTTAGAATCCGAAGTTTTAAATGAAGAAGAAAAAGAAATCCTCACAAAAAACATAGGCACAAAACTTACCAGAGAAGGACTTCTCATTTTAAATTGTGATGAAAGCCGAAGTCAACACAAAAACAAAGAGCTTGTTATTAAACGTTTTATTACTTTAATAAAAGAAGGATTAATTGTTCCTAAAAAAAGAGTGCCTACTAAAATACCCAAATCTGTAGTAAAGAAACGACTAAAAGACAAACGGAAACTATCCGAAAGAAAGACAACTCGTAAAAAACCGGATATTGATAGTTAATTTTTTTATAACCATAATATTGTAATATTGCAATATTACGATAAAAATAGTGCTGTTATTATTTTCTCTTCATAAGAGACTTTTCTTTTCAAAGTATGTTAATGCTCTACCTATTTATGAGTGAAAATAATTCACAATTCATAATTCATAATTCGTAATTCATAATTATATTTGTGCTGTTCTCAAAAAAGGGGTGCCAATCCCGATAGTTATCGGGAGGCTGAGATCAAACCCATTGAACCTAGAACAGGTAATGCTGTTTAGGAAATTTTTGTCATTCTGAGCATAGCGAAGAATCTCATTCAATCATAAGCAACAAAGAATAATTACCTCTTTTTATTCGATTATATTTTTATTCGAATGAAATACCATCTTAAAAATAATGTCACCTTGAGCGCAGTCGAAAGGTCTTTATTACTGCTACCCTTTTTTATTTTAATATGTGTTTCTTCTTTTTCTCAAGAAAAACAACAGGATTCCACGAAGATTGAAAAATTAGAAGAAGTCCTTGTTAAAGCTGTCCGCGTAAATGCAACCTCTCCTATTACACATTCAAATATTACTAAAGAGAAACTTGCTAAACGTAATTTAGGGCAAGACATTCCAATTCTTCTTAACTTTTTACCTTCAGTAGTTTCTACAAGCGATGCTGGAGCAGGAGTTGGTTACACAGGTATTCGAGTTCGTGGCGTGAGTGCACAATCCACCAATATTACCATTAATGGTATTCCGTATAACGATGCAGAATCGTTGAGCACTTTTTGGGTTAATTTAGGGGATTTTACGTCTTCAGTAGAGAGTTTACAATTACAGCGAGGTGTTGGAACTTCAACTAATGGTTCTGGTGCTTTTGGGGCTAGTATTAATATTTTAACCGATGTTATTGCTGAAAAAGCCAATGGAGAAATTTCTAATTCATTTGGAAGTTTTAATACTAGAAAACACACCTTAAAATTTAGTACTGGAAAATTTAATAAGCATTTTGAAATTGCTGGACGCTTGTCTCAAATTAAATCTGATGGTTATATAGATAGAGCAACGTCCAATTTAAAATCATACTTTTTACAAGCATCTTATGTAGATGAGAATACTTTAATTAAAGGATTGGTTTTTGGAGGACATGAAATCACGTATCAAGCGTGGAATGGCATTGATGCAGAAACTTTAGCTAATAACAGAACATTTAATACATCAGGAATGTACACAGATAATGAAGGGAATATTCAATTCTACGATAATGAAGTAGATAATTATAAACAAGATCATTATCAATTACATTTTAATGAAAGGATTAATAATAATTGGTCAACTAACATAGGTTTAAATTACACTTTTGGACGTGGATATTTTGAACAATACAAAGAAGATCAAGGTTTTGATGATTATGATTTTGAAGCTATTGAAATTGGTGGAGAAACTATTAATACAACCGATTTAATTCGTCGTCGTTGGCTGGACAACGATTTTTATGTCCTAAATGCGAATGCAAATTATAAAAACGATAAAATAGATTTAATTTTTGGAGCATCGTACAGCAGTTATGATGGCGACCATTTTGGAGAAGTTATTTGGGCGCAATATGCAAGCGACAGTCAAATTAGAGATCGTTATTATAATGGCAATGGAAAGAAAAAGGACTTCAGCATTTTTGCAAAAACCACGTTCCTAATAAGTAAAAAAGTAAGTTTATATGGAGATTTACAAATACGTTTTGTGGATTACAAAACTACTGGGTTTACGTCAGATAGAATAAACCTAAAAGTAGATGAAACCTATAATTTTTTCAACCCTAAAGCTGGAATTACATATAAAGCTAATGACAAAAATAGTTTTTACTTTTCTTACGCACGAGCAAATCGCGAACCAAGCAGAAGCGATTTTGAAAGTAATATTAATATTAAGCCCGAAGAGTTAAACGATTTCGAATTAGGTTGGAGACGCACTACAAACAAATTTAATATTAATGCCAATGCGTATTATATGTTATATAACGAGCAGTTGGCACTTACAGGAAACATAGACGATACAGGCACACCTATTAGAACTAATAGTGGTAAAAGTTATAGATTAGGTATAGAAGTAGAAGCAAATATCCAAATTTCCAATAAGCTTGTTTTACAACCAAATTTTACCATAAGCTCAAATAAAAACAAAGAAATTGATGGAGAGTTATTAAATCTCGGAAAAACCAATCTTTCTTTTTCACCTAAAGTAATAGCTGCAAATGCTTTTATATTTCAGCCTAATAAGAACCTACAATTCTCTTTTTTAAGTAAATATGTTGGTGAGCAATTTATGGGAAATACCGATTCTAAAGTGTCTAAACTAGACAGCTATTTTGTTAATGATTTTAATATGACTTACGAGATTAAATCAAACTCAATCTTTAAAACGATTATTATTTCAGGTTTAGTAAATAATGTGTTCAACAAAAAATATGTATCAAATGGTTATTATTTTACTTACGATGATACGTGGTCTGTTCCTGGAGAAGTTACAACCATTGAAGGCGCAGGATATTATCCTCAAGCAACGACTAATTTTTTGTTAGGAGTAACTTTGAAATTTTAGTATGTTCGGTTGGTGTAAGAATAGTGGTAGATTTATTAGTAATATTTTCCTTTTAACATATTGTTTATTTATAGCTAATATGCTCATATTTAGTACAATACCACCATTATTTTTACGCAGTGTTAGCGTATGGTATTAGACATTTTTCTCATTTTCAATTCACTTTCATTTAGCCATATTTGTATTGTATCATTAAGGTTTTTTGCGGTTATATTTTTATTTCTATATTCAAATTCTTGTTGTTTAATAAATTCCACCTTGTCAGGCGTTACAAAATTAGGTATAGCAGTTACTGATTTATATTCTGAGATTGGATTAAGAAATATATAGCCATCGCAAAAATCTTTTAAAGTGAAATTTGGATAACCATATTTATAAACACTTGTTTCACCTTTTAAATCTCCAAATGGAGTTCCTTTTGTATCTACGCCAAAAGGTATAAATTCCATATTATGTTTTTGAGAAAAAAGACTATCTAAAACTCCGTCAACAGGCAAACCTTGATTTTCATAGCCGTCAGAAGAAAACCAAGGTCCGTGAAGGAAGATTGTCATCGTTTTATTCCCAATTTTATTTTTGATAAGATTTCCCATTCTTTCTTTTTCATAACTTCCTCCAAACCCGTGTTTTTCTGGATTGTAGTGGGGCTGATAATAAGATGTAAATGCGTGGTGAATTCCTGAATGAATTACTGCTTTTTCATTTTTGTCTAATACCTCTTTTTGTATTGCGAATGCAGATAGTCCTTCATCCTCTACAAATTGAGAACTTGACTTAAAAACTTTTGTCATTATTTTGGGATTGTTTCTGTCTTCTTCAGTTTTAACAAAACTCCAATCCATATCGTCTTCAATACCGAAAATTTTAAACTTTGGAGCGTTCTTCGGTAAACTTCGATTTAATTTCCAAGCTTCTTTATAAACGTCAATATATTCCTGATAACCCCAATGCCATAAAGAATTAAATGTAATTTCTTTTGCATATTTTTCATTAAAAATACTGTCGGTGATTATTTTATTCATTAGTTCTGTATCGGAATATCTGATAAATTCTGTGCCTAAATTGTAAATTCCGTTTTCATATAGTTCAGGAATTAAATTTTTAATGAATTCTACTTGTTGCTTTATAAAATGATTTTCACCAATGAATATAATATCGTGAGTTTTGAAATTTTCAATCACGTATTCATTTGGGTATTTTCTGTTTTTTTCTAAATAATTCAACAATGGATTTGTTTCATTATCCTTTTTTTTGGTCTGTTGACAAGATAAGAAGCCAACAAATACAAATATGATTATTATTAGGTTCTTCATTTTTCTTGTTTTTAATATTCGCTAATGTAATGATATGATATGTTTTAATGAACTATATCATTCATTAACGAAGTTCGTCAATTTTTTTAATAAAGTCATTAATAGTGCACTTCAAATTCTGGCAAAAAACTATTAATTACTAATAAACAAGGTATTTCCACTTTGCTCAACACGATACCTTTTTAAAGTACAAGGTAAAGTCGTACCTAACGATTGCCCAGTAATAAAGCTGTAAGTATTAGCATCAGCACAACCACAAGTGCCTTCTAATCCAGTTCCATTAACTATAGAACATGATTGTTGAGCATGATTTGGGTCTGCAGCATCCCAAGCCAAATAACCAGTTCCGGAATTGGTTA
>JAKITV010000035.1 GCA_021647885.1 Flavobacteriaceae bacterium | reverse complement strand
CACATTGATTAACACAACCCTTTTTGCTTAATACCTATAAAAACCTGCCAAAAAACACAGGGATTTAACATTTACAATAGGTAATCTTTAAATAAGAACTGTATAATAGTATCTTTGCTAATCAATATTTTAAGTGAGTAATGAGTAAATCCATATCTGGTTTTTCAAAACTATCTAAAGCTCAAAAAATCGATTGGCTTCTGGAGACGCATTTTTTAGACAAAAAAAATGCCAAACGAATTTTGATACAATATTGGAATTCTGACGATAAACTCCAGCAACTTCATGACGAATTTATTGAAAACACCATAACCAATTACTATCTGCCTTTTGGCATTGCTCCAAATTATTTAGTAAATGGAAAATTATTTACAATCCCAATGGCAATTGAGGAAAGCTCTGTTATTGCTGCTGCGAGTAATGCTGCAAAATTTTGGTTGGATCGTGGTGGATTTAAAACCAAAGTGATTTCTACCACAAAAATTGGTCAGGTTCATTTTATGTTTCAAGGTGATTTTGAAACCTTAAAAACATATTTCAATGCTATAAAACCTCAACTTTTCGAAGATGTAAAATCCATCACAAAAAACATGCAACAACGTGGTGGTGGTATTATTGATATTGAATTAAAAGATAAAACTAAAGACCTGAAAGGCTATTACCAACTTCATGCAAGTTTTGAAACTTTGGATGCTATGGGAGCCAATTTTATAAATTCTTGTCTTGAACAATTTGCTGAAACTTTTAAAACCAGAGCCTTGTCTTTTGATGCATTTTCTTCGGAAGAAAAAAATATTCAAATTATAATGAGTATTCTTTCTAATTATGTGCCAGATTGTTTAGTAAGAGTAGAAGTTAGTTGCAATATTGAAGACTTAAATGAAGATGCGACTATTTTACCTGAAGAATTTGCTGCTAAATTTATACAAGCTGTAAAAATTGCGGAAGTGGAACCATACAGAGCAGTGACGCACAATAAAGGCATCATGAATGGTATTGATGCTGTGGTTTTGGCAACAGGCAATGATTTTAGAGCTGTTGAAGCTGGAGTACATGCTTATGCATCACGTAATGGTAAATACAGTAGCTTAACTCATGCTAAAGTAGAGCATGGCATTTTTACATTTTGGATGGAAATTCCTTTAGCTTTAGGAACCGTTGGCGGACTTACCAATTTGCATCCTTTAGCAAAATTATCTTTAGAAATGCTTGGTAACCCAAATGCAAAAGAATTGATGCAAATTGTTGCAGTAGCTGGTTTAGCTCAAAATTTTGCTGCGTTGCGTTCACTCATAACTACAGGAATACAGCAAGGACATATGAAAATGCATTTGCTTAATATTTTAAATCAGTTTGAGGCAAACGATAATGAAAAAACAACTTTGATTGAGCATTTTAAAACCAATGTCGCCACGCACAACGCTGTTGTTGAAGCATTGAAAAAATTACGATTGACGAATTATGATTGACGAATTTGGAATTAACCTATATAATGTAATTTCCTAATAAAAATTATTACAATTTAATGTCTTTGTTTTGATGAAAACCTATTACAGCAACGGAAAATTATTACTCACAGGAGAATATCTTGTGCTCGATGGTGCTTTATCGCTTGCTGTGCCAACTCAATTTGGTCAATCCTTAACAGTTGAAACTGTTGATAAGCCAAAACTAATTTGGAAGAGTATTGACAATAATGGTAATGTTTGGTTTAAGAAAACGTTTGATTTTGATAAGATGCTGAATCAAGTTCAGCACGATGATGACATTTCAAAAAGATTAGTACAAATTTTACATGCTGTAAAACAACTGAATCCAAATTTTTTGAATTCAGAGTTTGGTTACAAAGTTACTGCTAAATTAGATTTTCCACAATTTTGGGGATTGGGTTCTTCTTCAACTTTAATAAATAATATTGCACAATGGGCAAATGTTGATGCTTACCAATTACTGGAACAAACATTTGGCGGAAGTGGTTACGATATTGCTTGTGCACAACATAATGTTCCGATTACATATCAATTAACAAGACCTATCAACTCTACCTTCACTAAGGTTTCGGCAGATAAATGCGCTCAAGGTGACAATACTTTAAATGATAAAAAAAGAAAGATTTGTAAAATTGATTTTAATCCAGAATTTAAAAACAATCTATTTTTTGTGCATTTAAATAAAAAACAAAACAGTCGTGATGGTATTGAACAATACAATGCGAATAAAAATAATTTCAGTTTAGCTATTTCAGAGATTAGCGATGTTACTTCTAATATAATTTCCTGTAATTCTTTAGAACATTTTGAAACTTTAATTTCTTCTCACGAACAAATTATTTCAAAAATCATAAAGCAAAAACCAATTAAAGAATTATTGTTTAATGATTACAAAGGCACTATAAAAAGCCTTGGAGCTTGGGGAGGCGATTTTATTTTAGCAACGGGAAATAAAAACTCAATAGATTATTTTAGGCGGAAAGGCTACAATACTATTATTACTTACGATAATATGGTTTTAAACTAAAAATAGCCACATAAAACGCAGCTATTTTTTTTATAAATTTCTATTTAAAAGATCCCGCTTTTTAGCGGGATTAGTTCAACTATACCATTTTGAATCTATCGCCTTTGGTGAATTCTTCAAAATAGAGTTTCACTAATAAAAAGTTGCTCTATTATCGTCTATTTCTGAAGCGTTTTTTAAAGCATTATATAATACCGTATTAACAGCATTTACTTTAGTTGCAGCAACTCTATTTGCAGCAGCTTGATAATTAGTTTGACCTTCGGCTGGAGTAATTTTAGTGGTTTGAACGAAATAAACACCTAAATTTCCAACTATTGGTTTAGAAGTTTGTCCTTCTTTTAACCCAAACGCTGCTCCTATTACTTTTGGTTCTCTTCCTGCACCAGCAAGTGTTGGAGATTTCATATTAATTGCCAATGCTGTTTTTACAGTTTGGTTTTCGCTTTTAGCAATATCTTCTAAAGTAGTTGCAGTAATACGAGCTTTTATAAGTTCGGCTTTCTTCTCTTTTCTAATTTCTGGTAAAGCAGTTACAGAAGCTTTTTCTACGCTCATTAAACCTTCCTTATTTATTGCCGTTAACATTACAACAGCATAACCACCACCTTGAATATTAAAACGTTTAATATCTCCAACATTTGTTGCGTCTTCAAAAGCCCAACGCACAATTGCTCTTTGGTTGCCTAAACTAGGAATACTTTCGTCTAACTCACCTATATTACTTACAGGTCTAACACTATAATTGCTCTCTTTTGCAACATCTTGAAAATCTTGACTCGCTACAGCAATCTCAAATTTAGAAGTTTCATTAAATATTCTATCTATAGTTTGTTCAGATGGTTCTATTAGTTGAGCTATTGTTGCAATTTTTAATACTTTTTGCTTATTTTTTTGACCTTCAATTTCAATGATATGGAATCCAAAATCTGTTTTAACAACAGCGATATCTCCAGTATTATTTTCGAATGTAAAGTCTCTAAATTGAGGCACCATTGCATTATAAGGATGCCAATCGTAACGTCCTCCATTCTCAATACTACCTCTGTCTGATGACAAAGCAGTTACTAATTCTGAAAATTTAGAACGGTTTCTTTTTACTACATTTAAAACACTATCTGCTGTCTTTTTTGCTTCTTCTTCGGTTTGAGTAACAGAAGGATCGGCTGATGCTGCTCCAATAAACGGAATTAAAATGTGCCTTACTTTTACTGAATCTGGCATTTGCTTTTCCTCAACAATTTTAGAAAGCATGTAATGGTTCCCCAATTTATATGGTCCATAAATATCTCCCTTTTTTAAATTGTATAAACTATCTGCAATCTCAACTGGCATTAAAGATTTGAACAAAAAACTATCGTTATACTTAATAGCTGAGTTTGCATTTACAAAAGCTTCGTTATCTGTTGTATTTCTAAAACCTATTATGGTATCGTTAGATTTTGTGTTTTCGTTATACTCTACTCTATCTTCTAATAAATCTTGTAAGTTTTTTTGAATGTTAGCTTCGTCTTCTAAAGAAGCTTCTTCTTTAAAATGCACAAAATATATATCTCTTGAAGCATCAACCACGTACTTACTCTTGTTTTTATTGATGTAATTTGTAATATCAGATTTTGATACAGTAATTGTACTATCTGGAATTGAAGAAAATGGTATTTGTACAAATTTAATATCTACCTTATCATTTTCTAACTTATAATCCAATTCACCTTCGGCAAGTGTACCAATAACACCTGCTTTAACCATGTTAAAATAGGTTTGCTGTCTTCCTCCTGCCGATATTGTACTTTCGTAATTAGTCCAAGCTTGATAATTAATAGGAGAACCTGCTAACATAGAAGATTCTGGTGCAATTGCTTTTAAATTTGCTATAAATTCGTTTAATTTATTTTCGTCGAATATACCATCTGCATCTTTAAATTCTTCAAACGATGCTAAACTTTGCTTCAATAAATCTCTCATCTGGTCTCTTTCTATAACTAAACCTAAAGCATCGAATTGCGATTCCATTACAGCTTTTCTAATTTCCTGATCCCAAACGCGGTTCATTGCCTGAGTACTTGTGCCTTGACCTCCAAGCTGTCTTTGTGCAGCCTCAACTTTATTCATAAAGTCTTCGCGTTTAATATCTTCTCCATTTATTGTTGCAATAATATTTTGTTTTCCTGCACTTAAACTACTATCGCTAAGCAAATCTGGAACAGAAATCACAAAAGCCACCAGTGCCATTGCAATAATAAATATTAGAATTGCTTTTTGTTCTCTGATTTTATTTAAGACTGCCATTTTTTGTTTTTTTGATGAAAATTATCGTGCGCGAAAATACCATTTTCTGCTTAATAATAAAAGGAGAATAAGGGATAAATTTTTATTCAATTCTAAAATTAGTTCATTAAAATAAAAACAATACAGATTTAAATCATTTAGTTTGAATTAATCCTAAATTCCAAAAGTAAAATTCCAAATACCAATACTTAAAACAACAAGCATTAAATTATATTAATTATCGGTTTTGGATTAGTACTAATTTGTTGTTATTTGGGGTTTGCTATTTGTTTTTTTAGCTTTGTTTACTCGTCTTCAAGAATTTGCAAAGACACTACGTTAATTTTAGTATTTGACACCTCTTTAATTGTAAACAAGAAATTTTCAATTTTTATGGTTTCGTTTTGTTGCGGTATTTCTTCTGTACTGTTTACTATTAAACCACCTAGTGTTTCATAATTTTCGTTTTCTGGAAGATTAAGCTTATAGGTTTCATTTAAATAATCAACATCCAATCTCGCCGAAAAATTAAATTTTGTACTGCTAATTTTTTCTTCTAATAAATTAATATTGTCGTGTTCGTCTTCAATTTCGCCAAACAATTCTTCTACAATGTCTTCAATAGTCATAATACCAGATGTTCCTCCATATTCGTCTAAAACTACTGCCAAGCTTTTGCGCTTTTTGGTTAAAACATTAAGCACATCTTTTATAAGCATCGTTTCTGGCACAAACTCTATTGGACGCATAATAGATTTTATGGTTTTAGGCTTTTTAAACAATTCGAAAGAATGTACATAGCCCAAAATATCATCAATAGTGTTTTTATATACCAATGTTTTAGAATATCCTGTTGCTGTAAATAACTCGTTTAAAGATTTTATAGAATCATGAATTTCTACAGCGACCAGTTCTGTGCGAGGCATCATAACTTCACGTGCTTTTACATCGGAAAACTCTAGTGCATTTTGAAAAATTTGAATTTCGCTATCTACGTCTTCATGCTCTTCAACTGCTTCCATTTGTTCGTTTATGTAATTCCCTAATTCTACTTTAGAAAACACTAATTGCACTTGGTCTCCATCTGTTTTAAAAAATTGCTTTAATACAAAATCCGAAATCCACAAAACAAAATCTGAAATTATAGAAAACAGCACATAAAAAACATAGGCTGGGAATGCAAAAACTTTAAGTAATATGTTGGAATATATCTGAAAGAATACTTTAGGTAAAAACTCGGCAGTTAATAAAATAATTAATGTTGAAATAACCGTTTGTGTGAGTAAACTTAAATTTGAAAATAAATAATTAACTAAGCCATAGTTTGAAGGTAAATACGACTGAAACCAGTTTACTAAAAATTCTCCCATAAAAAACCCATAGATAACCAATGCTATATTATTACCTATTAGCATAGTTGCAATAAATTTAGATGGCTTTGCAGTAAGTTTGGTAAGTAATTTAGCTAAAATACCTCTTTGCTTTTTTTCTATTTCTATATATATTTTATTGGAAGATATATAAGCTATTTCCATTCCTGAAAAAAATGCTGAAAACAAAAGCGATACAACAATAATGACAATCTCAATATTCATTATTAAAGCTTACCTCTATCATGAAATCGTTTCCTGAATTTTTTTCTGAAGAAAAACATAAAAACCGCAATTGCCACAAAGAATAATGATATGTAAGCTCCATTTCTATCTATATTCCATTTGCTTATAGCATCATATAAAAATAACACGGCAAAAATTAAATATGCGTATTGTAAAAATTGTAGTAGTTTCATGTATTTATATTTATTTTTTTTTAAAGGTCATCTTGATAGTTTTCTGGACTGTTTGCTACTAATCATTTCCTTGAGCAAGAAAGCTTTTAGCATACTCGTTTAATTGTATAGATTAGTTGTTTTTACAAAGATAAGAATTATTCGTCTATAAAGATTCTACCTGTAACTTCTAAAACTTGTGCGTTGGTAAAATCTCGATTGGAATCAAAACCATTACCATTAATCAGCTCGTTTTTTGTTCTAAATCGCACTGGCAAATTTGTGAATAACCATTCTTTCTTTTGATCGTAAAACAATTGATCTGCAAAAAGCGTATCCTTTTTATGCGTAGTTAAAACCACATTTCCTTGAAGATCTATAAGGTCTGTCTCATCATACAAAATAGCATAATCGGCAACAACATTACTTTTATTATTCTCTTTATCGAACATAGTAAGATTAATGCCCTCTGGAAATTCGTAAAATGGAAATCCTCTATTGGAGTAGTTTAACATTTTGGGACTTATAAGGTGAGATTTAAGCTTCCCAGAATCGGTGTATTTTGTATTAATATTCTCGGCAATACTTAAAGGCCCACTATCTAAAATCCCTATGTTTTGTATGTCTTTAAAATTATTTTTACACGAAAAAAACATAGTCACAGTAAAAGCTGTGACTATGAATACTATTCTATATTTTAAAATTGTGTTCATTACAAACTTGGAACCTTGACATTTGTTCCAATCCAACATCCAATTTTAATAATTTCCCCAGATCTCCCAGAAGAAAATATTTCGCTTTTACTAGGTGCTTTAGCCATGTAATTTGCAGCAGTTTGCGCAGCAGCTTTCTTTAAACTTGCATCTACTCTTCCTGCTTTTCTAGCTTCTTGTGCCGCTAACCAATATACAGCTCTTTTAGTAAAGTTATCTGTACCACATCTATTTGCACTTTTAGCATACATTTGTGCAATAGCAATGTGTGCACTTCCTAACGATGGATTTTGTGCGAAAGCTTTCCTGTAATAACTTCTTGCTTTGCTATAGTTTCCTTTTTTTCTGAACTTCCCAGCAATAGCATTTAAAATTTTAGCTTTATCAAAACTATCTGTTTCTAAATCTACTGCTTGATTATAATACTCTAGAGCTTCGCTGCTTTTTCCTTCTTTATCTTTTAAGATTCCTAAATAATATGCTGTAGAAGCATTTGGTTCGATTGCATTTTTTTGTTCAACAACCTTCATAAATAAGGGATCGTCTGTACAATCTTTTGCAAACATTCCATTCATTGCACGCTGTAACCACACACCATCATTTTTAAATTCTTCAAAATCCCTATTGTAAAGTGGTATTAAGTTCTCACAATTTGCTCTTTCTCCTAACTTACTATCTACACTTCCTGCAATTTTGTTATACGCTGCTAAATAGCTATTATAAGATTTTACTCTTGCAGCATCTTTTTTACTTAATTGCACTTCTTCTTCGTCTTTTGGTAAAAACTTGTTTAATCTTTGGGTATAGTTTTTAATTTCAGATTCTATTTTTTCACTAATATCATCGTATTTATTAAATAAGGCTTGAGCTGGTTTTTTACCTGCATCGTATAAATCTACCATTAAAGAAAAATAAGTGTACAAGCTTTTAGGGTTTGTAAAGGTTTTAGTATCTGCCTTATAAGCTGCATCAAAACAATCGAACAAAAATGCATCAGTCATGCTTAACTCCTTTCTATAATCGTATTGTAATTGGCAGGCTTTAGCCATGTATTGTCCTTTAGGTGTTTTACTTGCATAGTTCTTTTGTCTTTCTTCCCAAAGTTTTACCAAATCTTTTATAAAGGCTACTTGTTCGCTCCCTGTAGATTTTTTAATTTTATATTTAAGAATTCTTTCTCCGTAAATATTAATAGCATTATTAAATTTAGGGTTTCTTTGTCTTAACTCCATCCAAGGACCATAAGCAGCATCATAATTTTTTGCTTTTGCATACTCTACGAAAATTGAGAGTGTTGCCATATCTTCTTCGTTGCTATCTTGTGCAACAACTAAATTAAAGCCTAAAAAAAGCAATAATAAAAGTGTGATTTTCGTCTTCATAATTCAAGTATTATATTAAGTTAGTTATATTTTCGCTTCACAAACCATCTATCGTTTAGGGATAAGCTTATTTGGAAATTTATAAAATTTTCTTCTACTAAATTTTGATTGGTTGTTCCTCTTTTCCCTATTTCTATTCCTAAATTAGCATTTGAAAAAAAACGCCCAACTGGTAAGCCTACTCCAAAAGATATGCCAAACTCATTTATAGACTCGTTATTGATCATTAAACCAGTGTCTTCAAAACGTATTCCTGCTCTATACACAACTCTTTTTAAGTACTTGCTAAAAGAATTGTATTGTGGAATATAAAATCCTCCAACCGAAATTGTTGAGGCATCTACAAAAGTAGTGTTATCTATATTAAAAACCCTATTTGAAAATTCGCTGGTTTTCAACAATGTATATTCTGCTCCTAAAAACCATTTTTGAGGTTGCCCAATCCCTAACCCAAAAGCTGTTTTAGTAGGCAAAGTTAAGGTCGTTGTTATTAAACCTTCCGCTTCTAAATCTGCTTCAATCTCATTTACTACAAACTCTTGTCCAGAAATATCATTTATTATTATTGTCTCAAAAGTTCTTTCGTTATTAGATGTTAAATCTGCCTTAGGCGAAAATGTAAACGCAGATGTAAGTTGTAATTTATCTGTAATCATTGGTTTATAAGACAACCCTAGATTAAAATTTAATCCGCTTAAATTGGATCTGTTACTTTCTCTACTTTGAAATTGAAGCGGATTGCCTTCATCATCATACCGAAACTCAATAGCATTGTTTTTTATATTGCCAAAATTATAGTTGGCATTAACACCAATACTTAAATTTTTAGTAATTTGATAACCTAACCCTAAAAAAGCTACATTAACGCCACCTTCTCCTCTAAATCTATTTGTAAGTACATCTTCATTATTTGTAGATTCTAATTTATAACCTACTGATGTAAAAGGCAATAAGCCAAATCCCATACCAAATTTTCCCATTGGAACAGATAAAGCTAAATAATCGAAAGTTGTTGTACTCGCTTTTGCTGAAGATGAATTACTTTTTAAATCAGTACTTGAATGACTTCCACCAACTGTAAATTTAATTGGTCGCCCTTCTCCATTAAAAGGAGAAATCTTAATGTTATTTCCAGCATATGATGCAGGATTTCTTAAGTTTAAATGAATACTATCTGTATAAATACTTAATCCTCCCATACTTCTGTTTTCTGCTGTACCTTTAAATTTTAAGCTGCCAATTCCGTAAAATGAGTAAGGAGAAGTTGTACCTTCTTGAGAATGTACGTTTAACGCTAAAAACGCTATAAAAACTAAACAAAGTTTTTTAACCATTAGTTTGTATTAAATTCTAAAATATAATTCAAGCCTTCCAAAAGAAAATTTGAATTCGCAAATATGCTACTTTTTAATCGCTTTGACAAGAAATCTGCATCGCCACCTGTTAAAATAACTGTTAAATCTTTAAATTTTTTATCATATTTGCTAATAGTGCCTTCAATTTCGTTTAAAACCCCATTAATTATTCCAGAGTGAATGGATTCGGCAGTAGAGTTACCTATAAAGTCATCAGGCATTTTAGTTTCTAATAACGGTAAGTTTGCGGTTAAATTATTTAAAGATTGGTAACGCACTCTAATACCTGGAGAAATTGCGCCTCCAAGATATTTGTTTTCTTTGCTAATAAAATCGTAAGTAATACAGGTTCCAGCATCTATAATTAATACATTTTGTTGAGGGTATTGTTGAACTGAAGCACTTACTAAAGCTAATCTATCTACTCCTAAAGTTTCAGGGGATTTGTAATAATTTATAAATGGTACTTTAGTTGAAGCATCTAATACAATTAGCTGAAAATGTTTTTTAATATAATCAACATCGCTTTTCTTTAAGTTTCCAACTGATGATACTATTGCGTTATTAATGTCTTTATACTTTTGCTTAATATTGTCAACCGCTTTTTGTGTGTTTTCAAGAGAAATTCTTTCTTTTAAAATAAGTTTCTCTTGTTTAAAAACTGCTAGTTTTACACTTGTATTTCCTACATCAATAATTAAGTTCATAACACAAATAAAAGCTGTAAATTTACAAAACGATTTTTTATAAATTTTCTTTTGGGGAATTATAAAATTGAATCTATATTTGCATCCGCATTTAGCGAGGTACCTTAGCTCAGTTGGTAGAGCAACGGACTGAAAATCCGTGTGTCCCTGGTTCGATTCCTGGAGGTACCACTTTAAAACTCATAACAATCTAACTATTAGAAAGTTGTGAGTTTTTATGCTTATATATAAGCTGTTTTCTCTTTGTTAATCAATATCTGTTAAGGTTTTTTATTTTATCAAAATCTTTATGATTAATACCATCTGTTTTAAGTTTTTCAAAATCACTTAAAATTGTAGAGATATATGGCTCGTTATTACTGTTCTTTTCATTTGCTAATTCAAGATATAAGTCTTTTGCCTTCACGAATTTATCTTGTAATAAATAGCTGTGAGCTAAATTACATTTAAGGGATAAAACAGGTTGTTCTAAACTTCTGGCTTTTAAAATAATATGTTCTGCTTTACTAAACTTCTTTAGCCTCAAATATAGCCATGACAAATCATTGTATGCATAAGCCAATTCGTTTTTTAGTTTATTATTTTCAGGAAACTCAATAAGGAGTTGTTCTAATATTTCAACAATTTTCAACTGAAACACCAATTTCTCTTTAGGATAGATAGTTGAATTAATTTCTCTGGTTAAATCATCAACTTTTTTAAGGGTACTATCTACCTTGATTTTTTCTATAGTAATCTGGTTAAAATAATCTAAATAATATTGACAATCACTTTTCATGCTTTTTAAAACAGGTTTGGTTTCGTCATAGTTTTGTAATCGTTTATCTACATCAGACAACAGGTCCTGACATTTGGTTTTAAAACTGAAATCTACTTTATTCTCTAATTGAGTTTGGTGTAATTCTACCAAGTTTAAAGCCGTTGCACAAACATCGGCATCAAAAGCTTCAGGTTGATTAACTGCTAATTTTTTTCGAATACTCAATGCTTGGTTAAAGTGTTTTTCGGCCAAATCTATTTCTTTAAGTTCAAAATAAAACAGTCCTAAATTATGAAGAGATGTTGCTAAATAATGTGTGTATTCTTCGGGAGATTCATCTGTTAAACCGTTATAAATATGAACTGTTTTATGAGTGTTTTTAACAGCTTCTTTAAAGTTTTTCATTTCTGCGTATAAAATACTTAAACTATTAAATGTTGCTGCTACATAAGGCCAAAACAACGCACTACTTGTTTCGGTTAAATCCTGATAAAGATTTAATGCTTTTTGATAATGTTCTAATGCTTTTTGGTGTTCGTTCATAGATTTAAAAGTCACACCCAAATTATTTAAAACAGCTGCTAAAAATGGTTTATACAAATTTTCTTCGCTCTCATATAAACCTTTATAAAGCTTTAATGCTTTTGAATAATTTACTTGTGCATCGAACAAATTAAATTCTTCGGTATAAATATTTCCCAGCTGATAATGCGCATTGGCTTTTAACTCATTAAAAGATTGATTGGGCAAATAGTTGTACAATTTAACAGCCAACTTAAAATGTGTTTTTGCTTTATATAAATCCTCTTTATTTTGATATGTTTCAGCAATGGCAAAATGGGTATTGGCTAAATGCGGATAAAATTCTTTATTTTCTAATTCTGTTTTTTTAGTGTAGATTTTTAATGCATATTTATAATTTTGAATAGCCAAATCGAAGTTAGACTCCATATAAACAGCAGCAATATTGTTATAAATTGACGCTTTATCAGATTCCATTTCATCATCATCGAAACTTTCATAGAATTTAATGGATTTTTCAAAATTAGAAATTGCCTTTTCAGGGGTTTTGGTTTTCTGGTATAACCTGCCCAATGAATTATGAATATCTATTTTTTGTTCAGAAGCTGATGCTAATTTTAAAGCATCTTCATAATTTTCAATTGCCTTTTCCAATTCACTTTCCTGTAAAAATAAACTAGCTTTATCTATTTGTTCTTTAAATGAATATTCCATTTCTTAAATATTTACAATTATGGTTTTATTGTATCGACAGCATACTTCTCAACGTTTTCTTTGCATATATTAATGTACTCTATTCTTGATAGTTCATCGCATTCTACACCATCGAAGAACATTGTCTCTTTTTGCACATCGATTAATTTAAACCCTTTTTGCTTAAACCTTTTTATCAAATATAATATTGCCATTTCATCTGCTGCTTTAACTTTAGAAAAAATATATTCTCCAAAAAACAGTTTCCCGATTGCCACTCCAAATAATCCACCAACAAGTCTGGTATCTTCCCAAACTTCTACAGCATGAGCAATGCCTTTTTTGTGCAATTTTAAAAAAGCACGAACTGCGCGTTCGGTTAGCCACTCGTTGCTCATCTTGTCTTTAATATTATATACTTGCTGACATGAACGGAGTATATTTTCAAAATCGGTATTAAAACTAACCGTAAACTGCTTTTGTAAAGAGTTAAAACGACCTTGAGGAAAGTTAAACGAATCTAGCCGCAAAACAATTCTAGGATCTGGAGACCACCATTTTATATGCTTTAAGGGATAGTGCCAATAGTAAATTCCGCTATTATAAGCCAAAACTAATCTCTCTAAAGATAAATCGCCTCCTACAGCAACTAAACCATCATTGTCTGCAAAGTAAGCAGGTGGAAAATTGATTTCTTCTTTAGATAGTTCAAAGTAAGGCAACGTTTATAAATTTAATTAATGTCAGGCATATCTAAATCATGCAACTCTCCTAACTGTTTTAATATTTCAAATGTTTTTTTTGCCTCTTCTTCATTTACAATACTTATAGCAGCCCCAACATGTACCAATACATAATCATTGATTTTTGCTTCTGGCACTAAAGTTAAACTTACTTCTTTTATTACACCATCAAACGAAACTCTACCCATTCTAAAGGTTTCGTCCAATTCAGCAGTTATTTCAATCAGTTTTCCTGGTATTGATAAACACATATGATTTCAGGTTTACGGTTTTTGAGTTTTCAGCCAATTATACCAATTCTCCATACCTTCTCCAGTAGTAGCCGACATTTCAAAAAATTGTAAGTTAGGATTAACTTTCAATGCGTATTGTTTCAATTCCTCTAAATCTATATCTACATAAGGTAACAAATCAATTTTATTAATAATACATACATCTGAAGTATGAAACATATCGGGATATTTTATAGGCTTATCTACTCCTTCAGTTGTACTAATGATTACAACACGTTTAGATTCACCAAGATTAAACATTGAAGGACAAACCAAATTGCCAACGTTTTCAATCATTAATATTGAGTCGTTTTGTATGTCTAATTTTTTAACCGCATCGTAAACCATATCGCTTTCAAGGTGGCATCCTTTACCAGTATTAATTTGAATTACAGGAATATTTATTGCGGCAATTCTGTTTGCATCATTTAAAGTTTGCTGATCGCCTTCAATTACATAAAATGGAATTTCTTTTTTTAGATCTTTTAACGTTCTTTCTAAAATTGAAGTTTTACCGGAACCTGGAGAACTTACTAAATTTATAGCAAAAATATTTTTAGCTTCAAAATAGCCTTTATTTCTTGCAGCCATTACGTCGTTATGTTGCAGTATGTTTTGCTCTACTTCTAAAACTGTTTTGTGATGATGTTCATGAGAGTGCTCATGACTGTGAGAACGGCCAACGGCTTGGTGGTGATGGTGTTCATGATTATCGTGTTTTTTGGCATCTAATGGATTTAGAATCCTTACACCGTTCTCTCCACTTCCACAACCACATGTTCCACACATATCAATTAAATTTAATTAGTTATATAACTTCAAGAGCTTTTACTCGTAATTCTTTACCTTGTATAATTCCTTTAAAATTACTGTTACATGATGGGCAAGAATCGTAAAGATAGTTAATATTAAAAACAGTATCACAATCTACACATTTAGCTTTAGCTTTAATTATGTCTATTTTTTTTACGGCATTTTCTAAAACTGTATTCCTTACAGCAGAAGACCAAACAAAGTCTAACGATTCAAATTCTATTCCTGCCAAAGTGCCAATCTCAAGTTCTATTAATTCAACTTTTTTGGCATTTGCTTTTTTGGTTTCATCCTCTGCAATTTTCACAATACCTAAAGCTACTGATAACTCATGCATCTTTTTACATATGAATATAAGTTTCCTAACCTACAAGTATAGTACTAATCTTTTTACAATAGCATGACAAAAGTCATGTTTTTAATCCTTATTATTTTCTAAATTTAGTGCTTATATTTTCATTTTTTTAACAAAAAAAGTCTCTTTTTTTAATTTAATTTCAGTCATGGCTACAAAAAAACAAGTGAAAGAAACTTATTATGAAAGCATAATAGGGCAAGGTTACAGTCGTAGGGATTTCATGAAATTCGCAACCTATATCGCAGCTTATATGGGCTTGGAAACTTCAATGATAGGGCAAGTTGCCAAATCTCTCGAGACAACTTACAGACTTCCTGTAATTTGGGAACACTACCAAGAATGTACGTGTTGTAGCGAATCATTCATTCGATCGAATCATCCAATCGTAGCAGATATTATCTTGGATAAAATTTCTTTGGATTATACATTAACACTTATGGCTGCATCAGGTCATCAGGCTGAAGCTGCAAAAAAAGCCACCATGGATAAATATAAAGGAGAATATATCCTTTGCGTTGAAGGATCTGTTCCTCTAGGAGATAATGGTAATTATTGTTGTATTGCAGGTAAAACAGCAAAACAACATTTACTGGAAGTTGCAGAAGGTGCTAAAGCAATAATCGCTTGGGGTAGTTGTGCTTCAAACGGATGTGTACAAGCAGCGTCTCCAAACCCTACAGAAGCGACACCTATTCATAAGATAATTAAAAACAAACCCATAATTCGAGTTCCGGGCTGCCCACCTATTGGTGAAGTAATGGCTGGCATAATTGTTCATGTTGTTACTTTTGGGCGATTACCAGAACTAGACCGATTAGGACGACCAAAAGCATTCTATTCTAAACGAGTTCATGACAGTTGTTACAGACGACCTTACTATGATGCAGGATTATTTGCCGAAACTTTTGATGATCAAAATGCTAAAGAGGGCTACTGTCTATATAAAGTTGGATGTAAAGGCCCTATGACTTATAATTCTTGTGGTACAATTAAATGGAATAATGGTGTGAGTTTTCCAATTCAATCAGGTCATGGATGCATAGGTTGTAGTGAGGATAATTTTTGGGATAATGGCCCTTTCTATGAAAGACTAACCAATCTTCCAGGTTTCGGAATAGAAAGTACAGCCGATACAGTTGGTAAAGTTGCTGCTGGAGTTCTAGCAGGAGGTTTAGCTGCACATGCAATTGCTGCTAGCATTTCTAAAAGAAAAG
Source organism: Flavobacteriaceae bacterium (assembly GCA_021647885.1). Taxonomy (GTDB): domain Bacteria; phylum Bacteroidota; class Bacteroidia; order Flavobacteriales; family Flavobacteriaceae; genus PRS1. The sequence continues at coordinate 13,319 of JAKITV010000035.1, read as the reverse complement.
AATTATTAAACAGAACTGCAAGAGGTAAAGAAAATGAACAAAAATTAGATTCTTAAAACAAATATCATGGCAAATAGAATAGTAGTTGACCCTATCACTAGAATTGAAGGGCATTTAAGAATAGAAGTGGAAGTAAAAGACGGTAAAATAACCGATGCTTATAGTTCAAGCCCAATGGTTCGTGGTCTTGAAAACATTGTACAAGGTAGAGACCCAAGAGATGTTTGGGCTTTTGTACAACGTGCCTGTGGTGTATGTACTACTGTCCATGCATTAGCATCTGTAAGAGCCGTAGAAGATTCTTTAGGAATTGAAGTTCCGCCTAATGCCGAAATGGTTAGAAATATTATGGAAGGTGCATTATATATGCATGACCATGTAGTTCACTTTTATCATCTTCATGCATTAGATTGGGTTGATGTTGTAAATGCTTTGAAAGCTGATCCTAAAAAAACATCTGAACTTGCCCAAAGTATTTCAAATTGGCCTAAAAGCTCACCTGGATATTTTTCGGACATCAAAAACAGGATTACAAAATTTGTTGAAAGCGGTCAATTAGGAATTTTTGCAAATGGATATTGGGGACATCCTCAAATGAAACTACCTGCTGAAGTAAACTTAATGGCTGTAGCACATTATTTAGAAGCGTTAGAATGGCAAAAAGAAATTGTAAAAGTGCATACTATTTTTGGCGGTAAAAACCCACATCCCAATTATTTGGTTGGTGGTATGGCTTGTGCTATTAATACGGAAAGTCCTGGAGGCTTAAATGCCGAACGTTTAGCTTATGTAAAAAAACTATTAGAAGAAGGAAAACAATTTATCGAACAAGTTTATATACCTGATTTATTGGCTATTGCATCGTTCTACAAAGATTGGGGAGGTATAGGCAAAGGATTTGGAAATTACATGTCTTATGGCGATTTTCCAACAAATGGATATGCAGATATGTCTAATTTTAAGTTCCCTCAAGGCATAATTTTAGACAGGGACTTATCTAAAGTTCATGATGTTAACCACAGAAATGGAGATATAGAAGAATTTGTAAACAATTCGTGGTATGATAACTATGCCGAAGGAAAAGATAAAGGCAGGCATCCTTGGGATGGTGAAACCAATATTAAATATTCCGGTCCAAAACCTCCATACACGCAATTAGATGTAAGTCAAAAATACAGTTTCATAAAAACGCCTCGTTGGAAAGGTAAACCTATGGAAGTTGGTCCACTTGCACGATTATTAGTAGGTTATGGTAGAGGAAATAAAGAGATTCAAGATGCTGTGAATGGAGCTTTAAGCCATCTAAACGTTCCTGTTGATGCGCTATTCTCTACTTTAGGAAGAACTGCCGCAAGAGGAATTGAGACTCAACTGGTAGCAAACTGGACTATGGAATTTTATGACACACTGATAAAAAATATAAAAAATGGCGATGAACGTATGGCCAATATGGATAAATGGGAACCTAAAACATGGGAAAACGAATCTAAAGGTGTTGGTTTTACCGAAGCTCCTAGAGGTGCATTAGCACATTGGATCAGAATTAAAGACCGAAAAACAGAAAATTATCAAATGGTTGTACCATCAACATGGAATGCCTCACCACGTGACCCTAAAGGTCAAATGTCTGCTTACGAATCAGCCTTGATAGGCACTCCAGTTGCAGATCCTGAACTGCCTCTTGAAATTATTAGAACCATTCACTCTTTTGACCCTTGTATAGCTTGCGCTGTTCATTTGTATGACGAACATGGAAAACATATTTCCCAAGTACAAAACATTTCGAGTTGTGATATTTAGGTAAATTATAAAATTAAGCAGATGAAAACAAGAAATTTTAAACGCGTTTATGTTTGGGAATTACCTGTGAGGATTTTTCACTGGTTAAATGCTTTAAGCATTACAGTTTTAGCTGTTACCGGATTTATAATTGCCGATCCACCTGCTATTTTATCAAATGCAGAAGCAAGTGAAATATATTGGTTTGGCACTGTGCGCTTCATTCATTTTACTGCTGCCTATATATTCTTTTTAAATATGATATTAAGGTTTTACTGGTCTTTTGTTGGCAATCAATTTTCGAGCTGGAGATCCTTTTGGCCTTTTAATAAAAAAATGTGGCATAACATAAAGCATGTTTTAAAGATTGATATTTTATTGCAAAACGAAAAAGATCCAAACCTTAAAGACATAAGTGTTGGGCATAATAGTGTGGCAGCTATTTCGTATGTAGTATTGTTTGTGCTTGCTATAATTCAAATATTTACCGGTTTTGGTTTGTATGCAGATATGTCAGGTTGGTGGTTGCCTAAATTATTCAGTTGGGTTGTTCCATTTTTAGGTGGTGATTTTGCAACTAGAATGATTCATCATGCCTCCACATGGATATTTATTTTATTCACTTTAATTCATGTTTATTTAGTATTTTATCATGATTGGCTAGAGGGAAGAGGAGAAGTTTCATCAATGTTTGGAGGCTATAAATTTGTTCGTGCTGAACGGCTAGAACAAGATAAAGTTGATGCTGATGCAGAATCAGCAGAAAATGATAAATAAAAAATTAACGGTTGCCTCAAAAGCAGTAAAAACTATTATTTTTAAATAGTTGAGATACATAATAATACTTTTGAGGCAATCTTTATTTAATAAAATGCAAATGAATAATTATAAAAGAGCACCTGTTGCAATAAGTAGTGATGCTTTCTTCTTTGAGAAAGATAAATCCAATAGTGTCCTAATTTTGGGAATAGGCAATTACTTAATGGGAGATGAAGGTGTTGGCGTTCATCTTATTCAGGAAATGGCAAAAATAGATTTGCCCGAACATATAGATATTTTAGATGGTGGAACAGGAGGCTTTTTATTATTGAGCTGCTTTGAGGCTTACAAATCTGTAATCTTTGTTGATGCTACCATGGATGGAAAAGAGGAAGGGACCATTTCATTAATCCGACCAAAATTTGCAGCAGACTTCCCATCAGCTTTAAGTGTACACGATGTTGGTTTAAAAGATATGGTTGAAGCGGTTTATTTAATGGAAACAAAACCAGATATCCAATTATTTACAATCTCGATAAAGGGAATAACACCAATGACAGTCGAATTAAATTCAAAAGTTAAACAAGCCATTCCTGAAACTATTGAACAAATCTTAAAACTGACTGAAAAATTATATACTCAAGCTTCTTAAAAGTTTTCTTAAATTAGTTCCTTCTTCTTGGATTTTTAAGATATCATAATGCTGAAAACTTATAAAATAATAATTACAGGACAAGTACAAGGTGTCGGTTTTCGTCCTCATGTTTACGTTTTGGCAAAACTATACAATTTAACAGGCACTGTTTCTAATAATGAAGAAGGCGTTATTATTTATGTTTCTGGTTCAAAAAACAACATCTTTTCATTTTATAATTCATTAATCAATAGTCCACCCAAAGTATCTAAAATAAACCATCATTCTTCACAAGAAATTGATATTGAAAAATTTGATGGTTTTCGAATAATCCCTTCACAAAAAAACAGCAAAATCAATTTACAACTCACACCAGATTTTGCCATTTGTGATGATTGTGAAAAAGAAATATCAAATTCAAAAAACAGACGCTACCACTACCCTTTTACTACCTGTGTGAATTGCGGACCACGTTGGGCAATTACAAATACTTTCCCTTTTGAAAGAAATCATACAAGCATCGTTGAGTTTGAGATGTGTGATGAATGTAAAGATGAATACACAAATCCTGCTAACCGACGCTTTCATTCGCAAACCAATTCGTGTTCCAAATGCGGAATTGATTTGTGTTTAACAGATAGTGAAGGAAAAAATATTGAAACTTCTAAACATTCTTTATTTAAAGAAATTGCAAATCTTCTATTTCGAGGAAACATAATTGCCATTAAAAACACAAGTGGTTATTTGTTGTGCTGTAATGCAGAAAACGAAAAAGCTGTACAACAATTAAGAGATAAAAAAAACAGACCTAATAAACCCTTTGCCGTTTTATATCCATCTATTGAATTTCTAAAAACAGAATTAACTGTAAATGAAGAACAATTAAAGAGCCTTAACTCTACCGAGCGTCCAATTACTATAATCCCATCTTATAAATACAAAGGCAAAATAGTAATTAATAAAGTTGCTCCGGGACTCAATCAGTTAGGTGTAATGCTTCCTTATTCTGGAATTTTACAGTTACTGGCAAATGAGTTAAGCTTTCCTATAATTGCAACAAGCGGAAACATTCATGGATCACCAATTATAAGTAACAATGATGAAGCATTTGATAGATTAAATAATATAGCTGATTACTTTTTGCATCACAATTTAAAAATCACACATCCACAAGACGATTCTGTAGTAAAGTTTAGCACAAAATTTAACCATGAAGTTTTATTTAGGCGTTCTCGTGGATATGCTCCAAACTATTTTGGTGGAAATCTTTTCGCTAATAAAAAAATCATGGCAATGGGAGGTCATTTAAAAAGCACACTTGCTTATTTACCAAACGATTATATATATATAAGCCAGTATTTAGGAAATCTGGACAATTATGAAGTATATAATCGATTTGCCCAAACAACTACAAAATTCATCAGTCTCTTTGAACAGTCACCAGATATAATTTTAACCGATAAACATCCAGCATATCAAAGCACTCAATTTGGTATTGAATTATCGAAAAAACTAAAAACCAATCTCTATAAAATTCAGCATCATAAAGCACATTTCGCTTCGGTTTTAGGAGAGCATCAGCTTTTTGATAATGATGATTCGATTATGGGTGTTATCTGGGACGGAACAGGTTATGGAGATGATGGTCAGATTTGGGGAGGGGAATTTTTCAGTTATCAATCCAATAACATAGAGAGGATTTCCCATTTTGAATATTTTAATTGGCTGGCTGGAGATAAAATGGCAAAAGAGCCTAAACTTTCACTGCTGTCTTTGGCTGATGATAATATGCAACCTCAACTTGCTGAAAAATTTTCAGAAAAAGAATCAGCAATTTATCAATCATTAAAAAAGAACAATAAATTAAAAACCTCGTCTGTTGGACGGCTTTTTGATGCTGTTGCTTCATTATTAAACATTTGCGACATTAATACTTATGAAGGTGAAGCGGCAATTTTGCTTGAAAACCATATAACAAATTACGATTTGAATAGTTGCAAATCATATTGTACTGTTTTAAATGGTGATCCCATTCCAACTAAAAAACTATTTTACAATTTGTATTTAGATTTTAAGAAAGGCAATTCAAAAGAAAACATCATTGCAAATTTTTTATACACTTTAGCAACTATAATTTTTCAAGTGGCAAACCAAAATAACACAAAAAAAATAGCCTTTAGTGGAGGCGTTTTTCAAAATACAGTATTGGTTGATGTGTTAAAAGAAGTAGGTGAAAAAGAGTATAAATTATATTTTAATCGTAACTTAAGTCCCAATGATGAAAATATCTCTTTCGGACAAATAATGTATTATTTGCATTGTTCACAAAAAATAAAAGAATGAAATATTTAAGTGAATATCGAAATTTAGAAGCCACAAAAAGCTACTTAAAACTCATTGAAAACACCATTACAAAACCATGGAAAATTATGGAAATTTGTGGCGGGCAAACACATGGTTTGGTAAAAAATGGTATTTTGGATTTACTGCCAGAAAAAGCACAAATGATTCATGGACCTGGTTGTCCTGTTTGTGTGACTCCGTTAAACTTAATTGATAAGGCTATTGAATTATTGGGAAATGATGTAATAGTCTGCTCTTTTGGTGATATGATTCGAGTTCCTGGAAGTAAAAAAAGTTTATTGGAAGCTAAAGCAGAAGGTGGCGATTTACGCATATTATATTCGCCAATTGATGCTGTAAAAATTGCTAAAAACAATCCTGATAAGGAAGTCGTTTTCTTTGCAGTTGGTTTTGAAACTACAGCTCCAGCCAATGCATTATCTGTTTTGCACGCACAAAAAGAAGGTGTGAAAAATTATTCAATTTTAGTATCTCATGTCCTTGTTCCTCCAGCTATGGAAGCCATTTTAGATGATGAATTTTGTAATATCGATGCTTTTTTAGGTGCTGGACATGTCTGCGCCATTATGGGTTTTAAAGAATACCATCCTTTGGCCGAAAAATATAAAATCCCAATAATTATTACCGGTTTTGAACCACTGGATTTGGTGCAAGGCATCTACATGGCAGTCAATCAATTGGAAAAAGGTATTTTCAAAGTTGAAAATCAATATGCAAGAGTAGTGAAAAAAGAAGGCAATCTTGCCGCAAAGAAGGTTATTCAAACTATTTTTGAAATCGGCAATAGAGAATGGCGAGGCATTGGCGAAATACCAAATAGTGGATATAAATTAAAAAAAGAATTTGAAGCATTCGATGCCGAATTGAAATTTGGAATCAGTAACATTAAAGTTCCGGAAAATATTGATTGTATTGCAGGAGAAATTTTAAAGGGCATAAAAAAGCCACATCAATGCAGTCAATTTGGTAAAACCTGTACACCTCAAAATCCTTTGGGAGCACCAATGGTTTCATCTGAAGGTGCTTGTGCAGCCTATTATCATTTTTCAGATAATTTAATTACTTCATAACAAATGGATGCAAAAAATTTAGGTTTTGACACTATAAATTTAGGTCATGGAAGTGGCGGAACAATGACCAGAGACTTACTGGACAAAATTATTTTTAAAACTTTTGACAATCCTTATCTAAACCAAAAACATGATGGTTCTATTGTAAAATTCAATAGTAAAATAGCTATTTCCACAGACAGTTTTGTTATTTCCCCTATTTTCTTTAAAGGAGGGAATATTGGCGAATTAGCAGTAAACGGAACTGTAAACGATGTAGCTATGTGTGGTGCAATCCCTAAATACTTATCGTTGGCTTTTATTGTTGAAGAGGGTTTAAAAATTGATGAATTTATAAAAATTGTTAACTCGATAAAAAGTGCCGCAGATAAAAGTGGTGTGCAAATTATAACTGGAGATACCAAAGTTGTAGAGCGTGGAAAAGGTGACAAAATTTTTATTAACACTACGGGATTTGGCGAAGTACACCCTAAAGCTAACATTTCCACTAACAACATTAAAGCAGGTGATAAAATAATTGTTAACGGATTGGTAGCGCAACACGGAATGGCAATTATGTCGCAACGAGAAGGCTTGGAGTTTGAATCTACAATTGAAAGTGACACAACCAATGTAAATTTTTTAGTGAACGATTTATTAGATGAGTTTGGAAATGAAATTCATTTGTTTAGAGACCCAACCAGAGGGGGATTAGCAAGTGTGTTATCTGAAATTTCACAGGACATTAATAAAGGAATTACTATTTATGAAGATAAAATACCGTTAGAAAAACAGGTTGCTGCAGCTTGTGAAATTCTTGGCTTAGACCCTTTATATGTTGCAAACGAAGGGCTTTTTATATCTATTGTTGATGCTAAAGTTGCGGACGATGTTGTAGAGTTGATGCGAAAAGATACTAAAGGAAAAAATACAGCATGTATTGGGGAAATCACAAACGAACATCCTAACAAAGTTGTGATGCATAGTATAATTGGCGGAAAACGTATTGTAAGCCCATTAATTGGAGAACAGTTGCCTAGAATTTGTTAAGAAGTGTTGTTTTGTCACTCCTCTCTTCCCGAAGTTTTGGGAGCAGGAACCCATTGAATTAAAGTTAAAAATTTGGAGCTCTTTTCACTTATGCTTCCTGTCTTTTTCCAACTTCTAAATTATTTACTAAACATCCAATACACGCCAATTATTATCGCAAAAAGACCTCCCGCTAATCGTATCCCTTTAAATAAAACTTCGTTGTGCCCATTTTTTACTTTTGAAGAAATATTACCTACAACAAATGCAAAAGATGTCATTGCCAATACAATTCCAAATCCAAATCCTGAAATATATAAAACCGAATCTATTTGCGTTTCAAAACTTAAAACAGGTATAAACAATAAGAAATGAGCAATGCCAGCAAGGCCATGTAAAAATCCGATGGAAAGAGAAGCAAAATTGCTTTGCTTCAATGTTTTATTATGCGTATGATGGTGTGACTTTTCGTGAGAATGTTCGTGTTTATGTATATGGATTATAGGAGATTCTTCACTATGGATATGTAAATGTTTATGATTTTTATTGACACTAAAAATTTTATAAAATGCCCAAACTCCAATAAAAATTAATACAACGCCTACCAATTGTTCGCTGTAATTTGATATTTCTTCAATAGGAATTAATTCTTTAAAAAAAATAAACAGAATACCTATTGAGAGCATACCAATCAAATGTCCAATTCCCCAAAACAATCCTATTTTCCATGCTTTCTTTTTAGATTCAACAGCAAATGGCATAACAGCGGCTAAATGGTCAGGCCCTGTTATTACATGCAACACAGATGCAATTAATCCAGCAATTAACGGAAATGCTATATTCATATTTTTTTGTTATATCAAAAACAATTTTAAGATACTGAATGCAAATTACTTAATTGCATTAACATCTCTTTAGTTATATCTTCTAAATCAAAATCATGATTCCAATTCCAATCTTGTCGTGCTTTAGAGTCGTCTATGGATTGTGGCCAGGACGCAGCAATTTTTTGTCTGAAATCTGGGTTATAAGTGATTTCAAATTCAGGAATGTGCTTTTTTATAGACTCAGCAATCTGCTTTGGTGTAAAACCTATAGCAGCGAGATTATAAGACGACCTGATTTTTATTGAAACTCTATCAGCATTCATAATATTTATCGCTGCATTAACAGCATCGTCCATAAACATCATTGGCAATTCGGTATCTTCAGCAATATAACATTCGTATTTTTTATCTGTAATTGCTTTATGAAATATCTCAATTGCATAATCTGTAGTGCCTCCACCTGGTAATGTTTTCCAGCTAATAATACCTGGATACCTTATACTTCTTACATCTACATCGTAATTTTCATGATAATATTTGCACCAATGTTCTCCTGCCTGTTTGGTGATGCCATATACTGTTGTTGGCTCCATAATTGTCTGTTGTGGTGTTTTAATTTTTGGGGTTGTTGATCCAAAAACCGCAATACTGGAAGGCCAAAACACTTTATTTATAAGTTTATCTTTAGCTAAATCCAGCACATTAAATAAAGATGTCATGTTCAAATCCCAAGCTTTTTTAGGATATTGTTCAGCTTTTGCACTTAACAAAGCTGCCATTAAATATATGGTGTCAATATTATGTTTTTCTACACAATTCTTTATTTGATTAAAATTTTTAGCATCAATAACTTCAAAAGGTCCCGAATTAACTAATTCAAAATTACCTTCATTAATATCGCTAGCTATCACATTATCTGCACCATTTTGTAATCTTAATTTGTATGTAAGCTCAGATCCTATTTGCCCACAGGCTCCAATAATTAACACTTTTGAAATCATTTATAAATCTAATCTTTTATTAGCTTCAAAAATAGTAAGATTTTATTTTTAACTCTATATTTTTAACTAAAATATGTGATTTAACCCTTTAGAAATTTAATATACTTTTTTTGTGCAATAATTTACTTTAAGCAATATATTTGTATCTCTATTAGTTTACAATTTATGTTCAAATTAAAAATCAAAAATCTGATTTTATTAAGTAGTCTTATACTGTTTCTAAATTCTGGTTGCGTTAAAACAACAAAATCAAGCGAAAAAAATTTAGAAGAGGTAAGTTCTGAAAAACTTAAAGTAAATGCTAATGATATAAGTCAATTAAAATATACTGAATTTGCATTAAGCAATTTATCTGAAAAGTCTACTGAAGATTGGTTAAAATTTCAAGAACTTCAAGAAGAAATTGAAATATTAAAAAAAGGGGATTTATCTTTTTTTAAAAACGAAAAGGCTATACTTCAAAGCTTTTTTAAAGATCTTAAAGTTGAAATTCCCAAAAGCTTAAACATTAATTCAATTTTGGTGAGATTATCTGTTTTAGAGACTACCATGTTTAAACTTGAAGGTACTTCTAAAATAAATAATGTAAAAAAAGAACTTCTGCTAAATGCTATTAAAGAGGTTTTAGTTGCGTATTCCAATGTTATTCTTCAAATGAACAAGAAATTTGAAAAAGATTCTCAAAATATCCAAAAGCCTAACTAAATTTTAAAAGCAATTTAGCTTTAAGGATAAATCGTCTTTTTATTTATTGTTTCTTAAAAACCTAGTTTTTCTTTTCAGGTAAATTTTTTCTTGCTAACAAAGCTTCTTTACTTATTTGTGCGAGATTAAAATTTGGTGCTATTTGCAAAGCTTCGTCTAAAATAGCAACAGCAGCATCAATATTTAGCTCATTATTTTCTTTAAACTTAATAAGACCCTTTAAATATAAAAAAGCAGCTTTAATGGGCACTTGATAAGGTGTTTGAGATTCATAAAAGGTGCGTTTTATATCCTCTTTTGAATTTGCAATACCATAAGTAATATGTAATGTTGCGCCTATATCATCATTAACTTGAGTTTTTAAATCGGCTAATTCATAAGCAATCATAATGCTTGGCATGCGCTTAAATAATTCTTCATATTGCTCAATAGCTCTTTCTGGTTGATTCAAGGCTTGTAACGATCGTGCCTTAATTTCTACAGCCATATCACTATCACTTGCAACTTTTTCAATTCCTATGGTATTTAAAGCCTGGATATGCTTATTGCCATTCATATACAACACAGCTAAAGTATCTAATCTGCCTTTATTTGGTGACAATACATTTAAGTGTGTTAAAGCGTTAATAACCCCTTCTACATCTCCTTGCTTTTGCATTTGCTTATAAAACGCTTCATAATGTTTTAACAATGCATTATTATCTTGTGCATTAATCTGTAATGCAAAAACAAAAACCACTAATCCAACTATCTTTTTCATGTGTTTATATTTATTGTTTTTTAACTGTCATCCCGATAGCTATCGGGACTGTTCGCTATTAATCATTTCCATGAATGATAAACTTTCAGCATGCTCGTTCATGATTATTTAAATTTTATTTTCAGCTGCAAATCTAAAAAATAAGAAATCCAATCGCTAAAATGAGAGGGATTATTTTATTTAATAGTACGTATTTTATCATTTTTTTAAGGTTTTTAAACCCAAAAAAAATACTGAAAATTAATTTCGGACAAACTAATTAAAAATTTAGTATATTTAGTAATCATAAAATTCAGAAATTATGGGAATAAAAAGCTTTCTAGCCTCCCGAAAAAGGCGGCAACAAACTAAAGATGACATACCATTTAAGGTTAGTGATTATATGACTAGAAAATTAATAACATTTAAATCCGATCAAAGGATTGAGAGTGCTATTGACACCTTAATAAAATATAGGATTTCTGGTGCTCCAGTAGTGAATGCGAAAAATGAACTCATAGGCATTATTTCTGAAGGTGATTGTATTAAACATGTAAGCGAAAGCCGCTATTACAACATGCCAATGGATAACAATACTGTTGAAAAGCATATGGTAAAAAATGTTGATACCATTGATGGCAATATGAATATTTTTGATGCTGCAAATAAATTTTTAGAGTCTAAGCATCGTCGATTCCCTATAGTAGAAAATGGTAAATTAATAGGACAGATTAGTCAAAAAGATATTCTTAAAGCTGCATTAAAGTTAAAAGGTCATAATTGGAAATAAGCCTCACTTAAATCTTCTCTAAATGGAGAAAAAGTGTTTATTATTCTCGTTTTACTAAAGCATAATAATCGCCTTCTAATGGTAAATACCCTTGATTGTAAACGAAATAGTATATAGTTCCAATCTTTGTTGTGTATATACTTGTAAAGTAATTAAAATCGAATCCCTTTTCTATAAGTTTGGATCTCGAAGTTTTTGTTTTTTTATCTGGATTTAATGCTTCAAGAATTCTATAGTTTTTTCGTAACCTATTATTAGTATTCCTAATAAGGTTTTTGCTGTCTTTATTAAATTTATTATTATACGAGTTTCTGCAAGCATCACTACAAAATTTCTTATCGATTCTGCCTACAATTTTTGCTCCACATTCAGGACATTGTTTGTTCATAATCTTCTTTTTTAAGTTCGTACCAATTGGCAATTCCATCTTCAAAACGGAATTCATTTATAAACTGAAGCCCTATTTTCTGTAATATTTTATTGGATGCTATATTGTCAATCTCAGCAGCTCCAAAAATTGTTTTAATATTAAGGTCATTAAAGCCATAATCTAAAACTGCTAAAGACGATTCGGTCGCATAACCCTTTCCCCAAAAACGCGGTATAAACCTGTAACCAATATCGTAAAAGTTTCTTCTACCATTGAGTTCTTCCTTTTTGTCTAAATTTAATTTTAAACCAGACCAACCTACAAAACCGCCCGAAGATTTCTCGATAGTTGCCCAACGACCTATGCCTCTTTCTTTGTATTGTTTTCTAATAAACTGAATGACATCTACTGCTTGCTGTTTTATTTTTACAGGTTTATTACCAAGGTATTTGTGTACAATTGGATTAGAATCCAACTCGAACATACCTTTGGCATCAGAGGGTAAAATCTCTCTTAAAATTAAGCGTTCTGTTTCTATGTGGAAATTCATTTTACACCTCTTAATAATCGATTACGTGTCCCCAGTTTTCGCCAGTCTTTATTCTGTATAGTTGCATCTCCGAAATTCCAAATTGTTTGGCTATCATTTTCATTCTGGTTTTTCGGTTTGGGTCAAAAATTTTACGTTTTATAATTCGTACTCTGCCTTCGTTTAGCTTATAGTTTTTTAGCTTGTCTGCTTGTTGTCTTAACGGATTGCTTAATTGATGTGTGGTGAGTTCTTTTTGTTCAACCCATTTTAAATTAGAAAGGTGATTATATTTTAAATCATGATCTAAATGAATAACAAAGTTGTTATTTTCTAGGTTATCTAAAAACAACAACGCAACTGCTCGATGTACATAATAATTTCGCTTTTTACCATCTTTTCTTAAAAACCAAAATGTTTCAAACTTATTTATAACTCCCAAATTTGCAAATTCTAATTCTCCTTTTTCAAGGTTTTTTCTTTTAACCCTTCCATGATTGGACACATAAACTTCTTGTTTATCAAAATCGCAATCCATTAACTTAAAAGCTTTCCAACTTTCTTTTCTAAAATACTTCATGTATTATAATTATTATAGTAGTAACAAATTTAAAACTTTTAAAAACTTTATCAAAACTAAGTTTTACCTACACAATGGCACTTATATACATTAAGGGACAAACACCAATATCTATGCTCTTTTTAAAGGGTTATATGTTTTTTTAGTCTTTGTAAAGTTAAAGG
>JAKITV010000034.1 GCA_021647885.1 Flavobacteriaceae bacterium | reverse complement strand
ACATAAGCTTCCAAAAAGAGTTTAATACGTTTATGAAGATCTTGTTGAATGAGTAAATTTTGGAATGTCGCTTATCGATTTGTATAAGAATAGTAGCCGATTTAGGAAGTAGAGTTATTCAATCTACTACTAAAGTTTATGCGTACTACAATGTTCATATTTACTACTATTTCGGCTATTATTTTTATACCTTGTTGTGTGCAGGTTATACTCATTTTATATTATTTATACTCCTAAAATAGCCATATTCTTTGTCTATTAAAATCCGCCTATCAAGAAATGAATTAAAATTTTCACAAGAAGTTTCAGGTAATAAAGTACAATTAAAACAAGCAGATAAATTTTGATTCCCGACACCTTGACCTGATGTGTGATAACATATTGGGTCAGTAGCACAGTCATTTGCACGAATAATTGCCGATTGTATTAGATTTCCTATTTTTTCATTGTCACAAATTGAAGTTAAACCACCATAACTACCTTCTGAACCTGCAACTGTATAAATTAAAACACCTTGCATTTTTAGTTCATCATCAACATATAGCCTTTCTTGAATTGAAGTTGCTGGATAACCTGCTAAATATTCTAATTCTTTGATTATTAAATGTGAAAAAGTATGTATTAATATAAATTTAGGTGTTATTTCTAATTCTTTGTTTAATGAGGATTCAGATTCAAGATGATTATCAATAATAGTACTTATTCGGCTTGTTATTTTAGGATTATCTTCAAGCCACTTTTCCAATTTATTATTATCAAACTCAAAGAATATTCCTTCTCCAAAACTTTCAATAGCAGGTAAATATTTTGTATTTATACCATAAGTTGAAGTGAATTTTTTCTGAATTGCATCTTTATTATCAGTTATATCACTATCATCTTTTAAAAACAAATCTGATGAAATTGGCTCTTGTCTTGTAAAAGAAGTTTGTACAGATGTTATCTTTATTTTGTCCATTTTGTAAATGGATTTTATTAATTTACTCTGAAAAAAGGAAGTATCTATCTTTTCGAAAATTAACAAATCATCAATTTTTTCTTTTTCTCTACTTGTTATGAATTTAAATTCGTTATTCCGATATTCGTTTTCAGTTTTTGAAATCTCCGCATCTTTTTCACTAAAATCATTATCTATTAATCTTTGGATTGTAGATTTTTCAAATTGCTTGAAATGTGATTTGTTAAGGATTTTCAGAATTTGCTCTACATTAAATCCATCTTCAATGTATTCTTTTATTAGATTTATTGTGTTTTCATTTAATTCGTCTATTGATGGTAAATAAATACTTGACAATATGTTTGGATAGTAAACGCTATTACTTGTCCTAATTACAGGCTTAAAAAGAATGTCTTTTTTTAGTGTATTTGGTATTAATTCTTCAATTTTCATTCTCAAACTAAATAAACCTGATAGAGTTGAGAAATTTAATTGTTCACCCTTACTATCTTTTGCAATTATCCAAATACCTTTCATATCATCTAACTTGTCAGATGTTTTATACTCTAATTCTAAATCGGATGGAACAGTAATATTGCTTAAAGTTATCTCGCTTTCTTCTTCTGATTCTTTGTTCTCTTTTTGTGCTTTTTTCAACATTGCCCATTTATCCCAAGGAATATCAACCATATCTCCATTTGGTGCAGTTAAGATAAACCTTACTTGCTCTAAATCGTACCATTTCCCCTTTTTGCTTTTATTCTTATAGCATTTATGACATTTTGGTGGAAAGAATTTGTCTTTATCATAAGTTTCTACATTATTATCCCAATTATATTTCCAATTAGAGAATTTATCAAATTTCTTACAACTGTTACAATAGAACCATTCAGGGAAATATTTTGCTGAAAGTAAAGAGAAGCCGTCTGTAAGTTTATATCCAAACATTAAGTCATTTACAGGAACTTTTACCAAATATTCCAAATTTTGAAAATATTTACTTATACGGTTTTTAAACCTTTTGTCATCAATAAAATTGTGTTCTTGTAAATCGTTTTCAACTTTTTGAAAAAAAGGCCATTTATCAAAAGGTTGTATCATTATTGCTCCATCTCTAGTTTCAAAAATAGAACCAACGCCACCATAAGCACTTATTGCTTTTCTTGTTTGTATTTGTTCAAATTCTCCCATTAGTCGTTGATTATTTTGATTATACTATTTGTGTCTATTTCTCTCATTGACATCATTAAACTCCATTCATTAATTTCTGCAATTGGTTTTATTAATCCATTTTTAAATGTCAAACTATCATTTTCTTTTACTTTATCAACCCATTTTTTTGATAACCTATTTAATTTTTTCAAGGCATAATCTAATTGTTTTTTATTTGTGATTCTTACTTTTATAAAATCAAGTAGTTCATCAATATCTCCATTAAAATCTTTCGCTTGTTCATCTTTATATAGACCCTGTTTGTGTCTTACAAAACAAACTAGTAAACTTGATAAAACTTTATCTAAAGAAATCTCTGTAAAAGGTGTAACACTTAATGGTTCAACATACTTATAATATGCATTATGAAAAGAAACATAATTCTCAAAATATGATTTATCTCTTGAACGGTTTGCATCAAGTAAATTGATGACAATTCCTTTATGTTTACGACCAACACGACTTGATGCTTGTATATATTCTGCAATGTTTTTGGGTTGTCCATTCATTAGCATTACATTTAGTCGATTTATGTCAATACCAACAGAAAACATATTTGATGCTAAAACTAAATCAACTGTGTTTTTTACTAATTTTCTTTCATTTTTAATAATTAAATTAAAAGGCTGTTCTAATTCGTTTAGTAAGGTTTTAATTTTGGTGCTTTCAACTCTACTGGTTAGTTCTTTTGTACGATAGAGCAAACCACTATAATTAAAGCCATAAGAATAGCCTAAATCAAATCTATTATGAAGTAATTTGATAATAGTCATAATTTCGGCAGGAACTTTATTGTAGATTTTACCAATATCTTTTAGACTGTTGTAGAATGAAACAATAGTCCAAAAGTTAGTTTCTTTATCTGCAATTTCTTCATTTGTTAGTTTTTCCTTTTCCTTGAAATATTTGTAAAGTTTAATTCGTGCTAAAAATAGATTTCCTAATAATTGAATTTGCGTATTTAATGCCGTTTTACCTGTTGGCAAAAAACCAATATGTTTTCTTGTACTATCAGTAGAAACGTATGAGAAGAAATTGTCATCATATGTAACTCCCATAGGTGGAAAAATATTTAATTTTCTATTTCCATACAACATAGCAATTTGATGTTTCGTATTTCTTGTAGTTGCTGTTGCTGTAATTATTTTTGGTTTTCTTTTTCCTTTGGTTGATAATAATTCTACAAGTGATTCGTATAAACCCGTAATTGAACCTAAAGGTCCACTTAACAAGTGTAACTCATCTTGAATTATTAAGTCTGGTGGCATTTTGCTTTCGTCCAAGGAATTAAATAATCTATGTCCTTCTTCTCTATGAGAAATCATTGCAAACTTATCAACCGTTGCAAATAATAATGTTGGTGGATTTTTATAAATTTTGTCATCAACATAAAAAATTGGCAATTCTTCACTAAAAGCACAATCGTTGTTTATACACTTTGTTTCAAATGAGGTTTTTGTTGCATTATAACCTTGCACATAATACCCTAAATAATTTTTAGATATTAAATTACATCCACACCAAGGACAACTTGTAATTGGGAATGTATTTGTTTTGTTTAGGTTTGAAAAATGATTTTTTTTACTATTTAACTTTGTAATTTCTTTAGTGATATTATCGAATATAATTTTAGCCCCTTTATAGTAGTTTGGAGTAGTGGAAGCACCAACCCACATTCCTATTGAAACTTGATTATCTCCAAAATAAAAATCATCACTAACTTTAAATTGTTTTCTTAGAAAATCAAGAGATAAAATCAATTTTGTTGCTCTTTCAAATTGTTGAGCCGTTAAAAGTCTTAATGTATATCTCATTATAACAGATACGCCATCAGATTTTTCTTTATACAATAGTCTTCTACTTGCAATTGTGTAGGCTGTTAATACTAAATATGCTTCTGTTTTTCCACCACCTGTAGGAAACCAAAGTAAATCAACAATGTCATTTCTTTCTTCTGATTCTGTTTTAATAGTTGATTCTATATTCAATAAAAAGAATGCTAACTGAAAAGGTCTATATTCAGGATTAAAAGTGTGGTCTTTGAAAAAGTTAATATCATCATAATTATATTCTTTATTAACATCACTTAATTCAACTTCTTTCTTTCCAAAGAACTTCTTATTTGATATAAGCATTTGTATATACATTGCTGTATTGGCAATCAAAAAGGATTTATATGCAATATCACTAGAGTTTAAATATTCAATATTTCTAATTAATCGTTTATATGTTTTTTCTTGATTGTCAATAATTGCATCAAGTGATTTTTGATAATTAGGATTTGCTTTAGTTTCTTTTTGTTTTACAATCCATTTTTGATACTCATTTACAAATAGTTTTAATTTTCCAACAATCTCATTTTTACTTAAATCAGTCCAAATTGAAAGTTTTTTAAGTTGTGTTATTTCTTTTAAATTTTTAGGAAAATCTTCTTTAAACTTATTGCTGTAATTTTTTATGTCAACTTCTGGTAAAAATGTTGTTTTAAGTTCTTTTGGGTTAATGTCATTATCCCATTGAACAGCACAACCGTGTCCGATTCCGTAGGAATGTTCTTCTCTATATTGAAAATTAATTGTGTTTAATTCTTCATCAAAAGGGTTTGATTCTAACAATTGTTTGTAAGGTAAAAAGGTGGTTCCATTTACCGAAATTTCGCATTGAAATAATGCTTTTTGATTTAGTGCTTCATTACTAAATGAAAATTTCTTTTTTACTTGAGATTCTCTGTTTGCCATTAATATTTTTACAAATTTCCCATAACTTGTTTCATATATTTTTTTGTAGAAACAGGTAATAATTTGGTTGGATTCTTTGTCTTCTAATAATGGTATTTCTTTAGATTCATCCTCATTGGTTTCAGATAACTTGATTTCCTTAATTAAAGGTTCTTGTTTTACCCTTTGCCATAATCGACCAAGTAATTTATCAACTTTATTATATACTGATGAATACAAAAGTTCCTTTTGTTGTTCTTGCTGTTTAAAGCGTTCTTTTAGAGAATATACTGTTAGACCACTTTCTAAAAATGTTTTTTTATTAAAAAACATAAAGCCATTTTCATATACTAAATAGTTTTTTATCGGGTTTACAGGATTGTTAATGAATTTATCGTATTCATCTTTTTCTATTTCAATTTTTGCTTGATTTGGATTTAATTGAATATATTTTGCAAATGAAAAAGTAATGTTTACCGTTTTTGTTTCTTTCGGAACACAAAATGATAATCCAAAATTGGTAGGAAAGTATTGGTTTGCTTCGGAATACTCTTTGGTTATATCAACTGGTTTTGGCTTGACATATTCATTCTCATCATCATTATTATCATTATCTATTTCATCTTTAAAAACTTCTTCTTCCTTTCCATCTAGCAGTTCGGAATTTGCATTTGTGTTATCATTATTTCCTACAGAATCATCAGTTGTGCTTTCTCGTTCAGGAAATAAAATACCTGAATAATACCTGCTCAATGGATAACTTGAAATTATCTCTTGTTCATTATCAGATAAAAAAACATCCGAACCTGGACCAATTAAGTTGTCCTGTATTGTATCTCTAAAAATTAACCTTTGTTCATCTTTATATTTATTCATCTTCAACTATTTTTTTATTCTGTATTTTCTTTTTTTGAATGCTATCAACTATTTTATCCAAAATGCTTTCAGGTATTCTTTCTAATGAATTACTAATGTCAGTTTTGTTGGAGGCAATATAATCAAGTAAATCATCACTTAAAACTCTTCCTGCTTGTTGTCTAATTGAATGGTCTTTTTTAGAATAGACTATAAATTTATCAAACTCCTGTACTAATAATTCATCTTTAAAATCACAAATGACACAAAAATTCTTTATTATTTTTAATGTATTCTCTCTTGGAAATCTCGTTTTAGAATTCTCTTTAAAATATAGTTTGAAAGTATTAAAATGAATTTTTTCTTCCACAAATAACTTATCAAATAGAGGTTCTATTCCGTTATATTTTTCTGAAAGTTTATGCAATGTATTTTTCCAACTGTCTGCATATAAATCGAAAGTTTCTAAAAGTCTTTCAGTATCAAACAGTTTCATTATTTTTTTGAATTCTGTTGAACTTGTGTTTTGATAAAATCGAATAGTTGCTCCTTCTGAAATTTCAGCAATGTTAGTTTTTATTTGACTGTTGTTTTCTACTAAAAACACTCCTTTTGTAGAATCAAATTTTTCTGTAGTGTTATCAGTAAATGTGATATTGTAAACAACTTTTTCTTTAGGTAAATCAATGCTTTCAAAAGAATTATCTTTTGTGCTTTTAGTGGTAAAGTCAAAATTAAAAATGTCATCAAATTCTCTACGTTTTAGAATGTTTTTAGATGAAAATTTGGTTTCAAAGAATTTATCTCTATCATTATGTTCTAATCTTAATTTTTCATCTTGATGATATTTTAGAATTAATTTGTCAAATACAATTTCATCAATATTCTCATAACATAGTACTTCACAAGTTCCTTTTAATCTATTGATAGAATCAAATAAATCAATATTATTTAGATAGGGTAAAATGTATGTTTTTTTTGATGAGTTTCTTTTGTCATTTTCCCATTTGTCGAGATATTCTTTTTCTTTATCAATTCTTTTATCACTAATTAATACAATGTTATATATTTTATTGTTTGAAATTTGAGTTTCTATAAAATCGTAACTCTTTTTTTCAACTATTAAATACAGTTTGTCATTTTTTAAGGCTTTAGCCTTATCTTTTATATATTTCCATTTTTTGTTCTCATTTTGAATGAGATTTGATATTGAATTAAACTTTTCAAATATTCTAGTTGTGTATTCAATTATAATTTCATCTTTATAAGTGTTTTGCTCATAGAATAAGTTGTTAATTTCTTCTTTAAATCTTTCACTTTTAAAGTATAAGTCCAATCTATCAGTGTATTCTTGAAAAATCCCTTTTGATAGGTTTGATTTTTCTAGAATTAGTCTGTAATAGAAGTTCGTGTATTTTAGCATAAAGGAAAAATCAACTATACTTTCTTCTTTTATTTTACTGATTTCATTTTTAAGTTCAGTCAGTTTTACATACAGTTCTTCATTTTTAATTGTTATTTTCTTTGGTTGTTTAGGTTCTTCATTGTTCGCTAGTTTTATTTCATCTTTTGACCATAGCCATTTTGTAAAAGTATATTCCATATTTGGCAATTCTTTACCAATAAGAATTATATTTTTTACTTTGCCTTTCCATTTTGCTTCTTGAAGTAATTCAGAAAATGTTTCGCGATATTTTGTATCTCCAATTATAATGACTTCATCAAAAGATTGATTTTTGTCAAACAGATATTTTTTAGCAGTTTTAAAATTGGTACAACACTCAACTAGATAACTAAAAAAGGGTAAATCATTACTGATTTTTCCACTTGAAGTTGTGTATCTAATTGGTAAATACTTACTTTCTCTGTAAAATTCTTTATTTGCTATAACAAGTGTTCGATTTTTAAAATCTGTTATAAAAAAGTTTTCTCCAAAACTTGAATAAATGAAATCTTTATATGATTTTATGTGTTTTGTAGTATTTTTATTATTTCTAATACTAGGATTTATTTTTGAATATGATTTTGATGAGTTTAGTTTAAAATTATGAATACCTTTTTCACTTTTAGTTGGAAATTTCAAGTTCATAAAAGTCCTGTCATTGACATTGCTCTTTATCTCACAAATTCTAAATGTTTTTCCGTATTTAGTATAGATTAAATCACCTTTTTTTAATTGGATTTTTATTTTTTTTAAATTAAAGTAGTTTTGATATAGTTTGATTAAAACGACAGAATGAAAAATTGAAGTATAAAAGTTTTCCCTTTCATCTTCTTCTGGAATACTTAAAAAGAAATCTTCTTTTTTTTTGTCTTCAAAAATGTAGTAATAGATTAAATAAAAGTTTACGTAGTCAAAAGTTGTAAATTCTTCAAACTGGATTTGGTCGAAATTGAATACTTTGGTTTTCTCCTGTATTTCGTGTTTAATTCTATGTAAGTATTCTTGTATTTTCCTTTCCATTATCTTTCATTCGCAACTTTTCGGTTTGTTGGTCAGACTTGCACACAACATTAAGATAAGTTGAGTTTTAATTCTGTTTACCGTAAGATACTGAAACAAGTTCAGTACAAGTAAGCGAAGATATAAGAAATTTCTGTAAAAGTAAATACGTAACACTACGTATTTGTTGTCTATTTTATTAACAATGTACAGTCTAAATAATAGTTAATTAACAGTCTTGTAACAACTTACAGCACTGTTAGCAATTACATTTAGTTGCAGCACAATTAATAAAAGACATTAAATAAGAATTTTTTGAAACCAACTATCCTCGAGGTGCGCCGTCGCTAAAGCTATGGCGTTGCGATAGAGCCATTGAGGTAATTCGCTGGTTTCACTACATAGATTCTTCTGACATCCGTCTTCTGTCTTCCGTCTTTAAGAAATATAATTCCAAATATTCTTGTATTTAGTTATTTGGCTATATGTATTTAAAATCACTTTGTTTTCTTGGTTTTTAAGTGAAGGGTCTTTAGTAAGAATTTTTTTAGCATAATATCTTGCGTGTTGTAAGATGTCGTTATCTTTAATAATATCAGCAATTTTAAGATTTAAAACTCCGCTTTGTTGTGTTCCCATAATATCGCCAGGACCACGAAGTCGTAAATCTACTTCAGCAATTTCAAAACCATCGTTGGTTCTAACCATGGTTTCCAATCGTGTTTTGCTATCGCTACTCAATTTATGGCTTGTCATTAAAATACAATAGCTTTGTTCGGCTCCACGACCAACGCGACCACGAAGTTGGTGTAATTGTGATAGCCCAAAGCGTTCGGCACTTTCTACAATCATAACCGAAGCATTTGGTACATCTACGCCAACCTCAATAACTGTAGTGGCTACCATAATTTGTGTTTCTCCTTTAATAAAACGCTGCATTTCAAATTCCTTATCTGCAGATTTCATTTTACCATGCACAATCGAGATTTGATAATCTGGCATAGGGAAATCTCTAACAATGCTTTCGTAACCATCCATTAAATCTTTATAATCTAGCGTTGCACTTTCCTGAATTAATGGATAGACGATATACACTTGTCGTCCTTTTGCAATTTCATCGCGAATAAACCGGAAGACTTTGAGTCGGTTTTTGTCGAAACGATGAACGGTCTTTATCGACTTTCTTCCAGGAGGTAATTCGTCAATTATCGAGATGTCTAAATCGCCATAAACAGACATTGCCAAGGTTCTTGGAATTGGTGTCGCAGTCATCACTAAAATATGAGGAGGAGAAGTGTTTTTTTCCCATAATTTGCTGCGTTGAGCAACTCCAAATCGGTGTTGCTCATCGATAATGGCGAGTCCTAAATTTTTGAATTTTACGGTATCTTCGAGTAGGGCATGAGTGCCAATTAGGATTTGTAATTCGCCATTTTCGAGAGATTCATGAATCTCTCGTCTTTCTAAAGTTTTACTTGAACCAGTAAGGAGTTTAATGCTGATGTTCAAATTATTACACATGTCACGTAATCCATTATAGTGTTGGACTGACAAAATTTCAGTCGGAGCCATTAAACAGGCTTGAAAACCGTTGTCAAGTGCTATTAACATTGACATTAGCGCAACTATGGTCTTTCCAGAACCAACATCACCTTGCAAAAGCCGATTCATTTGTGCATTGCTTCCTAAATCGTTTCTAATTTCTTTAAGAACACGTTTTTGTGCATTGGTTAATTCGAACGCCAAATGGCTTTTAAAAAAGGTATTAAAGTAGTCGCCAACTTTTGTAAAAGGAAAGCCTTTAATTTTAGATTTATGGATTAAATTTTTGCGAATTAATTGCAACTGAATGTAAAATAATTCTTCAAATTTTAATCGATATTGAGCCTTCGCTAACAGCTCTTGATTTTTCGGAAAATGGACATTAAAAAGGGCTTCAGATTTTGATATTAATTTTAATTCGGAAATTAAATTATCTGATAATGTTTCAACAAACTTTCCTTTGGTTTCTGTAAACAATTGTTGCATTATTTTATTGATCACACGATTTGAAATGCCTTTATTCGATAATTTTTCGGTAGAAGGATAGATAGGTTGCATTGCAGAGCGCAAACTTTTTTTATAGTCTTCAAGCAATTCCATTTCGGGATGAGGCATATTGTATTTGCCATTAAACCAATTTGTTTTTCCGAAAATGACATAATCTTTACCAATTTTCAAACTTTCACGTATCCATTTATGTCCACGAAACCACACCAATTCCATTTCTCCTGTATCATCTTGAAACCTTGCAACTAAACGCTTACCGCGTTTTTGAGCAACTTCTTTAACATCAATTATTTGTCCAATAACCTGTACATCTGCATTATTGCGTTGTAATTGATTTATCTTATAAAATTGTGTTCGGTCTATGTATCGATTTGGAAATAAGTTGATTAAATCTTGATAAGTATGAATGCCTAACTCTTTTTGTAGTAAGTCAGCACGATTTGGACCAACGCCTTTTAAGTAATCTATTGGAGTTTGAAGGAAATTAGTATTCATCTGTAGATATTTAATTTTTTTATAAGTCAGATGTAATAAGCCACTTTATTATATCGGTTAATATCATATTTATAGCTATGGTTTATTTCATAAAACGAAAATAAGTAATTTTAGGACAATTTATGAGTAATTAAATTTTGCTTAAAAAAAAAATCGATATTATTCCTAATAAAAATTAGAATGATTAAAAGTGTTATTTGTAAGGATTGTATTTTGTTTTATATTTATAGCCAATCTCAATAGTTAGAGAGTAGTAAGAAAATAATTCGTTATGAGCAACTACCATATAAAACACCTCGAAGAATATTACCAAGTCTATAGAAAATCGGTTCGGGAACCAGAAAATTTTTGGGAAGAAATCGCCGAAGAACATTTTATGTGGCGCAAAAAATGGGACAAAGTCTTGAGTTGGGATTTCTCTAAACCAGAAGTAAAATGGTTTGAAGGTGCAAAACTCAACATTACCGAAAACTGTATCGACAGGCATTTGCGTACAAAAGGCGACAAAACAGCTATACTGTTTGAGCCAAATAATCCAGAAGAAAAAGCACAACATATCACATACAAGCAATTGCATGAACGTGTTTGTAAAATGGCTAATGTCTTGAAAGATCAAGGCATAAAAAAAGGGGATCGTGTATGTATCTATTTACCTATGATCCCGGAATTGGCAATTTCATTATTGGCTTGCGCTCGTATTGGTGCAATACATTCTGTAGTGTTTGCAGGTTTTTCATCAACTGCTTTAGCCACAAGAATTAACGATTGCGATTGTAAAATGGTTTTAACTTCCGATGGTTCTTTTAGAGGGGAAAAAACAATCGATTTAAAAGGGATTGTAGATGAAGCTCTGGGAAATACACAATGTGTAGAAACCGTTTTGGTTGTTAAGCGCATTAATTCAGGAATTAATATGAAAAAAGGTCGTGATAAATGGATGCAACCTTTATTGGATAAAGCTTCAAAAGATTGTGAACCGGAAATCATGAATGCCGAAGACCCATTATTCATTCTCTATACTTCTGGTTCTACAGGACAACCAAAAGGTATGGTTCATACTACAGCAGGCTATATGGTATTTACAGCTTATACATTTAAAAATGTGTTTCAGTATAACAATGATGATGTGTATTGGTGTACTGCTGATATAGGTTGGGTTACAGGACACAGTTATATTGTGTATGGACCATTAGCAAATGGAGCCACAACAGTTATGTTTGAAGGTGTTCCAACTTATCCTGATTGGGGACGTTTTTGGGAAGTTGTGCAAAAGCATAAAATCAATCAATTCTATACTGCACCAACAGCTATTCGTGCTTTGGCAAAGCAAAGCTTAGACTTTGTAGAAAAATATGACCTATCGTCGTTAAAAGTTTTAGGTACGGTTGGTGAGCCTATAAACGATGAAGCATGGAAATGGTATAACGATAATATTGGCAAAAAGAAATCCCCAATTGTTGATACATGGTGGCAAACAGAAACAGGAGGCATTATGATAACGCCAATTCCTTTTGTAACACCAACAAAACCAACGTATGCAACTTTACCATTTATTGGGGTTCAACCTGCAATAATGGACGAAAACGGAAACGAAATAAAAGGGAATCAAGTAGATGGTCGCTTGTGTATTAAATTCCCTTGGCCAGGAATAGCAAGAACCATTTGGGGAAATCATGAACGTTATAGAGACACCTATTTTTCTGCATATAAAGGCATGTATTTTAGTGGAGACGGAGCACTTCGTGATGAGGTAGGTTACTATCGCATTACAGGAAGAGTAGATGATGTTATCATTGTTTCTGGTCACAATTTAGGTACTGCACCAATAGAAGATGCTATTAACGAGCATCCTGCTGTTGCCGAATCTGCTATTGTAGGATTTCCACACGATATAAAAGGCAATGCATTATATGGTTATGTTATTTTAAAAGAAACAGGTGAGTCTCGTGACCAAAACAATTTGCGCAAAGAAATCAACCAAATAATTGCAGAGCATATTGGACCCATAGCAAAGTTAGATAAAATACAGTTTACTCAAGGCTTGCCTAAAACACGTTCAGGTAAAATAATGAGACGTATTTTACGTAAAATTGCACAAAAAGATACTGGTGATTTGGGTGATACAAGCACCTTGTTAAATCCAGAAGTCGTGCAGAGTATTATGGATAATGCTTTATAAATTCCTGCGAATGCAGGAATCTCATGATTAGAAACGTCATTACAGTAAATACTACTTAATTTGAGGAGTGAAGTGACGTGGTAATCTTTTTAATAAGAACTCTCAACAAACAGATTGCTTCTTCCCGTCCCGATAGTTATCGGGAGCTATTGGGATAAAGCAATGACGTTTAAAATAAGATTCCCACCTTCATGGGAATGAAAAAAATATTATTCAAAATAACTAAACGAATCACCATCTTTTATTTTAAGCAGTGTTTCGTAAATCATACGTATTACATTTTCAACATCACTTTTGTGCACCATTTCTACTGTGGTATGCATATAACGTAATGGTAAAGAAATTAATGCCGAAGCAACACCTCCATTACTATAAGCAAAAGCATCAGTATCTGTTCCAGTAGCACGAGATAATGCTGCACGTTGAAAAGGGATTTTCTTTTCTTCGGCAGTATCTGTAATTAAATCACGTAGTTTTTGTTGAACAGCTGGAGCGTAAGCAATAACTGGACCTTTACCCATTTCGCAATGACCTTCTTTTTTCTTGTCTATCATTGGAGTAGTGGTATCGTGTGTGACATCTGTTACGATAGCTACATTGGGTTTAATGGTTTCAGTAATCATTTGTGCACCACGTAAACCAATTTCCTCTTGTACAGAATTTGTGATATATAATCCAAAAGGTAATTTTATTTTATTTTCGTGTAGCAGACGAGCCACTTCAGCAATCATAAATCCACCCATTCTGTTATCTAAAGCACGACAGACAAAGTTGTTTTTGTTTAGTATATGAAACTCATCAGGATATGTGATAACACAACCAACATGAATGCCTAGTTTTTCAACTTCTTCTTTTTTCTTACAACCAACATCTATAAAAATATTTTCCGGTTTTGGAGGTTCTTCTTTTCCTTTCATTCGGGTATGAATGGCTGGCCAGCCAAAAACACCTTTAACAATACCTTTTTTAGTATGGATATTTACAATTTTACTTGGTGCTATTTGGTGATCGCTTCCACCATTTCTTATCACATAAATTAAACCATTGTCCGAAATATAATTCACATACCAGGAAATTTCATCAGCATGACCTTCAATTACAACCTTATATTTAGCTTTTGGGTTTATTACGCCAACAGCAGTACCATAAGTGTCTGTAATAAATTCATCTACATAAGGTTTGAGGTAATCCATCCAAAGTTTTTGTCCATCCCATTCGTAGCCAGTTGGTGCAGCATTGTTTAAATATTTTTCTAAAAAGGAAATCGATTTTTTGTTTAATATGTTCTTCTTCGCCATGTATAAAAGTTTTGCACTAAAATAATAATATTAATACTATTTTAAGGTTTAAGAGTATGTAAATTATTAATTTTGCTTTATTAAAATTCTTTTAGGGTTTTTGAATTAAATGAAATATTTAAGTTACATCTTTTTTCTATTTCCACTATTGATTTTTGCTCAAGTTGAAGAGTTTGAACAAGACTCTATTGAGTATGAATACATTATAGTTGAAGGTGATTCCATACCAAGAACTGCAATTAATTTGGATGAGGTTATGTTATTGCATAAGCTAAAATTTAATGGAAAAGAAGACCGAAGACGTTATTTAATTTTGCGACGAAAAACAATAAAAGTTTATCCTTATGCAAAATTAGCAGCCGAGCGTTTAGAAAAACTTAATGAGCGTTTAGGTAATATAGAAAAAAAACGCGATAAGAAACGCTATGCAAAACGGATTCAGAAATATATTGAAGGAGAATTATCAGAAAAACTTAAGAAATTTACTAGAACAGAAGGACAGATTTTAATAAAGCTAATACACAGACAAACAGGAGAAACCGCTTACAGTCTAATTAAAGAATTGCGTAATGGTTGGCGAGCATTTTGGTATAATAATACAGCTAAATTATTTGATATGTCTTTGAAAAAAAAGTACGACCCTTTTAATGAGAAGGAAGATTATTTAATTGAAGATGTTTTGCAACGTAATTTTCAAAGCGGAAGATTAGAACGTCAAAAATCTCCTCTCGATATTGACTTTTATGATCTTACCGATAAATGGTTAAAACCAGCTTCTATAACAACTGCAAATGACAATTCAAACTAAACTAGAAGAGCAATTAAACTCCATTTCTCATGCTATTGGTGCATTGTTAGGAATTGCAGGTTTAGTATTGCTTATAGTATTACGAACAAATAAAACAGATTGGAGTTTATTTAGTGTTATTGTTTATGGTATTTCAATTATTTTATTATTTACGGCATCTACTTTGTATCACGCAGTAAGAGGGGAAAAGCTAAAACATTATTTTAGGATTGTTGACCACATTGGTATATATTTTTTAATAGCAGGTACTTACACACCAGTTTTACTAATAACTTTAGAGCACAGTTTGGGTTGGACATTGTTTTGGATTGTTTGGGGAATTGCAGCTTTTGGTGTAATTCTTAAGCTTTTTTTTACCGGAAGATTTGAAATATTTTCTACTTCATTGTATTTGCTTATGGGTTGGCTGATTGTATTTGATTTTTCTAATCTATCCGAAGCAATAGGAAGTAGAGGTGTTTTATGGTTTTTTGCTGGAGGAATGTTTTATACAGTAGGCATCTTATTTTATGCTATAAAGCGTATTCCATATAACCATGTTATTTGGCACTTTTTCGTTCTTGCTGGAGCACTTTGCCACTTTTTTATGATTTTGTTTTATGTGATTTAGCTAGTACAAAAAGTAAAAAATTAAAACTTATGACTAGAATAAATATTGCAAACACAACCTCTGATTATAAACTCATAGCACAATTGGCGAATACAATTTGGCGAGAACATTACATTTCTATATTAGGATTAATGCAAGTAGAGTATATGCTTACTAAATATCAAACTGAAAGTGCTATTGCTACTCAAGTTGATAACGGTTTTGAATATTTCATCATTAATTATAAGAACAATGACGTTGGTTACTTATCTGTTATTAAAGAAAATGATGCCTTGTTTTTGAGTAAAATTTATATTTTAAAAAATTATAGAGGAAGAAAAATTGGTAAAACAGCGATGCAATTTATTTATGATAAAACTAAAAGTATGAACTGTAATAAAGTGGTTCTTACCGTAAATAAGCATAACAGTAATTCTATTAGTGCCTATGAAAAATTAGGCTTTAAAAATATTGGTTCTATAGTTAAAGATATTGGTAATGGTTTTGTTATGGATGACTACAAAATGGAAAAAAGCATAGAAGCTCAACTGGATACAAAGTAATTAAATAATGGAAGTGATATTAAAATCTACAATAACCTGTCCTAATTGCGGACATCAGAAAGTAGAAGAAATGCCGATAAACGCATGTCAGTTTTTTTATGAATGCGAAAATTGTAAAACAGTTTTAAAACCAATTCAAGGAGACTGTTGTGTGTATTGTTCTTTTGGTACTGTTGCTTGTCCTCCAATACAGGAAAATAATAGTTGTGGAAACACAAGTTGTTATTAAAAAAAGATTCCCACTTTCGTGGGAAATAAATATGAAAAAAGAATCACATAAATTACCTTCCGATTAATTACTAAACTTAAAGAAATCCAAACTATTGAAAGCAGACTTAAAGACTTCAACTAAAAAAAAGTTAAATATTCTCGATAGTTATTTAACATTATGGATTTTTATCGCAATGGTTATAGGTGTAGGTCTAGGCTATTTTATACCATCAATCTCAACATTAATTGAAACTACAAGTAGTGGTACAACAAATATTCCAATCGCAATAGGATTAATTCTAATGATGTATCCACCTTTGGCAAAAGTAAATTACAATTTGTTACCAAAAGTGTTTAAGAATATTAAAATCCTTTCTATTTCATTAATATTAAATTGGATTATAGGTCCAGTTTTGATGTTTGTTTTAGCAATCACATTTTTACGTGATTATCCTGAATATATGGTCGGACTAATATTAATTGGTTTAGCACGCTGTATTGCAATGGTTTTAGTTTGGAACGACCTTGCAGAAGGCAGTAGCGAATATGGTGCAGGTTTGGTCGCTCTTAACAGTATTTTTCAAGTTTTTGCATATAGTTTTTATGCTTGGATTTTTATTACTATTCTTCCACCTTATTTCGGATTTGAAAGTGCAATTGTGGATATTTCAATCGGAACAATTGCAGAAAGTGTAGCCATTTATTTAGGTATTCCTTTCGTGATGGGAATATTAAGCAGACTAATTTTAGTGAAACTAAAAGGCGAAGAATGGTACAACAAAAAATTCATTCCGTCTATTTCTCCAATAACTTTAATGGCTTTATTATTTACAATTGTGTTAATGTTCTCGCTTAAAGGTGAATTGATTGTTGAAATTCCTATGGACGTTATAATTATTGCTGTTCCACTTCTTATATATTTTAGTTTAATGTTTATCATTAGTTTTTTCTTTACCAAAGCTATGGGTGCTGATTATGATATAACCGCATCAGTAGCATTTACAGCAACTGGGAATAATTTTGAATTGGCAATTGCTGTTGCTATTGCAGTTTTTGGACTAAATTCTGGTCAAGCTTTTACTGGAGTTATTGGACCATTGGTGGAAGTTCCTGCTCTAATTTTATTGGTTCGAGTAGCTTTTTGGTTACGAAAAAAGTATTATTAAAAAAACCATAAGCAAAAAATAATTAAGCAAGTATAGAATAAAGATTGCAATACCATTGCATTTAATAATTTGTATATTTGCCTCTGTGAAATTTTTAGCATTCATATTATCTATATATATATTAGCACTCAACTTTACGCCTTGTGAAGATGGTAGCATTGTGGATAATGATATTAAAATTGAAATATCACATAATGGAGATTTAGATCAAGATCACAATAATTTAGATTTATGTTCCCCTTTTTGTCAATGTCATTGCTGTCATATTCACGCTACATCTTTTAATTTAGATGATTCTGACGAAGCATCACATAAGATATCTACTAAAATCTACTTACATTTTGATGGTTTAGGTAAAGATATTACAAACTCCATTCTACAACCTCCACGAGTTTAATGTCATTCCTGCGCAAGCAGGAATCTTATTATCAATAGTTCTTAATATCAATTAAGTACTACAAATCATTTATAATAAACATTATAACTCATTTTTTATGATTAATAAAATCATTAACTTTTCTATTAATAATAAATTCATTATTGGTTTGCTTATTCTTGTACTCATTGGAGCAGGAACCTATTCAATGATGACTATTAAACTGGGCTCAGTACCAGATATAACAAACAATCAAGTACAAGTAATTACTGTTGCTCCAAATTTGGGAACAGAAGATATTGAACAATTTGTAACCTATCCCATAGAGCTGGCTGTTGCCAATTTGCCAAGTGTTATAGAGTTGCGCTCTGTATCACGTTTTGGGCTGTCAGTAGTAACCATAGTATTTAAAGATAATATGGGAACCTATTTACCTAGACAACTGGTTCAAGAAAAGCTTACCGCAATACAGGAAGATATTCCAGAAGGTTTCGGAAAACCATTTATGGCTCCAATAGCTACTGGTTTAGGAGAAATTTATCAATACTCATTGGTTCCCCAAAAAGGATTTGAACATAAATATTCTCCATCAGACCTACGTACAATTCAAGATTGGATTGTAAAACGACAAATGGCATTAGTACCTGGAGTTGTTGAGATAAACTCTTTTGGAGGTAATGTAAAACAATATGAAATAGCTCTAAACCCCAACCGATTAAATAGTATGGGAATTAGTATAAGTGAGGTGTTTGAAGCATTAAAGAGTAATAATTCAAATACTGGTGGCGCATACATTGAAAAAAATCATCAAGCTAATTTTATTCGTGGTGAAGGTTTAGCAAGAACACTAGAAGACATTGAAAATATTGTAATTAAAAATATTGAAAATACACCTATCCTAATTAAAGATGTAGCAGATGCAGTTCATTTTGGTTCTGCAGTACGTTATGGCGCATTTACCGAAGATGGTCAAGAATCTGTTGGTGGTCAAGTATTAATGTTAAAAGGAGAAAATCCTAATGAGGTCATTAAAAATGTACAAGCACGAATTAAAAACATTCAAAAATCATTACCTGAAGGTCTTGAGATTAGACCATTTTTAGATAGAAGCGACCTTATTGCACGAACTACGAGTACAGTTACTAAAAACTTAATCGAAGGCGCATTGATTGTTGTGTTTGTATTGGTGTTTTTATTAGGAAGTTTACGAGGCGGATTACTTACTGCATCTATTATCCCATTGTCCTTACTATTTGCTTTTATTCTAATGAAAGCCACAGGTGTTTGGGCAAACTTAATGTCATTAGGTGCTATTGATTTTGGGATTATTGTTGACGGAGCAGTAATTATTGTAGAAGGAACAGTATATCATATACAAGAGCGACTTAAGAAAAGTAAAAAAGATTTCACTTCACAAGAAATGGATGTGCTTACCTATAAGTCGAGTAGCATGATGATGAATTCAGCCTTTTTCGGACAATTAATTATCCTTATTGTATTTACACCAATCTTATTTTTAACAGGAGTAGAAGGAAAAATGTTCCGCCCTATGGCATTTACCTTTGGTTTTGCAGTTCTAGGCGCATTATTACTATGTTTAACTTATGTTCCTGTAATGGCATCATTATTTATGAAGCCTACTTCGCAAAGCAAACGAACATGGTTTACCAATATTGAAGATTGGTTGACAAGAGTGAGTGATAAAATGATGAGAGGAATATTTAAAGCCTACAAACCGATAATTCAAAGAGCTCTTATATTTAGAAAAACAGTTGTTGTTATTGCTTTAATTCTATTAGTAAGTTCAGGATTTGTATTTTCAAAAATGGGAGGAGAATTTATTCCAAAATTAGATGAAGGCGATATTGCGATGCAGATTATTATGAAACCAGGAAGTTCTTTATCCGAATCCATAAAAGTTTCAAAAGAGGTTGAAAATATTATCAATGCTAATTTTCCTGAAGTAATAACAATGGTTTCAAGAATTGGCGTTGCCGAAATCCCAACAGATCCAATGCCTATGGATATTGCCGATAGCTTTATTATTTTAGAAAAAGATATGGACAAATGGACTTCAGCATTAACCAAAGCTGAGTTAATAGAAAAAATGCAAAAAAAATTAGAAGTAATTGTTGGAGCTAATTTTATTTTCACACAACCTGTAGAACTACGATTTAATGAGCTTCTTACAGGTGTTCGTGAAGATGTTGCCATTAAACTATATGGTAGCGAATTAGATGTCTTGGCAATTAAAGTACAAGAAATGGCAAAAATAATTAAAACTGTTGATGGAGCTGCAGATGTACGTGCTGAAGCTACTGATGGCTTACCACAAATTACGGTAATTTACCAGAGATCAAAATTGGCAAAATATGGACTTACAATTGATAAATTAAATAGTTATGTAAGTGCAGCATTTGCAGGTGCTGATGCAGGAATTATTTTTGAAGGCGAAAAGCGTTTTGATTTAGTAGTACGCTTTTCAGATGCTTATAGACAAAGTATAGACGATTTACGAAACCTATTTGTGGATTTACCAAATTCCGATACTCAAATTCCACTCAAGGAATTAGCAGATATTAGCTATAAACCCGGACCCATGCAAATCTCTCGTGATAATACCTATCGCAGAGTGTCTGTTGGAGTTAATGTTAGAGGTCGCGATGTAGAGTCTATGGTAGAAGAAATACAACAAAAATTAGAAGCGCAATTAGAACTTCCAGATGGTTATTTTATTGAATATGGAGGTTCTTTTGAAAATTTAAAACGAGCGAAAGAGCGTTTATCTATTGTTGTGCCAATCGCGTTATTCTTAATATTTATACTGCTTTACTTTGCTTTGCATTCTGTTTCACAAGCTACTATGATTTATATGGCAGTACCATTGGCAGCCATTGGTGGTATTTATAGCTTATTCTTACGTGGTATGCCTTTTAGTATTTCGGCTGGTGTTGGATTTGTAGTACTGTTTGGGGTCGCAGTGTTGAACGGATTGGTTTTAGTAAGTCGATTTAATAGTCTAAAACAGGAGGGTCTAACAGACTTAAAAAAACGAATACTACTTGCAACCAAAGAGCGATTACGACCAATATTACTAACTGCAGTTGCAGCTATTATGGGATTTGTACCTATGGCAATTTCGGCATCTGCTGGAGCAGAGGTGCAACGTCCTTTGGCAACGGTTGTAATTGGTGGCTTAATTTCATCAACCTTGCTAACTTTACTAGTTGTTCCAGTGTTATACTATATGGTAGAAAGTAAATCAGAAAAAAGAGCGCATAAAAAAATGAATACAACGCTAGCGAGTTTGTTGCTCATAGGGTTTTTAACTTTTGCAGGAATGCAATCGGTTAATGCACAAGAAAAATTGCAAAATATCAATATTGAAGAAGCGGTTTCTATTGCTTTTGAAAATAATCCAACTATAAAAGCTGCAACCCTTGAAATTGAAAAGCAAGAGTATTTAAAAAAATCGACTTTCGATCTTGATAAAACGTCTATTTCTTATACAAAAGGACAAATTAATGCGCAACAAGCAGATTATCAGTGGAATATATCTCAAGATTTTAAATTCCCAACTGTTTATGGAACACAATCAAAATTGCAAAAAGAAAGAATAGCTTTAAGTGAAGCATCTCTAGCTTTAGAAAAGAACATTTTAGAACGTAATGTTAGAGCTACCTTTATGGAGTTGTGGTTTGCTAAGAGTAAATTGCTGTTAATTTCGGAATTAGAAAAAGAGTTTCAAAATTTTGCTGTCATTGCACAAAAAAGATTTGAACTTGGTGAATCTAACTTAATCGAAAAGATTGCAGCTGAAGGTAAAAGCGAAGAAATTAAACTTTTAAAGTCTGAAGCTAATTTAGATGTTGAAAATTTAAGACAGCAATTACAATTCTTACTTAATGCAGATACTGTTGTTACTATTGTTGACAACGATTTACAAAAAGTAGACTTTTTAGCCAAAGATTTAAAAGGAGATAATGCACTTTTAAAACTGCAAAAGAACTTCGTTAGTGTATCAGAAGGACAATATAAACTTGAAAAATCCCGATTTTTACCCGATTTGTCGGCTGGCTATTTTAATCAGCAAATAGAAGGTGTAAGTAATTTTTCGGGCTTTCAAGTAGGTGTAAAAGTACCTTTGTTTTTCTGGTCTCAAAAAGGAAAAACACAAGCAGCTAAAAAAAGTACTGAAATTGCTCTAATGAATTATGAACAAACAAAATTAGATATAAATTCGGCTTTGCAAAGCAATTTTCAAGAATTTGAAAAGCACAATGCCTCTTTGTTGTACTATGAAACTAAAGGATTGCAATTGGCCGATAAACTATTTTCTTCTGCAAATATTGCTTATAAAGAAGGCGAAATTGGTTATGTAGAGTATATAGCGACTTTAGAACAAGCAGTACAAATTAAAAGAGATTATCTAGACAGACTAAACCTGTATAATCAAACCATAAACGAAATTAACTATCTAACAGGAAAATACAATTAAAGAGATGAAAAACATATTAAAAATAAGTACAATTATCATAATCCTATTTATTCTAGGAAGTTGTGGAAACACAACCAAAAATCATAAAGATGAAGGTGATAATCACGATGATCATAATGATAAAAGTGAAGTTATTAGTGAAGGAAATAATGAACACGAAGATGAAATTTCTAATATTCTTACATTACAATTAAAGCAATTAGAAGTGATGAATATTGAAATAGGAGCTATTAAACAAGTAAATTTGGGAGGTGCCTTAAAGGTAAATGGGCAATTGGAGTTGCCACCTCAAAAAATGGCAAGTGTAAGTGCTATTATTGGAGGAAGAGTACAAAGTGTAGTGGTAATTGAAGGCGATTTTGTACGTAAAGGTCAAGTCATTGCACGTTTAAGCAATCCTGAGTTTATCAATATGCAGCGCGAATATCTTTCAGCTAAAAGCAATATTTCTTTTTTAGAAAAAGATTTTAAACGTAAAAAGGAATTGTTAAAAGATGGTATTACATCATCAAAATCTTTTCAGCAGGCCGAAGCCAATTATTTTGAAGGAAAGGCAGTATTAAATGCTTCAAAATCTACCTTACAATTAATGGGTGTAAATGTTACTGCTCTTGAGAGTGGGCAAATAGTATCTTCAGTTCCAATAATTGCACCAATTCAGGGTTACATTCAAAATGTAGAAATTAACATAGGTAAATATGTATCACCAGAGCAAGAAATGTTTGAAATTGTTGATAATGATCATCTTCATATTGGGTTAAAAGTATTTGAAAAAGATATTGATAAAGTTAAAGTTGGACAAAAAATAACCTTTGGCTTAACCACAAGACCCGATAAGATATACGAAGCCGAAATATTTGCTTTAGGAAGAGCTTTCGATATGCAAACACGTGCTGTAAAAGTGCATGCTAAAATTATTGGAAACCATGAAGGCCTACTCACAGGTATGTTTGTGGAAGCAAGAATTATAACAGCAAATAAAAAGGTAGATGCTTTACCCGATGAAGCTTTTGTTAAAGAAAATGGTTTAGATTATATTTTTATTCTCAAGAAAAAAGATAAAGATAATGTAGAGCTTGAAAAGATTCAAATAAATAGAGGGGTTTCAGATTTAGGATTTTCGGAAGTCGTCTTTATTAATCAAACACATAAAGATACTATAGTTGTTACAAAAGGTGCTTATTATGTTAATGCAGAATTAAATAAAGGCGAGTTTGAAGAACACGAACATTAAAACAAAAACATGAAAGAAATTAAAGCATATATAAAACCTAATAGAGTAGGGAAAGTAGTAGAAGCCCTTAAAGAAAATGGCTTTGAAAGTGTTACTCTGCTAGAATGTGAAGGAACAGGAAAGTACAAACGCGAAGATTCTCTTCCCTCTTTAAAATTTCACTTTGCAGATAGTAAAGTGATTAAATTAGAACTGGTTTGTCAAGATGAAGAAACTCAAAAAGCAGTAGAAATTATATGTAGCAAAGCATCAACTCCATTTCCGGCAGATGGTATTATTTACGTATCAGATGTCAATGATGCTTATAGTATAAAAACATGTGATTCTTTAAAAC
This sequence comes from Flavobacteriaceae bacterium, assembly GCA_021647885.1. GTDB lineage: Bacteria > Bacteroidota > Bacteroidia > Flavobacteriales > Flavobacteriaceae > PRS1. Next base: position 5,693 of record JAKITV010000034.1, on the reverse strand, counting down.
GTTTTAATTTACAATAAATGGCTGATTTTTTTGAGAACATATTAGAGCAAAACAATGTAAAGCCAACGGCAATGCGTTTGTTGGTTTTACAGTTTCTCTATAATAAAAAAGTTGCAGTTAGTTTAACCAATATCGAAGATTATTTTGATAATTCGGATAGAACTACATTATTCCGAACACTAAAAACCTTTGTAAATAACGGAATTGCACACAAAATTGATGATGGTACAGGAATTACAAAATACGCTTTATGTGAAGAAAATTGTAACTGCCAAATGGGTAACGATTTGCATTTGCACTTTCATTGTAACAACTGCGCCGAAACCGTTTGCTTAACGGATTATAAAATACCTCAAATTAAAGTACCTGAAGGTTTTATTACCGAAAATATAAACCTTGTGGTAAAAGGCATTTGCGATAAATGTAATGAACTATAATTCCCCTTTTAATTTCTTTATAATTAAATGAAACAAAAGCATACCAAAAACGACAGTCATGGCCACAATCACGGAGGAATCTTCGGTAAAAAAACAGAACTTTACTTTGCAATTATAGGAGGCGTTTTTTTCTTCACAGGAATAATTATAGAATTTGCAACCAATTTGCCAGAGAAATGGGCATTATACAGTTTCATAACAACTTATTTCTTTGGAGGCTATTACACAACCCTCGAAGCCATTGGAAGAATTAGAAAAGGAGAGTTTGAAATAGATTTTTTAATGATTGTTGCAGCTGCCGGAGCTGCATATATTGGCAGTTGGGAAGAAGGTGCATTGTTATTGTTTTTATTTAGTATTGGTCACGCATTAGAAAAATATGCGATGAACAAAGCCAAAAAATCTATTGAAGCGTTGGGCGAATTATCACCAAAAACGGCATTGATTAAAAAAGGCGACAAAATTGTAGAAATTCCAGTAGAAGAATTACAAATTAACGATATAATTATAGTAAGACCAAATACCAAAATTTCGGCAGATGGTGTAATTATTAAAGGAAGTAGCAGTATAAATCAAGCCTCAATTACAGGCGAGAGTATTCCAATAGATAAAACGGCTATTGAAGATGCAAATAATCTTCCAGAATTTAGAAAAATAGACAAAACAAATGTAGTTTTTACAGGCACCATAAATGGAGATAATGCTCTCGAAATAAAAGTATTAAAACTAAGTGAAGACTCAACTATTGCTCGTTTGGTAAAAATGGTAAGCGAGGTAGAAACCAAAAAATCGCCTACGCAATTGGCAACCAAAAAGTTTGAAAAATGGTTTGTTCCAGCAGTTATAATTTTGGTGGTAACCTTGTGTTTTGCTTATTTAGTTATAGACGAAACTTCAAAAGAAAGCATCTATAGAGCCATTAGTGTTTTGGTTGCTGCAAGTCCATGTGCTTTAGCAATTTCTACGCCAAGTGCTGTGCTTAGTGGTATCGCAAGAGCAGCAAAAGGAGGTGTGCTTATAAAAGGAGGTCGTCCATTAGAAGATTTAGGAAGCCTAACAACCATTGCATTCGATAAAACAGGAACGCTTACCGAAGGAAAACCAAAACTAACAAATGTCATTCCGTTAAACGGGTTTAATAAAAATGAGTTTTTAGAATTAGTATTGGATGTAGAAAGTTTGAGCAATCATCCTTTGGCAAAAGCCATTTCAAAAGACATCAAATCGAAATATAATATTGAAACAAAAAATGAGGCGTCAAACATAAAAGCCATTCAAGGAAAAGGAATTAGAGCAACTTATAAAGGAGCAAACATTCTAATAGGTAATGAAAAACTTATGATTGAAGAGAATGTAACAATTAGTGATATTGTTTCTTCTCAAATAACTGAGTTGCTAAATAATGGTCATACAGTAATGTTAGTCTCGTTAAATGCTGAATTAATAGGTTTATTAAGTGTAATGGATACACCAAGAGAAACTGCAAAAAGTACGTTATTACGTCTAAAAGAAATGGGTATCAAAAAAATGATAATGCTTACTGGCGATCATCAAAATGTTGGAGATTCTATCGCCAAACAAATCGGTCTTACAGAAGCAAAAGGAAACCTATTACCAGAAGACAAAGTAACAGCCATACAAGAATTAAAAGAAAAATACACCAAAATCGCAATGGTTGGCGATGGTGTAAATGATGCTCCAGCAATGGCAAATAGTACAGTTGGTATTGCTATGGGAGCAGCTGGAAGTGATGTGGCACTCGAAACAGCAGATGTCGCATTAATGTCTGATAAAATCGAAAACTTACCTTTTGTTATTGGGTTAAGCAGAAAATCTAAACGAATTATTAAACAAAATCTTTGGATAAGTTTAGGGATTGTTGCAATTTTAATTCCGTCAACTCTAATTGGTTGGGCTAGTATAGGTGTGGCTGTTGCCATTCACGAAGGTTCTACATTAATCGTAGTGCTTAATGCCTTGCGTTTGTTGAGGTATAAAGAAGTTTGATGCCTAAAGATAGTATCCAAAATTTGTGTAATAATGAACTTATTTTATAGTTAAAAAAAGGCTTATTTCAATAATATTTGCGTAATTTTAAGAATGATTAAAACATAAAATAAGCATTAACTACTCTATAATGTAAGTAACAAATGAAAATCAAACACATATTTTTGACAATATTTTTGGTGAATGCTATATTAAATAATTTAACACCAGATTTAGATAACATATTACAAATTCAATTCTCACAATTTTTATTAAGAATCGAATAGCAATTTAATTAGAAAAAGATAATTTAACAAATCATGTAATTACAACTATGAGCTATTATTTTAAAGCAACCGTTTTAGGGAATTTCAATCAAGTGATTGAAAAAGTTACCGAAGAATTAAAAAAAGAAGGTTTTGGAGTCCTTACCGAAATAGATATTAAAGCGACACTAAAAAAGAAGCTTGATGTAGATTTCTATAATTACAAAATTTTAGGAGCATGTAATGCACCTTTTGCATATAAAGCTTTACAAGCTGAAGATAAAATTGGTACAATGCTACCTTGTAATGTTATTGTTCAAGAAAGAGAAAAAGGAAAAATAGAAGTTTCGGCAGTCGATCCTGCTGCTTCTATGCAAGCCATTCCTAACGAAACACTTGGAGAAATAGCCAATGCAATAAGAGAAAAGTTGCAAAATGTAATTTCTAATTTGTAAATATCAAATTTTAAAATTATAAAAAATAAGCTATTGTAATAGCAACAACTATAACGATTAGTTTTGTTAGATTAAATTTATGTCCTTCGCTGGTTTCAAATAAAATTATTGTTGAAATATGCAAAAATATGCCTATTACTAACGCCGAAATTTCAGTATAATAGATTTTAAAAATATTTGTTTCTTGAGATAATAAAACACCTAAAGGTGTCATTAAGGCAAATAAGGTCAAGAAAAATAAAATCTTTATACGACTTAATTCCGAAGCTAAAAAGAATGCTGATAAGATAATTGCAACAGGGAGTTTATGAATAATAATACCATAAATTAAATTGTCGTGAGCCTCTATTGGGATGCCCTCTAAAACGGAATGAATACTTAAACTTATAAAAAGCAACCAAGGGAAAGCAGATGAGTTTTTACTTAAATGTACATGTCCATGTTCGGCACCTTTAGAGAAAAACTCCAAAATAATTTGGAGCAAAATACCAGCCATAATAAACAACCCAATAGTCTTGTTGTTATTATTAGTAAATACTTCTGGTAAAAAATTAAAAACAGTTATAGATAATAAAAACGCACCACTAAAAGCCAATAATAACTTTAGATTTTTTTGTTTTGTGGGTTTAAAAACCAGAACAAAAGCGTAGCCAATAAGTACTGTAGCAATTAGAAGGAGAAAATTAGTCATATTACATGAAAATTAATATTAAACGTTCAGAAGTGTTTTTGTCAAATTTATGCAATTTATAATCTCCAAAAATATCCAATAGCTGAATGTTCGCTTTTTGGAACATCTCTTTAAAGTCATTAAGGGTTATTGCCTTAACACTTTCTTTATAGTTATAAGGTTCGCCTTCAAATTCAAAGGAAATATCTTTTATAATATAACCATGTTCCACATAACGTTTAAGCTTAAATTCGATGCCGTCAACGGTTTTAGTGTTTTCTGTCACAAGGTTATCAATCACAAAATTTACGTTCATAAAATCGATAACACCAATGCCATTATTTTTCAGGTTTGCTTTAATAGCTTTTATAGTGTTCAAGTTATCTTCTTCATTTTCAAAATAACCAAAACTCGTAAATAAATTAAAAACAGCATCAAATTGCTGCGAATAAGGTTTGCTCATATCATGAACATCAAAATGTAAGGTTTTGTTTTCAAATTGTTTGGCGTATGCAATGCTGTGAGGCGACAAATCTACTCCTGTAACATTGTAGCCAATCGAGTTTAAATACACCGAATGTCTCCCTTTTCCACAGGCTAAATCCAAAATTTTCCCACCTTTAGGAATGTTAAGATAACTTGTGAGGTTTGCCATAAAACTTTTAGCCTCATCAAAACCTCTGTCTTTGTATAATATGTGATAATAAGGAGAGTCGAACCAAGAAGTAAACCAATCTTTTGTGTCTTTTGTCATGTATTAATATGTGTCGCAACAAAAATAAAGTATTTTTGCAATCTATTTGACCTTTGCAATGGAGAATAATTTTAAAATGGTAGCCAAAACCTTGTTTGGTTTTGAAGAACTTTTGGCAAAAGAACTGCGAAATCTTGGAGCACAAGACGTAAGAATTGGTGTAAGAAATGTAAGTTTTTATGGTGATAAGGGCTTTATGTATAAAGCTAATTTAGGTTTACGTACAGCTATTAAAATTTTAAAACCTATAAAAACCTTTAAAGTTTTTAACGAAGAAGATTTATACAATCAGGTTTATAAAATGCCTTGGGAAGATTATATGAAACCTACAGGGTCTTTGGCGATTGATGCTACTGTACATTCTACTGTGTTTACACATTCTAAATATATTGCGCTTAAAACCAAAGACGCTATTGTAGATAAATTTAGGGATAATGGAGGAGAACGACCAAATATAGATTTACGCTTTCCGGATTTAAAAATCAATGTACATATCGATAAGCAGTTTTGTACTATTTCTTTAGATAGTTCGGGGGAGTCTTTACATAGACGTGGTTATAAAACAGCAACTAATATTGCACCAATAAACGAAGTTCTGGCTGCTGGTTTAATTATGTTGTCTGGTTGGGATGGACAAACCGATTTTATGGATCCAATGTGTGGTAGCGGAACCATACTTATTGAAGCTGCAATGATTGCCTGTAACATTCCGCCAAACTTAATGCGTAAAGAATTTGCTTTTGAGCGTTGGCAAGATTGGGATGTGGATTTATTTGAAAAAATTGAAGAATCTTTGCTTTCTAAAACCAGAGATTTTCATTATAAAATTTTGGGATACGACAAATCACCTTCGGCAGTTAATAAAGCTAAAGAGAACGTTAAAAATGCACATCTTGATGAGTTTATAAGCATAAAGCACGAAGATTTCTTTAAAACCCAAAAGGCTGGAGACGATGTATTGCACATGGTTTTTAATCCACCTTATGGCGAACGTCTTGAGAGTTTAAATGTTGAAGAATTTTATGGTAATATTGGCACGACTTTAAAGCATGGTTTTCCAGGTACAAACGCTTGGTTTATTACCTCCAATTTAGAAGCATTAAAATATGTTGGATTAAGACCTTC
>JAKITV010000033.1 GCA_021647885.1 Flavobacteriaceae bacterium | reverse complement strand
TCTAATTTTCCATCAGAAGCATTAGCAAGTTCAGCAATGCTTATAGGAGAAGTTGATGTTATTTTAGAAATTCAAAATAATTTTGAAAAAGACTTACAAAAAGACAAGCAAACCCATTTAGGAATTACCATCAATGCCATTGATGGTGCTGCAGCAGGAGTTATAAATGTGTATATCAATCAAATTATTCAGCAGTTTAATAAAAATGTACAAATTGATTTGATGCAACCTTCTGATATAAAAAACAAACCTCAAAATATTGTAAGTATTCCTTCCTTTTGGTATAACAAAACTTTAAACTATAAAACCTATATGGTTCCAGGTATTTTGGTGTTATTGGTTACTATGATAACTCTTTTTCTCTCAGGAATGAATATTGTTCGTGAAAAAGAAATTGGCACATTAGAACAGATGAACGTAACTCCTATTAAAAAATACCAGTTTATTATTGGTAAACTGTTTCCGTTTTGGGTAATAGGAATGGGGATTTTAACCATTGGTTTAATCATTGCCAAACTAATTTTTGATGTACCAATGTTGGGTAGTATTGTTTTGCTTTATGGATACACCTCTATTTATATTTTGGTGATTTTAGGAATGGGTTTCTTTATCTCCAACTTTACAGACACACAGCAACAAGCAATGTTTATCGCTTGGTTTTTTGTGGTGATTTTTATTTTAATGAGTGGATTGTTTACACCTATTGAAAGCATGCCGAAATGGGCACAAACACTTACCGAATTTAACCCTATTAAATATTTTGTAGAAGTAATGCGAATGGTAATGCTCAAAGGTTCTTCATTTACAGATATTTTACCACAACTTCAAAAAACCGCATTGTTTGCTATTATTATGAATGGATTGGCAGTTTGGAGTTATAAAAAAGTAAACTAATGGGAAAAAAGAAAAATAATTATCGTTTACAAACTGATGAATCACTCTTTTTAAGAGGTCCGCTTTCAAGAGTTAAGGAATTATTTTTTACATTCAGAGTGTTTTTTAGTTTTATAAATGGATTTAGAAAAATGCACTTTATAGGTCCATGTGTTACTGTTTTTGGTTCAGCACGGTTTAAAAAAGATTCTGAACATTATAAAAACGCAGTAAAAATTGGTGAAGCAGTATCAAAACTTGGCTTTACTGTTATGACAGGTGGTGGACCGGGAATTATGGAAGCTGCTAATAAAGGCGCTTATGAGGCTGGTGGATATTCAGTCGGCTGTAACATTATCCTTCCATTTGAGCAAAAACCAAATCCATATCTTCACAAGTGGATAGATATCCGCTATTTTTTTGTCCGTAAGTTTTTATTGATGAAATATTCCTTTGCATTTGTAGTGATGCCTGGAGGCATAGGAACTTTAGATGAATTATTTGAGTCGCTTACGCTGATACAAACTAAAATGATTCAAAATTTTCCTATCGTAATCTTTGATTCTGAATACCATAAAGAACTTTGCCAACATATTCAAGTAATGGCTGAAAACGAAAGTATTAGTTTGGAAGATATGAAATTGTTATTTGTAACCGATTCTGTTGATGATTTAGTAACACATATTGAAACCCATGCTATTAAAAAGTTTGGATTGGTAGAGAAAAAAAATCCCAAATGGTGGTTTGCAGAAAATAAATAGAACTATAATATGAAACACGTACTAAAAAAAATATCCATACTGATTATCGGAGTTATTTTGATGTCTTTTAATCTTCAAAACAATGAAGAAACCTATTCTTTAACAATTACTGTAAAAGACTTGCGAAATTCAAAAGGCGTCGTTCAATTTGCAATATATAACAAAGAAGGTTCTATTCCCGATGAAAAATATAAGAAATACTATAAAAAAGATATTGTAGTTATTGTCAAGAATACTGCGACTATAACTTTTAATGATTTACCAAAAGGTAGATATGCCATAAACATTTTACACGATGAAAATGAAAATGGTAAAATAGATAAAAAATTCATTCTCCCTAAAGAAGGTATTGGATTTTCAAATTACCAATCTATTGGAATGAGAAATCGTCCTAAATTTTCTAAAGCAAGTTTTGAAGTAAACTCTAACATCACAAAAATTATAAAGATAATTTATATGTAATGGTAGTAAAAAACCGTTTTAAAAAAAGTATGAGTAGGTGTTTTTGCACTTCCGTTTTGGTGTGCTTTCTTTTTAGTTATGGATATTCGCAAGAAAATAATGATAGCCTTCCTCAACTCGATATATCAAAAATAGCATTGGTTAATCAAACAGATAGTTATGTTACTTTTCCAACAGATATTGGAAACATAGCACCACTAATGTTTGAAGCTAATATCAGTCCGAGTTTTATTATAAGAAAAAGAAAAGATTCTAGATTAATGGCTGTGCTTACTTCACAAGTGATTATTAGAATGTATAATGAAGAGTCTTTCCCTGTACGCACACCAAGTTATATACCTCAAGTTTCATTCTATTACGTAATGGGCAACAAACAATCAAAAACCAATAATACACTTTTCGGAAGACTTGCGCATCACTCTAATGGGCAAGACGACAATTTTTATGACGAAAACGAAAATATTAATTTACAATCAGGAAATTTTGCTACAAATTTTTTTGAAATAGGCATTATAAAAACATCACATAGCAGTACCTTAAATGCTATTAAGTTTTTTAAAAGCTCTATAGAAGTTCATCCAAAAAGTTGGATGATAGAAGAATTACATGGTCAATATAGTGGTCTTCGTTGGCACAATGCATTTACGGCATTTAAATTACCTTTTATCAATTCTAATAAAGATGGAACCCCAAACTTTTCTTTAAAGGTAGAAACATCTTTAATGCTCGATAACTATAATAATTTAAACAGTTTTGATATAGACCGATTAAATGCAAGCCTAACATTTTATTATCATCCCAAATTTTTAGAAGATATTGGTTTGTTTGTTCAATTTTATCATGGTATGGATTATTATAATATCTATTTTAATAATCATGTTGATTTAATCCGATTTGGGATTATGACCGAAATATTGAGATTTTAAAACAAAACAATATGAATGAACCCTTAATTTTTATTAGAAAATCTTCTGGCGAATTAGAACATTTCTCATTTCATAAACTAAAAAAATCACTTCAAAAAAGTGGTGCATCAAGCAAAGATGTAAATTTAATTATTAAAACAATAACGCCTCAGCTTTATGACGGAATCACTACAAAAGAAATTTACAAAAAAGCATTTCGCTTATTAAAAAAATCAAATCGCATTTATGCTTCAAAATACAGTTTGAAAAGAGCAATTTTCGACTTAGGACCAACAGGATATCCTTTTGAACGCTTAGTTGGAGCAATACTGAAGCAAAAAGGTTACAAAACACAAGTAAGTGTACAATTACAAGGCGAATGTGTTACACATGAAATTGATGTATTGGCAGAAAAAGAAGGGAATACATTTACCATAGAATGTAAATTTCACTCAAACATTAAAACGGTAAGCAATGTAAAAATTCCTTTGTATATAAATTCTAGATTTTTAGATGTTCAGAAAAAATGGAATACCAATCCTAATAAAGCAACATTTTTAAAACAAGGATGGTTGGTAACTAACACAAGATTTACAGAAGATGCCATCAATTATGGAAAATGTGTTGAGTTAATCTTATTAAGTTGGAATTATCCCAAAGGAAATGGAATATCTAAAAATATTGACGCATTTGGATTATATCCAATAACTACATTAACAACACTTACAAAAAAAGAAAAAAAACGACTAATAGAAAGTGATATTATTCTCACTCAAGAACTTGCATTTGCTTCACACAAACTAAAACAGCTAAAATTTCCGGCAACTAAAATTGAAAAAATTATTTCCGAAGCGAAAAAATTATGCAATTCTAATTCCTTTTAACTTACCACATATTACAAATTAGATCGACATCGGGAATTTAGAGTTAAAAAAAATTAATGTAACAAAAGTTACTTCCAACATTGTTTATCTATCCTATCTTTGCCTAAAATTATTCCATAATGAAGCATAGATTTTTAATTCTACCTTTTATAATATTTGTATTCTTTGTGCAAGCACAAGAAACAGTGTCTATTAGCAAAAAAGATGCTATTTTAAAAGTTCAAGAAAACAATACATCTCTAAAAATATCACAGCAAGAATTTAATCTTGCCAAAGCAGATTATAAGCAAACCAATGCTGTGTTTTTACCAAATATTTCAGTTTCACACACAGGAATTGCAACTACAAATCCATTAATGGCATTTGGTTCTAAACTAAATCAAGAAATTTTATCTGCTAACGATTTTAACCCTAATTTACTGAATAATCCCTCACAAATTGAAAATTATTCTACTAGAATTGAAATACTGCAACCACTTATTAATATAGACGGAATCTATCAACGTCGTGCTGCCAAAACAAAAATGGAGGCAATGACTTTGCAAACCCAACGAACAAATGATTATTTAACTTTTGAAGTAGAAAAAGCATACATGCAATTGCAACTATCTTACAAAGCAGTTGATGTATTAGAAAAAGCTTTAGAAGCCGCAAACGAAAACAAAAAATTAGCAGACAATAGCTTTAAACAAGGTTATATGCAACGAGCAGATGTTTTGGCTGTTGAGGTTCGTGTAATTGAAGTGAAAAACCAAATACAAACGGCTAAAAGTAATGTGCACAATGCTTCAGATTACCTTTTGTTTTTAATGAACGAAACACAAGATGTTTTACTTAAACCTTCGGATGAATTAATCCTCAAAAATAACACTTCAGGTTTTGCTAAAAAAGTTCCGGAAAGCAGAGCAGATATTAAAGCTATGGACTTTGCAACACAAGCTTACGGCAATTTAACAAAAGCAGATAAAATGGCGTTTTTACCACGATTAAACGCTTTTGGAAATTATGAGTTATACGACGACAAAATTTTTCAAGGCAATGCTAATGGTTACTTATTTGGCGCTCAATTAAGTTGGGATGTTTTTCAAGGTTCTAAACGCTTTGGGAAATTACAAAAAAGTAAAGCTAATTATGAAAAGTCTAAATTAGAATACCAACAATATGTCTCAAAAAGTAATTTGGAATTAAATAAAGCCAAACGTATGCTTATTGATGCAGAAAACAAATTGGAATTAACCGAATTGGCTTTACAACAATCTAAAGAATCTTTACGAATTAGAACCAACAGATTTAAAGAAGGGCTTGAAAAAACATCCGATTTGTTAATTGCAGAAACGCAATATGCCAACAAACAATTACAGTATTATCAAACCATATTTGAATACAATTACGCACAAGCATATTTACAATTTTTAACTAAAGAATAAGAAGAGTTAGAAGCATGAGCCAGAAGTTGGAAGTGCTAATTTTTAATAAAAGAAATAATAATTAATTAAACGATTTCCTCATTCGAGGGAATAACAAAATAATTTTTGATGAAAAACATATTTAAAACAGCTATTTTCTTTCTATCACTAATAATGATGAGTTGTGGAAGCGATGAAAATACACAAGTAGTTGATAACTCAAAACCAATTACTGTAAAAACAAGTGTTGTTACAGCAAATGGCAACAACTCTTTTGTAACTGTAAGTGGAAAAATACAAGCTTCAAACAGTGCCAACTTAAGCACCAGAATGATGGGTTTTGTAAATAAAATTCACGTAAAAGTTGGCGATAAAGTTCGAAAAGGACAACTATTAATATCTATTAATAACACAGATTTACAGGCAAAACTTGCTCAAGTAAATGCAGGAATAACTGAAGCAACAGCTGCTTATAATAATGCTGAAAAAGATTATAACAGATTTAAAAATTTATTTTCAGATCAAAGTGCTTCAAAAAAAGAAATGGATGATATGACAGCAGATTTTGAAATGGCAAAAGCTAGATTAGAAGCTGCAAACCAAATGAAAAACGAAGTAAATGCTCAGTTTGCTTATACAAATATTCGTGCACCTTTTAGTGGTATTGTAACCAGTAAATTTATTAAAAAAGGCGACATGGCAAACCCAGGAATTCCTTTAATTGCAATAGAAATCCCAGGTGCTTTTGAAGTTATTGCAATGGTTCCTGAAAGCGAAATTTCGCAAATTAAATCTGGAAGCATTGTAGATGTACAGGTAAAAGCTATAAAACAAAATATAAAAGGAACAGTTACAGAAGTTAGTACATCTGCAAAAAATACAGGTGGACAATACTTGGTTAAAGTGCTTTTAAACAAAACTGATGCTAAAATATTATCTGGAATGTTTGTTACAGTTCAGTTTCCTGTAGAGAAAACCAAAACCGTTTCAAATATGGTTTTAGTTCCAATAGATGTCATAATCACAAAAGGACAGTTGTCTGGAATTTACACTATAAGCCAAAGCAATACAGCATTATTGCGTTGGTTACGTTTGGGCAGAACCTATGGCAACCAAGTAGAAGTATTATCTGGTTTATCTGAAAACGAAACATATATTGTTTCTGCTGAAGGAAAGCTTTATAATGGAGTAAAAATTAATATTCAATAGTTACAGTTTGCGTTAAGCCTGCCTGACGGTAGGCAGGGATTGAAGTGACATCCTTTTTTTGGGTTGACTGAGTAAAACGAGGACAACACAAAAAAAGATACAACGGAAAGCCTGACTTTTTGTGACCCTGTAAGGTTTTAAAAACCTTGTAGGTATGAGCAAAAAGAAACGCCAAAAAAATAAAGAAAATATGAAAGAAGGTTTAGCCGGAAAAATTGCAAAAAGCTTTATGACATCGAAGCTTACTATTATGCTAATGATTGTGTTTATGATTATTGGTGTGTATAGTTCGTATTTAATTCCGCGTGAGGAAGAACCACAAATTGATGTGCCAATGGCAGATATTTTTGTTGGTTATCCTGGCGCAAGTCCAACCGAAGTGGAGAATAGAGTTATTAAGCCTTTAGAAAAATTAATCTCGAATATTAAAGGTGTTGAGTATGTGTATTCTACCTCGATGAAAGAGCAAGGAATGGTGATTGTTCAGTTTTATGTTGGTGAAGATATTGAGCGTTCGTTCGTAAAACTCTACAACGAAATTAGCAAACACATGGACATTATGCCAAAAGGCGTAACCATGCCTTTGGTAAAAACACGTGCAATTGACGATGTGCCAATGTTGGGTCTAACACTTTGGAGTGAAACCTATGATGACTATCAACTCAAGCAAATTGCAGATGAACTTACCAACGAAATTAAAAAAGTAAACGACGTATCGATTGTTAAAAAAATTGGAGGTAGAAACCGCCAGCTTCGTGTGGTTTTAGATAAAGATAAGCTGGCTGCAAGTGGCTTGGACTTCTTATTGGTTTCTGAAATGATAACAGCTAACAACCAACAGCTAAGTGCTGGGAGTTTTACTAAAAATGACACTGAATTTTTTGTAAATACGGGTAAGTTTTTAGAAACAGTTGAAGATGTAGAAAGCTTAGTAGTTGGTGTACAACAAAATCAACCTATTTATTTAAAACAAGTCGCTAAAATTATTGATGGTCCAGAATTACCTTTAAACTATGTGTCTTTAGGTTTTGGTCAAGCCAGTGAGAAATCAAAAACGTACAAATCAGAATATCCTGCTGTAACCATTTCGGTTGCCAAACGAAAAGGTGCAGATGCCATGAGTATTGCAGGTATTATTTTAGATAAAGTAGAACATTTAAAAAAGACCTTAATTCCAGATGATGTTCACGTAGAAGTGACTCGGAATTATGGTGAAACAGCTTCAGAAAAAGTATCAGAATTATTAATTCACTTATTGGGATCAATTATTGCAGTTACTTTTGTGGTAATGTTGGCAATGGGTTGGCGAGGTGGTTTAGTCGTGTTTTTATCGGTTCCAATTACCTTTGCATTAACGCTTTTGAGCTACTATTTAATGGACTATACCTTAAATAGAATCACACTTTTCGCCTTGGTTTTTGTAACAGGAATTGTGGTTGATGACTCCATAATTATTGCCGAGAACATGCATAGGCATTTTAAAATGAAACGCTTGCCATTTAAACAAGCTGCTTTATATGCCATTAACGAAGTCGGAAACCCAACCATTTTGGCAACCTTTACTGTAATTGCTTCGGTTTTACCAATGGCTTTTGTATCTGGTTTAATGGGTCCATATATGGCACCAATGCCAATTGGTGCATCTATTGCAATGATTTTATCGCTATTTGTTGCGCTAACCATTACACCTTATTTAGGATATATTTTCTTACGTGAAAAAGATAAAAAAGGTGCAGTTGAAGATGGAAATGAAGTTAAAAAATTAGAGGATACATTCATCTACAAGATGTATAATAAACTTGAAAGACCTTTAATTGAAAACCCTAAAAAAAGGTGGTTGTTCCTTGGTGTTACAGTCATTCTTTTATTAGCATCAATGAGCTTATTTTTCACCAATGGTGTTGCTGTAAAAATGTTACCTTTTGATAATAAGAATGAATTTCAAGTGGTTATAGATATGCCAGAAGGCACTACACTTGAAAGAACTGCTGTTGTTACACAAGAAATTGCTCAATATTTATCCACTCGCCCAGAAGTGGTTAACTATCAAAACTATATTGGTACTTCTGCTCCTATTACTTTTAACGGTCTGGTACGTCATTACGATTTACGTGGAGGCAGTAATATGGCTGATATTCAAGTAAATTTAACAGACAAAAACGATAGAAAAGCACAAAGTCACGAAATAGCGGGTTTATTTAGACCAGAAATTCAAACAATCGCTAAAAAATACAATGCCAATGTTAAAATTATTGAAGTTCCGCCAGGACCTCCAGTATTATCTACTATTGTTGCAGAAATTTATGGTCCAGATTACGATAGGCAAATAGATGTTGCGAATCAGGTTAAAAACATTCTTATTAATACAGACGATGTGGTTGATGTGGATTGGATGGTGGAAGCTGATCAAACCGAGTACGATTTTGTAATCGATAAAGAAAAAGCGATGCTATATGGTGTTACACCTCAACAAATAGTTTATACTATGAATATGGCAATGTCTAATAGAGCAATTACAACTCTTTATGATGAAGATGCTTCTACACAAGTTGGTTTAGTTTTAGCTTTAGATGAAAAAGAAAAATCTACACTTAGCGATATTTCGCAATTAAAAGTAAGATCTAAACAAGGCACAATGATTTCTATTGGAGATTTGGTAGATATTAAAGAACGCACAAAAGCCAAAAGTATTTATAGAAAAAACCAAAAACGTGTAGTTTATGTAATGGCAGATATGGCTGGTGAATTAGAAAGTCCTGCATATGCCATTTTAGGGATGGAAGACAAACTAAAAGAAATAAAATTACCAGAAGGCTTTACTTTGGAAGAATTGTATATGAATCAACCCGAATTTGAAGATAATTATTCGGTAAAATGGGATGGCGAATGGCAAATTACACTCGAAGTATTTAGAGATTTAGGACTGGCTTTTATAGGAGCAATTATTTTTATTTACATACTTATTGTAGGATGGTTCCAAAACTTTAAAGCACCTTTAGTTATGATGGTAGCAATACCACTTTCGCTAATAGGAGTTATTGTAGGTCACTGGTTAATGGGAGCGTTTTTTACAGCAACCTCATTTATTGGTATGATTGCTTTGGCAGGAATTATGGTAAGAAACTCGGTATTGCTTATTGACTTTGTAAACCTTCGATTGGATGAAGGTGTGCCGATAAAACAAGCAGTAATTGAAGCTGGAGCAGTACGTACAATGCCAATTTTACTAACAGCAGGAACCGTTGTTATTGGAGCCTTTGTAATTCTGTTTGATCCAATTTTTCAAGGATTAGCCATTTCATTAATGGGAGGAACAATTGTATCAACAGTATTAACACTATTGGTTGTGCCATTGGTGTATTATTTAATTGAACGTAAAAATTATAAGTAAAAACATTTTTTCAATGAAACTCGTAATAATAACAGCAGTAGAAGAATTTCACAACGATCTTCTTCAAATTTTTAAAAAAGCAGAAATAAAAAACGTTAGCGAATCAGAAATAGATGGCTATAAAAACATTCCAACTGTTTTAACATCATCAAATTGGTTTGGTAATAAAAAAGAAGGCGTGGATTCTATTATGCTTTTTTCGTTTACCGAAAAAGAAAAAATCGACACTCTTTTTGATTTATTAGAAACATATAACAAAAATTTAAAAACAAACAATCCAGTAAAAGCGGTTGTGCTACCTATAGAACGATTTATTTAATAAAACAATTATAAACACAAATTCCCTCATTAAGTTTTAGGACAAGGGATAATATTTAATAAGATTCCCTCCTTTGAGGGAATGACAAAAAACATTTTTCAATGAAAGAAAGATTAATTAGAGCAATAGCAGGAACATTTGTATTAATAAGCTTATTATTAGCTGTTTATGCAAACATAAATTGGTTGTGGTTTACAGCCTTTGTAGGAGCCAACTTATTACAATCATCTATAACACAATGGTGTTTAATGGAAATTATTTTAGAAAAAGTTTTTAAAGTTAAAGATTAACCATTTTCTAAAAATAGTTTAAGTACATGACAAAAATAACTTGCTCATGATTTAACGTAACTCGTTGCTTAAAAAGCGTGTTTACCCGCACACACTATTTTAATTAATAGGAGCTCGTGAATGCTACACATTTTATTAGCATTGTAGAGAAACATTTTGAAGAATAAAAAAATAAGAAAATAAAGTAGATTAAACCTCGATTAATATCAATCTAGAATTATTTTGAAGCTTCAATGCCAGATTTTAACACAATATCTCTTTGTGCTACATATAAGCCATTTTCTTTTTTAAGCTTAAGAATTCTAGTAGGATCATCTTTTTTGGCGATTCTTTTACGACAGCGCTTTGATAATAATGGATCCTCATCAAAAAGAAAACTAGCGATTTCATACTCTGGTTTTGTAGGTTCCTTTATTACTGGAAATAATTGTTGTAATTGATTATAACGCCTGTCATTTCCTGGTATAAATGTATAAAAGGTATATTGGCCATCTGCATTGGTTTTAATCCAACCTCTGTTGTGTATGTAGCGTTTGGTATTATGTTTTCTCATATCAAAATCACCATGCTCATCTGCTTGCTCTATAAGCAAAATTATATCTTTTGCAGGAGTTATGCCATCATTCTCATATATAGTGCCAGAAATTTTAAGCTTATTAATTTTTGATTCAAAACCTGGTATCGTATCAGTATTATTTAATTGAAACTCGACATAATCATATATAGAATTACGCTCTAAAAAATTTTCAGGCTTACTTTCTAAATTATCTGTAATTTCCTGTGCATGAATTGAATAATTTGCACAAATAAAACAAGTAAAACACAAAAGAATAAAAAGATTTTTCATGGGGCTAAACATTATAAGTTTACCCAAAACTGCAGGTTTTATACTATAAACTCCTAAAAATCATATGAATGTACAAATTACACGATGAAATGTTTTTACTTACAAAATTTATCGATGAAATGAATGTATTTTTTAGATTAATATACCTCAAATTGTTATTGTCTTATCGAAATTTAAATAAAACGATAACTTATTCCTCTACTCTAAAATCTATTTATTTGTCAAGGATTTTACAAATTAAAAATGGTCTTTGGTATGATTAAATAAAATGAGATAACTATAAAAACTTAAGTGTACATAATGATTAATCAACCAAAATCAATAAAAGTATTTCATCGTATAAATATGTGTTTTAACTACTAAACAAGCAGTTTATCCAAGAAATATGCATTTAATATATCAAAATAGTTTGTAAAAAAAATAGAAAATAAGTTGGTTTTTTTAATAAATTGTATAGATTTGTTTCACCAAGATGAACTAAATACCTTAAAAATGAAAACAAAATTCACTTTATTTATCCTTGCCTCTTTTCTTGCGATAAGTATAGGTTTTGCTCAAAAAAAGAATGCTCCAGTAAACATGATTAATGGCAAAGTAAGCATATCTAAATATCATAATTATGATGAATTGAATAAGATGTCTAAAGGAAGTTTACTTACTTTATATATAGAACGTATTGAAGTTATTGTAAATATATTACCAAATATTGCATTTGCCACCAAACCTGGTATTACTATGGCATCCTTGGGAATTCCTGAAACCAAAGACAATAAAAAAGCATTAGAAAATAATCAAGAAGCTTCTGCTGACTATTTTGAAAGTACGGTTGAGTTCCAGAAAAAGATATTGCCTTATTCAGATACTAACGATTTAATAGCTGCTATATTATTTTATGAAGAAACTTTGAAATCATTACATACTTATAACGATTTTAAAGCTGATTAACTTTTTCGGTTTTTTACAAAAATAAAGAATTTCTTAAAACGAACTATCCTCGAGGCAGAGCATCGAGGAATTCTTTTCGATTAATGCCTCTACATATGTATTTTGAGAGGTTTTTTTTATCCACACAACCTAACACACTATTTTAATCTATCGATTGGCTATACATATTGGTAAGATTTTGTCTATATAAGTAAGTTTTTGTGTGAAAAAGATTATAAATTTAGGTATTTCATCGATATTTTTTGCGTTTCATAAGTATTATGTATATGTTTGATTATAATATTTTTAGCTCCCACTAAATCTAAACAAACAAATTTAACCACTATGAAAAAAATCACACAAATTACACTCATCTTCTTAATAGTGTATAGCAATATATTTGCGCAGCAAGAAAAAGGAATCATTGGCTATAATAATTGGTTAAACCCTTGGACAGAGTTTAAACCAAATAAAGTTGAATATGCTTCACCTACTCAAATATTAAGTGGTAATATTACTAAAGACACAAAATTATATAAGAGAGATGTTTATTTACTATTAGGCGACGTATTTGTAACAGATAGCACTACACTAACAATTGAACCTGGTACAGTAATTATTGGTGATTATAATACTAAAGGCTCGCTTACTATTAGTAGTGGATCTATTATAATTGCTAACGGCTCACATACAGATCCTATTATTTTTACTTCTAGTAGAAGTGTTAAAAAACCAGGTGATTGGGGAGGACTCTTTATACTTGGCGATGCTCCTACTAATAAGTTTGGCAATAAGTCATCTTTAAACTATGGTTTACGTACTTCAACTACAAAAAGCATTAGTTATGGAGGTGATAACCCTTATAGCGATTCTGGTATATTAAAATATGTGAGAATTGAATTTGCCGGAAAAAGAACAAAAGATTTTGGATATTTTAACGGACTTACAATTGCTGGTGTAGGAGAACAAACTATTATTGAGAACATAATGGTAAGTTACTGTGAAGGTAACTCGTTTAGCATATTGGGTGGAAATGTAATTTTAGATAAGTTGGTTTCATATAAATCTAGTATTAATGACTATGAATTTAATTATGGCGCACAATGTAACTTAAATAATTCCTTAGCAATAAAATCACCTTATGTATCTGGTGCCGATGTGGCGAGATCTATGTACATAATTGCTCATGATCAAAAAGAAGAAGTAGATTTTTCAAAAAAACAGACCTTTGTTAATGCAGAAAATTTAACATTAATCACTCTTAGTGATGATTTAAATCATGATATAAAAATTGGTTTAGTTAATGAAGCGATATATATTGGAGAGGATGCTTTATTTACTTTAGATAAAAGTGTTATTTCTGGTTTTAATCCAGCAGTAATATTTGACAAAAAGATTAAAATAAACAATGAAAATCTGAAAAAAATTAGATTTACCAGAACCTATTTTAATAACTGTAAAGGAAACATTTTTATAAAAGACAATCCTAATAATGAGGATTTAGAAAACTGGTATGGTAATAGTATCTTTTTTAATGTGTATTCTAAAGGTGATGATTCAGAAACATTTATAGACTCAAACAATCCAAAATATCCAGACTTTAGATTAAGAATAAACAAAATCATGGCATCTAACTACGTTGAAGTAGATGATTAAGAAAATGAATTATGGTTGTTGATTTTATTAACCTTTTATTTTTAAGCTTTTCTAATTAGATAGATATGTTCGTCAGATCCCAAAAAGATTCTCTTTAATTAATCCGAATTATTATTTAAGAATTTGTTTAAAACTAGAATTGATATTTACAAAACAAAATTGAATGCGGAAAACTACTATTTTAAAGAGACTTATTTTTAGACTTTGTTTTTTTATCCTTTTTCTATCTGAAGCGATAAATGCTCAAATTGTTATTGGTACGCCAAATTTGGGTTTTAGCCAAGCATGTGCAAGTCCTTCTTTTAATACGTATAGCGCAACATTTGTTTTCTCTCCAGAGTCTGAATTAGGTGTTTCAAATCAGTTCATAATAGAAATGTCTGATGAAGATGGAGACTTTTCAAATCCCATTGTTGTTTTCACATCAAATGCTGGTTCAGTTACAGCTTCTCCTGCAACTTTAGAATTTTCCATACCAACAACAACTTCAGGAGAAGAATATAAAATAAGAATAAAAAGTACTGCTCCAGTTGCCACAAGTACTAACTCTTCAGCCTTTGCAGCATATTATAAAATTCAAGACAGTCCATTTACTATCAATAATTTAGTTTCTACAGGAGCTTATTGTACAAGTAGTACCTATCTTTTAACAATTGATAATCCAGGAACAGGATCTAACGATTCGCCATTAAACTATCCTTCACTTACCTTTAATTGGTATAAGGAAACTGGCCCAACAACATCTGTTTTAATTTCAGAAGGGAACACATTGGAAGTCAATACAGAAGGCACATACTTTGTCGAAACTAATTATGGCACTTGTACTTCAAATTCATTTTCAAACCGTGTCACTATAAGTGAAGCAACTTCAGGTGAAGCGAATATTACAATAGCTTCAAGTTTAGGAAACCCTTTTTGTCCAGATCTAGGTTTAACAACATTAACTACAATAGGAGGAAATAGTTATCAATGGTTTAAAGATGGTGAAGTTATTACTGATGCAACAAATCAAATGTATCAGACCGATGAGTCAGGAATTTATTCAGTACAAATCGATTTAGGAGATTGTCAAGCTTCTGGTTCAATTGATTTAGATGCAGAAGGTTTTTCAAGTGATATCAACATTCCAGAGATAAATTTGTTGGAAGAAGGCGAGACATTAACAGTTATTGTAACGTCATCTGCTGTCAACCCTATCTATGAGTGGTATTTAGACGATTCTATTATTTCTGGAGCAACAACAGATACTTATGAAGCTACTGAATTTGGTAATTATAGAGTTGTAATTAGCCAAACTTCTGGTTGTATAGTTTCTAAAGAATTTCTTTTCAGCATTAATGAACCGTTTCCAGATGTTGCAAACATTCCAAACCTTATTAGTCCAAATGGAGATGGAATAAATGATACTTGGGTTATTCCTACACAATATGTAAATGGAACAAATACTGAAGTTACAATAATGACTAATCAAGGAAAAATTGTACATCTCACTAATAATTATCTCAATAATTGGCCAGAGAATCAATTGAACATAAATAATGTAAACAAAGTATTCTATTACATCATAAAGCCTCAAAATGGAAAAGAAAGAAAGGGATCAATAACTGTAATTAAATGACATGAAGTTACTTTTGGCATTAGTGTTATGTTTCTGCTCAATGCAGCTTATCTACTCTCAAGAAGATGATGGAGTAGTTTCGCTTGTGCTACCAATAAGAAACTCACTAACGTTCAATCAGTATGTTATAAACCCTACTTTTAGTTTTGTTAGGCAACAAAATAGATATATCAGTATTTTTAATAAAAGAGAATGGGTTCAATTTGAAGATGCTCCACAAACGTATTTAGTGAGTTACTCAGGTAGATTTAAAGAAAATATTGGAATTGGAGTTGGCTTGTTTCAGCAAAATTATGGTGTTTTAACCACTTTTGGAGGACTATTGAATTTCGCCTATAATGCTCGATTAAAAAGAGATAGTAATTTAACATTTGGTCTTAATATAGGTGCTTATAAAAGCGGTATTAATGAGAGTAATGTTGTAACTAATTTTTCAGACCCTTCGTTAGAAAATATACCTTCTAATTTTTTGCTGTCAGTTACTCCAGGTATCAATTATGGCACTATGTTTTTAGATTTTGGTGTGTCTATAAATAACCTTGTACTTTATAATATTAATGCTTCGCAACTTATAGAAGATAATCCTGAGCAAAGTATTCAAGCTCATATAATGTACACTGGTTATATGGATAGTCATGGTTTTTTTGATGACAGTAAATTTTCAGGTTTGATTAGGTCAGAATTCAGAAAAGACCAAACAGTTATTTCAGCAATAGCAATGTTAACAGTTCCTAAAGGAGTTTGGGCACAAGTTGGCTATAATAGTTTATATGGAGCTTCTGGAGGTTTTGGGCTTAATATTACCAATCAGATTTCAATTGAATACAACTTTGAGAAAGCTCTTGGTGACCTCATTGATTTTGGTCCTTCACATGACATTACGTTGGCGTATAAATTTAAAAACAGAGAAGTTTACGATTATAGTGGAGAGGATGAAATAAGTGCGCTTATTACTCCGAAGAAGAAGAAAAGACCAGTTTCTAAAGTATCTAAAGCAAAAGCGGAAGCTAACCGTAAATTGGCAATTGAAAGGAAGAAAGCAAAAGCCGAAGCAGATGCTCAAGCTGCATTAGAAGCTAAGAAAAAAGCAATTGCAAAAACTGAAGAAGAAGCTCAAGCAAAATTAGAAAAAGAACAAAATGCAAAAGCAGAAGCTGATGCACAATTGAAAATAGAAGCAGAAGCAAATGCAAGGTTAGAGGCTGAACAGAGAACTAAAAAAGAGGCTGAAGCTTTAGCTAAGTTAGAAAACCAACAAAGAGCAAAAGAAAAAGCAGAGGAACTAGCAAAGTTGAAAGCTGAACAAAAAGCAAGAGATGAAGCAATAGCTAAAGAGAAATCTGAAGCAGAAGCCAAGGCAAAACTAGAGGCTGAACAAAAAAGATTAGAGGCAGAAAGAAAAGCTGAGGAAGAAGCCCAAAGGCAAGCCAAGTTAGATGCAGAACAAAAAGCTAAAGATGAGGAGGAAGCTAAGCAGAAATTAATTTCTGATCCTACTGACGAACTCGGAAAATCTATGAATTCTGTAGCTGAAGTAACTGAAGACTTTAAGATAAGGCAGGACGAATTATTGTCAAAACTAAATGAAGCAGTTGCCAATAAAGACAAAGACCTTAAAGATTTAAAAGAAGAGAACGATTTAAGTGAAAAAGGCATTTATAAAGAGCCTAAACCTTTTAAAAGTGTAACTGCCGAGAACAAAGCTTTAGAGTCAATAAAAGTAGATTTAGACAATGCTATTAAAGTACGTGGTAAGAGAATTAAAGAATTAGAAGATTTATATGATGAAAGATTTGAAGCTGATACAATTACAAATGATGTAGTTATGCTATACTATAAGAAAACTATAGAAAAATTGAAGTCAGAGCAAATTACGATTATTCAATCTAAAGAAATTTTGATTTCTAAGTTGGAGGCTATTAAGCTTGCAACAGAATTTGAGAGAAGAAGAAGAATAAAACGTGCTCTTTATGATAACGAAGAGGATAGATATGTACAGGATAGAGCAATATTAAATGCTATAAAGGAGAATACAGATTTTATATCGGAATCTATAAATGAAGAAGATTATGATTTTGGAGAAGAACAGAGTGGTAATATTCAAATTCTAAAAAATGTTAAAAATGTAGAAAATGGATATTATTTAATAGTTGCTGTTCATAATAACGTTGAAAAAAGAGATGAATTTTTAACTAAAATAGTAGCTGCAGGACGAAGAGATGTCGATTTCTTCTATGATGTAAAAACAAGTAAGTATTTTATTTACTATAAGAAGTTTAATTCCATTGAAGGAGCCAATGAAGCTTTAAAATCAAAAGGAAGTAAGCCTTATAACAACAAGATGAATATTGTTAAAATAGAAAATTAAAGAATAGTTAGTGCCCATTCGTTTCCCAAAGATGCCCCTTTTTGAAAAACGAAATATAAATTTAAAATATCATGAAAAAACCTACTTTTTCTAGAATTGTCCTTATTGTTTCAGTATTATTTATAGGAATGCAATCCTATGCACAAAATTATGTGCCTTTTACACCTCGATTTAATCAGGACTTAAAAGGCGATATCATCCTTATCGGGAACAATATTCTTGGACCAAACAACAATGCCTTTAATGACAATACAGTTTATAATCACAACGTAGACATGCAATATATTGATATTGATGGAGATGCCTCTACGTTTAGTTCATCTAGTGCAGATTTAGATATTCCAAATCCAAATTGCTATCAAATAATATATGCTGGTCTATATTGGGGCGCAGTAAGCCCTGGGAATGACCCAATTACTACTGTAAGATTTAAAGGGCCAACAGGAGGATACAATGATATACAAGGAGCTATTATCTATGATGCCAATGGAGTATCTGTTGATGGTGGTGATAGTTTTTCGTATGCCTGTTATGCAGATGTCACATCTATAGTAACAAGTTTAGGTACAGATTTAGGAACCTACACAGTTGCCAATGTTTCTTCGGCCGAAGGGGAAACATCGACATTTAATCCTTATAATGGCACAGGTCAATCGGCTGGTTGGTCACTCTTTGTTGTTTATGAAGATCCTACATTACCAGGTAAATCAATTACCAGTTTTGATGGATTTAGTGCTATTAGTGTTCCAGGAGGAAATACATCATTAGATATTCCAGTTGATGGGTTTAGAACTGTTCCTGCTCCTGCTCCAGTAAGAGCAAACTTTGCTTTTGCAACTCTAGAAGGTGATAGTCCAATTTTAGGCGATCGTTTAAGGCTTAATGGAGTGAGTCTATCTACTGTAGATCGTCCTGTAGCTAACTTTTTTAATAGTTCAGTAACTCAATTAAGTGCTTTGCCTGTTAATAATAGAGTTCCAAATAGTACAAATACTTTAGGGTTTGATACAGGCATAATGGCAATTCCTAATCCAGGAAATTCTGTAATTGCTAATGATGCCACATCTGCAACTGTGCGTTTGGAAACTAGTGGTGACACTTACTTTCAATATTTTTTCGCTTTCGCTGTTGAAATAATTGAGCCAAATATCGTTCTCACCAAGATTGTAGAAGACGATTCTGGTAATGATATTGGCGGACAAATCGTTGGTCTATCACAACCTTTAAATTATGTTATTGGTTTTCAAAACACAGGAAATGACAATGCAACAAATTTTCAAATTAGAGATATACTTCCTATAAACATTATTTTTAACTTTCCTACAGATTTGGTGCTTCCTCCTGGAGTTACTGTGGTAAGTTATGATCCTGTAACACGAGAACTAATTTTTGATATAGAAGATTATCTCGTTGAAGAAAATGATCCTGTTTATGAAATTCGTATTGAAGTTGAAACTGTAGAGAGCTGTCAACAATTAGCAGATGCTTGTTCAAACATCATCACTAATCAAGCTTTTGCTACTTATAACGGATTTTTCAACCCTACATTTCAGATTACAGATGATCCAAGTTTAAGCAGTAATACAGGATGTTTATTGTCACCACAAGCAACTAATTTTTTAGCAGATCTTGATGATTGTATATTTACTGAAGATATAATATTGTGTGGGAATAGTGTTGATTTAACTGCTGCTGATGGATATGATTCTTATTCTTGGTCAACTAGTTCTTCTGGAACTCCAGTAATTGGTACTACACAAACAATAACAGTTACATCTACAGGAACTTATTATTCATTTAATACGGCTACAGCACCTTGTCAATCTATTGTACAGGAATTTGTTGTGGCACTTTTTGGTGGAGACATAGAAAATCCCGTAATTCCTTATGCTGATGAAGTTGTTACCTGTCCTAACGACGGAAAATTATTACCAAATATATTTTTGTGTGGAGCTAATGATTCAAGAAACATTCAAACTAATATTTCTGGAGTGTCATCAATTATTTGGGAGCAATTAGATGAATCTAGTTGTGCAGCTGTTACTGATTCAGATTGTGCTAATGAAGATAATTCATGTACTTGGAACGAAGTAGCAACAGGTCCAGATTATTTAGCAAATACTTCAGGGCAATTTAGATTAACAATTAACTATGAAGGAGGTTGTTTTAATCAGTTTTATTTCAATGTATATCAAAATTTGTTAAATCCTACAGTGATTGCAACAGATATTATTTGTACAACACCTGGAAGTATTACTGTTAACGATGTACCTTCTGGCTATGAATATAGTTTAGATAATATAACATTTCAAACGAGTAATATATTTTCTATAAGCACAGCTGGAACTTATACAGCTTACATAAGACAAATAGGTGTTTCTACAAATCCTTGTATCTTTACTGTGCCAGATGTTTTAATTAGAGAGCGAGACTTTACCGTTTCCACTATTGTTACACAACCCCTTTGTTATGGAGATAAAGGAAGTATACAATTAGCAGCAAATGATGTAGATCCTCAATATTTCTTTTCAATATATGAAGGTGCAACATTAGTAAATAGTGTAGGGCCAATTGTAGAGAATACTTATGTTTTTGAAAATTTAAATCCAGGAACTTATACTGCAACCATTGAAACTGAAGACGGTTGTACTTATTCTGAAGATATTACGATTATTGAGCCTCCATTATTAACGGTTACTGCTGCGATCACTATTCCGTTAACATGTACAGATGGTGAAATTACAGTTTATCCAGTTGGAGGAACTCCTCCATATTTTTATTTTATTAATGGTTCAACCGATTTCCAAACTGTACCAGAAATAGTAGTAACAACAGCTGGAGTTTACGATATTTTAGTTATTGATTCTAATAATTGTAGCGCAAGTACAACAATAACAGTTGATGCTATACCTGAACCAGAATTCAATATTACAACAACAGACATTACTTGTGCAGACGTAGGTGATACAGGTACAATTACCATAAATGTTACTGCAACTAATGGAAATAGTCTAGAATATAGTATTGATGGAGGATTAACATTTTTCAATTCACCTGTATTTACAGGACTTGCTGAAGGTAATTATGATGTAGTAATTCAATATACTGCAGGTTCGTCTGTATGTACCACAAATCCACAAACAGTAACCATTACTGCTAATAGCGCTATTTCTGGAACAGCTGAATTAACCTCACTTTATACATGTACTACCAATGGAACTATTACTGTTACAGGTGTTACTGGAGGCGATGCACCTTATATGTACAGTATTGATGGTGTCAACTTTCAAACTAGCAATACTTTCTCAGGTTTAACTACTGGGACTTATACTATTACAATAAGAGATGCAAATAATTGTACGTTTGTTACAAATGAAGTAACTATAGAACCATTAAATCCTCCTACAGATTTAATGTTTGACAATCCGCTAATAACCTGTCCAACAAACACTACAACAGTTACCATAACAGGAACAACAGGTGGTACAGGAGTTTTAGAATATCAAATTATTGCACCAGCTGCAAATGCAACACCTTATCAAATTTCGAATATATTTTCTGGATTAGAGTTAGGTACTTATACTTTTCAAGTTAGAGATGAAAATGATTGTATTTATAGTGAATCTTATACAATTGATCCTATACCAATGCCAACAGTCAATATCGTATTAACAGAAGGCTTAAACTGTACAGCAACACCAGATGCATCAATTACAGGAACAATTACAGGCACTGCACCTTTTACTTATGCAGTATCTATAAATGGAAGTGCTTATTCTTCATTAGGAACAACAGGAACACCATTTACTTATTCAACATCTACTTCTGGAACATATCAGTTTCAAATTACCGATGCCAATGGATGTATTGCAGAATCTAGCGTGATAACTGTAAATCCTATTTCGTTACCAGCCTTAAGTGTTGTAGTGCAAACACAACAAATATTATGTAATGGAGACTCAAATGGAGCTATTGATATCACTATAGATACTACAGTTGGCACTCCTCCTTTTGTAATTAATGTAAATAACGATACTTCAGGTACAGATTATGGCACTCAGACTTCGGGTTTACCAGCTGGAAATTATACTATTACTATAACAGATGCTAATTCTTGTACAGCTACTGAAACCATTACTATTAGTGAACCAGATCCAATTATATTGGATTATGATACGGTTGATATTACTTGTACTATTAGTGGAGTATCGCAAGGTTCAGTAATCATAAATTCTGTAACTGGCGGAACTGCTCCTTATAACTATTTTGTAACTGGAACAAACGGTTATTCTAATTCAGAGCTTAATGCCACAGGCTCAACTTCTGTAAGTTTTGATGTTGTTGACTTTGGATTATATCAAATTAATATAGTTGATGCCAATGGCTGTTCTGTATTGGTTCAAGATGTACTTGTAGCCTCTCCTCCAACAGATTTGGATATAAATATTACTTCTACTATTAATTGTCTAACTGGTGGTGAAACTGTTGTTAGTGTAGGTTCTACATTAGGTAGTTCAGGTCCTTTCTTTTTTAGTATTTATCAAGGAACAATATCAGTTTATCCAAATCCTATAGGATCTTGGATACCTGAAGATTCGCCTGGAAGTGAATCGGCAACTTTTACAGGTTTAACATCTGGTGTTACATATACATTTATAGTGTATGACGCTTCTACAAATTGTAGTTATTATGAACCAGCAACAACACCTATACCAACAAATTCAACATTAACAGTAAGTGCTTTTAGCTCAAATAATATTACATGTACTGGTAGTATTGATGGTAATGTATCTTTCACAGTTAATAGCATTTATGGAATATCTACAAATATTGATTACGAAATTTTTGATTCATTAACTTTAGCTTCAACAGGAATAAGTGGTTCTGGGTTGGTTCCTGCTAATGGCTCAATTACAGTATCAGATTTGGGGCCTTTACCTTTTGGCAACTATTTTGTTTCAATTAGTGAAACATCTGGACCAAACTCTGGTTGTGGTGTTGTTACTGCTCCTTTTAATATTACTGAGTCTGCAATTTTGTTAAACTTAACTGTTTCAATAGATCAAAATGCAAATTGTAATGCAAACTCTGGAGTTATAAGTGCAATTGGACAAGATGGTACTGCTCCATATCAATATCAGATTACAACTACTCCTACTGCTCCACTTGCTTCAGATCCAGCTTGGGCTTCAGCAAGTGTTTTTAATATGAATGCAGGAAGTTATTATGTCCATGTATTGGATGCTTATGAATGTGTTGTATCAAGTCCCGTTGTTGTTTTACCAATAGATCCTGCACCTGTGATTTCGGCAGTTGCCAATAATCTATGTACAGTAACCGAAGGAAATTTTGAAATTGATGTAACCTTAAATACTGCTGGTACAGCACCTTATAGTTTTAGTATAAATGGAGGAGCTTTTCAAACACAAACAGCTCCATTTACAATATCAAATCTATTTTCAGGAACACATACTGTTGAAATACAAGATGCTAATGGTTGCGGAAATCTAGTTTCGATCGATATTCCAGCTCCTTTAGGATTAGTACTAGATATTACAGCATTATCAACTTGTAATAATGATGATGGTGAAATTACAGTTACAGGTTCTGAAGGTTCAGGTTCTTATACTTATAGCATAAATCCAAATCCAGCATCAATAAATTTGAGTGGAAATGTGTTTTCTGGTGTGCCATCTGGAATCTATATTGTAACAATAACAGATACTGTAACTTTTTGTACAGAAGATGTTACAATTTCTTTACCTGAAGCCATACCTCCAACATTTACAACACTTCCAACAGAAGTGATAACATGTTTTGGAGATAATACAGGATCATTTGAAATAAATGTAAGTGGTTATTCAGGTGCTTATACTTATGAAGTATTTGATAGTTTAGGAACTTCTGTAACAGGTATTGTTAATGCTAATACTTCAACAAATCCAGAAACTGTAACTGGAATGTTAGCTGGAAGTTATTCAGTAGTTATTACAGAAACAGCAAGCCCATTTTGTTCTGCCACATCTAACGTCATAATAAGTTCTCCAGCTGAAGCTTTAGCATTAATTGCTAATGAAACTTCTGATGTTACATGTGATAACAGTAGCGGAACTATTACAGCAACAGCAAATGGAGGTTGGGGAGATTATGAATATGAATTAACAGGTGCTGCTACTATAGCATATTCTTCAAATAGTACATTTACGGATTTGTCAGCAGGTAATTATACTGTGAATGTTAGAGATGCAGAAGGATGTATTGTTTCTGTAAATATTACGCTTGATGGACCAATTCCTATTGATGCTACTTTTACACCTAATACAACTTTATTGTCTTGTTTTGGAGATCAAAATGCAAGCATAACGGTTAGTAATGTAACTGGTGGTCAAGGAACAGATTATATTTATACTTTAAATACTATTTTACCTATACCAAGTTCATCAGGTCCTCAAGTTTCAAATGTGTTTACGGATTTAGCAGCAGGAACATATTCTATCACAATTACAGATAGTTTTGAATGTATCTTGACTTCGGTAGATATAGTTATTTCTGAACCTACTCCAATACAAGCAAGTTTAGTAACAACAACTACACAAACATGTTTTACGGAATCAACACTAACATTAAGTACAACAGGAGGAACTGGACCTTATGAGTATAGTGATACTATCAATTTTGCCAATGTTTTAGGTTCGTTTACATCATCTACAACATTTTCTGTACCAGATGGAACTTATCAGTATTATGTGAGAGACGCCAATGGTTGTGTTGCCAATGTTTCTAATGAAATCACAATTGATCCACTTCCTGAACTGGTTATTAACCTACAATCTACTGATCCAACAATTAATTGTGCTGGTGATAATACAGGTTCTATTGTGGCAACAGCACAAGGTGGTTTAGGAAATTACATTTACACACTACAAGATGCTCTTGGAAATACAGTTCCAGCTATACAAAATAGTCCAGGAGTTTTTACTGAGCTAGTTGCTGGAACTTATGTAGTGTTTGTAGAAAGTGGTGATTGTGATATAACATCATCACCAATTACAATAACAGAACCAACAACTCAATTAGAAGTGAATTTTACTGTGAATGATGTTACCTGTAGTGGAAATAATGATGGTGTTTTAGAAATTAGCGCAACAGGAGGAACAGGGATAATTAAGTATGCAATTTCGCCTCAATTGGATCAGTTTTTTGAAACCAATATTTTTGAAAACCTGTCTCCTGGAAATTATGATGTTATCGCTCAAGATGTTTTAGGGTGTTATGTGATTTTTAATTTTACTATTAATGATCCAGAACAGGTAATTCTTAATATAGTTCCAGATTCATTGCTTGAAGAAGTCTGTGAAGGAGATGGTAATGGTGAATTTAGTATCGATATTTCTGGAGGAACATTGCCATATAGCGTAAGTTTAGATAATTATGATGGGCCATATATAACTGGAGCTTCTGGACAAACACTATTTGATTTTATAGGATTAAATGGAGGTGACCATACAGTTTATGTTCGTGACGCAGAAGGTTGTGAATCGGAATGGAATATAACTTTCCCAGAATCGGTACGTATTAATCCAATTGTAGAAATTGATTATACATGTGAAAACAATACTCTAAACAATATAGTTATGGTTATTGTAGATGAAAGCATCACAGACCTTTCAGAGTTAGACTACTCGCTAGATGGAGGCCCTTACCAAATGAGTAACATTTTTACTGATGTTGCTCCAGGAACCGATTACTATATCGATGTTAGACATACCAATGGATGTATTCAAACCACTGATTTGTTTTTTATTGAAGATTATGAACCATTGTCATTAATATTAAGCGAAGGAGATGAAGCAGGTGAAATTATTGCCATTACAAATGGTGGTACTGGATATTATCAATACACACTTAATGGTGAAGATTACGGTATTACAAATACATTTATTGTAACTGAAGAAGGAACCTATACAGTCATCGTTACAGATAGTAGTGGTTGTCAAGCTATTGCAGAGATTGAAATTGAAATTGTTGGCCCTTGTATCCCAAATTATTTCACGCCTAATGGTGATGGTGTAACAGATACTTGGACTCCTGGTTGTATAGAGGATTTTCCAAATCTTACATTCGACATTTTTGATAGATATGGTCGTAAGGTAGCAACCTATCGTGCTGGTGAATACTGGGATGGTAGATATAAAGGGAATGAGCTTCCAACTGGTGATTATTGGTATGTAGTTAGACCTAATAACTCAATATTAAACAAACCGTATGTTGGACATTTTACCCTTTACAGGTAATAGTACCTAAAGAATTAAAACATTATTAAAATGAAAAAAATCACACTATATATTCTTCTTTTGGTCTTTTCGTATGGTTACGGACAAGAATTAAATTTACCTGTTTTTACACAATATTTGGCAGATAACGATTTTATTATTTCACCAACTTATGCAGGAATTGGAGACAATTTCAGAATAAGAGCTAATGGGCTCACACAATGGGTTGGTATAAAAAACGCACCAGATAATCAATCATTATACGCAGATTTTAGAATCTCAAATCGCTCTGGTGTTGGTTTGTCTCTCTATAATGATAGAAACGGAAACACGTATCAAAAAGGAATAAAATTTTCTTTTGCTCATCATATTACTTTAGATTATTATTCGAAACAGTATTTATCCTTTGGACTTTCTTACAACATAAATAGTTTTAGAATTGCTATAGAAAACTTTGTGCCTACCGATGAGATACCTATTGTAGATCCTAGTATTATAGACGATAGATCTATTTCAAACAATAACTTTGATGTTGGTTTTCTCTATCGATTTAATAGATTTTATTTTAGTTTTAATGTTAATAATTTATTAAAAAAGGACATTAACGATTTTATTGGTATTGAACCTAGTAAGCTTCTTAATTATCAAATATATTCAGGATTTATAATTACAAACAAGTTAAATAAAAGAATTGAATATGAGCCTTCTGTATTTTACCAAATGTTTAACAGTGATAAACGCTCTAGTACAGATATCAATTTTAAATATCGAAGGTTTAACAGAGATGGAAATTATTATTGGATAGGTGGTTCTTACCGTTTCCTTAACGATCAGGTTTTAAAACCATTAAATATTGGACCAATGGCTGGCATTATGCAAAACAGGCTTTATTTTGCTTATTCTTACCAATTGACAATAAATGACCTTTCTGGGTTTAATTCAGGTACGCACATGATTACCATAGGTTTAGATTTTATGCAAGGTGCTAGTAATTGCCCTTGCACACAAGGTACAAGTTGGAGAAAGTATAGATAAAACTTTGGAATTATTTCCATCTCTTGCCTTTTTAGCCTAAAATATTACGCTCCACTCTCCTGCTTGTCTGCCAAAGTGCAACGTAGGTAGATTGTTTAAACCAAAGTTTTATGAGGTCGTTGAACAAATAATGTTTTATCTCTAATAAAAATTTTCTGCTTCAGGGAAATGTTCTTTAAAGTATTCCATTTCCTTAGGATTATAATCTTCATCTGCTGATGGATATTTTCCATTTTTGGCTAATCTTACAGTTCTAGTACCATTTTTCCCTAATAAATAAGACGAGTTATCACTATCTTTCTCATAAAAATATGGTGAGTGTGAAGAGATAATTAATTGATTTGGTGCTTCAATTTGAGATATCATGCTCTCCAACTTTTTAATTGCTAGTTCTTGATTTTTTGGAGATAAATTTTGTTCTAGTTCTTCCAAACAAATAATACTTTTACGTGAGTATACTATGCAAGATATAATATATAGTATTTGCAAAACTCCTGAACCAAGACTTTTTATAGGTAGTCTAATTCCATCTTTCTGAACCATTATTTCTAATTTATCTTCAATTTTTGAAAATGAAATATTTCCGTATGAAAATGGTTCACCTCCAAAAAGACTATTTATCCTTTCGAAAGTCCCATATTCATCTTCATTCAAAGATAAACTATACAAAAACTGTTTAAATTTTACTGGTGAAATTATTTCTTCTAAATCAGCTCCAAACTTAATAGGCAGCATATCTCTATGACTAGGGACAAAAAATACACAATCATCAAAAGGTGCTATAATATTTTCAAAATATAAACTATACTTACTTTGATTTTTCTTTTCTGTGTCTGTATCAGGAAAATAATGAATTTGTGAAGAATCATTTGTATAAATGGAAATATTATTAACCTCTAATTTATTTATTTCAAAAATCGCATAACTTTTGGAATTATCATGCTTTTTTATTGTTCCAAAAAATTTATACTCTACATCATCATCAATTTTAGCACCGAAAATACTTCCAAATTCAGTTGGCTCAATTTCGCAATCCACTGAACTTGACAATAATACGACTTCAAACTCTATATTGTTCGTTAAATCATTTTCAAAAAACGAATAATTAAAGTTTTCCAAAATACCAGAATGGAAGTTAACTAATTGTTCAGTCATTTCTTCCCCATCAAATTGTCTTTTTCTTTTGAAAATATTATAAATAAACTCCAATACATTTGATTTCCCCGAATTATTTTCACCATAAATAATAGTCATAGGACTTAGGCTTGTAAGCCCGAAATCTACTAAACTTTTATAATTATTAATCTTTATGTCTTTAATTCTCATTTATATAAATTCTTTAAATTCTTTAATATAATCTTTAATGATTTTTTCGTATGTTGATTTATCAATAAACTTTCCCTCAGAGCGAATTAATAAAATTAATATCATTTTTTTAAATACAGAACCATAAGTTTTTGACCTAAATAAAGGGAATTTTTTATTGATAATAACTTCGTTATTTACTAATGTGCATGGAACCATTTCATCTTCATAGTTGTCAGAATAAATAATGCTATAATTTTTGTTAATAATATTTATTTTTTCAACAATAGTTTCAATTTTTTCTAAACTTCTATTTACATAAACTGTTCTACTCTCCTTATCAATAGAGACTAATTCATTCCTTGATGCATCTTCTATCACTTCAAACCCTCTCTTTTCTAGGGACTTTATATTCGAACTAATTATTTTATTCTTGGACTCAACTTTATCTTTTATATTTTCCTTAAAACTATTTTTAATTGACTTTTCAGCTATAGCGACTGATTCAACAAAATACGCTGCCTTTCTTAAGTGATCGGCACAAAATTCGATTATTTCATCTACTGTAGGTGAAGAAACAAATTCATCTCTATTTATACTTAAAAAGCTTTTTATTTTACTTTCAATTTGTAATTCCCCTGAAATCCAATGAAGTCTTGAAAACCCTCGATCTCTTTTTAATCCAAAGTCTGTTCTTTTTCCAACACCAACATTATTCACTCTTACCTTAATTCCTCTGGACTCAAAAGGTTTAATTGATTCATAGTTTGAATTATAAGTGAATTTGAATTTAATATTATTTAAATTTCCCTCATACTTTTCTAATACAATGTTTGGTAACTTATTCCTAAATAATTCTTTATCATTTACAAATACATTCATTCCAATAGGTTCGTCATAATCTAAAAAATGCTCGTTTTTTCCTTTGGTTTCATATTTGATAGGAAGATCTTCTTCTAATTCCCAAATAAATCTTTTAAAAGGATTCCAAGCATAAATACTATCTCGTTTTTTAGTTTCAATCTCATTAAAATAATTTTTAACTAAATAACTTGGATTAATCAATCTCATAATTGTATAATGAGATTTTAATTCAGTCTTCTTGTCTACAATCTTGACTACTATAGGAATATCAGAAACATTTAATTCTTTACCTGTGTCCATATATTCTTTTGCAGGAATAATTGTAGTAATTAGCTCTGTAGAATTTTCAGAAGTTGTTGATATTTCTAATTCGTCACA
>JAKITV010000032.1 GCA_021647885.1 Flavobacteriaceae bacterium | reverse complement strand
TAATGCAAAGGTAAATCATAAGTTTTCCGACAAAAGCAGGCTCTATTTTTCGTCGTATCTCGGTTTAGATAAGGCCTATACAAAAGAGGAAGGATATTATGTCGATGAACATATCCGTTACAATAGTTCATCAAAAGCAGGTTTAAAGTGGGGGAACATAACCAATGCTTTGCGCTGGAATTACGTTTATAACCCCAAGTTGTTTAGCAATGTTACCCTCACCCACAGCAAATACAATTTTAATATTGGCGAAGAATCGTTAAATGTAAATACCCGTGAAAATAAAAAAAGCGAAGACATTTTTGATTACAATTCTGGAATTACTGATCTTGCTGCAAAAATAGATTTCGACTATTTTCCTTCGGCGAAACATTCAATAAAATTTGGGCTTGGAAATATCTACCACACATTTAGTCCGGGTGTAAACCATTATAAATATGTTGATGAGGAAAGTATTGCGGCTCCTTCGGATACAACCTACGGAAACACAAAAATAAATGCAAACGAAGTAAGATTATATGCCGAAGATATTTTTGATATTTCAAAAAGGTTTAAAGCAAATTTAGGAGGCCATTTTTCGGTGTTCAATGTTCAGGGAAAGACTTATACTTCTTTCGAACCCAGGGCGTCGTTACGTTTTCTGGGTTCGGAGAAGTGGTCGTTGAAAGCTTCTTACGCAAAAATGAGCCAGTACATACATTTGCTTACAACTTCAACTATTAGTTTGCCAACCGACCTTTGGCTGCCCACAACAAAAAATGTGCGCCCGCAAGAATCGCATCAATTTGCAGTAGGTGGTTTTTATAGACTTCCAAAAGGTTTCGATTTGTCGGTAGAAATATTCTACAAAACCATGGACAATTTAATGGAATACAAAGAAGGGGCGTCATTTACCGGAATTGGAAGCAACTGGGAATCGAAAATTGAATTTGGGAAAGGTTGGGCATACGGAATTGAAGTTATGCTCGAAAAGAACATTGGGAAAACAACAGGTTGGATAGGATATACTTTGTCGAAATCGGACAGGAAATTCGAGAACTTGAATTTTGGTGAAATATTTCCGGCTAAATACGACAGACGACATGATATTAGTGTGGCACTAACACATAAATTTAACGACCGTATTGACATTGGCGCAACCTGGGTGTTCGGAACCGGCAATTCCACCACTTTGGCATATCAAAAATATTCAGCCGGGAATATTTCCACAAGAGGTTGGTGGGGAAATGAAATAGAGTATTATGGTGGGAGGAATAATTTTAGGATGCCCAATTACCACCGCTTAGATATTGGCGTTAATTTTCATAAAAAGAAAAAGCATGGTGTTCGGACCTGGTCGTTTGGTGCATACAATGTTTATAACCGGCAAAATCCTTTTTATCTTTATTGGGGGCAGGCAACCGAAGATGGTTACAATGCAGACGGCTGGTATTTTCAAGATTCGAAACCTGCACTGAAACAAGTTAGTTTGTTCCCATTTATCCCTTCATTTTCTTATTCATTTAAATTTTAGTGCCATGAAACAAATAAAATCATTAATAAAAAATCTGTTTTTTGCTGTTGCTTTGGTTTTTATCCTGTATTCGTGCGAAAAAACCATCGATTTCGAGTCGAAATATATCCAACCTCAAATCGTTGTAAATTCTATTGTGAGACCTGGAAGAGGGGTTTTAGTAGAAGTTGGAAAAAGCAGGAGTATTTTAGATGAGAACAATTATTTTGAAGCAATTACAGGCGCAAAAGTACTGCTTTATGAAAATGGGGCGTTTTTGACCGAATTGCAATATATGAGTAGAATAGATACTTTTCAGAAGTATTTAAACGATGGCATTGTTGAAAAATATCCGTACGAAAAAGGAAATTATATCGACACAATTGTTGTTCTAAAGGCTGGGGCAACTTATCGCTTGGAAGTCTCGAAAGAGGGATTTAACCCTGTGTCGTGCGAAACAACTGTGCCTGTTCCAATTTCTATGCTTAACAGTCCATTTATATTGGTTGATGGTGTTTGTGTTTCTACATATACTGCTGTACCTATAGCACTACTTTGTAAAATACTTATTTGCATTCCTATAGGTGTGCTTGTTATTAACGCGTCGCTTGCATCTCTTACTACGGCTTGGTAGCTCATTTTTTCGGGTGCTTGTGCAAATACACTTGAGGTAATTATTAGCGCTGTTATTAAAGAGTATAATTTTTTCATCACTATTTAGTTTTTAATTATTTTAAACGTTTTTACTGTGTTTTGTTTATTAGTTACATTTAGAAAATACGTTGATGATGGCAATCTTTCCATATTTATGGTTGTACTATTATTGGTCAGTTTGCTTTTTTCTAAAAGTTTGCCTTGCATATCAAATAGCTGATAGGCTAAAAATGAAAATTCGTTGTTCTTTACTTTTAAATTAAGATAGCTTGTTGTAGGGTTGGGATAAACTGATAGGTCAAGGCTTATGTTCTTTATTTCAACTCCTAATGTGATAGAAATTTCAAAAGGCTGGTGAACACCTTGTGCAACCGAACCATTTGTTCCGGTATTAGTAGTATAAACTATTTGTCCTACCGAATAAATCACTGTACCTCCACTACCTGATAGTTCTCCTCCAGAGGCAGATAAAACTTCTTGTGCATGTAATCCGTTTAATCCTAGCACTAACAAAAATATGGTGCTTAATTTTAATCGAGAATTTTTAAATAATCCTATATTATGATGTAAGAGTAGTAAAAATAGTGACGTTAAAGCACTCTTTTTAAAGAGCAGAATAGGCAACATAATTTTATTAATTTGGGGTTAATATTCGGTAAATATATAAAAATAATCGACAAAAAGGAAATTTTATCGTTTATCGGTAAATAATTATAATACTAGTCTTTCGTGTTTTTAACGTAAAGGTTAATAAGCAAAGCTGTAATCTAGGTAAAATTTTACGATCTAAAATACTAAAGGATTTTTTATTAGGTATACAAATTAATCTATATTTATCATAAAATTAATACATGGAAAAAACAGTTTCGGAAGCTATTGCCTACAGGCGTTCAGTTAGAGTTTACAAAGATATTCCAATTGAAACAGAAAAAGTTAAGCAGTGCATAAAAAATGCTGTTTTAGCTCCAAACAGCAGTAATTTACAGCTTTGGGAGTTTTATCATGTTACTAACAAAGAAACACTAAAGCGTTTGGCAGTTGCTTGTTTTGAACAAAATGCTGCAAAAACAGCACAACAATTGGTTATTATTGTTGCTAGAAAAGATTTGTGGCGTAATCGTGTAAAAGCCAACTTAAACTATATTAATGAAACATATAACCAACCCAACCTTTCTGAAAAAGACAAGAACAGAAAAAATATGGCAACTAATTATTATAAAAAAATAATCCCAATAGCTTATGTTGAATTTTTAGGAATACTAGGAATACTAAAATATGTCGTTTTTCATATTATTGGTTTGTTTCGACCTATTTATCGTGAAGTAAGAAATAGTGACATGCGTATTGTAGCTCATAAAAGTGCTGGATTAGCTGCTCAAAATTTTATGTTGAGTATGGCAGCAATTGGTTATGATACTTGCCCATTGGAAGGAAGTGACACATTACGAATAAAGAAGATTCTTAAACTGCCTAGAGGTGCGGAAATAACTATGGTTATTGGTTGTGGCATTAGAGATGACAAAGGTATTTACGGTTCGCGTTTTAGAGTTCCTTTTGATGAAGTCTATACCTTAATTAATACTACAAAGTAATATCGATTTTTACCACTTATTCATACATTTAAACGAATAATATTGCTTTTTGTCGATTAATTTTATATGTTTGTCAATGAATTAACCCTAAACAACAAAATTATGGCACAAAAATTACAATTTAAAAAGTATGTTTTAGCTTTTTACTTCTTATTAGTACAGACATGTTTAATTTCAATATCTGCTCAAACTCTTATGGTAAGTGATAATACAGCAGGAGCTACTGACGCAACATACACTTTTACGTACACAACAACTGGAACTATAGGAGAAGGATCTTCAACTCCAAATATATTTTATCTTCTTTTACCATCTGGTTTTCCAAGTATTGTAAATACTATCGCTGACTCTAACTTATTAGGTTCAAATGTTGTGCTAAATGTAAACGGAAGCCCAATAACTATTGATGCAACTACTTTTGGATTAGTTGGAGGCGCATGGTCTAGTGGAATTCAAATGTCTACTGCTGGAGGCACTCCTGGTTTAACGATACCTGCAGGAGCAACTATTGAAGTAATTATTACTGGTATATTAATAAACCCAGCAACAGATGGAATTGTTACTTTTAATTGGGCAACTCTTGAAGGTGGTGGAGTTGCTACTGAAAGTTATTCTGCTGATGTAACTTTTGGCACTTTATCTATAAATGATGATTTCAATGTTAACTCTAATGTTAAAGTATATCCAAATCCTTTTAATAACATTGTAAATATTGATACTGAAAGTAATTCTAAAATAGAAATTTACAACTTGTTAGGCAAAAGGATTTTAACCCAAAGTATTAATAGAGGAAATTCTCAATTAGATATGTCAAAATACGCAAATGGAGTTTATATTGTTAAAATTACAAACGAGAACAACCAAATTAAAACGCTTAAAATTATAAAGAAGTAACAATTTTAATATAAAATCTATCTAGTTTTTTAATAGCCAAAGTATGATAATATTTTGGCTATTTGTTTCCTATTCTATGCACTTCTTATATTTAAATCTATATTTTTACAAAAAATAAATCTGTATGACTTTATTACTTATGGCTGCTGGATCTGGTAGTCGTTATGGAAAATTAAAACAATTTGACGAACTTGGACCTGCTCAAGAATTCTTGTTAGAGTTTAGTATCCATGATGCTATTCAATTTGGATTCGACCATATTGTTTTAGTAACTAAAGCAATAAATAAAGACTTTTTACAAGATTATCTTTCCGAAAGATTACCAAAATCTGTTAAGGTAGATGTCGTTGTACAAGATATAAATGATATTCCTTCAAATATTTCTATTGATTCTTCTGAAAGAGAAAAACCTTGGGGAACAGCTCATGCTGTTTGGTCTGCTCGACATGTAATTAACGACGATTTTGTAATTATTAATGCCGATGATTATTATGGCAAAAAGGCTTTTGAAGGTGCAGCAAATTTTATTAATAACAATACATCTAATTCTACTTATGCACTTGTTGGTTATAGCTTAAAAGACACATTATCCGAATTTGGTTCGGTTTCTCGTGGTGTTTGCAGTGCTAATAATGGCAAACTCATTTCTATTGAAGAACACACCAAAATTGAAGCCATTAATGGTAAAATTATCGATACTGATTCTGGAAGAACTTTAAAACCAGAAACTATTGTTTCTATGAATTTCTGGATTTGCAACGCTTCTATTTTTAATTATATCGAAACTTATTTCAGTAACTTTTTACAAATTCCTGAAAACCTCGAAAAAAGTGAAATTTATTTACCATTCGTAGCTCAAGAAATGATGACAAATGGTTTAATTGATATTAACGTCATTGAATCTAATAGTGAATGGTTTGGTGTAACCTATGCCGATGATAAAACCGAAGCTGTAAATACGCTACAAGAGCTAACAACAAAAAAACAATATCCTACTCCACTTTGGAAATAACTTTATTAAAACTTTACAAAACTGATGGAAAAGCAAATCTTTTTAAGGGCTAGATTAAATATCTTAACCTTTATATTTCCATTTAGCAATTGTACTATCTAAATCGTAGATTTTAACAAATCCTGCTTCTTCCATTTTTTCTTTACATTTAGTATTATGTTTAGCAGATTCACAATACACAATAACAGGTTTAGATTTGTCTAATTTTTTTAAATCTTGTTCAAAACTTGGAGACAAGTAATCTATGTTTTGAGAATCTTCAATTAAAGTTTCTTCTTGCTTTAGAGGAGCATTAAAATCTACTAGTTGGACATCATTTATTTCAGAAAGTTCCTGCATCTCTTCGGCAGTTATAACTTGAATTTCGTTTTCAGCATGATTCATGCAACTATAACTAAATACAGTTGTAACAAAACAAAGAATAACGAGGAAACAATTCATACTTTAGTCTATACAAGAAATTAACATTTCTTTAGGATATATTATATAGACGAAAAAAAACCTGAACTGTTACAATTCAGGCTTAAATTTATGCATCATCACATTAAATTTTTATAGTGCATCCAATGGCTCGTGTTTTTGTTTCTTTAATCGCTTCTCCTTTAAGTAAGGCATCAACTGCATTTTCTACATACTTCTCTTTTACAGCTGAAGCATCTTTATAATTATCGTCCACAGCTCCAATATACTTAACAACATTACCTTTATCGGTTTTTTGTAGTACATACATATGAGGTGTTTTTGTAGCACCATATTGAGGAAATATTTTTTGTCCTTCATCTAATAAATATGGAAATGTAAACCCTTTTGATGCTGCTCTTTTTTGCATAGCTTCAAAAGAATCGCCAGGCATTATATCAGTATTATTAGGCATAATTGCTATTACTGGAAATCCTTTTGCTGCGTATTTCTTATTAAGTTCATTAATTCTGTCTTCGTATAAAACTGCATAAGGACATGTGTTACAGGTAAATGTTATAATAAATCCTTTAGCGTCTTTATAATCTGACATAGATACCATTTTTCCATCAACATTCATTAATTTAAAGTCTGTAGCTATGTCACCAATATCATAGCCTTTTTGGTCTGAAATAACTTTGTTTGCTGTAAAAGCACTTACCAAAAGTACAACAGCCAGAATTGTAATCGTTTTAAAAATTTTACTCACTATAATATTATTTGTTTTTATAGAGTTCGTGATTTTTCTTTGAAAAGTTCTTGAGTTCTTAATTTAAAAATTTCTGTAATTCTTCTTCTAATTGATTATATGTAAACGTCTGATTATAAAATATACGTTTAGATTTATTATAAATAATTGTGACAGGAATGGTTCCATCCCAATTTTTATCAATCTTAGGTATCCAAGTATTCATATCTGGGTCGTCTAACGCAATAACTTTAGATTGCAATTTGTGTTTTTTAATAAACGGCTTCAGTTTTTTCTCATAGTTAAAAGGAAAATCTAAACTAACCAAAAGCACTTCGACATTTTTGTGTTTATAATTGGTGTTTAATTTTTCAAAATGAGGCATTTCTTTTATGCAAGGCGCACACCAAGTTGCCCAAAAATTTACCACATAAGTCTTGTTGTCCTTTTTTGTTAAGAAAGGTTCTAAACCATCAAAATCATAAATTTCTAATTCAAAATCTTCTTCATTAGAAGTTTCATTCGCTAAAGAAGCTTTTGTTTTAATATCATTTTGACATGAAAAAAGCACTAAAATTAAAAGAGTCATAATATACTTCATGCCATAAAGTTATTAATCTATAACTAGCTTCATAAGCATTTAACAAAATATTATCTTAATGCTGAATGTTATAAATCTCAATTTTAAGGATTTTTATAAAAATAATTTGTAAAACAAATTTTCATTTCTATATTTGACTCAAATAAAACAATGAACACAATTTTAAATAATACGTGGTGGTGGAATTCTCGAAACACAAATTCGTGAATTAAATCCTATAGTATATTTAAAACTTAAAATATCGAAAAGGCTTGTCATTCACGACAAGCCTTTTTTTATTGAAGTTTTTGAGTCATTTCCACGAAGGTGGAAATCTCATATTGAGCAAAGCGAAAATAGAAATCTCTTAATG
Organism: Flavobacteriaceae bacterium; assembly: GCA_021647885.1. Lineage (GTDB taxonomy): Bacteria > Bacteroidota > Bacteroidia > Flavobacteriales > Flavobacteriaceae > PRS1. The sequence goes on along the minus strand of JAKITV010000032.1, from coordinate 22,767 downwards.
ACTGAAACGAAAGTGAAAAACAAAGAACAAACATATCATGTTTATATTATGTCTAATAAGAAAAATGGAATCGAGAATGGAAAATTAACTTGATAAATAATTTTAATCCAGATTGGAATGATTTATCACATTTCTTTGATAATTAACAGATTTCCGCCTTTGCGGAAATGACTTTAGATAGTTTATGAAAATATTTAACTTACATACACATTACAAAAAAATTCTTGCAGATACCATTACTCCTGTGAGCATTTATCTTAAGATAAGAGATAAATATCCCAATAGTATTCTGCTAGAGAGTAGCGATTATCATGCTAATGATAATAGTTTCTCTTATATATGTTGCAACCCAATAGCATCTATTAAAGTAGAAGGCGAAACGATTTTACAAACATTTCCAGATGAAAGCACTGCAACAACTCAAATAAAAAGTGATACTAATATTTCTGAAGAAATTCATCGCTTCACACAGCGTTTCGAAGTAAATTCTGATAAGAACTTTAAATTTATTAACAACGGTATTTTTGGTTATATGGCTTATGATGCTGTACGTTATTTTGAAGATGTTGAAATTTCTAAAAAAACCGATTCTTTAGAAATCCCAGATATTTACTATGCTGTGTATCAAAATATTATAGCAATCAATCATTTTAAAAATGAAGCCTATATTTTTGCACATTGTTTCGAATCTGAAAATAACATAGATGACATTTTACAACTTATAAAAGCAAAGAATTTTGCTTCTTATGATTTTTCAACCAATGGAGAAATTATCTCAAATCTAACAGACAATGAATACAAAAACCATGTGGAATTAGCTAAAAAACATTGTGCGAGAGGTGATGTGTTTCAGCTGGTTTTATCTAAAAAATTCGCACAATACTTCAAAGGCGACGAATTTAATGTATATCGTGCTTTACGAAATGTAAACCCTTCACCTTACCTATTCTATTTCGATTATGGTAATTTTAAAATATTTGGAAGCTCTCCAGAAGCACAACTTGTGGTTAAAAACAATCAAGCTGAAATTCATCCAATAGCTGGAACTTTTAAGCGAACAGGAGACGATCTTAAAGATGCAGAACTAGCAAAACAACTCACAATAGATGATAAGGAAAATGCTGAACACGTTATGCTTGTAGATTTGGCTCGTAACGATTTAAGTAGAAACAGTAGTCAAGTAAAAGTAGAAACGTATCGTGAAGTACAATTTTTTTCTCATGTAATTCATTTAGTAAGTAAAGTAACTGGACAAAAACACAAAGATGTATCAACCATGCAAGTTGTAGCTGATACTTTTCCAGCAGGAACTTTAAGTGGAGCACCAAAGCATCGCGCTATGCAACTTATAGAAAAATACGAAAAAACTAATCGTTCATTTTATGGAGGAGCAATCGGTTTTATGGATTTTGAAGGAAATTATAACCATGCAATTATGATCAGAACATTTTTAAGCCAAAATCATCAATTACATTGGCAAGCAGGAGCAGGATTAGTATCTAAATCCAATCCTGAAAACGAATTACAAGAAGTTTACAATAAATTAGGAGCACTTACAAAAGCTATTGAATTAGCAAAAAATATTTAATTCCTGCGAAGGCAGGAATCTCATAACATGGAATACAGAATTTTTCATTTGTATAAATTTCTCCCCATAAAGAGGGAAGAGCCTGTATTCAACTTGGCTGAATATCAATTCAGTTTAATAAAACCAAATTTCGGTAAGGTTCTACAAGAAAAGAACAAATCCAGACCTCACAGGTTTTAATAACCTGTGAGGTCTAAAAAAGCCATTCGTGTATTAGTGCAAAAAAGAAAAAATAAGTTTAATTTAAAAGATTCCCTCCCGATAGCTATCGGGATTCGAGGGAATGACAAAAAAAAGATGAAAACACAAGTATTAGTAATAGATAATTACGACAGTTTTACATATAATCTTGTACATTATTTAGAAGACCTCAATTGTGATGTCACTGTAGTGCGGAATGATAAACTAGACCTTGAAGATGTAAAACCATTTGATAAGATTGTGTTATCTCCAGGCCCAGGAATTCCAGATGAAGCTGGATTATTAAAGTCAATTATTGAAAAATATGCATCCACTAAAAGTATTTTAGGTGTTTGTTTAGGACAACAAGCTATTGCTGAAGTTTTTGGTGGTAAGATTATAAATTTAGACACTGTTTATCATGGTGTAGCAACCAAAATAAATATTACAGTAAATGATGAATCTTTATTTAATGAACTTGATAAAGACATTGAAGTAGGACGTTATCATTCTTGGGTTGTCGATGAAAATTTACCATCAGCATTAGAAGCGACTTCTTTGGATAAAAGCGGACAAGTAATGTCATTACGCCATAAAATATTTGATGTAAAAGGTGTTCAATTTCATCCAGAATCGGTTTTAACACCTAAAGGAAAACAAATATTAAAGAATTGGATAAATAGTTGACTTTTGTCATTCCTGCGAAGGCAGGAATCCATTATGAAATGAAATCCAATTTAAAAGATTTCCGCTTTCGCGGAAATGACAAATAAATTATCAATGAAACAATTACTAAACAGACTCATAAACCAAGAAAGCATCTCAAGTGAAGAGGCAAAACAAGTTTTGGTAAACATCTCGAAAGGCGACTATAACCAAAGTCAAATAGCATCTTTTCTTACGGTTTATATGATGCGTAGCATAACGCTCGAAGAATTAAAAGGATTTAGAGATGCGTTACTTGAGTTATGTATTCCGATTGAACTTACAGAATTTAATGCCATAGATTTATGCGGAACTGGAGGTGATGGGAAAGACACATTTAACATTTCAACCTTGTCTTCTTTCGTAACAGCAGGAGCAGGAGTTAAAGTTGCTAAACATGGTAATTATGGTGTGTCTTCAGCTTGTGGATCTTCTAATGTTATGGAATATTTAGGTATTAAATTTTCTAACGATGAAGATTTCTTAAAACAATGCATTGACAAAGCTGGAATTTGTGTGTTACACGCTCCATTATTTCATCCAGCTATGAAAAATGTTGCACCAATACGTCGTGAATTAGGTGTGAAAACATTTTTTAATATGCTTGGACCTATGGTAAATCCTTCATTTCCAAAAAATCAAATAGTTGGCGTATTTAATTTAGAATTGTTGCGATTGTACAGTTATTTATATCAAAATACTGATAAGAATTATGCAATAGTGCATGCGCTTGATGGTTACGATGAAATTTCATTAACTGGAGACACCAAAATAATTTCTAACAATTCGGAAACTATTTTAAGTCCAAAAGATTTAGACATTGAACCAATAAAACAAAGTGCCATTTTTGGAGGAAATACTGTTGAAGATGCAGCCAAAATATTTTTGAAAGTCATTAACGGAAACGGAACAGAACCTCAAAACAATGTAGTTTGTGCAAATGCAGGATTAGCCATTGCAACCTCAATACAAATTGAACATAAAGAGGGTTTTGAATTAGCGAAAGAATCGTTGCTGTCTGGAAAAGCAAAGCAAAGTTTAGATAAATTGATTATGTTAAGTAAAAAATAGCCAACAGTTTGCAGTAACCGTAAGCAATTAAGTCTACTGAAGACTGAAAAATAAAGACTAAATATGACAATACTCGATAAAATAGTAAAAGACAAACGCAAAGAAATTGCTTTAAAAAAGGAGCACATTCCAATACATGTATTAGAACAAATTCCATTTTTTGAAGGGCAAACCTTTTCGTTAGCAAACAAACTAATAAACAGTAAAACTGGCATTATTGCCGAATTTAAACGACGTTCTCCTTCAAGATCTATAATTAATAACACAGTAAACGTTGAAGATGTCGCAATTGGTTATGAAAACGCAGGTGTTTGTGGTATGTCTGTACTAACAGACGAAATTTATTTTGGTGGCACTTTGGACGATTTAATAACTGCAAGACAAAACTGTAATTTGCCACTATTACGAAAGGACTTTATAATAGACGAATACCAGATTTTAGAAGCTAAAGCATTTGGAGCAGATGCAATTTTGTTGATTGCTTCAATTTTAAGTAAAGTAGAGATTAAGCAGTTTTCAGAATTAGCCAAAAGTTTGAAACTCGATGTATTATGTGAAGTACATAATGAAGAAGAATTACAAAAATCAATCATGCCAAGTTTAGACATGCTTGGTGTAAATAACAGAAATTTAAAAACTTTTGAAGTTAATCTTGAAACCAGTAAAGCATTAAGCGAATTAATTCCAAACGAATTTGTAAAAGTATCTGAAAGTGGTATTAGTAATATTGAAACCATTAAAGAACTAAAACCTTATGGTTTTCAAGGCTTTCTAATTGGTGAGAATTTCATGAAAACAGATAATCCTAGTAAAAGTGCAAAGGCTTTTATTAATGAATTAAAGAAATAGGTTTGTCAATGACAGAAATTATGAAGTTAAAAGTTTGTGGAATGAAATATCAAGATAACATAAATCAAGTTGCTGCATTGCAACCCGATTATCTAGGTTTTATATTCTATAAAAAATCACCACGCTTTTTTGATGGAGAAATTCCTGATTTTCCAAATTCTATAAAAAAAGTAGGTGTTTTTGTAAATGAACCTATTTCGTTCATTATAGAAAAAATAGAAACGCATCAATTAAATGCAGTTCAATTGCATGGCAATGAGTCTCAAGAGTATTGTATTGAATTAAAACGTCATTACGAGAAGCGAAGCGACGAAGTAATCTCATCAAAAGAGTCAGGTTGTCATTCCGTACTTGATACGGAATCCATTAACAAAAACAATGAGATGCTGAAACAAGTTCAGCATGACAAAAGCATAGAAATCATCAAAGTATTTTCTATTAAAGACAAATTTAATTTTGATGTTTTAAAACCATACGAAACTGTGTGCGATTATTATTTATTCGACACTAAAGGAAAATTGCCAGGAGGAAATGGTTATGCATTTGATTGGAGTGTGTTAAGTAATTATCCTTCAACCAAACCTTATTTTTTAAGTGGTGGCATTGGACTAGACCAAATTGAAAGCGTTTTGTCATTCCTGCGTAGGCAGGAATCCAAATACTGTTATGCCATAGATGTTAATAGTAAATTCGAAATTAAACCTGGATTAAAGGATATAAAACAGTTAAGAGAATTTAAAACTAAAATGTCATTCCGCACTTGATGCGGAATCCATTAAAAATCGAACTAAAATTAATAAGATTCCCTCCCGATAGCTATCGGGATTCGAGGAAATGACAAAAATTATGAGTTACAACGTCAACAAAAAAGGCTATTACGGAGAATTTGGAGGTGCATACATTCCGGAAATGCTTTATCCAAATGTAGAAGAGTTACGCCAAAATTATTTGAAAATAATGGCTGAACCCGAATTTCAAAAGGAATTTAACCAATTACTAAAAGACTATGTTGGTCGTCCTTCTCCACTCTATTTTGCGAAACGCCTTTCAGAAAAATACAACACAAAAATCTATTTAAAACGTGAAGACCTCAACCATACAGGAGCGCACAAAATCAATAATACAATTGGGCAAATCCTAATGGCAAAACGTCTCGGTAAAACACGTATTATTGCCGAAACTGGTGCTGGACAACATGGTGTGGCTACTGCAACGGTTTGTGCCTTAATGGGACTAGAATGTATTGTTTATATGGGAGAAATCGATATTGCAAGACAAGCACCAAATGTAGCACGAATGAAAATGCTTGGTGCTAAAGTAATTCCTGCATTATCAGGGAGTAAAACCCTAAAAGATGCCACAAACGAAGCTATTCGTGATTGGATTAACAATCCTGTGGATACACATTATATTATTGGAAGCGTTGTTGGACCACATCCTTATCCAGATATGGTAGCACGATTCCAATCTGTAGTTTCTGAAGAAATTCAATGGCAACTTAAAGAGCATGAAAGCAAAACGAAACCTGACTATGTTATCGCTTGTGTTGGTGGAGGAAGCAATGCAGCTGGAGCTTATTATCATTTTTTAGATGATGAAGACGTGAAACTAATTGCTGTTGAAGCTGCTGGAAAAGGTATAAATTCTGGCGAAAGTGCAGCTACTTCGGTTTTAGGGAAAGAAGGCATTATTCATGGTAGTAAAACCTTATTGATGCAAACCAACGACGGACAAATTACAGAGCCTTATTCCATTTCGGCAGGACTGGATTATCCAGGAATTGGACCAATGCATGCGCATTTATATAAATCAGGACGTGCAGAGTTCATTTCAATTACTGATGATGAAGCCATGATTGCCGGATTGGAATTATGCAAATTGGAAGGTATTATTCCAGCCATTGAAAGTGCTCATGCCTTGGCAATTTTTGAACAGAAAGTATTTAATCCAAACGATGTAATTGTTTTGTGTTTATCAGGTCGTGGAGATAAGGATTTAAACACATACATTAATTATTTTAAATTATAACGTCATGCTGAACTCGTTTCAGCATCTCACTAAATTATGAAATTGAGCTACATATACATATTAACCAATAAATACAGAACTACATTTTATGTAGGAGTAACTTAAGATTTACAAACAAGAATCACTGAACATGCAAATGGATTAGGTTCTAAGTTCACTAAAAAAAACAATCTAAAGGATATTATTTATTTTGAAGAATTCACAGATATTAATCAAGCTATATTTAGAGAAAAACAAATTAAAAATTGGCGAAAAAGTTGGAAATTGAATTTAATCAAAGAAAAAAATCCAACTTTAAAAACATTACATTTATAATGTGATCCTGAAACAAGTTCAGGGTGACCAAAAAATTATTATGAACAGAATCAATAAAAAACTAAAAGAAAACAAAAAACTACTATCAATCTACTTTACAGCAGGTTATCCAAACCTTGAAGATACAACTACTATCATTCAAAATTTAGAACAAAGTGGTGTGGATATGATTGAGGTTGGATTACCTTTTAGCGATCCGTTGGCAGATGGACCTACCATTCAAGCGAGTTCTACACAAGCACTCAAAAATGGAATGACCACCAACCTACTCTTTGAGCAACTAAAAGAAATTAGAAATACTGTAAACATTCCGTTGCTAATAATGGGTTATTTTAATCCGATTTTACAATATGGCGTTGAAGACTTTTGTAAGAAATGTAATGAAGTTGGCATTGACGGATTGATTATCCCTGATTTACCAGTCGATGTTTATAACGAACAATACAAAGCAACCTTTGAAAAACATGGTTTAATTAATGTGTTTTTAATTACACCTCAAACAAGTTTAGAGCGTATTAATTTTATAGATTCAATTTCAAACGGATTTATATATATGGTAAGTTCTGCAAGTGTTACTGGAAGTCAATCTGGATTTGGTAAAGAACAAACCAACTATTTTAAACGCATTGCAGATATGAACCTTAACAATCCACAAATTGTAGGTTTTGGTATTTCAAACAATGAAACTTTTAAACAAGCTACACAACATACTAAAGGTGCGATTATTGGTTCTGCGTTTATTAAGCATTTGAGTAATGAAGGTGTGAATAGAATTGATAGTTTTGTAAAAAGTATAAGACTGTAAAACAAATATCCTGCAAGGTTTTATAAACCTTGTAGGTATAAAAAGATTCCCACTTTCGTGGGAAATGAATATGGCATTAAATATCGTTTTAATAGAGCCCGAAATCCCAAACAATACTGGAAATATTGGAAGACTTGCTTTAGCTTCTGGTTCTAATTTGCATTTGGTAAAACCATTTGGTTTTGAGATTGATGACACACGATTAAAACGAGCTGGATTAGATTATTGGCAGCATATCAATCTTTTCATCTATGAAAACATAGAAGACTTTTTCACTAAAAATGAAAACGCTAATATGGTTTTCTTATCGAGCCATGGAACAAAAAACCATTGGTCAATAAATTTTGAAGATGAAATGTTTCTCGTTTTCGGAAAAGAATCGGTTGGTTTACCAAAATTGCTAATAGAAAAACATAAAGATAAACTTTATAAAATCCCTTTATATAGCGAACATGTTAGAAGTTTAAATTTAGCAAATGCAGTAAGCATTGTGGTTTATGAAGGATTAAAGCATATTTCTTAAAACTTGACTTTGTAAGAAAAAACAACTATCTTCGTTTAACAGTCGCTAATAAGAATTAAAACTCTGATTAGCTTAATATTGTGCATCAGCAAAGACCACGAAAAAAACAATCCAAAAAAAATGATTTGTAAAAATTGTAATACAGAATTTCAAGGTAACTATTGTTATAATTGTGGTCAAAAGAAAGTAATAAATAGATTGAATTTGAAAGAGATATGGAATAACCTTATTTCGTCTATAATAAATTATGAAACAGGATTTTTAAAAACGCTACTTTTTCTTACAATAAAACCCAAAAAGATCATTACAGATTATATAAATGGAAAACGAAAGAATTATTTCAGCCCAATTAAGTTGCTATTCATTATTCTTACAATTAAAACGTTTATTGAAATAAACTTTATAAATAACCCTACCAAAGAACTAACTGAAAGTGATAAATTAACGAGCACAATTATCGAAAATGATTTTTTTAAGTTATTCTTAATTATTGGATTAATTCCAATTTTAAGTTTCTTTTCTTATTACTTTTTTAAGAAGTACAAATATAATTTTACAGAACACATCTTAATTAACACATACACTTTATCAATTGCTTCTATTTTTGTAATTTCAAGTTATCTAATAAATATTTTAATTGAAAATAAAACTACTGGACTTTTTGGAATATTGATAGAATTGTTGTTTTTTTCGTGGGTATATGCAAACCTGTTTTACAACAATAGACTTGTATCAATTATTAAAGCAATCTTGATTCTTATTTTAGGATATTCACTATTCGTTTTGACAATAATTTCAATTGAAAGATTATTTTCATAAATTTTGAATAGAAAATGATTAAAAAAAAACGGAAATAAAGAAATAAAAAAAGCCGAATGCACAACATTTTGTATAAGCAATAGCAAGTAATTGATATCCTTAAAGTTGGTTTTGTACTTGCCCGCAAAATTCTTTTGGAATTTTGCGAAATGGAAAATTAAAGTGCAAAATTCCAAAAGAATTTTGTTGTATTTGTGCTTAAATCAGAGTAATAGCATTTTTTAGTTGCTACTGCTCATGCAAGTAGCCGTTAAACGAAACTCAAAAAAAGCAATCTCTTTTTCGTAGCTTTCACGATCTCTTACAAGATGCTAAAGACTCATTTTAAATTAAACACATGCATTTCGACACACTAGCCAAAGATTGGGATAATGACCCAACAAAAACTGAAAGAGCAAAAATATTTGCTAATGAAATTACACATTTTATAAAACCAAATAAAAATTGGAATGCTCTCGAATTTGGAAGTGGCACAGGATTATTAAGTTACGAACTAAAAGATGTGTTTGATGAAATTACACTTGTAGATAACTCTGAAGGAATGATAGATGTCTTAAAGGAAAAGATAAAAAAATCTGACATCACCAACTTTAAACCGCTTCATTTAGATTTATTAAGCGACAATTTAAACATTGGCACTTTCAATGTCATTTTTACATTAATGACACTTCACCATATGCCAAACTTAAACAAGATTCTCAATATTTTTAATTCTTTATTAAAACCCAATGGCTATTTATGCATTGCCGATTTGGTAAAAGAAGATGGCTCATTTCATTATGAATATCCAGATTTTGATGGTCATAACGGTTTTGATAAAAATGAGTTAAGCGAATTTTTAACAAACAATGGATTTACAGTAGATTACTATAACATTTGCTTTGAAATTAAAAAAGAATCAGAAAATAAAACCTATCCTTTATTTTTAATGATTTGTAAAAAAGTTCATTAAAAAAACTCTCGATATTGCATCACTCTAAAATCGATGGTAATAAACTACCTCGACGCAAAGCATACGAGGTATTAAATTGAATTTATTTTTCTATTTCTACGCAGAGCGTCGGGGAATTAAACCCAATCTTCTCGTCCGCCGAAGCGAACGCGAAGGAGGATTAAAATTTGGGTTTTTATTTTTTAATTGCTGATATAAAAGTATAATTTGTTGAGCCTGATAGCATATTTTTTTACCACTACAAACAACATAGAGCCATTATTTTGTTTGCTGCTTCAACATATTTAGGTACATGTTTTCCACTTTTGTTCTTGCCCAAGGTGTACGACGCAAAAACTTTAAGCTCGATTTTACAGAAGGATTATCTGTAAAACAACGAACATTAATAATACAACCTAAATATTCCCAACCATAATGTGCTTGCAAATCGGTTACAATTTGTTCGAGTTTTATTCCATGTAATGGGTTGTTTGGTTGTTGCATAAGCCCTTTCTGTCACTTCGTGACATCTTTAATTCTATATTCTATTTTTATTTATTTGATTCATTGAATCTACGATTTCCCAAAAGGGAAAGAAATCTTTATGATTAGTTCTTTTTTGTCATTTCCGTGAATCCCGATAGCTATTGAGAGGAAATCTGTTTTTCATACCTACATTTTAAAAAACCTTACAGGATATTTTTAACTATTCCATTGCTCAAAGTTGGCATCTATTCCTTTTTAATAAGATTGCCACGTCGCAAAACTCATCACAATGACACTACATTTAATATCTTCTTCTACTATTTCTTTTTGGTCGTCTTGAGCTATTGCTATTTTTGCTTTGATTCGAATTTCGATTTCGATTTGAACTTAGAGAATCTCTTCTTCCTCTTCCTTGTCCTTGTTTTATAGGTTCATTTGATGCATTTGGATCTGGCTCAAATCCTTCAATAATTTCTTTTGGCATTTTTAAACCAACCAACTTTTCAATGTCTCGTAAATATGAAATTTCGTCTGCACTAACTAACGAAATGGCTTCTCCTTCTGCTCCTGCTCTTCCTGTTCTACCAATTCTGTGTACATAATCTTCCGAAATATTAGGCAATTCAAAATTAATAACATGAGGCAACAACGGAATATCCAAACCACGAGCAGCAATATCTGTCGCTACTAAAACACGTACTTTTCCAATTTTAAAACCAGCTAATGCTTTTGTTCTTGCACCTTGACTTTTATTTCCATGAATTGCTGCAGCTGTAATTCCTGCACTAATCATTTTTTTACACAACTTATTTGCACCATGTTTTGTGCGTGTAAATACCAATACTTGTTTCCAATTACCTTCGGAAATTAACTTAATAATCAAGTCTGTTTTTTTTCCTTTGGCAACACGATATACTTTTTGAGAAATTGCATCGACTGTTATGTTTTCTGGAGTTGCTTCCACTTGTACAGGATGATGTAAAATACCATTGGCTAATTTTCTAATTTCTTTTGAAAACGTTGCCGAAAAAAGTAGATTTTGTCGTTTGGATGGCATCATTTCCATAATGCGTTCAATATCTCGTAAAAATCCCATATCCAACATACGGTCTGCTTCGTCTAAAACTAAAATCTCTATTCGCCTTAACGATAACAATCTTTGGTTTTCTAAATCAATTAAACGACCTGGAGTTGCCACTAAAATATCTATTCCTTGACGAATGGTTGCAACTTGTGGTTTTTGATTAACACCTCCAAAAATAACTGCACTTCTTATATTTAAAAATTCGCTATACTCTTTAACATTAGCATACACTTGTGCTGCCAACTCTCGTGTTGGTGTTAATACTAAAGCACGAATTGGTCTGAATTTAGCATTCTGGTTTTCAGACAAAATATGCAAAAGTGGTAATGTGAAACCTGCTGTTTTTCCAGTTCCTGTTTGTGCAGATGCCAACACATCTTTGCCTTCTAAAATTAAAGGGATTGCTTTTTCTTGTATTAGACTTGGAGTTGTATAGCCTTTTTTATCAACGGCTTTTAATAAGGCATTGGATAAGCCTAATTCTCTAAATGACATATATAGTGTTTAGGAAGCAAACACTATTTGTTTAGGTTACTTCTGTAAGTTATTGGCAAATGTACTGTTAATTATTGTGGAAGTTTGTAGTTTAATAATTTACTTGACTATCTCATGAAAATAGTCGAACTTCGTTTAACTTCTGATATAGACAATTAAAAAAGCTCATACCATTATTAATTACCCAAAATAAGTCTGCCGAAAAAATTAGTATGATAAATAAATCATAATATTTTATCATTTTGTAAAATTATGATAAGAAAACGCAATTATTTTATCATAATAAACTACCTTTGTAAAGAAAATTAATATTTCTATACATAATGGAGTTAGAAAATTTAAAAAAGTTACCTCTTAAACAAGATGTTGAAAGTAAAAAAGTACTTAAAAAGTTAGCTTCCGCCCATAGAGCATTAGCGGAATTAAAAGGAATTGTTTCAAGTATTCCAAATGAAAATATTTTAATAAATACCCTAGGGCTTCAAGAAGCTAAAGATAGTTCTGCAATTGAAAATATCATAACAACTCACGATGATATTTTTAAGGCAGCCTTAAACTTTGATGGTTTTAAATCATTAAATGCTAAAGAAGTCCAAAACTATATCTCTGCATTAAAAAAAGGATTTGGTTTAATAACCAAAAATAAAATATTAACAAATAATGACATTATTGCGATTCAATCTGAGTTAGAAAAAAATAACGCAGGGTTTAGGAAAGTCCCAGGAACTGCTTTGAAAAATGCAACTACTGGAGAAATTATCTATACTCCACCACAAGATTATAATACAATTCAAAACTTAATGACTAATCTTGAGCAATATATAAACGATTCAACGATGTCTGAATTTGACACTTTAGTCAAAATGGCAATAATTCATTACCAATTTGAAAGTATTCACCCGTTTTATGATGGAAACGGAAGAACTGGTCGAATAATTAATGTATTATATTTGGTAATGAATGATCTGCTAAATTTACCTGTTCTTTATTTAAGTCGTTATATTATTGAGCACAAAGCAGATTATTATAAACTTTTACAAGAAGTTAGAGAAACTGATAATTGGGAAAATTGGGTGTTATATATGCTAGATGGTGTTGAACAAATATCGAAAGAAACGATTATCCTTATTGGAAAAATAAGAGATTTAATATTTGAATACAAAAATTTATTAAGAAACAATTACAAATTCTATAGCCAAGATTTATTAAACAACTTATTTAAACATCCATACACAAAAATTGAGTTTATCGAAAATGATTTGGGAGTTTCAAGAATTACAGCTTCAAAATATTTAAATTTACTTGCTAAAGACAAAGTCCTTAAAAAAGAAAAATTAGGAACTGGAAATTATTATATTAATGAAAAATTAATTAAAATTCTAACTCTTAAAGATTAATTCCTTTGGCTAACAATGCGCATAAAACATTGCTAGTTTTTGATAAATAGAAAAAATTAAACCTAAATAAAAAGCTATGAAAATTTCGACTTCAATCTCGCAACTTTTCATGCTCTAACCGTTAAACGAAACTTCCTAAAAAAACTCACGATATTGCATCACTCTAAAATCAAACGTATTAAATTTAGGGTTTTTAGCTTTCAATTGTTTATAAAATGGTATTCTACTAATTGAAATGTTTGCAGCTCCAGAACCTGATGTAAGCGATACTGTTTTGATTGTTCTAAAAGAGGTCTCGACTGCGCTCGACTTGACATTTAATTGAAACTGATGAATTCTAGGAACTTCATTTGAGACTACTTCCAATTTTAAATTATAATGTTTTAAATGTTTTCTGAAAAAATATTCTGGCCCATTTTTACTGTTTCCTCCTGTAAACAAAAGCGTATCTATATTTGGAAATTGCTTTAAATATCCTATTAGATTTCTCAATTTTATATTTTTCATTCCTAAATCGGAAGCATCAATTTTTTTGCGTTCAGCGCTTTCAACAATATCGCAAATACCTATTTTGTGATTTATTAAAAAGGCTTTCCGTTCTTCGATCGCTTCATTAGAATTATCGTAACGCAAGTTTAAATTACGTATAGCATCTATATACAACCAAAGCGAATTATAATAACTTCCGTAACAAAAGTTTACATCCTTTTCTAATAGATTACCTGTTGAAAAACGTGGTGGTGGCAAGGTGCCAACAATAAGTTTTGTAGTATGTTTTGGTATAAACGGTTTGTAAGGATGTTGATGTAAGAACATAAAACTTGTCTATGAAATAAAAATCATTAATTTTAATCCATCTAAACATACAACTATTATGGGAAAAGGCGATAAAAAAACAAAAAGAGGTAAAATTACTATGGGAACTTTTGGTGTAAGACGACCACGTAAAAAATCAAAACCTATTGTAGTTATAAAGAAAAAAGCAGTAGCTAAAGCTATAGCAGACAAGCCAAAAACAGCTTCTAAAGCTAAACCAAAAGCAACTGCTAAACCAAAAACCACAACAGAAGCAAAGCCAAAAGCGGCAGCAAAGCCAAAGGCTACTACTAAAGCTAAACCAAAAGCTGAACCTAAAACGACAACAAAAGCAAAAAAATAATTAAACTGTCATTCCTGCGAAATCGAAGATTCACGAATACAATAATTTGAAATGTGAATCAATGAGTAATGCAGGAATCCATTTATAATTGAACTAAAACTCATAATATTCCTGCTCCCGATAGTTATCGGGACGCAGGAATGACAATTATCTTATAAAAGTTAATTCAGTTTTGGTTGACATAGATTCACTGAACCCATAACCTTCGTAGTTGAAGCCTTTTACATCATCAATAGTTTTGGCATTGGTGTTTATTATATAACGCGTCATATAACCTCTTGCCAATTTTGCAAAAATTGCTATGGTTTTATATGTTCCATTTTTAAAGTCTTTAAAAATTGGCGTGACTACAGGAACTTTTAATGCTTTTGTATCGATAGCTTTAAAATATTCGTTACTGGCAAGGTTTAAAAACAATTCGTCATCGACTAATTCATCATTTAAAGCTTGTGTGATTCTTTTTCTCCAGAATTCATACAGGTTTTTGTTTTTATCAACAGGAAATTTAGTTCCCATTTCTAAACGGTAAGGCTGCATTAAATCCATAGGCTTTAAAATACCATATAACCCAGAGATAATACGAACTGTATCTTGAAGCGTATTTAATTTTTCTTCAGAAATATTATAGGCATCCAATCCTCTATACACATCTCCACTAAAAGCATAAATGGCTTGTCTAGCATTGTCTTTGGTAAATGGCAAATGCCAATCTTGATTACGCTCGTAATTAAGTTGTCCTAAATTATTAGAAATACTCATAAGCTTAGATAAACTCCTTGCCGATTTCTTTTTTAGCAATTTATTTAATCGCTCTGCTTCTGTTAAAAAACAAGCTTCAGATGTTATTGTAGTTGGCAATTTACTCTCAAAATTGAGTGATTTTGCTGGAGATAGAACGAGTTTCATATTTATTTCCTGCCAATCCCAATAGCTATCGGGAAGGAATCTTTTTAATTAAACTTTAATTTTTTTAACCCTTCTGGATTTTTCTACATTTTTCAAAGGTTTCAATTCAAATTTACAAACTAAATCCAATTATTTACAAAATTGGTCTATATAATCTCTATATCTCAATAGATTGTTTCAATAATAAACTAATCCTAATGCTTTGAATAGCTTCGCCATTTCTCGATACACTGTTGCATATCGTCTGGCGTTTCCGAAGTAAAAGACATCCATTCTCCAGTTTTAGGATGCTTAAAACCTAAAGTTTTTGCATGTAATGCTTGTCGTGGTAGTATTTTAAAACAGTTATCTACAAACTGTTTGTATTTTGTAAACGTAGTGCCTTTTAAAATGCGTTCGCCACCATAACGCTCGTCGTTAAACAAGGTGTGCCCAATATGCTTCATATGTACACGTATTTGGTGTGTACGTCCAGTTTCCAGTTTACAAGACACCAAGGTTACATAACCCAGTCGTTCTAAAACCTTATAATGAGTTACAGCTGGTTTTCCTTTATCTTCATCATCTCCAAAAAACACAGTATTTTGTAATCTGTTTTTAGGATGGCGACCAATAGTACCTTCAATAGTACCTTCATCGTCTTCCATATTTCCCCAAACTAAAGCTAAATATTCGCGTTTGCTTGTCTTTTCAGCAAACTGATTCGACAAATGTGCCATCGCATTTTCAGTTTTGGCAACCACCAAAAGTCCGCTGGTATCTTTATCAATACGATGCACCAAACCTGGTCTGTCGCTGGAATTTTTTGGCAGATTATCGAAATGAAAAATCAATGCGTTTATTAAAGTACCAGAATAATTGCCATGACCTGGATGTACAACCATTCCTGCTGGTTTATCTACTACCAAAAGTTCATCATCTTCATAAACTATATGAATTGGAATATCTTCACCAACCAATAAATGTTCGTGTGGAGGATGTGATAATAAGACTTTAATCTCATCAAACGGTTTTACTTTATAATTAGATTTTACTGGAGTTCCGTTTACATAAATACTCCCATTTTTTGCTGCAGTCTGAATTTTATTACGTGTCGCATTTTCAATAAAGTTCATCAAATATTTATCGATGCGTAAAGGTTGTTGCCCTTTTTCTACTGTAAACGAATAGTGTTCGTATAAATCGTTGTCCTGTTCAGGAGAATTGTTTAGCTCATCCATCTAATTAGAAGAAGGTTTACCATTACCAAGCACCAAATCTATTTTTGTGGTTTTTTGTAACAATGTGCCTGGTTTAATGGTTTGTCCATTATATTTTATAGCAATAACTTCATTCTCACCTATGTCATTAACAAAAGTTATATTACCAACAACAAAGCCCAATGCTTCTAATGTTGGTTTTGCCTGACGAATAGTACGCCTAATAATATTTGGAATCGCAACTTTTCTATAACCAGAAGGGTTTATGGTTAAGTAAATTTTTCTATTCTCTTTAACCAAAGATCCAGCTTCTGGTTGCTGCTCAATTACAGAATACTTTGGATAATTAGGATTGTAATTGGCAGAGTCTTGTACCATCATTTGTAAATCGTTATCGTCTAATTCTATCTGTACAACATCTAAAGTTTTTCCTTTTAATGTAGGCACTTCAATAAACTGTCCGTGATTTGTAGAATATTTTAACCATTTTAACATCAAAAAACTCAACACAATAACAGCAACAACTGCCAACACAATTTGTCTTAAAAATACTTTACTGGTAATAAACTTAATGATGCTCATCGATTACTTTTATAAAAAACAAATATATAAAAACAGAACCGTTTTTACTTTTGATAAATTAGTGATATTTTTGATTAACTATTAATAAATACGTTTTATTGTTAGTTATAGATTTTTAAAATATATTATTCGTGTATTAGTGGCTAATAATTTATTACTTAATTAAATGAGATTTCTGCCTTCGCAGGAAATAAATATGAAAAAAAATATTGCCATAATAATGGGAGGATATTCCAACGAATATGAAATTTCCTTAAAAAGCGGAACTGTGGTTTATCAATCTCTTGATAAAGAACTATACAATGCTTTTAGGGTTCATATTTTTAAAAATAAATGGGTTTATGTAGATGAAGATGAGAATGAACATCCAATAAATAAAGATGGTTTTTCGGTTTTGGTAAATAACAATAAAATCACTTTCGATTGTGTGTTTAATGCTATCCATGGCACACCTGGAGAAGATGGTTTTATGCAATCTTATTTTGAATTACTAAATATTCCACACACAAGTTGTGGCATGTATCAAGCCGCTTTAACTTTTAACAAACGTGATTGTTTAAGTGTTTTAAAACCTTATGGAATAAAAACTGCTGAATCCTATCACCTAAATCTTGGTGATGAAATAAATGAAAACGACATTGTAAATAAAGTTGGATTACCTTGTTTTGTAAAAGCCAACAAAGCTGGAAGCAGTTTTGGCATTACCAAAGTGTATAAAAAAGAACAGATTAAAGATGCGATTGGTTTTGCCTTTAAAGAAGATAACGAGATTATAATTGAAGAATTCCTGGATGGAACAGAAGTTTCGGTTGGTGTGATTACTTACAAAGGGAAAACAAAAGTTTTACCAATTACCGAAATAGTGAGTAAGAACGATTTTTTTGATTATAAAGCTAAATATCTTGGTGAATCTCAAGAAATTACTCCTGCACGCATTAGCAAAGAAATGGCAAAAAAAGTGAGTTTTGTAGCAAAACAAGTCTATGAAATCTTAAAAATGAAAGGCTTTACGCGAAGTGAATTTATTTTTAAAAATAACGAACCTCATCTTTTAGAAGTGAATACTGTACCTGGTTTAACTCAAGAAAGCATCTTGCCTCAACAAGCAGCAGCAGCTGGAATTAACTTAACAGAATTATTTGGTAATGCTATTGAAGAAAGCCTAAAATAAGTTGGCAGTATTCAGTAGCAGTTTGCAGTCGTTTTGCTTACTTTGATAAATAAATATAAAAAATAAACATGGAAAAATACTTACCAATAATAATCCCAATTGTTTTAGCAATTTTTGCTGGATTAGGTTGGCTTTATAAACATGAAAAGGAAAAAAGAGTTCAGGTCGAAAAGCAATTGTCAGAAAAAAAGTATAATGTTTATTATAAATTTATAAGTATATTCTTTGATATTTTTAAGAGCATAAAAAAGGGCAAAACATATAACATTAATAGTAATGTAATTGACAAATTAATTGACATTAAAAAAGATTTAATAATTTATGGAAGTGATGAAGTAATTAGAAAGTTTTTTAAATGGGAAGAAGCATCAAATAATAGTCAAGGTTCTTTAGTTCCAATAACTGATGTAATAATTGAAATGAGGAAAGATATGGGAAATCGAAAAACAAAAATAACAAGCAAAGATTTTTTAAAAAGCGTTGTAGCAGACAATACTGAATATATAGAGTTACATAAAAAAGGTATAGTTTAATTTGATTTGATTAAATTTATAATCTAAAAAATAAGATTCCTGCCTTCGCAGGAAATAATTATGAAACGAGCATTATTCCCAGGATCATTCGATCCTTTAACTTTAGGACATTACGACATTATAAGACGTGGTGTCACACTTTTTGATGAAGTTATTGTCGCTATTGGTTTAAATGCCGATAAAAAATATATGTTCTCTTTAGAAGAACGTAAACAATTTATTAAAGATGCTTTTGCAGACGAACCAAGAATAAAAGTAGTAACCTACAAAGGACTTACTGTAGAATTTTGTAAAGAAATTGGTGTTGGTTTTATTTTACGCGGACTTCGTAATCCTGCCGATTTTGAATTTGAAAAAGCCATTGCTCATACCAATCGCAAACTTACCGAAATAGAAACAGTCTTTTTATTAACTGCTGCAAAAACGTCTTTTATTTCGTCTTCTATTGTACGTGATGTAATTAGAAACAATGGTAATTACACCAAGTTTGTACCAAATAGTGTAAGGGTAAAATAAACATTATGGAGAATATTGGCTTTGATTTTAAATCATTTTCTGAATCTACAAGAAAAAAAATAAAGCAAGAAATCTTAAAAAGAGTGTTTAATTCTTATATTAATTCAAATGAAGCTATTGATAAATTTTCAAATTGGAGTCTAGCGATTTCAGGAACAATGATTCCATTAATGTTGTTGAATTTAGATAAAATTACCCCATTTTATGAAAATTTAAATTCGAAGTTATTGATGTTAATCCTTATAATAAGTTCTTCATTTGGCTTATTATCTAAATATTTTGGGTATAAAATAAACAGCTTGAAACCTGTTCTTGATTTAGTTGATGATGGATTTAAAAATATTTATAAAGATAATGAAGAAGCTATTGACATCCTTGACAAAGCAGGATTTGAATTTGAAATAAATGATCAGGATAATGAAGAAATATTTTCTGAATTTAAAAATTCTTTGAATGTAATAGCAAAATCATATCTAAATATTAGAAGTTTTATTAATCCCAATTTTTTAAATCGTGACATTCTTTCAAGCCATAAAAAAAGTGTTAGAATGACCTCTACTAGGCATATGATTTTTATTTTACAACTTTTAACTTTAGTTTCTTCTTTCTTTTATTTAATAATTAATCTAAAATAATAACATAAATAATTAATGAAACCTTTTAGCATCAACTTTCTGGATTACATGGGCAATTCGTGTTAAAAATATGGATGTTTCTACTGAATGGCACACAAGAGAATGGGTCTAAAAAAATATCACTTCGAGTAAAATTGTTTTGTCAATTCCGCACTTGATGCGGAATCCATTAAAAATTGAATAAAATTTAAAAGATTCCTGCCTTCGCAGGAATGACAATACATTTTACAAATTATACTCCGACAAGCCTTTTGTAAACGCTTCAGGATTTTCGGCTAAATGATAACGTGGATCATCGATAGCTTCAACTATAACATCTCGAAATTTAGGACTCGATTTGTATAATAATATTTTACAATCTTCGCTTAAATGTTTCAGCTTTACAGATTTTCCTTCTGTTTCATATTTATTAACCAAATTAAAAATAGCTTCAATCGCAGAATGATCACTCACACGAGATTCAACAAAATCAATTTCAACTTTTTCAGGATCATTCTTTATATCAAACTTTTCGTTAAAAGCAATAATACTTCCGAAGAATAAAGGTCCCCAAATTTCATACACTTTGGTGCCATCGTCTTTCATGCGTTTGCGCGCTCTAATACGTTTAGCGTTTTCCCAAGAAAACACCAATGCACTCATTATAACTCCTGCAATAACAGCGATTGCCAAATCGAAAATAACCGTTAAAGCAGACACAGCTACCAATACAATAACATCGCTAAACGGAATTTTATTTAATATCCTGAAACTACTCCAGGCAAAAGTGCCAAATACTACCATAAACATAACACCAACCAAGGCTGCAATAGGAACTTGCTCAATTAAACCTGATGCAAATAAAATAAAACCCAGTAATGTTAAAGCAGCTACAATACCCGAAAGCCGTCCTCTTCCTCCTCCTTTTATATTAATAAGGGATTGTCCAATCATGGCACATCCTCCCATTCCTCCAAAAAATCCAGTTACAATATTTGCACCTCCTTGTGCTAAACATTCCCTATTTGAGTTTCCTCTAGTTTCTGTAAGTTCATCTATTAAATTAAGTGTCATTAACGATTCTATCAATCCAATAGCTGCAAGAATTAAAGCATAAGGGAAAATGAATTTTATGGTTTCCCAATTGAAAGGGACTTTATCAAAGATATCAAACTGAAATTGTGGCAAACCACCTTTTAACCCTTCGCCTCCACCATCATGAATAAAGCTACCAACCGTTGCCACATCAAGATTTCCGAATATTACAATAGCAGAAACCACAAGTATTGCCACTAAAGCTTCCGGAACTTTTTTGGTGAGATTTGGTAAACCGAACATAATTGCCATTGTTAGTGTAACCAATCCAATCATTATCCAAAGTTGTGAACCATGCATCCAAGTTTCTTGACCGTTTTCAACAGTTATAAACATTCCTAATTGTGAAATAAATATTACGATTGCCAGTCCGTTTACAAATCCCATCATTACAGGATGCGGAATTAATCGCACAAACTTCCCTAACTTTAAAAATCCTGCAAGCATTTGTATAATTCCCATTAAAATAACGGTTGCAAACAAGTAGTAAAGACCAAGACTTTCGCCTTCTGCTCCCATTGCATTTCCTTCGGCAACAAGACTTACCATTACTACTGCCAAAGCTCCTGTTGCTCCACTTATCATTCCTGGTCGTCCTCCAAAAACAGCAGTAATTATCCCAATCATAAATGCAGCATACAAACCAACGAGAGGATCAACTCCAGCCACAAATGCAAAAGCAACAGCTTCTGGCACCAATGCCAGAGCTACAGTAACACCACTTAAAATATCGTTTTTTGCGTTTGCTGTACGCTTTAAAATAAACTCTGTCATACCTAAAAATTAAGAAGCCGCAAAAGTACAGTTAATATTGTGCCTAACAAGGACTTATTGTTTTAATTTGGATAGTTGAATGCACTCTTGACTTTTTCAAAAAAATAGTCGACCTTCGTTTAACTACTGATAAAAAGAATTGAAACTCATTTTATCAAAACATTGCCAACAATACGGAAAATTCGTCTTTTCCATCAAATTTTGTTAACTTTTATTGGAATTTGTACACTAATTAGTTAACTTTGTCGTGTGATAAGGAAAGTAATTGTATACAAACAATATTTCGCTGACTTTTATAAAGCTCAAGACAAAAAAGTTCGAGGAAAAATAGGATACGTTTTAGACTTGGTTCGATTTGAAAGACAAGTACCGAAAAAATTCTTTAAGTATCTCGAAAATACAGACGGAATCTATGAAGTGCGTGTGATTACGACCTTTAAAAGCATAAGGATTTTGTGCTTTTTCGATGATGGCAATTTAGTTGTTCTTGTAAATTGTTTTGTAAAGAAAACTCAAAAGACACCAAGAAAAGAAATTAAACTTGCGGAGAAGTTGAAAAAGGAATATCTAAAAGACAAAAATGAATGATATGAAAAATGTAACTGATTTTGAGGACATCCTCATTGGAACATACGGAAAAAAGGGAACTGAAACACGTGACAAGTATGATGCTGATTCTCTCGCCTTTCGATTAGGTGTAATGTTAAAAGAAGCTCGTAAAGAAGCAAATTTAACACAAGAAGAGCTTGCTGAAAGAACTGGAACGAAAAAAAGCTACATATCACGAATTGAACGTGGATTGAGCGATATTCAGGTTTCGACTTATTACAAGTTAATTGAGTTAGGGCTTGGCAAACATCTGAATATTGAAATAGCCTAACGTGAAAAGTACTGTTGGCAACAAAGAACTGAGTTAAAAAACAAACAATTGCTTGCTTAATT
>JAKITV010000031.1 GCA_021647885.1 Flavobacteriaceae bacterium | reverse complement strand
GCCCTATTGTTGGGTGTTAGCTCGTTTCGGTTTCTTTAACAAAGCCTATCATCTCAATAATAGTTATGTTTCCATTTCAAAGAACTTATCGTATCTTTCTACCCTGTGGAAACGCAGGACACACAACTAAGCCTAACAACGGCTATACTTAATTGCTTAGTTCTGTCCTACTTTGGAAAATCTCCGATTTTCCCAACTTGGTTTTGTACTTATAAAGTTAAGTGCTAAATTGTCGCAACTAAGCATAGCCAAATCGTTAGGCAACATAAAAAAGAACGAATATGAATGAAATTTTAAACAATCCTTGGATAACTGGAATTGGTGGTGGAATAATAAGTTCGTTAATTGTGTATTTTGTCACCCGATATGCTTTTAATAAGAAAGAGAAGAAAGAGTATAATCAAAAAATTGAAACTGCAAATAATGAAATACTATATGCTGTTCGACCATTAATAATTGAAAAGAAAATACCGTCAGATGAAATATTCACGTCTATTCGTCTGTCAACAGCAAAAAAGTATGGTGTTCAACCAGAAGATTTATATAGTGAATACTCAATCTCGAACGATTTGATAAATGAAATAATGAACAATTCCTTTCTGAGTTCAGACCAAAAAATTGAATTAAGCGAACTCTTAAATACTATGAAACATCCTAAAGCGGAACTTGATAAGGAAAAAAATATTGAAATAGTGTACGTAAAAGAGCGAGATGGTTTATCATCGAAATACAATAGTATTCTACTTGCTATGGTTTCATTTGCAATGGTATTAACTATGACAGTTTATATTTCCGTCAAAAGCAATGAGTTGAATAATAGTGAATTATTAAAAGATAATCTTCCTGTTTTTTTACTTGCGACTATTATTCCATTAGTTGCAATTACAATGCTTTACACTCTTAGAATGATTAGAGAAAAAGACAAAGTACGAGAAATTAAAAAGAAAAGTAAGAAAGAAGATTCAGAAGATAATGAATAAATTACGTTGCCTAACAAAAAATATAGTTAATGCTGGCTAATTGCTAAAATCAAGGGTAGTTTTGTATTAACAAAGTAAGTGCTAAACACGAAAATTATTGTGTTTTTATCCAGCACTAACCATATTCAGGTCGTTAACCTTTTTACAACAATTAAAACTCAAAACCAACCATTAAATTGAAAAATAAATTGAACCTCTTTTTGCTAATTAGTTTTTTATTAGCATTATCCTTAACCACTTGGATTTATTACCAAACAACAAACAGAGTTGGAGATATTGTGTTTGACAAGAGCATTGATAACGCCACTTTTAAAACTTGTTACGATTATAAAACTCCCCAATACTATCAAGTTGGAACAAACTATCAAGACGGAAGTAAAGCAATAAAAAAAGAGCTTTCAGATACTATTGAAAATCTGACTTTTGAAGATTCTGGCTATATAACATTTAGATTCATAATTAACTGTAATGGCGAAGTTGGACGATTTAGAGTAAAAACTATAAACTCTGATTTACAAGAAAATAATTTTAATAATCAAAAAATAAAAATACTTCAAAAATCAATTGAAAGCTTAAAAAAATGGAATCCAGGAATGTGGAAAGATAAAGCCTTTGACAGTTATTTTGTTTTAAATTTTAAAGTGGAAAAAGGAAAAATCACTGATATATTTTAAGACTATGAAGAAATTTTTAAAAACAGTAAAAGTAATTTTCACAGTTTTATTTTTAGCTTATACAATAGTTATCCTATATTTTCTGTTTTTCTCTCCAAAAGAAGAAAGATTTATAATTGCAGAAAATAAGCAAGGGGTTTATCTTTCGCAGTCTATGTTTAACATTCTTACATTTCAACATCCAGATTTTTCAGATACCTATTTTGAACAATCTGTTTCGTTTAACAAAAGAGGGGATTTCTCAAAAGGATTTCAACTATTAAACAAAGCCGTTGAAATTGATCCTAAATTACATTTGGGATATAGAGGTTGGATTAGATTGCGTAAAATGCGTGATTTTGATAAAGCTTTGATAGACTTTAACCGACTTGATAGTTTAACAACAAATTTTGTTGATGCACCTTGGGGAGAAGATATTGATTTTTTAAGAGGTGAATGTTACTTTGGAAATAATGACTATCAAAAAGCAATTGATTTTTTTAATCGTAGTGTAAATAATCAAAAAGAAGATTGGGCTGACATTCAAACTTTTGTTTATTTGGGAATTTGCGAATATGAACTTGGAAACTACGAAAAAGCGGTTTCTGAATTTAAAAGAGCTTTAAACCAATCTGAAAATACTTGCGAAGCTCATTTTGGTTTAGCTAAAACTTATCAGGAAATGGGAAATTTAGAAAAAGCCAAAGAACATATTCTAAAAGCAGAGGAAAATATTGGATATAAACGGAATGATATTTACAACGAATTTTTGAATGAAATCTATCTTTCTGAAATATTGGAATTTAAACAACAGCTTAACAAATAACAGTTACCACAAAGAAGCAAGTTAAAACTCAAACCTTTTTAATTTAATCCCGATAGCAATCGAAAAATCCTCTCACTTTTGCTATCTTGGTGTCACATTTTGAAAATCTTAACGGATTTTCACGCAACAAAATAATAAGCAGTAACCTGCAATTACAAATGAAAAGTTCTCTCTGTTTTCTACTAATATTAATATCGTTAAACGGGTTTAGTCAGACAACAATTGTAGATAGTATTTTTGAAATTGATTTTAAAAAGGCTATTAAAAATTCACGCCATTTTGAAACACATACATCATCTTATTTTGTTCAAGCAAATAAAAATCAGAAAAAAATTCAAATTCGATTTAAGATTAAATCAATATCTAAGAAAAAAAAGTCTTTTGATCCTAATAAATTCTATTTAGTGTTAGAGAAATATAAGAAACGATTGCGACCTGTAGATTTGAAACACAATTATGCTATGACTACTTTTTTAGGTTTTGAGAAACTTATTGATGAAAAACCTAAAGATGATAAAAAAAGTTATTGGTATTCTTATAACCCTTCTATTCGAGACTCTTTTTTAGATTATAAAATTGAAGGATATGATGATGTTGATAATTGCCTTAATTTTGGAACAAAACGAAAGCCACGAAATAAATCAATCTATTTTAATCATAAAAAACTGAAATCCAATACTGTTGATGTTTATTTTATTGTTCCTAAGAATTTGAAAAAGGGAGCAATTTATTACGGAAATCAATTATTGGTTGATTTTAATGTAAAATAAAATCAGCTTGTACTAAAGAACTGAATTAAAAAACACGTTCTCTTTGTTTACTTTTTACACTTAATTTTTGTCTTGTGCTAATCTTAAGTTAATTGTCACAAAATTGTCAAGAGTTAACTTTTCCCATTATAATATAAAGGGGTTTACTTAACTATAAATCCTTCTTTCTTCGAATATTGTAGCAGATAGACATCTATTTAAAATTACTCTCCAATAAACTTCGCTTCTCTACGTTCCACAAAAGATTGAATGCCTTCTTGAGCATCTTTAGTTTGCATGAGCTTATGTAATATTGGCATTAAATCGGCTTTGGCAGCTTCAAAATCTTCCTCAAAAGTTTTTGTTGCATTAACCAAAGTCGCTTGTACACCAAGAGGTGCTTGTTTTGCAATGGTTTTAGCAATGGCTAAACCTGTTTCAAATGGATTATCAGAAACCTCCTGTATTAAACCAATACGCAACGCTTCAGTTTCATTAAATGTGTCTCCCGTTAATAAATAGCGCATCGCATTTCCCCAACCACAGCGTTGTGCAAATCTAATGGTAGCTCCTCCAAACGGAAAAATACCTCTTTTAATTTCTATTTGTCCAAAAGTTGTGCCTTTTGCTGCTATGCAAATATCGTTTGCTAACACCAATTCTATGGCAATAGTCAATGCGTAGCCTTGTACTGCGACCACAACTGGTTTGGTTCTTTTTCTTCCCATTAATTGCACAGGATCTACCAAGTCATCGTTAAATAAAGTAGCTCCTTTTGCAATGTGTTTTGCAACATCTGCCAAATCTAAACCTGCTGTAAAATGGTCGCCTTTAGAATGTAAAAATCCACATCGCAAGGTTTTATTGTCTTCTAGCATAGTAAATGCTTCAGCTAATTCTTGTAACATTTGAAATGTAAAAGCATTCATCTTTTCATTTCTATTAAGCTCTATAAGCAATACATGGTCTATTATTTCTGTTTTTATGAAATCCATTTATCTAAATTTTAAGTTTTCAATATACTTGTATTATCAAGAAATTACAATAATGAAAATCCTTTTATTAGATGAGTTTTGTTTTTTAATGTATTTTTAGAAAAATTAATTAAAATCACTTATGCGGCTTACAAAAAAAATCCTCCTAATCGTACTCGTTTTAATTATCGCTTTTATTGCTAACATTTTAATCTCTACAGGTTTTTTTAGAACAGTTGAAAATAAATTTGAAGGCGACATTGTTAAAAAAATTGCCCTTCCAGGAGCTGAAGATATAACGGTAAGTACAATAGATGGTTTTGCTTTAATTTCTTCTACTAATCGAGGCATTTTCCCTCCTACTGAAAATGAAGTTGGTGGCCTTTATTTAATGGATTTAAAAAAAGGGACATTTAATGTTAAACCGCTTACTTCCAATTTTAAAAAATCGTTTGCACCTCATGGTATTTCAATGTTTAAAAAAGATAGCACCTATAAAGTCATGGCAATTAATCATACATTAAAAGGTCATTCGATTGAAGTTTTTACATTAAATGGCGAGACATTAACTTTTGAAAAAACCTTAACCGACGATTCAATGGTTAGTCCCAACGATATTGTTTTATTGGACGAAAATCGTTTTTATTTTACCAACGATCATAAATACACAGAAGGCATTGGTAGATTCATTGAAGATTATGCAGGACTTTCAATATCTAATGTCATTTATTTTGATGGCGAGAATTACATTGAAGTTGCTAAAGGTATTGCTTATGCAAACGGAATAAACTTCGATGCCAATCGCAATCTTCTTTTTGTAGCTTCTCCCAGAAAGTTTTTAATAAAAGTCTATTCAAAAAATACTGATGGTTCGTTAGCGTTTATTGAAGATATTCCTTGTGGAACTGGCGTTGACAATATAGAATTTGACACCGAAGGTAATCTTTGGGTTGGTGCACATCCAAACTTATTAAGATTTGCATCTTATGCCAAAGGAAAAAAAGACACTTCGCCTTCCGAAATAATTAAAATAGAATACAAAGGCAAAAACGATTATACTATCGAAACAATTTATTTAGATGATGGCAAAGCAATGTCAGCTTCAACGGTTGCAGCTCCTTTTGGAAATTTAATTTTAACTGGTAATGTGATGGATGATGAGTTTTTAATTCTGAAGAAAAAGTAACTAATCTCTACGTAAAGCAAAAAACCAGTAATTAAAAATTACTGGTTTTTAAAATCTTTAATATTTCTTTTCGATTTAATAAAGCCACACTACTTCTATTTTTGCTTCCAAACCTTTATTGGCATCAAAATTTTTTGGTAAATAATCTTTTGGATTAAAATCAAATTCCACCTCTTCTTCTAGTTCTATTAACTCGATGGTACTCCAATCTAAATCGTCCTTACCCTTTAAAGCGTTAAAATTTTCTGGTAAATAATCCGTTGTGTCAAAATCGAAATTAACTTCCTCTTCCAGTTCAATGACTTCAATAGAATCTATTTCTAAATATTGATTGTTTAGGCGTTCTACTTTTTCAAAAAGTGACTGTTCTAATTCATGTTCTACACTATTTACACTTATAGTATCTAATTTTAGGTTTAAACAGTTAGAATCATTGTTGACTTTTGCGGTTATATTTAAAACAAAAAAAACACTAAATAATAAAGCTAATCGGTACATAATAATTGTTTTTAATTGATTGTTATTTACACTATAGACGCTAACATTTTTAAAACGTTACGTATGTTTAGAAATATTTAACACAAGTGTATATTCTTTATGTTTTTATTAAGAATTTTCGTTCTCAATCTTAATTTTTTAAACCTATTGAAGCAGGATTTTTTGAATTTGCTTACGGTAAGAATCAAACTCCATTAAATTATTATGTCCTCCATTTTCTATGGTAAAAAATAATTTCTCTTTTTGAACAATACTATTATATAAGTTTTCTCCTGAAGTGTAAGGAATAACATTATCTTCTGTACCATGAAAAATTATAATTGGACACTTTACATCTTGAATATATTGATATGAGGGGAAATTATATTTAAGTAATCTCTTAACAGGAAACACAGGAAATCTATGTTTTGCAACATCTGCCAAACTATAAAAAGGTGCTTCTAAAATAAGACGATTGGGTTGGTTTCCTGATGCTAAATGAGTTGCCATTCCTGTTCCTATCGATCGTCCATATATTGTGATTTCAGATTCCTGATAATGCTTTAAAAGATAATCATAACACAATTGAGCATCATTATAAAGTGCTTGCTCACTCAATGTTCCGCTACTCTTTCCGTAAGTTCTGTAATCCATAACAAGCACATCATAATTTTTTTCGACAAAAAATTCGGTAATTATTCCCCAGCGCGATAAGTCTCCAGCATTACCATGAAAATACAGTATCACTCCTTTGGGTTTTTCAGTTTTAAAATGAATGGCATTTATTACAGCACCATCATCTGATTTTAAAAATAACTCTTCAAAAGGGTAAGAGAAATTATATGCATAATCTTGAGGTAATGTAGTAGGAAGAAATATTAGTTTTTCTTGTAAAAAATACAGCGAAGCTCCAATCATAACATAAAAAAATATTAAAAAATAAATTGCTTTTTTAAACCTTCGCATATGGCTTTCTGCTTGAATGGTTTACATTAATACTAGATCCTTCTAGATTAACTTCTTTTGGCACAGAATTAATGATCTCGCCTAGCATTTTATGGTAAGACTCAAAATTGTTCAAGTTTTTATGACCTCCACCAATAACAGTATAAAGGCGTGTAATTTTTGGCTTAATCTGCGATAATTTCACACTTGTCTTAAAAGGAATAAGTTTGTCGTGTGTACCATGAATAATATGTATAGGGCATTGCACATATTTTAACCATTTGTAAGTTGGCAAAGGATATTTCATTAAAATAGATAAAGGCATAAATGGCATATAACGCGCAGTAACCTTTTTTAAACTATAATATGGAGCATCTAAAACTAACATTCTTGGATTATTCATCGATGCCAATTTTGAAGCAAAACCAGAACCCAAAGAACGTCCATAAATAATAATTCTATTTTCTTTCGTTCTCTCTTTAATTTTGTTATATATAACTTGAAGGTCTCTTTTTATAGCTTTTTGCGAACGCTTTCCTGTGCTTTTCCCAAAGCCTCTATAATCTACCATTAATACACTATAACCATGTCTGGTAAAATCAACCGCAAACTTTCCCCAACCTTTTATGCTTTTAGAATTTCCTTTAAGATATAAAACTATCCCTTTAGATTCACTTTTAGGTTTAAAAAGCAATCCGTTAATGGTTGCTCCGTCTCTAGTTTCCAGATTATGTTCTTCAGTTTCCTGATTATCATAAAAAAACTGAAAGTCTTTTGAAAGCTTTTCTGGCTTAAACAAAAAGTAATCCTGCACATGATACAAAACGATACTTATTACTACATAAGCAGCAAGAACAACTAGAAGTAAAGATAACCAATATGGCATTTTAAAGTTTTAGAAGTTCAATTTACAAAAATTAAGTTTAAATCATTTTTAAAAAAAATTAACCTTTAAGATTACGTTAAAAAAATGCTAAATTTATTACCTGAAAATCTACTCCAATTTAGGATTCACTATTTTCACAAGCTAAACTAAAAATATAATCAAATTGAAACATTCTTCCATTAAAGTGTTACTCTTGGCTTTAACTCTAATAGTAACATCTTGTAACACCGCAAAAAAAGCTGCTGAAGTTGAGGCAGCAAAAAAAGCAACAGCTAAACCTAAAGAAAAACCTAAAAAAGATGCTATTAAGCCTTATGATAAAGTAATTACCAAAGAAGCCAAAAGCGACATAGGGCTTTTTACTGTTCATAAAATAGATGCTACTTATTTTTATGAAATCCCAGACTCACTTTTTGAAAGAGAAATGCTTATGGTAACTCGTATTTCTAAAACTGCCAAAGGCATTGGCTTTGGTGGCGGAAAACAAAACGAACAAGTTTTGCGCTGGCAAAAAAAGGACAAAAAAGTATTACTTCGTGTTGTATCACATTCCGTAGTAGCTGCAGATTCTTTACCAGTTCATGAGGCTGTAGTAAACTCTAATTTTGAACCTGTGCTTTACACCTTTCCTATTAAAGCCTTCAGTAAAGATTCTTTAAACACTGTTATTGATGTAACTGAATTATTCTCTAAAGATGTAAAAGCCTTGGGCTTACCAAGTTTTAGAAGAAAACAATATAAAATCACTCGATTAGAAGCCAATAAATCTTTTATCGAATCGGTAAAAAGTTATCCTTTAAACATTGAAGCTAGACATGTAAAAACCTATGCTGCTGGAGCACCACCTTCAAATTCCAGTACTGGAACGGTTTCTATAGAAATTAATAATTCTATGATATTACTTCCAAAAGAAATCATGAAGCGTCGTAATTTCGATGAGCGTGTAGGTTGGTTTGCACGTGGGCAAGTGGATTATGGATTAGAAGATCATAAAAGCAAAACAGTCACTTTTTTAGATCGTTGGCGTTTAGAAGTTAAAGATGAAGATATTGAAAAATTCAAGCAAGGCGAATTAGTAGAACCAAAAAAACAAATTGTCTATTATATTGATAGAGCAACACCTGTTAAATGGAGAAAGTACATAAAACAAGGGATAAATGATTGGCAAGTTGCTTTTGAAGCAGCAGGATTTAAAAATGCAATTATTGCAAAAGATCCTCCAACCATAGAGGAAGATCCAGAGTGGAGTCCTGAAGATGTAAGGTATTCTGTTGTACGTTATTTGGCTTCTCCAATCCCAAATGCCAATGGTCCTCATGTTAGTGATCCAAGAAGTGGGGAAATTCTTGAAAGTGATATTAATTGGTATCACAATGTTATGACCTTATTAAAAAATTGGTTCTTTGTGCAAACTGCAGCAATAAATCCAGATGCACAAACTACCGAATTTAAAGATGAAGTAATGGGACGTTTAATACGTT
Source organism: Flavobacteriaceae bacterium (assembly GCA_021647885.1). GTDB lineage: Bacteria > Bacteroidota > Bacteroidia > Flavobacteriales > Flavobacteriaceae > PRS1. Next base: position 21,618 of record JAKITV010000031.1, on the reverse strand, counting down.
TTGTTTCTGCTCATGAAGTTGGTCATACTTTAGGTTTACCACATAATATGGGAAGCAGTTGCGCTTATAAAGTTGAAGATTTACGTAGTGCGGAATTTACTCAAAAATATGGTACTGCACCTTCAATTATGGATTATGCACGATTTAATTACATTGCTCAACCTGGAGATGAAGGCGTTGCGCTAATGCCAAATATTGGTATTTACGATAAGTATGCTATAAGTTGGGGCTACAGACCTATTTTGGATGCCGAAACTGCTGAAGATGAAAAACAAACCTTAAACAGTTGGATATTAAAACATGCTGGAGACCCAATGTATCGATTTGGACACCAGCAAGTTGGAGATGTTGTTGACCCAAGTTCTCAAACCGAAGATTTAGGAGATGATGCAATTTTAGCAAGCCATTATGGGATTTTAAACTTACAACGTATTGTGCCAAACTTAATTAAATGGACGACTAAAGATGGTGAAACTTATGACGATTTAGGAACACTTTATGGACAAGTAATTGGACAGTTTAATCGTTACATGGGACACGTATCTAATAATATTGGAGGTGTTTATGAGCATTATAAAACTGCAGATCAAGAAGGAGCTGTTTATACTCATGTTGATAAAGAACATCAAAAAAAATGTTTGATATTTATTAACGAACAGCTATTCAAAACTCCAAGTTGGTTAATTGATACTAATATCTTTGATAAAATAGAATATTCAGGTTCGGTAGAAAGAGTACGTCGTTTACAAGAACGAACCTTAAACAATATTTTAAGTTTGGGCAAAATGGCGCGTTTAATTGAAAATGAAACACTTAATGACAATGATGCTTATTCGTTAAGGAATATGATGAGAGATTTACGACATGGCATTTGGAGTGAATTAAGAAACGGCAGGAATATTGACACCTATAGAAGAAATTTACAACGCGCACATATTGATAGATTAGCTTATTTAATGACTGCTGAAAATCAGAAAAAAGCAAATGCTTTTGGTGGTTATCAAAAATCTACTGTTGTAAATACTAGTCAATCTGATATTAGAGCAGTCGTAAGAGCAGAATTAAAAACCTTACAACGTTCTATTAGAGCAGCTGTTGCTAACTCTTCAGGAATGAAACGGATTCATTTACAAGATGCTTTAGAAAGAATAAAGGACATTCTTGATCCAAATAACTAAAAGTAACTGTTTACGACATAAAAGAGGCTTCAAATTAAATTGAAGCCTTTTTTATTTTTATTTTATTTATAGTCCTAGAACTTCTATCCCTTGCTCAAAAACAACATCTACAGGAATATTAGCCATACTCAAACGGTCTAAATCAGCTTGTAATTCTTCAGAAATGATTCCTTTTTCTGCAACTAATTTTGCAACTCCATCGTAATCGCCATTACCTTGAAGCGTTAAAATTACATTCGACAAATCGCTCATAGCAACAAGCATTTCATCATAATTTACTGTATATGTGCCATCTTCATTTCTTGTAAATGCTCCTGCTTCCTTAAAGAAATTAAACCGAATCATATTTGCCTTACCATGAGCACTTGAAGCTCCAAAACGAACCGAACGAAAAATACTTGTGATAAATGTCGTCATGTAATCTTTCATATCGCCTTCAATCTCACCTTTTTCATGTAATTGCTGAACCATATATAAGCCTAAAACATCTGCTTTGCCTTCTTCTAAAGCACTTGCATGTTCTTTTAAAGCTGTTCGTACAGTTCCTTTTCCATTAATAGTATTTTTAATTCCTAAACCATGTGCCACTTCATGAAACATCGTGTTTGCAAAAAAAGCATCAAAAGTAATGTGTTTGCGTTGGCTTTCATCAATTAACACTTCTGAAATAGGCACTAATATTTTATCGAATTTGGCTCGCATTGCATTTTTTAATTGTAGTCGTCGTGTGCCTTTTTGTAATTGCACTTCTTCATCGTTTGGCAAATTAATGGCTATGGTTTTACTTCCTGAATTACAATCGCCAGCATAAAACACAACATCGTAAGCATTTAAATCGGAATCTGTTCCTGGAGTTTCGGTTTTATAAGCGTCTTCAACCGGGATTCCTTTTTGCAATTCTGGTAAAAAACTAGCAAAACGCGCTAATTTCGAGCTCCATTCCTGATCTTTGATTAATACGTAACCTTCATGAGCTGCTTTGTTTCCAAATAATTGATCTTCGTAAGTTTCAATTGGACCAATAACGATGTCGAGTGTATTGGTTTTCATATCCATCCAAGCGAGATCACTAGGTTGATAATTATCATCCAATAAGGCTTGTGCTCTCAACTCTAAATACGTTTTTAAACCTTCATCTTCTGCAAGTTTTGAAGCTTCAAGTAGTAGTTTTGAAACTTCAGCAAGTTCAGTTTCGAATTGTTTGTGGTATGGAATTGAATATAACTTTCCGTTTTCGTCTCTTCTCACAAAATTGTAAATACTCGATTTATCTTCAATTTCAGCAGCTTCAAACTCTTCTTTGGTCATGTCTTGAGGATAAAAATTGGCTCCTTTGGGTTTGTCGTCAATACCATCAATAAATGAAACATTACCATTTAATCTGTCCCAAGGACCATAATTTATTTTTATAAACTTTTTTGAATCTTCATCTGTAATAGAATTCAATAATTCTGCTTTATCACCATAAGATTCGTACCAAAATAAGTCATTCATTTTATCTGCTGCTTGAATTAAAATCGGCAACATTTCACGCTCTTTTTCTGTGAGCACACTTAAATCTGCAGTAAGTTTCACGCTTACATATTTACTTAAGTTTTTTTGCATTGCCGTTTGAGTGGATTCATCTTGCTTATCTGAAGTTTTATTGTCTTTACATGAAAATGAAAATACAGATAACACTAAAATTAAAAATAGATTTTTCATTACTTTATTGTGTTTTTTTGACATACACCAAAGTTAGTTGATTTGAAGTTTCTTTCATTTAAAAAAGTCTCAAAATGTTAATTGATAGTTAAAAAATAAATTCTATTTAAACCTTTCATTTTTATTATAGTCAAAAAAGTATAAATCTATAACTAAAAACAGATTCCCTCCCGATAGCTATCGGGATTCGAGGGAATGACAAAAGAAGACATTATGAAAAAATTAATATTAATTGTTATGGCATTGGTAGCAATGCAAATAACAGCACAGGAACAAAGAAGAGAACATCAACAAAGAGACAAACAAGAGCGATCTCAAAAATTTAAAGATTTTACTCCTGAACAAATCGCGGAATTACAAACCAAGAAGATGGCTTTAAGATTAGATCTTACTGAAGCACAACAACGTGACATTGAGAAAATACATTTAGCAAATGCTAAAGAGCGTCAAACGAAACGGGAAGAACTAAAATTTAAAAGAGAAAAAAATAATGATGAAAAGCTATCTAAAGAAGAACGTTTTAATTTTATGAACGATCGATTAGACAAGCAAATTTCTAATAAAAAAGAAATGAAACGCATTCTCTCTAAAGAACAATTTGAAAAATTTGAAAGTCATCAAAAACTTAAGCGAAAAAAAAGTATAGGTCAAAAACAAAAAAACAGAAGCCCTAAAAAACAAGAACACAAAAGATTTTAGTGGTTGGTTAGTTTGGTTAGTTTTTTTTGAAAAGGCATTGTTGCTATGACAATGCCTTTTTTCTTGCTATAACTTTTTTGCTACAGTGGCAACCGCTTCAATAGTTTCATCGAGATCTTTATAAGATAAAGCATCTGTAATAAACCAAGTTTCAAAAGCACTTGGCGCTATATAAATACCTTCATTTAACAGTCCATGAAAGAATTTTTTAAAGGTTTCATTATTCCCTTTTGCAGATGATTCAAAATCTACAACCTCATCTTTTGCAAAATGAACTGAAATCATAGAACCTACTCTATTTATGGTATGGTCAATATTTTGAGACACTAATGCCTTAGAAATACCTTTGTGTAAATATGCTGTTTTTTCTGCCAGACGATTAAAAATTTCAGCATCGTTATTAAGCTCATTTAGCATTGCTAATCCTGCTGCCATTGCTAATGGATTTCCGCTCAAAGTTCCTGCTTGATAGACTGGTCCTAAAGGTGCTAAATAATTCATGATTTCGTTACGAGCAGCAAAAGCTCCAACTGGCAAACCTCCACCTATAACTTTTCCGAAGCAAACAATATCTGCATTAATGTTATAAAGCTCCTGCGCACCACCTTTTGCTAGGCGAAAACCAGTCATAACTTCATCAAAAATCAAAAGGATATTATGTGTATTGCATAAGGTTCTTAATTCTTGCAAAAATCCATCTTTTGGAGGAATACAACCCATATTTCCAGCCACAGGCTCTAAAATAATACATGCAATTTCGTTGGTATTGGCTTCGATTAATGCTTTTACATTTTCGATATCATTATATCTAGCAAGCAAGGTGTCTTTTGCTGTGCCCTGAGTAACTCCTGGACTATTAGGACTACCAAAGGTTACAGCCCCACTTCCTGCCTGTATTAAAAAAGAATCGCTATGTCCATGATAACATCCAGCAAACTTGATAATCTTGTCTTTTCCAGTATAACCTCTTGCCAAACGCACAGCACTCATACAGGCTTCGGTACCTGAATTGACAAATCGAATTTTATCGATATTTGGCACCATTGCCACTGCCAATTCTGCAATTTGTGTTTCAATTTCGGTTGGCATTCCAAAGGATGTTCCTTTTTTTGCTTTATCGATTACAGCATTTACAACAGGCTCAAAAGCATGACCCAATAACATTGGTCCCCAAGAATTGATGTAATCGATTAACCGATTTCCATCTTCATCATAGAGATAAGCCCCTTTGGCTTCTTTTACAAAAATTGGTGTTCCTCCAACAGCCTTAAACGCTCTAACTGGAGAATTAACTCCACCTGGAATTACTTGTTCTGCTTGTGCAAATAATGTACTACTTCTTTTATAAATCATAATCTATATTAATCTTTTGGCAATTGTAAAACTTGACCGATTTGTAATGCTGTTCCTTCTAAACCATTAATGTCTTGAAGCTTTTTTACTGTTATATTATATCTTTTGGAAATTGAATATAGTGTATCTCCTTTAATTACTTTATGAGTAATATCCCGATAGCTATCGGGATCGGTTTTAACTTTTCTATATCTTTTCCCTAAAACTTCTTTATCATATTTATAAAGTTCATAGCGTTCAATTAAGCTAATCAGTTTTTGCGGATACTTTTTATCGGTTGCATAGCCAGCTTTTCGTAATCCTTTTGCCCAAGATTTATAATCGTCTTTTCTTAATTTGAATAAATTAGCATAACGTTTTCGGTTTGCTAAAAACTCTGAATGATCTCGAAATGAATCACTCGAATTACTATATTTTCTGAAACATTCTTGTCGCTTATCATCATCATGATAAATCTTTGCGCCTTTCCAGTTATGGCATTTTATTCCAAAATGATTATTTGCTTTAACGGCAAGACGACCTTTACCAGAACCTGATTCTAAAATACCTTGCGCTAAAGTTATACTGGCAGGAATATTATGGGTTCGCATTTTATCCTTGGCAATATCTTTATAAACTGAAATATAATGGGCAGTGTTACTAATTACTGGTGATGCTATTTTAGGTGAATCGGGTTTAAGTTCTTCTTCGATTTCACTCTTATTATCAACTGTTTCTTTAGTAGCTTCAGGGTTTCTCTCAATAACTTTCTTTCTCGAACCACAACTAAATATAGCTAATCCTAAAACAGAAACTAATACTATTTTTTGAGTTCTAATCATTTAATTAATGGTAAATTCTTTTCTTTTAATCTCATATTCATTCCTTCAATACCTTGCAATCCTCCAGTATGAATGGCTAAAATTTTTGACCCTTTCGGAAACTTGTTTTTATAAATCATATCTAAAACACCATACATCATTTTTCCTGTATAAACTGGGTCTAACTGAATATTATGTGCTTTTTTAAATTGATTAATAAACGCTATCAATTCGTTATTTATTTTGGCAAAACCCCCAAAATGATAGGCTGTAATTAATTCCCAGTTTTTATGATTTACAAATTTACTAATATCTTTTTTTAAAAACTCACCTTTTAAAGCCGGAAAACCTAAAATTTTTTGATTCGGGTTAGAACTATTAATAAGTCCCGAAATAGTGCCTCCTGTTCCAATTGCACAACATACATAATCAAAACTCTTGTCTGTTTCAGTTAAAATTTCTTCACAACCTTTAATGGCGAGTGCATTTGTTCCACCTTCAGGAATATGATAAAACTTTCCGAATTCTTCTTTTAGATTGTTAATAAACTCTTTTGAAGTTTTCTGTCTATAATCTCTACGAGTTACAAACTTAAACTGCATACCACAAGATTGGGCAAATCTTAAAGTTGGATTGTCTTTAACCTTATTTTTTAATTCTTCGCCTCTTATTACTCCTATGGTCTTAAAACCAAATGTAGCACCAACTGAAGCTACTGCTGCAATATGATTTGAGTATGCTCCACCAAAAGTCAATAAGGTATTAAATCCTAATGTTTCAGCTTCAATGAGGTTATACTTAAGTTTCCTGTATTTATTGCCCGAAATATGAGGATGAATTCTATCCTCTCTTTTTAGATACAATTCAACACCAAATTCTGTTGGCAAATTTATGTGCTGGTTAATACTTTTTTCAAGATTAAAAATCATGTTTTGTTCAGATTCAAAAATCATTCGAATTTACATTATCTTTGTTAAGTATTAGCTGCGAATTCTCGAATGTTATTGTTTTTATTCAATTACTATAAAATTATTCGTGTATTAGTGGCGAAAAAAAATACTATATAATAAAAAGATTCCTGCTGAAGTTTATCTTGAGCAGAGTCGAAAGGCAGAAAATATTATGAAGGAATTTGTCCCAATAGAAGATGGCGATTACTACTTAACACCAGAAGGATATCGTTGCTTTACCAAACAATACCATTTAAAACGTGGTTATTGCTGCGAAAGTAATTGCAGACATTGCCCTTATGATTATGATAAAAACACAATTAGAGTTAATAAAAAGTAATGGAAATAGCAACAATGACTTTTAAAGCGCAAATATTAGAAGGTATTCCAAACAAATTACCTCAACCTAAACCATACGATGCATCTATAAATCATGCACCAAAACGAAAAGATATCTTATCTGCTGATGAAAAGAAACTCGCTTTACGTAATGCATTACGCTACTTCAATAAAAAACATCATGTCGAATTAATTAAAGAATTTAAGCATGAATTAGATACTTACGGAAGAATTTACATGTATCGTTTACGTCCTGATTACAAGATGTATGCACGACCAATTAATGAATATCCAGCACAATCTAAACAAGCTGCTGCGATTATGCTCATGATACAAAATAATTTGGATTATGAAGTTGCTCAACATCCACACGAATTAATTACTTATGGAGGAAATGGAGCCGTATTTCAAAATTGGGCACAATACAGATTGACCATGAAATATCTTGCCGAAATGAATAACGAGCAAACACTAGTTATGTATTCGGGTCATCCAATGGGTTTATTTCCATCTCATAAAGAAGCACCAAGAGTTGTTGTAACAAATGGTATGATGATTCCAAATTATTCACAGCAAGACGATTTGGAAAAATTTAATGCGCTTGGTGTTACTCAATATGGGCAAATGACAGCTGGAAGTTATATGTATATTGGTCCACAAGGCATAGTTCATGGCACAACGATTACCCTATTAAACGGTTTTAGAAAAATAAAAGAGTCTCCAAAAGGACATCTTTTCTTGACTTCTGGATTAGGCGGAATGAGTGGTGCACAACCAAAAGCAGGAAATATTGCAGGTTGTATTACCGTTTGTGCCGAAGTAAACGAAAAAGCTGTCCATACAAGACATTCTCAAGGTTGGGTTGATGAAGTCATTTCTGATTTAGATGAGTTGGTTTCTCGTGTAGAGAAAGCAAAATCCAACAAAGAAGTTTTATCCATAGCATACCTTGGAAATGTTGTCGATGTTTGGGAAAAATTTGATGAAGAAAATATTTTTATCGATTTAGGAAGCGACCAGACTTCATTACATAATCCTTGGTCTGGAGGTTATTATCCTGCTGGATTATCGTTTGAAGAAGCTAACAATATGATGGCAAGCCATCCAGATTTGTTTAAAGAAAAAGTACAAGAATCTTTGCGTCGTCAAGCAACTGCAATAAATAAACACGCTACAAAAGGCACTTATTTTTTCGATTATGGAAATGCCTTTTTATTAGAAGCTTCTCGTGCTGGAGCTAAAATTTATAAAGATGCACAAGGTAATTTCTGTAATAAAGAAACCCTCTCTTCTCTTGGGGAAGATAGCGAGAGATGGGCATATCCTAGCTATGTACAGGATATTATGGGACCAATGTGTTTCGATTATGGTTTTGGACCATTCCGTTGGGTTTGCACTTCAGGTAAACCCGAAGATTTAGAAAAAACAGATGCTATTGCTTGTAAAGTTTTAGAAGAAATCATGTCTAATTCGCCAGAGGAAATTCGCCAGCAAATGGCTGATAATATTCAATGGATTAAAGGCGCAAAAAAAAATAAATTGGTTGTAGGTTCTCAAGCACGTATCTTATATGCAGATGCCGAAGGACGCATGAAAATAGCTGAAGCCTTTAATAATGCTATCGCCAAAAATGAAATTGGTTATGTAGTTTTAGGTCGTGACCATCATGATGTTTCAGGAACCGATTCTCCATATCGTGAGACCTCAAATATTTATGATGGCTCTCAATTTACAGCAGATATGGCAATACAAAATGTAATTGGAGATAGCTTTAGAGGTGCTACTTGGATAAGCATACATAATGGTGGAGGTGTTGGTTGGGGAGAAGTCACAAATGGCGGATTTGGTATGGTTCTTGATGGTAGTAAGGAAGCCAAAAGGCGCATAAAATCTATGTTGTTTTGGGATGTAAATAACGGAATTGCAAGACGAAGTTGGGCAAGAAATGAAGAAGCTATGTTTGCTATTAAACGCGCTATGAATGTAGAACCCAATTTAAAAATTACGTTACCAAATACAGTTGATGATGACATATTAAACTCGTTATAACCATTAATAAAAAAATAAGCAGATGAAAAAGTTACTAAAAACATTACCCCTTTTACTGTTATTAATAGCAGTAACATCATGCAGTTCAGTTAGAGTTGCAGCAGATTATGATAAAAACACAAATTTTAACGACTATAAAACCTTTGCATTCTTTAAAACTGGAATTGACAAAGCAGAAATTAGCGATTTAGATAAACGCAGAATTCTTCGTGCTATAGAAACTGAGTTATTAGCAAAAGGATTTACAAAATCTAAAAATCCAGATTTGTTAGTGAGTATTTTTACTAAATCCAAACAACGTGTCGATGTTTATAACAACGCTTGGGGATTTGGCGGCTGGGGCTGGGGAGGCTTTGGCCCATGGGGTTGGGGTTGGAATCAACAACCAATAGTATCCACCACAACAGAAGGTGTACTATATGTAGATCTTATTGATGCCAAGAAAAAAGAGCTCGTTTGGCAAGGTATGGGCACTGGCTATTTAACTAAAAACATGGATAAAAAAATAGAACGAATTAAAGAATTTGTTGCTAAAATCATGGAGAAATATCCTCCAGGAGCACAGCAATAAAATAAAATAAAAAGCAAGTATTTTGATAATCATCTAAACTCACAAATTCCTCTCTGGAATTAGTTAACTAATTTATTTTTTAGATTATAACCAGATTAAGAAACTATTTTATATATATTTGATTAACCTATTACACTTTTAATATGAGAAAAATATTTTTATTATTTGTTTTACTTATTGGAATCTCATTTGCTTCGTCATGCACTCCACAAGCATTAGATAACGATAAGACAGATACCGTAAGTAGAGATCACGGCAATGATGTTGGCATACCGCCTGATTTTTTAGATTGATTTACTTAAGACCATTATTTATACAAAATTTTAATCCTTAATTGCGTCTGCAGTTGCCACTTTTGTTTTACCATAAGTCATTTTGAGATCGTTTAACACATTAAGTGCTTCTTCTACATATATATCCTTACTTAAATTTACATGCCAACGCTCTCTTTTTTGTTTTAAAACAGAATCTTTCTCCATCAAAGCCACTTCATAAGGAAGCGATGTAAATGTTAGATCTGTTTGATAGTCAGAAATTTTTTCAAACCGCTTGGCTTCTTCTCCATTTAAATCAAGTTTATACTTATATGTATTATAGTTTAATGAGTATATTTCTCTGTCCCTAATCTTTTTAATCCATTGTGCATTTTCGTCAATCAGTTTAAGCTGTTCGCTGTTTGCCATTCTTTCCTTACTTTTTTTAATGGTCGAATCATAATCAAAGTAACTATTCCAAAGGTTAAAATTTGTAGCATCAATCTTATCCCAAGGTAATGGATTATCCTGATCTCTTTCGCCAATATCTATATAGCTATAGCGATCTGGCACTACAACATCACTTACAACCCCTTTTAATTGAACAGAACCACCATTAATTCTATAATATTTTTGTGTTGTAAATTTAAGCGCTCCCATATCTCCGCTTGTATTATTTCTTACCATACGATTAAGGTCTATTACATTTTGAACTGTGCCTTTGCCAAAAGTTTGTTTACTACCAATTACAATAGCTCTTTTATAATCTTGCATTGCTGCTGCGAGAATCTCTGAAGCTGATGCAGAAAGTTCGTTAACTAAAATAACTAACGGACCATCCCAAACAATAGATCTATCTCTATCTCTTAAAACTTCTTTAGGCTCTCCTACAGTTTTAACTTGTACAACTGGACCGTCTTTAATAAATAATCCTGCCATATCTACAACAACTGGCAAAGAACCACCTCCATTATTCCTTAAATCTAGAACAAGACCTTCCATGCCTTCAGTTTTTAGACGTTCTATTTCTTTTTTAATATCACTTGCTGCATTTCGCTTCTTATAATCTTGAAAATCTACATAAAACTTTGGTAGGTTAATTACTCCAAAGGTTTTATCGTCCTTTATAACAATCGATGATTTTGCATAGGTTTCTTCAAGTTCTACTATATCACGAGGAATAGACAAATCTTCAATAGTTCCATCTACTTTTTTAAGCGTTAAAATTACTTTGGTTCCTTTTGGACCTTTAATAAATTTTATAGCATCCGCTAAACGCATTCCTACAACATTTACTGCTTCTTCTTCATCCTCTTGCCTTACTTTTAAAATGATGTCTCCAACTTCTAATTTGTTCTGTCTCCAAGCTGGACCTCCAGAAATTACTTCGTTAATAATAATATTATCCATTCGTTTTTGAAGTCGTGCTCCTATGCCTTCATAATTTCCAGACATGGCTACATCAAAACGGTCTTTATCTTCGGGAGCAAAATAAAAAGTGTGTGGATCGAATTCTTCAACAAAGGCGTTTATATAAACCGAAAACCAATCGTCACGATCTCTATCATCTATAAAACTATATAACTCATCCAAAGAACGTAAAGCTGCTTCTCGAGCTTCTTGTTCTAATTCAATTTCTGTTTTATAAACAAATTCACTCTCTTCTTCTTGGTTAAAAATCCTATTTCTTTCAACATCACTTATCTCATTAAAATCTTTATCACTCAATTTTTTCTTTCTTTTACTTTCAGATTCTTGTTCTAAAACAAGGTCATGATAATTTGCAATGGCAGAGAACTTAAGTTGTTTTCTCCAGCGTTCTTTCATGTCTTTCTTAGATTTTACATACTCAGAATTTTTATAATCTGCATTAAACTCCTCGTCTATGTTAAAATCAAATGGATGTGCTAAAACTTCTTTATAAATTGCTTTAGATTCACTAATACGTTGTAACAAACGCTCGTATGTAAGGTTAAAAAATGATAGGTCGTATGCTTCAATTTGATCGTCAATCTCTGTTTTATATTTAGCGAATTCGTTTATATCAGACTGATAAAAATATCTTTTAAAAGGATCGATCTGGGTTAAATAATGTTCAAAAACGCCTTCGGAAAATTCGTCATTCATGTCTTTGGGGTCAAAATGGCCTTGATCTAAAACATGAGTAATAAGTTGTATAAGAAGTTTGTCTTTATCTGGATCATCAAAAGTTTTTGTAGTAAAACTACAAGACGCAAATGCTAAAAGCAAGGTCAGCAATAATATATTATAATTCCTTTTCATGTGTGTATATTAGTTTTTTTAGAGGTCATCCCGATAACTATCGGGACTGTTCGCTATTTATCATTTTATTGAATGATAAAGGTTTTAGCATGCTCGTTTCATAAGTCAATATTAATTGTTTTTTAAGGGCGTATGGAGCATCCAAATTTATCTTTCTCTTACTGATTAAAATTTTAGTCTTGAATGTTTCATTTGTTTTAATTCAATTTTAATTAAATAAAATATGTGCCTAAAAATAGAGAAAATATTATGCCAAAGTTCAAGTTATGCTATTAATTTTTTGTTAAACACAGTAAAACACAAATTAAAGCATGAATTTACTTACTTTTGTTATTCACCATATATTTAGGAAGAACATGACAAAAAAGCCTCTAATTTTAGTTACAAATGATGACGGCATTACAGCTCCTGGCATTCGAACTTTAATAAAAGTCATGAATACCATTGGAGACGTTGTAGTCGTTGCACCAGATAGTCCACAAAGCGGAATGGGCCATGCTATTACAGTAGATTCTACACTACATTGTAATAAAGAATATATTGATAATGGACCACAAACCGAGTATAGTACTTCTGGAACGCCAGCCGATTGTATAAAACTAGCAATACATGAAATATTAGACAGGAAACCTGACATATGTGTTTCTGGTATAAATCATGGTTCTAATTCGTCTATAAATGTAATTTATTCCGGAACAATGAGTGCTGCTATTGAAGCTGGAATAGAAGGCATTCCTGCTATAGGTTTTTCGCTTCTAGATTATAATTGGGATGCTAATTTTTCTCCATTTGAAGATTTTATCAAAACTATTACTACTAGTGTTTTGCAAAATGGGTTGCCTAATGGTGTAGTTCTCAATGTTAATTTTCCTAAATTAGATAAAAAAGAAATTAAAGGCATAAAAATTTGCAGGCAAGCCAAAGCCAATTGGTTAGAAAAATTTGATAAACGCCAAAGCCCTCAAGGCAAAGATTATTATTGGCTTACTGGAAAATTTGTTAATTTAGATAAAGGAGAAGATACAGACGAATGGGCTTTAAATAACGGTTATGTTTCTGTTGTACCAGTACAGTTTGATTTAACAGCACATCATTTTATTCAACAATTAAATACATGGTCTTTTAAATGATTAAAAATGAAGTTATTATAGGGTTCATAGTTGGTTTAATTGCTAATATTATTGGACTGTTTTTTGCAGCTACATTTTTAGGTAATGGAGATGATTTTATTACAGTTTTAAAAACAGCTTCAGCTGAAGGGTTTTTGGGAAAACTTATTAGTTTAGGTGCTATTCTAAATTTAGTTGCTTTTTTTATTTTTATAAAAAAGAAGCAAGATTATAGAGCTAGAGGTGTATTGTTGGCAACAATTTGTATTGCGGTTTTTACATTTATTATTAATTTTAATTAATACAATTTTTATAAAAATTTAAATATTTGAAATACTACATTATTGCTGGAGAAGCATCAGGAGATTTGCATGGCTCAAACCTAATGAAAGCATTACTAAAAAAAGATATTAATGCCGAATTTAGATTTTGGGGTGGAGATCTTATGCAAAATGTAAGTGGCACTTTAGTAAAACACTATAAAGAGTTGGCTTTTATGGGGTTTTTAGAAGTAGTTATGAATTTAAGAACCATTACTAAAAACCTATCCTTCTGTAAACAAGATATTAAAGCTTATAATCCAGATGTAATTATTTTTATTGATTATCCAGGTTTTAATCTACGCATAGCAAAATGGGCTAAACAAAAAGGACTTAAAACACATTATTATATTTCCCCTCAAATTTGGGCTTGGAAAGAAAATAGAATCGAAGCTATAAAACGCGATGTGGATAAAATGTATGTTATACTTCCTTTCGAAAAAGAGTTTTACGAAAGCAAACACAACTATCCTGTAGAATTTGTGGGACATCCATTAATTGATGCTATTGGAGATAGAAATCAAATTGATGAATACGAATTTAGAGCCGAACATGAGCTAAGCGAAAAACCTATAATTGCTTTACTTCCTGGGAGTCGCAAACAAGAAATACGCAAAATGCTTTCGGTCATGTTGAGTGTAGTTAATGATTTTAAAGACTATCAATTTGTTATTGCAGGTGCGCCAAGCCAAGAGTTTAGTTTCTACAAACCCTTTATTAATGATGTTGATGTACATTTTGTAAGTAACCAAACTCACGATTTATTAAGTGTATCAACTGCTGCTTTAGTAACATCTGGTACTGCAACATTAGAAACTGCTCTTTTTAAAGTTCCCGAAGTGGTTTGTTATAAAGGCAGTTGGCTATCTTACCAAATTGGTAAACGCTTGGTTAAACATATAAAATATATTTCGCTTGTAAATTTAATTATGGACAAAGAAGTAGTTACCGAGCTTATTCAAAATGAATTTAACACTAAAAACCTTAAACAAGAACTCACTATAATTCTTGACGATTATGAGCGCACAAAATTCTTTATCAATTACTACGATTTAGAAAAAAAATTAGGTGGTAAAGGTGCTAGTGAAAAAGTAGCAGAATTAATATATAATTGTATAAATTAGATGAAATCCCTATTTAAAACTATGCAAAAAATTATTCTAATTTTACTTTTATTATGTTGCTTTAGCTCCTGCAAATCATCAAAACGTGTAAGTGATGATTCGAAAAAAACAGAAATATCTTCAACTGAAAACACATCTACAAATAGACTTGCTAATAATATTATAAAACATGCTGAAGCTTTTAATGGTGTTCGTTATAAATATGGTGGCACTACAAGTAAAGGCATGGATTGTTCTGGCTTAATATATGTTTCCTTTAAATCAGAATACATAGTGTTACCACGAATATCGAGAGATATGGCAAAAAAAGGTGTACACATTAAACTAAACGAAGTAAAAGAAGGCGATTTATTATTCTTTAAAACAACTAAAAAAGGAAAAGGGATTAACCATGTCGGGTTAGTTGTAACTCTAAAGAGAGGTTTTATAGAGTTTATACATTCCACAACAAGCAAAGGCGTGATAACTTCTTCTCTTTTAGAACCTTATTGGAAATCTGCATTTATTGAAGCAAGGCGAGTATTGTAAGATATTTATTATCTTACACATATGAAGTTGCTTAATTTTACCATAATCAAACTCACATTTTGTCTTATTATTGGCATTATTATTGGTTTCAACTTCAATATTGAATTACATTTTAGTTTTTTAATTAGCATTACTCTTTTAGCAATTTTAGGATTAAGTATTTTTCTTTCAAAAAAGAATTATAAACAAGATTTTTGGATTGGATTTTTAATTTTTACAACAACCATAAGTGTTGGTGTATTAACCATAAATGTTAATAATCAACTTAATTTTAAAAGTCACTATTCCAATCAAAAAACCATAAGCATTGACACAACTTATACAATTAATTTTAGAATAAGGGAAATTTTAAAACCCAGCCTGTATCATAACAAATATGTTATAGATGTTCTTAAAATCAATAATGAAACTGTTTTAGGCAAATCCTTACTTAATGTTGAAAAAGATTCTACTAAAGCTAACTTAAATGTAGATGACATCCTAATAACAAGCACTAACTTTCAGACCATTAATGCGCCACTAAATCCACATCAATTTGATTATAAAAGTTATTTGCAGAAGAAACATATTTACAATCAATTATATATTGCCAATCCTCAACTATTAAAAATCAGCACTAAAAAACACACGCTTTTTGGATATGCATCGCAGCTACGGGAACGTATTAATATAAACCTAAAACAATCCAATTTTAAAGAAGATGAACTTGCAATAATTAATGCTTTATTGTTAGGCCAGCGTCAAGATATATCTAAAGATATTTACGATAGTTATTCACAGGCTGGAGTGATTCATATATTAGCTGTTTCG
This sequence comes from Flavobacteriaceae bacterium, assembly GCA_021647885.1. GTDB lineage: Bacteria > Bacteroidota > Bacteroidia > Flavobacteriales > Flavobacteriaceae > PRS1. The sequence goes on along the minus strand of JAKITV010000031.1, from coordinate 5,547 downwards.
GGACTTCATGTTGGTATTATACTGCTGTTATTAAATTTTATGTTTAAACCCATTGAAAGAATAAAGCATGGTAAAACTATCAAAATTTTACTTATTGTAGTTCTTCTTTGGAGTTTTGCCATAATCGCAGGATTATCGGCTTCGGTAACTCGAGCTGTTACAATGTTTAGCATTGTTGCCATTGGAATAAACTTAAAGCGACCTACAAACATTTTTAATACGTTGGCAATTTCGATGTTTGTAATACTGCTTTTTAAACCTTTGTTTTTATTGGATGTGGGTTTTCAATTAAGCTATCTTGCTGTTTTTGCTATCGTAACCATTCAACCTATACTTTATAAACTTTGGAAACCAAAGCTTAAAATTATCGACTATTTTTGGCAAATTTTTACAGTAACTCTCGCTGCACAATTTGGTGTCATTCCGGTTAGCTTATATTATTTTCATCAGTTTCCAGGTTTGTTTTTTGTTTCGAACTTGGTTATAATCCCTTTTTTAGGATTTATTTTAGGGTTCGGGATTTTTATAATTATCCTTGCATTGTTAAATATACTTCCATCTCTTTTAGCTAATCTCTACGGAAGTATAATAAGTCTGATGAATGATTTTGTAAGTTGGATTTCGCAACAAGAGCAATTTTTATTCAAAAATATATCTTTCGGAATATTAGAAGTTATTGTTTCTTATATCTTTATTGTCACGATTGTGAATCTTTATAAAAAGCGAAATTATAAAAATGTCGTTCTTTTTTTAATTTCGATAGTAGGTATTCAAAGTACATTTTTGTATAATAAATACCAAGCGACAACAAATGAGTTGATAGTATTTAATAAGAGTAGGTTTAGCATTATAGGGATTAAGCAAAAAAATCAACTCCTAATACATCATAATTTAGACAGCTCTTCAATAGATAAAAATAGTACAGTTACAAATTATAAAATTGGCGAACGTATAGCTGAAACTAAAGCGGATAGTATTCAATCTATTTATACGTTTAACAATAAAAACCTTTTGGTCGTAGATAGTTTAGGAATTTATAATGTGAAATCGTTTATACCAAATATTGTATTGTTAAGAAACTCTCCAAAAATCAATTTAAAACGATTGATAAACACCTTACAACCAGAATTGATTATTAGCGATGGCAGTAATTATAAAAGCTATCAAGAACGATGGTCTAAAACTTGTGAAGCACAAAAAATCCCTTTTCACCAAACCAGTAAAAAGGGAGCTTATGTATATCGTTATTAATTATTATATTATTGAAACTCTGGTTTAAATGCAGTATAATATTCCTCAAATGCTTCTTGAGTTTTTAAATCTTTATGGTCATCATTTTTAAACATTTTTAAATACAACTCTAATTGTTGCGGTGTTTTAAAACCAATAACAGGTGTAATAAGCTCTCTATTCTCACCTAAAAACACAATAGTTGGGTATGATCTAATTCTAAAATAACCAGCTAATTGATGTTGAGCGTTACGCTTGTTTGCTTTTGCAGGATCGTAATTAGGGTTTGTATATGTTTTACCTTTAAACGTTATTTCATCATTACCTTCGGCATTAAACTTTACAGCATAATAATGCTTATTAACATAATCTGCTACATCTTTATTTTGAAACGTTCTCTTATCAAGCAACTTACATGGCCCACACCAATTGGTATAGGCATCCATCATGATTTTTTTTGGATTTTTCTTTTGAAGCTCTACAGCTTCTTCAAGAGTTACCCAATTAATTTTTTGAGCAGTCACATTAACTGAAGCTAATACTACTAACGTTATTATTATTCCGAATTTTTTCATATATCTATTGTTGCAAAATTCGTTCCGAACTTACAAAAAATGCTCCAAGTTAGGAGCATTTTGCATTTATTTTAACAATTTATTCGATTAACGGATACCATGCATGAGTTTCTTAAGTACTGGATTTAATAGTATTGCTAATACTCCAATTCCAATCGGGATAATCGTAAATATTAAGAAAAAAGTTGACATCGAATAATTTGCTGTAATATCATCAATCATTCCACCTAATGAGTGTGCGGTTTTATTTCCAATAGCAATAGCTATATACCAAATACCAAACATCATGGCAATCATTCTAGCAGGAACTAACTTACTTAAGTAAGATAACCCGAGAGGTGACAAACATAATTCTCCGAGAGTGTGGAACAAATATGCCATAATTAACCAAATCATACTCACTTGTGCTACTCTAGCTCCTTGTTCTATGGTTGAAGAACCATAAACTAAAAATGCAAAACCTAATCCTAAAAGGATTAAACCAAAAGCATATTTAAATGCTGCACTTGGATTGTATTTACTTTCCCACCATCTTGAAAACAAAGGTGCGAACATAATAATAAACAATGAATTTAAAATAGCAAACCATGTGGCTGGTACTTCTGTATCCTGATTGGAAAATTCTCTGTTTAATTTGTAAACAACGATAATCCAGATTAGCACAAAGCTAAATCCTAAAATTACATTAGACAATGTTATTTTTTTAATTGTTTTTACAAACAGACTATATAAAACCCATGAAATAATTACTAAAGGAACAATAGTAACAACTGTATCAATTATTTTAAATATAATAGCTGAATTCCCTGTTAAACTTCTGGAAGTATAATCCATTGCAAATATTGCTAATGATCCTGCAGCCTGTTCAAAAGAAGCCCAAAAGAAAATAGTGAAAAATGCAAAAATAGATACAGCTATCATTTTATCCCTAACAACTGGCGCATATCTAATAATTCTAGATATCAATAAATATAAAAATGCCATAACTGCTACAATAATAGTAAATGTGCTACCAGCTAATCCAAAGGCATTAAAATCTAAAAGATTAGTATCGCCAATTTTAGACAAAGGGTCGTTAAGAGTCCAAACAACCGATAGTACAGTAAATACAACTATGAGTATTTTATCTAACTTAGTAAATGGATTTAATTTATCGCCTTCTGGAATTACTATTTCTTCATCAGTTTTTGCTTTTGGTTTATCGCCAATATCTCCAAATATTGGTTTTGCAAACCAAAACTGCAACATTCCTAAAAACATAAAAATACCTGCTAATCCAAACCCAAAACTCCAACCTACTTTTTCGCCTAGATAACCACAGAGCATTATTCCTAAAAATGCACCAGCATTAACTCCCATATAAAAAATAGTATATGCACCATCTTTTTTATCATCGTGTCCTTCATACATTTGAGATATAATAGAAGTCATGTTTGGCTTAAAAAACCCATTCCCAAGAATAAGAAAACTAATCCCAATATATAAAAACGTAGGAGTTTCTATAGCCATTGAAGCATGGCCTAAAGTCATTAACAAAGCTCCAATTACAACTGCCATACGATAGCCAATTTTTTTATCAGCAATATAGCCTCCTAAAATAGGTGTTAAGTAAACCAATAGTGCATAAGTTCCCAATAAGGATAAAGCATTTTCTCTTGCCCAAGCCCAACCAGGATTTTCGCCTGTCAAAGCAGCAGTTAAGAAAATAACTAATATTGCGCGCATTCCATAATAGGAAAAACGCTCCCACATTTCTGTAAAAAAAAGTACAAATAAACCTGCTGGATGTCCTAATACTTTGTCTTTAAAAAGATTTTCTATATCTGTATTCATAAAAAATATATTTATAAAAGAAAACCTCACAGGTTTTTAGTCCTGTGAGGTTTAGTGATTTATTGTTTATCTGCTAGTTCAAAACCTTCGGCTTCGTCATAATGCATCATGCGCTCATTATCTTCGGCTCCATGGGTTAAACGTTTTAATGGTTTTAATATTAAAATGAACAAAGAACCTATAATAACAGTGAGGACAAATATCCCTAAAAAGATGGCATATTCACCAAAATCACTTGCCGCTTCTCCAACTACGCCTGCAACTTTACTTCCAAGTCCTGTAGCTGCAAAATAAACACCCATCATTAATGATGCGTATTTTACAGGAGTTAATTTAGTAATAAATGACAATGCAACAGGAGACAAACAGAGTTCTCCAATAGTATGAAATAAATATGCCAATACTAACCAAATCATGCTCGATGTTCCAGACTTTTCAAATTCCATGGCAGCAAAAACCATAAATACAAATCCAAATCCCATAATAATAATTCCTAATGCCATTTTAAATAATGACGTTGCTTCTTTTCCTTTCAATTTCCTTTTTGCCCAAATACTAGCTACAAGTGTTGCAAATAAAATTATAAATCCAGCATTTAAGCTTTGAAACATTACTGTAGGTATTTCCCATCCAAATAAAACTCTATCAGTATTGCTTTCAGTATATAAATTCATTAAACCGCCAGCTTGCTCAAAAGCTCCCCAAAACACAATAACCATAATAAATGATAATAACAATACTAAAAATCGATCTTTAAAAATTTGCGTTTCTAAATCTTTGTAGATCATCATTAAAAGAGCAGTAATTGCTGTTAAGAATAAAAACAATAATCCATAACCCCATTCTAAATAATACCATCCAATTGCAGATGCTACTAGTAAGATAGCTGTAAAAATTAATTGCGTTGGCGATTTAAAGAGTTTTGAATAAAGTTTTCCGTAAGACACTTCAGTCTCGTCATTTTTATTTGGAACAAAATTACCAACTTGAGTCAAATACTTTTGACCATACATATAATTAATTAAACCCAAAAGCATTACAATTCCTGCAAGACCAAAGCCAGCATGCCATCCCCATTTTGCAACAACTCCACCTATTATCAAGGTCGACAATAAAGCTCCTAAATTAATACCTATATAAAAGATGCTAAATCCTTTATCTCTTCTTATGTCTCCTTCTTTGTAAAGACCTCCTACCATTGTAGATATATTTGGTTTTAATAAACCAACACCTATAATCACCAAGCCTAAACCTGTATAAAATGCCCAAATATCCGTAAGCACCAAAACACCATGTCCTAAACACAAAACAATAGCTCCATATAAAACAGCTTTTTTCTGACCAATAAGTTTATCAGCAATCATACCTCCTGGAATTGACATGATATATACCAACATTGTGTACCAACCATATAGTGCTAAAGCTTCTTTACTTGTCCATCCTAAACCAACTCCTCTTTCATCATCTCCAAGCGTGGATGTTGTCATGTATAAAACTAGTAATGCTCGCATTCCGTAATATGAGAAACGCTCCCACATTTCGGTTAGAAATAAAATATAGAGACCTATAGGTTGCCCAAAAAGCTCTCTTTGATGTGGTTGTAATGTTGTAGCCGAATTTGCCATAAATTAAATAATTTAGTTAGTAAAAGTTAGTTTGATAACTGTGAAAAAGAAGAAAAACGAGATATGTTTTTTAATCATCTGTATAAATAAAAAACGAACTTATTATATATTTGATTTTATAATAAGTTCTATTTAATGTTGCTGCAATTTAAAGAAACACATTGATTAACACAACCCTTTTTGCTTAATACCTATAAAAACCTGCCAAAAAACACAGGGATTTAACATTTACAATAGGTAATCTTTAAATAAGAACTGTATAATAGTATCTTTGCTAATCAATA
>JAKITV010000030.1 GCA_021647885.1 Flavobacteriaceae bacterium | reverse complement strand
TTGTCGGGGTGGCAGGATTCGAACCTGCGACCTCCGCGTCCCAAACGCGGCGCGATAACCGGGCTACGCTACACCCCGAATTGGTTATCAAAAAAGCGGAGAGACGGGGATTCGAACCCCGGGTACCCGGTTAGGGTACGCTTGTTTAGCAAACAAGTCCTTTCGGCCACTCAGGCACCTCTCCTATTCTAATTTAAGAACGTCGCACTAATACTTTAAATGCGGATGCAAATGTAACTTTTCATCTTAAAGAACGCAAACAATTTTTTTAGTTTTTTAAAGGAATATTACTATTCTGGATATTCAATACGCAAGTGATAGATATTGGCCAACTTATGCTTTAAAACTTTTTTGATTGACTCAATTTCTTTAAACGTAATATCGGCATTTAAAAACTGTTCGCCCTCCATCTGCTTACTAATTATCCCCTCTACAAAATTGGCAATCTTTATAGATGTTGGTTCTTTTAAACTTTTTGATGCAGCCTCTACACTATCACACATCATTAGTATTGCTGTTTCTTTACTAAATGGTCTAGGTCCAGGATATTTAAAATCTTCAATTTTAGCATCACTTTCTAAATTCTTTTCTTTATTGTAAAAATAATAAACCAAGTTTGTACCATGATGAGTTCTAATAAAATCGATGACACGATCAGGTAAATTATGCTTTTTTGCTATTTCGATACCATCGATAACATGTCCAATAATTATTGCTGCACTTTCTTTAAATGATAATTCATCATGTGGATTAATTCCTGTAGATTGGTTTTCGGTGAAATACTTTGGGTTTTTCATTTTTCCTATGTCATGATACAATGCACCTACTCTAACCAACATAGCATTTGCACCAATTTCGTTTGCTGATGCTTCAGCTAAATTTGCAACATTTAAAGAATGATGAAATGTTCCTGGTGCTTTATTAGATAATTCTTTTAAAAGTTTTGTGTTAGTATCTGAGAGTTCTAATAAAGAAACGTCTGATACTAATCCAAACATTTTTTCATAAACATAAATTAATGGCTGCACAAAAAGGGTTGCCAAACCAGATAAAATAAATAAGCCAAAGGTTTCCCATTTTAAATTATCTACACTTCCTTCATGTATTACAAAAAATGCAAAATATGCAACAATATAAATAAATGTAATCTGTGCGACAGAGATGAACAGGTTAGCTCTTTTATAAAGCTCAGAAACTGTTAAAATAGTAACTATTCCAGCAATTATTTGTAAGAACATGTATTCGTAATTATTAGACACAACAAATCCTAATAATAAAACTGTAATTACATGAGCAAATAACCCTAATCTTGCGTCAAAAAAAGCTTTTAAAACCAAAGGTGAAATACAAATTGGTACTATATATATGTATGAAGAATTAAAATTGACTACTAATGTAGTTAAGAACACCATTAATAAAATATTGAAAAATATAAATGTGACTTTAGTGTTATTATTAAAAACTTCTAATCTATATTTTCTTAAAAATAATAGTAGCATTAACAAAGCTAAAGCAACTAACAACGTGTAGGCAGCTATAATCCAAATATAACTAGATTGACTCCAAACTTGTGATTCATATTCTGATTGAAGGGATTTAAGAATTTTTAGCTTGTCGCCTCCAACAACTTCGCCTTTTGATATTATTAATGTTTCTCTTTCAATACTTCCTCTTACCAAAGAAATTTTCTCTAATTCTTCCTGTAACGAATTGTCTGTAATACTTTTATTTAATGATACATTAGGCTTAATAATATCAAAATATAAGGACAAAAACTGTGGTTTATATAAAGATAATCCTTGATCTTCAATTTCCTTTTCAAGAAATAATCTAATACCGTTTTGTGTGATAAAGTTTGAATAATTAGTGATTTTAGTTTGTTTTCTATCTTCTAAAATTACAATTTGTTTGTCTCCTTTATATTCGTATTCCCTGTCTAGTATTCCGTATGAATATATTTTTGCTAAAATTTCCTTTCCTCGATTAAACAATTCCTTTCGATTGTTTACAATTAAAGAATCTGAAAATACTAAATCGAATTGTGAATCATAATTTGAAGTGATCTCTAAAATTATTTGCACATCCACATCAAAATAAACAGAAGCATTCTCTATAACAGCTTTTCTCTCAATCTCCAACTCTTCATTTGTTTTCTTTATTGCAAAATCAAAAGGAGCATATAGGTTTTCTGATTGCCAAGGCTTTCCGTTTTCAAAACTATATTTAAATTTTCCGCTTTTCGGAAATAAATAAACCACTAGAAAAGTTGTAGCTATAAACAATAACACTTTATAAATTAAAGAGTGATTTTTATATAACTTATTAATGAAGTCTTTCATCTGTTAGTATTCATAATAACACTTTCAAAAGTAATAAAAAAAGTAGAGCAAAACGGATAAACTATAATAGTGCAATCTTAACCTTTTTCATCTAAATTTTAATTAATTTTGTAATAAATAAAATTAAACTTTATTAAAGATGAATAAAGAGGTTGTAATCGTTTCGGCAGTAAGAACACCAATAGGCAGTTTTTTAGGTTCATTATCCACAGTTCCAGCACCAAAATTAGGTGCTGTTGCTATTAAAGGAGCTTTAGAAAAAATTGATTTAGATCCAAAAATGGTCGATGAAGTTTTAATGGGAAATGTTGTTCAGGCTGGAACAGGACAAGCTCCAGCAAGACAGGCAGCAATTTATGCAGGAATACCTGATACTGTTCCATGTACTACAATAAATAAAGTTTGTGCTTCTGGAATGAAAGCTGTTATACAAGCTGCACAATCCATCGCTTTAGGTGATGCAGATGTTATTGTTGCTGGTGGAATGGAAAATATGAGTTTAATCCCTCATTATTATCATGCACGTTCGGCAACAAAGTTTGGTCCTGCAACTTTAATTGATGGCATGCAAAGAGATGGATTAGTAGATGTTTACGACGGAAATGCAATGGGTGTTTGTGCAGATTTATGTGCTACTGAACATAACTTTTCTAGAGAAGACCAAGATACTTTTGCTATTCAATCTTATAATCGCTCTGCAGCGGCTTGGGATGCTGGTAAATTTAATAATGAAGTTGTTCCTATTGAAGTGCCTCAACGACGTGGAGAGCCTGTTTTGGTTAACAAAGATGAAGAATTTACCAATGTAAAAATTGAAAAGATTCCTACTTTAAGAGCTGCATTTTCTAAAGATGGAACTGCAACAGCAGCAAACTCTTCCACAATTAATGATGGTGCAGCTGCATTAGTTTTAATGAGTAGAAATAAAGCAGAAGAGTTAGGAATTGCTCCTTTAGCTACAATAAAGAGTTATGCCGATGCTGCACAAGAACCAAAATGGTTTACAACTGCTCCAGCTAAAGCATTGCCAAAGGCTTTATCTAAAGCCAACATATCAATAAGTGATGTAAATTACTTTGAATTTAATGAAGCCTTTTCTGTAGTTGGTTTAGCAAATATGAAACTTCTTGGTTTAAACGATAGCAATGTAAATGTAAATGGTGGTGCTGTATCTCTTGGACATCCTCTAGGCTGTTCTGGAGCAAGAATTATAGTTACACTTATAAATGTTTTAGAACAAAATAATGCTAAAATTGGTGCAGCAGCAATTTGTAATGGTGGTGGTGGTGCATCGGCAATTGTTTTAGAACGTAACTAATTTTTCATTTTAATGCAATACGGAATCTGCAATTTAAGCATTGTCCCTTTAAGAAATGAATCTTCTATTATAGGCGAAATGCTATCACAAGTATTATATGGTGAAGTATTTAAGGTTTTAGAAAGAAGAAAAAAATGGAGCAGGATTCGTTTAGCATTTGATAGTTTTGAAGGCTGGATTAACAACAAACAATACAAAGAAATTTCTGAAGATGAATACAATACAATTAATGCTTCAGACACAAAATATTCTTTAGATTTAGTAGAAATCATTAAAGATGAAAATGAACAGCTTTATCCAATTCCTATAGGATCTTCATTAAATGGATTGTCGCTCTTAAACCATTTTTATGATGGTAATTCAACACGTGGAAATAAAGACAAAAGCAACATTATTAAAACAGCTTTTTTATATTTAAATGCACCAGCTCTTTATGGTGGAAAAACACCATTTGGAATTGACTGCTCCGGATTTACGCAAATGGTTTATATGCTTAATGGCTACAAACTATTAAGAGATACTGCACAACAGGCAACTCAAGGAGAAGCTTTAAGTTTTATAGAAGAAAGTGAGCCTGGTGACCTTGCATTTTTTGATGATGGTGAAGGAGAAATAATTCACGTTGGCATTATCATGAAAGACAATTATATAATTCATGCTTTTGGAAAGGTAAGAGTTGATCGTTTAGACCATTCAGGGATTTATAATTCTGAAACAAAAGTGCATACTCACAAGCTTAGAGTAATAAAAAAAATTGTATAAAAAGAGCCACTTTAAAAGTGGCTCTTTACAAATATTATTTAATTACCAGATTAGTTTTGATTTTCTAATTCTGAAACTTTGGCTTTCATTGCTTTATAATTTGGCATATCATCTATAGCACTATAAATATTCATTAGCGTTTTAGCAGCACTCAAGTTATCTGGTTCTACATCTAATATTGCCGCTAAATATGGTATTGCATCCTTGTAAAGTTGTTGCCGATTATCTTTTAATTCATCATATCTTCTGTCATCTGCAGCTGAGCTCCCTAATCCATTCATTTCTTCAATAATACCTTGCTCTTGATCTAATATTAATGCAGCCATATTCATTTTTGCTTTTGTATATGTTGGGTCAGTTTCAATAGCCATATTATAATATTTCTTTGCTGTTTCAAAATCATCTTCATCTGCTGCAACAACTCCTAAGTTAAATAATAAATCAACATTATTGGGGTTAATTGCTAAAGCTTCTGCAATAAGTTCTTTATATTTATCTTTATCACCTATTTTATATCTAATATTTGCTTCAGAAACTAATAGATTAAAATCATTTGGACTTGATAATTTGGCTTTCTCTATTGCTTCAATTGCCTTATCATTATCTCCCAATTCTATATATATAAGTGCAATGTTTTTTGCAATCTCTCCTGCTTTAGATTCTGTCTTAACATTTCTTGACTTTTCATGAGTTCCAGCTTTAATTGAGATATCTCTTAAGCTTGAGTTTGGAAAAGATTGTTCTTCACCAGTTTCAACATTTGTAGCAAAATATTCCGTTGTTATCCCTGTATATCCAACCTCCATTAATTCATCATATAATTTTAAAGCGGTATCATAATCCTTTCCTAAAACTGCTACTGATGCTGAATTATATAAGTAAAGTGTATCTACTGTTGACACTCTATAAGCTCTTTCAAAATTAACTGCTGATACAGCATAATTTTTTTTCTCATAGGCATCACTTGCTTTTTTAATAAAAGCATTGCTCATCGCCAATTTTATGTCGTTTGCTTTAGTGGTATATGTCATTTTACCAGATTTCTCCTCTATATCTATTAGCGTTTTAAAACTATTTAAAGCTTCGGCTATATCTGAATCATTTCCAGAACCATTTGCATACAATGCTTGTCCCTTTAAAAAATAGAATTTAGCTTTTGTTTTTTCATCCATAGCAGATATAAGTGCTTCTGCGCTTTGTAAAGCAGATTTTGCATCAGCAAAGTTGCTACTTTTTATTGCCTTTTCTGCTACCTTAAGTTCTTTCTTTTGTGCAAAAGAAAACAAGCTAAACATTAAAGCTAGACCTAATACAACATGTTTTTTCATTTTACTTCCTTTTAATTATTATTATATATTATTATCGTCTTGTGTTTTATCAAGAGTTGTGCCATCATTAACTTCTTCAATGTTGTCATGGCTTTCTTCACCTTCAACATCGTCTTCATCATGCATGACTTTTGCAACAGCTGCGATAGAATCGTTATTTTTTAAATTAATAAGCTTGACCCCTTGTGTTGCCCTTCCCATTACTCTTAAATCTTTTACAGCCATTCTTATTGCAATACCAGATTTATTGATAATCATTAAATCATCACTGTCAACAACATTTATTATAGCTACTAAATTACCTGTTTTTTCTGTAATAGAGATAGTTTTTACGCCTTTTCCTCCTCGATTGGTAATTCTATAATCATCAAGCTTTGAGCGTTTACCAAATCCGTTTTCAGAAACTACCAATATATTACTTTCCATATCGTTAACAGAAATCATGCCTACAACTTCATCTTTTTCATTAGCCAATCTAATGCCTCTAACTCCTGATGCATTTCTTCCCATTGGACGTGTTTTGGCTTCTTCAAATCTGATTGCTTTTCCTGATTTTAATGCCAGCATAACTTGACTTTCTCCAGTAGTTAATTTTGCTTCTAACAATTCATCATCTTCTCTAATCGTAATGGCATTAATACCGTTAGTTCTTGGTCTAGAATATTGTTCTAATGATGTTTTTTTAACTTGACCTTTTTTTGTAGCCATAATAACATAATGACTATTAATATAGTCTTGGTCTTTAAGATCTTGAGTACAAATAAATGCTTTTACTTTATCGTCTTGCTCAATATTAATCAAGTTTTGAAAAGCTCTTCCTTTAGAGGTTTTACTGCCTTCAGGGATTTCGTAAACACGCATCCAAAAACATTTTCCTTTTTGAGTAAAGAACAACATATATTGGTGATTGGTACCAACAAACATATGTTCTAAAAAATCTTCGTTTCTTGTTGTTGAAGCTTTTTGCCCAACACCTCCTCTATGTTGAGTTTTATATTCTGTAAGTGAAGTTCGTTTTATATACCCAGCATGAGAAATAGTAATCACAACTTTTTCATTAGGAATCATATCTTCGATAGATAAATCTCCACCAGCATATTCGATAACAGAACGACGTTCATCGCCATATTTATCTTTAACTTGAACAAGCTCTTCTTTAATAATATCCATTCGACGTTCTTTTTTATCAAGAATATCTTTTAAATCTTCTATGGTTATCAATAACGCATCATATTCTGCTCTTAACTTGTCTTGCTCTAATCCAGTTAACTGGCGCAAACGCATCTCTACAATGGCTTTTGCTTGTATTTCAGAAAGTTCGAAGCGTTTAATTAACTTTTCACGAGCTTCATCTGCATTTGCTGAAGATCGAATTAAAGCAATTACTTCATCAATATTATCGGAAGCTATAATTAACCCTTCTAGTATGTGTGAGCGTTCTTCGGCTTTACGTAATTCATATTTGGTTCTACGAACTACAACTTCATGACGATGTTCTACAAAATGATGAATCATGTCTTTTAGATTCAACATTTGTGGTCGTCCATTAACTAATGCAATATTGTTTACACTAAATGAAGATTGTAATGCTGTGTATTTATATAACTTATTAAGCACAATATTTGGAATTGCATCACGCTTTAACACGTAAACAATACGCATTCCGTTTCTATCCGATTCGTCCCGAATAGTAGAAATACCTTCCAATTTTTTATCGTTTACAATATCAGCAGTTTTTTTAATCATATCTGCCTTATTAACTTGATAAGGAATTTCTGTTACAATAATACTTTCTCTGCCTTGCACTTCTTCAATAATAGCCTTACCACGCATCACAATACGACCACGTCCAGTTTTAAAAGCTTCTTTAACACCATCATAACCATAGATTATTCCACCTGTAGGAAAATCTGGAGCTTTAATATGCGTAATAAGCTCATCTATTTCGATGTCATTATTTTCAATATAAGCTATTATACCATCAATAACTTCCGATAAGTTATGAGGTGGCATATTGGTTGCCATACCAACTGCAATTCCTGAAGCTCCATTTACTAAAAGTCCTGGAATACGTGTTGGTAATACTGTTGGCTCCTGTAATGTGTCATCAAAATTAAGTTTATGATCTACAGTTTCCTTATCAATATCTGCCAACATATCTTCAGATATTTTGCGCATACGTGCTTCTGTATAACGCATTGCTGCAGGACTGTCCCCATCAATAGAACCAAAATTTCCTTGTCCATCAACCAACATATAACGCAAACTCCACTCTTGAGCCATACGAACCATTGCATCATAAACCGAAGTGTCACCATGTGGATGATACTTACCTAAAACTTCACCAACTATTCTTGCTGATTTTTTATGTGCTGTATTCGCTCTAACACCCAATTCATGCATGCCATAAAGTACTCGTCTGTGAACTGGCTTTAAACCATCTCTCACATCTGGTAATGCACGTGACACAATGACTGACATTGAATAATCAATGTAAGCCGATTTCATTTCATCTTCAATATTAATTGGAATGAGTTTTTCTCCTTCTGCCATATATAAATTAATTAGTTTTTAGTAGATTTTTCAAATCGAGCTAATATAATAATTTTGTTAGTCTAGAAGCTATTTTAACTATGCTTTTTTAAGACTTTTTATCAACAATTATTTTAGTGCTTTTCGTTAATAAGTAAGCTATGATATATTTTGATATTTTGAAGTTTTTTTGTCATTTAACATTATAAATAATAATTAAGGTATAGTTTTTGCCATTATAAACTTGTTTTTATTATTTTTAATGCTGATTAAGGAACAATTTATATGGATGATAATTTTTCACCAAGAGTAAAAGATGTAATTGCGTATAGCAAAGAAGAAGCATTGCGTTTGGGTCATGATTTTATTGGCACTGAACATTTAATGCTTGGGCTTTTGCGTGATGGTAACGGAAAGGCTATTGATATTTTAGGTGCTCTAGATATTGACCTTAATCACTTAAGGCGCAAGGTTGAAATTTTAAGCCCTGCTAATCCTAATATTTCTATTTCTTCTAACGAAAAAAAGAACCTCCACCTTACAAGACAGGCAGAACGTGCTTTAAAAACAACTTTTTTAGAAGCTAAACTGTTTCAAAGTACATCAATAAATACTGCACATTTATTATTATGCGTTTTAAGAAATGAAAATGATCCTACAACAAAACTTTTAAATAAACTAAAAGTAGATTACGATAACGTTAAAGAACAATTTAAGTTTATGATTACCAATGATGATGATTTTATAGAACCCGCTAAGGCAGAATCTTTTTCTGACGAAGAAGCCTCTCCAGAAGAAAGCTCAAAAAATAATCCGTTTAGTCAATCTACAACTAAAGGAACAAAAAAATCTAAAACTCCCGTTTTAGATAATTTTGGAAGAGACCTTACAGCAATGGCAGAAAAAGGTAAATTAGATCTAGTTGTTGGTCGAGAAAAAGAAATACAACGTGTGTCTCAAATTTTAAGCAGAAGAAAGAAAAACAATCCGCTATTGATTGGCGAACCTGGAGTTGGTAAGTCTGCAATTGCTGAAGGTTTAGCAAATAGAATTATAAGCCGCAAAGTATCTCGAACATTATTCAACAAACGTGTGGTCACTTTAGATTTAGCTAGTTTAGTTGCTGGAACAAAATATCGTGGACAGTTTGAAGAACGCATGAAAGCGGTTATGAATGAACTCGAAAAAAATGACGACATTATTCTTTTTATTGACGAAATTCATACTATTGTAGGTGCTGGTGGCGCAACTGGAAGTTTAGATGCATCAAATATGTTTAAGCCTGCCCTTGCTCGTGGGGAAATACAATGTGTTGGAGCTACTACTCTTGACGAATACAGACAATATATTGAAAAAGACGGAGCGTTAGAGCGTCGTTTTCAAAAAATTATTGTAGAACCTACATCTGTTGAAGAAACTATAGAAATTTTAAATAATATAAAAGACAAATACGAAGAGCATCATAGTGTCGAATACACAGATGAAGCTATTAAAGCTTGTGTAAAGTTAACAAATCGTTATATGACCGAGCGTTTTTTACCAGACAAAGCCATTGATGCTTTAGACGAAGCTGGATCGCGTGTTCATATTGCAAATATTAATGTTCCACAACAAATAATTGAACTCGAAAACCAGTTAGAAGAGGTTAAGAAAACCAAGAATTCTGTAGTAAAAAAACAAAAATACGAAGAAGCTGCGAAACTTCGTGATGATGAAAAACGATTAGAAAAAAGTCTTGCAGAAGCACAAGCAAAATGGGAAGACGAATCTAAACAACACAAAGAAATTGTTACAGAAGATAATGTAGCAGATGTTGTATCTATGATGACCGGAATACCTGTAAATCGTATTGCACAAACCGAAAGTAATAAACTTGCCAAACTTCCAGAATTAATAAAAGGGAAAGTTATAGGACAAGAAGAGGCCGTAAATAAAGTTGTTAAAGCGATACAACGTAATCGTGCTGGATTAAAAGACCCTAATAAGCCCATTGGATCATTTATATTTTTAGGACAAACCGGAGTTGGTAAAACACAATTAGCCAAGGTTTTAGCACGTGAGTTATTTGATAGTGAAGATACTCTTGTGAGAATAGATATGAGCGAGTATATGGAAAAATTTGCAATTTCTCGCTTAGTTGGTGCGCCTCCAGGTTATGTTGGATACGAAGAAGGAGGACAGCTTACCGAAAAAATTAGACGAAAACCATACGCAGTTGTGCTTTTAGATGAAATTGAAAAAGCACATCCAGATGTATTTAACATGCTATTGCAAGTCTTAGATGATGGTTTTTTAACAGATAGTTTAGGTCGAAAGATAGACTTTAGCAATACTATTATTATTATGACCTCTAATATTGGTTCTCGCAAACTTAAAGATTTTGGTAGTGGTGTTGGTTTTGGTACATCTGCACAAAAATCTCAAGCTGGATCTCATGCAAAAGGGGTTATAGAAAATGCACTAAAGAAAGCTTTTGCTCCCGAGTTTTTAAACAGAATAGATGATGTTGTTGTATTTAACGCTTTAGAAAAAGAAGATATTAATAAAATTATTGATATTGAGTTGGAACAACTTTTAGATAGAATAGAAGAATTAGGTTATACTTTAAAACTAACTAAAAAAGCTAAATCATTTATAGTTGAAAAAGGATTCGACAAACAATATGGAGCAAGACCACTAAAAAGAGCGATTCAAAAATATATTGAAGATGCTTTAGCAGAAGAAATTATTAAATCTAAAATTCATGAAGGTGACACAATTAAAATGGATTTAGATAAAACATCCCAAGCACTCAGTATTAAAATTGAAAAGGCAGAAAAACCTACTGAATCTTAAAAAATATTTTTTAATAAATAAGGTCGCCTAAAAAATTATTTTTAGGCGACCTTATTGTTTTATTATATACTTACTATTGAAGGGTAAACTCTGTTCTAGCTACTAAGTCCTTATTATTAAATACATTAATTGTATATCGTCCTTTTTCAAAAGCTTCATCTCCTTTAGCATCAATAAATTCACAGATATCTAGATTTTTAGATTCATAATTAAACTTACTAATTAAACTATAGTTTAAAACTTTGTCTTCAAATTCGATTTGATTATTCAATCCTAAAACATTACCCTTAGGATCCAACACTTGAACAAAAAATTCTTTATCTCCAGGCAAGACTAAACTGTTTTTAGTAACAGTATAACACACTCTAATTTTATCTGTTCTACGAGCTCTTTCCGTTGGAACTAATTTACCAGAACTACGTACTATAACACCAAATCCTTTTAAACCAGCAGTAGATAGAATAGAAGCATTCTCAACGATATCAGCCAATTCCGTATTTTGAGCTAATAGAGAATCATTAAAAATTGTACGCTCTTCCAATTGTATTTGAGTACTATCTAAAACCGTTGCCAATAATGCATTCTCTACTTTTAAAGAATCATTTTCGGCTAAAAGATTATCCATTTCTTCTTCTAATGCTAAAAATTTCTTTTTATATCTCCACAAACTTCTAACATTATTGTCAGACACTTTTAAGGAATCCATCAAACCTTGAATACGCGCTCTTGCTTCTACTAATTTTTGGTTAGCAGCTTCGTTATCACCAATAGCAATATCGTATTGATCTGCCATATTGTTTAAGTCTTTCATTACTAGCGCTTTTTCTTCAACAAGCTGTCTTTCTGTATTAGCACTATCGTTATAAAGTGTGTAAGTGTAAAATATAGTAGCTACTAAAAGCAAAGCTAAAATGCCTAAAATCACTTTTAAATTTCTATTGTTACTTTCAGATTTGTTTTCCATAATAGTAAATCGGTTTTTTTGTTAAACGTTTGTTTTTAAATAAAATTAATAATGTATTGATAAAAATTAAGTTAGTAAATTAACAATCAAATAAATCAAAATTTGGTAATCCAATTAAATTAATTACTGATGCTTGCAATATATACGATCAACATAAAAATTTAGATGTTACCTATGTTTTATTTAGTGTTCCATGCAACATTAGATTATTTACAAATTGCGGAAAACCTAGGAATATCAATTGATTGGGATACTGTTGCAAAAGTTTTGTTAAATATTTTTAACAACCATTTTAATCAAATAATCCCTTAATACTTTGGTTTATTTAATTAAAAAAAGCCTTCCTCTAAACAGTTGTTTGGAGGAAGGCTTTAGCATTTAATATGGATTCCTTCCCGATAGCTATCAGGATTCGCAGGAATGATAAAATGAAGAAGCTGCGTTACGCTTTTCCGTCCATTTTATCTTTAAGTGCTTGTAACGTTTCATTAGCATCACCTAAAGTAGGTTTAGATTCTGCTGCTGCTGCTTTAGCTTTCTTAACTGCAGCTTTTACGTTTTTAGCTTCTTCTGCCCTAAAGACTGCTGTATGCGAAGCAACAACTCGCTTAAATTCTTTATTGAATTCAATAATTTTAAACTCTGCAGTATCTCCTTTTTTAAGCCTTTTACCATCCTCTTTTTCTAGATGACGAGAAGGAATAAAAGCAGCGATATCTTCATTAAGGTTTACGATACCTCCTTTATCAACAATTTCAGAAATCTCTCCTGTATGTGTTGTATCTAAAGCGAATTCTGTTTCGTATTTATCCCAAGGATTTTCAGTTGTTTGTTTATGACCTAAACTTAATTTACGTCCTTCTACATCTAATTCTAATACTACAACATCTAATTTATCTCCTACAGCACAAAACTCACTAGGATGCTTTATTTTTTTAGTCCAAGATAAATCTGAAATATAAATCAATCCATCAATACCTTCTTCTAATTCAACAAAGACACCAAAGTTTGTAAAGTTTCTTACAATCCCTTTATGCTTAGACCCTACCACATATTTAGTGGTTATATCTGTCCATGGATCTGGAGTTAATTGTTTGATACCAAGTGACATTTTACGATCTTCTCTATCTAAAGTTAAGATTTGAGCATCAATTACATCTCCTACAGCCACAAAATCTTGAGCAGAACGCAAGTGTGTTGACCAGGACATTTCGGAAACGTGAATTAAGCCTTCAACACCTTCTGTTACTTCTATAAAAGCACCATAATCAGCAATTACGACTACTTTCCCATTTATTTTATCTCCAATTTTTACATCTTCTCCTAAAGCTTCCCAAGGATGTTTGCTTAATTGTTTTAACCCTAATTGAATTCTAGATTTGTTTTCATCAAAATCAAGGATTACAACATTAATCTTTTCGTCTAACTCAACAATTTCACTTGGATGGTTAATACGTGACCATGAAAGGTCTGTAATATGAATTAAACCGTCAACACCACCAAGATCCATAAATACACCATAAGATGTAATATTTTTAACCGATCCTTCTAATACTTGACCTTTTTCTAATTTGCTAATAATTTCTTTCTTCTGTAATTCAATATCAGCTTCAATAAGTGCTTTATGAGAAACAACTACGTTTTTGAATTCATGATTTATTTTAACCACTTTAAATTCCATAGTTTTATTTACATAGGCATCGTAATCTCTAATTGGTTTTACATCAATTTGAGAACCTGGTAAGAATGCTTCGATACCAAACACATCTACAATCATACCTCCTTTAGTACGGCATTTCACAAAGCCGTTTACAATCTCACCTGTATCGTGTGCAGTATTTACACGTTCCCAAGCTTTAATTACTCTTGCTTTACGATGAGATAAAACTAATTGTCCAGTTGCATCTTCTCTTACATCAATTAGTACTTCTACTTTGTCCCCTACTTTTAAGCCTGGATTGTAGCGAAACTCATTTAACGAGATTACACCTTCTGATTTTGCATTAATATCAATAATCGCATCACGATCTGTCATATTAATTACCACACCTTCAACAACTTCATCATTAAGGGTATCTACAAAATTTTCGGATACTAACTTTTCAAATTCCTCTAATTGAGAATCATCAACAGGATCAATCCCTTCTTCGTAATTATGCCAATTAAAATCTTTTAGGAATTTTTCTGGGTTTTCTTGAGCTTCAGAGAGTACTGGAGCTTCTACTGTTACAGCTTCGGTAGTTTCTACTTCAGCTTTTTTTGCTTTTTTTTCAGCCATTTAAACTAAATTTTTAATGTATCACAAGATTTCCGCCTACGCGGAAACGTAATTACATTACGATTTGTATTCTGTATGTCTTCAGAAGAATTAAGCAAACAACACACAGAAGTGTTAAAAATTCATTTTCAATTCCTTTTATCTTTCTGAATATTCGCCAAAAGGAGCGCAAAAATAATCATATTATAGTTAATTGCCTAATTTTATTTAAGTTGAAATAAACTTTTTTGATATTTAGAAATAAAAGGATTATTCTTTATTCTTTAAGGTAGTTTTTACCAAACTCATGATCTTTGTAAATTGCTCATCGAGAGAAAGATTAGAGTTGTCTATTTCGATGGCATCTTCTGCCTTTTTTAATGGTGAATTTTTACGATGAGAATCTACATAATCGCGTTGATTTACATTATGTAAAACAGTGTTGTAATCAATTTTTTCTCCTCTACTTATAAGTTCTTTATATCTTCGTTCTGCACGAATTTCAGGAGAAGCTGTTATAAATAGTTTTAGTTCTGCTTTTGGAAAAACTACAGTTCCTATATCTCGACCATCCATAACTACACCACTATTTTTCCCTATTTCACGCTGTATTTTTACTAATTGTTTACGCACTTCTGAAATTGCAGAAACTTCGCTTACAAAACTGGAAACTTTCATGGTACGGATTTCTTTTTCTACATTATTTCCGTTTAAATACATCTCCGCAAAACCTAATGAAGCATTAAATTTAAAAGAGAGGTTAACTTTATGCAACTGCATTACAAAATCGCTAATATTAAAATTTTCTCGCGATATAAAATTGTTTTGCATTGCATATAGCGTTACAGCTCTATACATTGCTCCTGTATCTACATATATATAACCTAAAGCTTTTGCCAACTGCTTTGCAATGGTGCTTTTTCCTGTTGATGAAAATCCGTCTATGGCAATTGTAATGTTCTTCACTAGTGTAAATCTATTTGTAAACCAAAAAAATTAGCATTTGCAGCACTCGAATATCTTGCGTGTGTATAGCTAAATCTCATTTTATTGAGTTTAATACCAATTCCAAAAGATAATCCAGAAAAATTTCGCTGTTCTAAAATCCGTAATTCTTCTGCTCTTCTAAAATTATATCCTAATCTAACATTAAATCCTCTTTCTGGAAATAATTCTGCTCCTAAAATTAAATGTCTTAATGTATTATTCAAAAATCCAACTTTCTCTTCGGTTTGGTTTCCATCTAAATCACTGGTCACTCTAGCTGGATTTGGTCTTCCAATTGGCCATTTTTGTAAATTCTCTAGTGTTACGTGCCAACGCAATGGTACATTTTCTAAAGTTTGTGACATTCCAAAATCCACTTCAAAAGGCAATGGTTCATTTAAGCCAGCATAGGTTGTTATTTGCGAACCCATATTTCTAACTGCAATGGCTGCATTAAAATCTAATTCTTCATTTATGTAAATTAGTCCAAGATCGGCAGCAACTCCTAACGATGTATATTGTTCTAGTTTTGAAGTAATTATCTTGAGGTTTCCACCAAAATAAAAATCGCTATGACCTAATTGTAAAGCATAACCTAATGACAAAGCAGCTTCGGTACCTGTAAATGAGCCTGTAGAGGTTCCGTTTTCGTCATAACCATCAAAGTCTCCATAATTAATATACGTAATTCCAGCGTGTAAGGTTTGTGTTCTTCTATCCCAAGTATAAGCATAAGCAGCAGTACCATAAGTAATTCCGCCTAAATAATTTGAAAAATTAAGTGCTAACTGATTATCCATTTCTACATTAATAGTGGCTGGATTATATAAGCCTTGAGTAACGTCGTAATCGACATTAGTAAGCACTTTTCCTCCTAAAGCAGCTTGACGTGGAGAAGATACCAAATTTAAGAATTGGTAAGTTGCTTCTCCTCCTACTTGTGAAAGCATAGATGTAACAAGAAACAAACAAAATATAGTGGTAATCGTCCTTATCATAAAGCTGCAAAGTAACTAAATCTATCTTAAAACGATTGTACCAATAATTTATTTTAAACCTTAAAAAAAACCTCGAATATATCGAGGTTTAGCGTTATAATTTTTTTGCGTTTTTAACCTTTTCATTTGTTAAAGCCATCTTTATAACATCGATCATATCTGAAACGTAATGAAAGGTTAATCCTTTAAGGTATTCATCCTTTATTTCTTCAATATCACTTTTATTGTCTTTACAAAGTAATATTTCTTTAATTCTAGCTCGTTTTGCGGCAAGTATTTTCTCTTTAATTCCACCAACAGGAAGCACTTTACCTCTTAAAGTGATTTCACCAGTCATTGCAAGGCTTTTCTTTACTTTACGTTGTGTATATAACGAAACCAAAGATGTAAGCATTGCAACACCTGCACTTGGACCATCTTTTGGTGTTGCTCCTTCTGGCACATGAATATGTACATTATACTTATCAAAAATATCTGGATTAATTCCAAACACATTTGCATTGGCTTTAATATACTCCATTGCAATAGTTGCAGATTCTTTCATGACCTTTCCTAAATTTCCTGTAATGGTCATAGTTCCTTTTCCTTTAGAAAGGATAGATTCTATAAATAATATGTCGCCTCCTACTCTAGTCCAGGCCAATCCAGTAACAACTCCAGCAACATTATTGTTTTCGTACTTGTCGCGTTCTAATTTTGGGCTTCCAAGTACTTTAATTATATCTTCATTAGAAATCTTTACATTATAGTCTTCCTCCATTGCAATATTCTTTGCTGCATAGCGCACCATTTTAGCAATTTGTTTTTCTAAACCACGCACACCAGATTCTCTTGTATATCCTTCAACTATTTTTTCTAATTGAGGTTTCGCAATTTTTAAATGTTTTGAAGTTAAGCCATGTTCTTTTAATTGTTTTGGCAATAAATGCCTTTTAGCAATTTCTACTTTCTCCTCGATAGTATAACCTGTAACATTAATAATTTCCATTCTATCAAGTAATGCTGGCTGAATTGTAGATAAGCTATTGGAAGTTGCTATAAACATTACTTTAGATAAATCGTAACCCATTTCAAGGAAATTATCATAAAACTCCGAGTTTTGCTCTGGGTCTAAAACCTCAAGCATTGCTGAAGAAGGATCGCCTTGATGAGAACTTGATATTTTATCAATTTCATCTAAAACAAAAACCGGGTTAGATGTTCCTGCCTTTTTTAAACTTTGTAAAATACGTCCAGGCATTGCTCCAATATAAGTTTTACGATGCCCTCTTATTTCGGCTTCATCTCGTAAACCACCTAAAGAAATGCGTACATATTCTCTGCCTAACGCTTCTGCTATAGATTTTCCTAACGAGGTTTTACCAACTCCAGGAGGTCCATATAAACACAAAATAGGAGATTTCATGTCATTCCGGATTTTGAGTACTGCTAAATATTCAATTATTCTTCGCTTCACATCATCCAAACCATAATGGTCTCTATCAAGAATTCTTTTGGCACGCTTTAAATCAAAAATATCCTTACTAAATTGATTCCAAGGCAGCTCTAAAAACAAATCTAAATAATTACGCTGTATAGAATATTCAGCAACTTGAGGATTCATGCGCTGCATTTTTGCAATCTCTTTGTCAAAATGTTTAGAGACTTCTTTGCTCCATTTTTTCTTTTTTGCTTTAGCTTTCATTTCTTCAACCTCTTCTTCATAACTCACTCCACCCAATTCTTCTTGAATGGTTTTCATTTGCTGGTGCAAGAAATATTCACGCTGTTGCTGGTTCATATCGCTTTGCACTTTAGATTGAATGACATTTTTTAGTTCCAACTTTTGAAACTCTATATTCATATATTTAAGTGTTGCCAAAGCACGATCTTGTAAATCGTTTATTTCTAAAAGCTGTTGTTTTTCTTCAACAGAAAGATTCATATTAGAAGACACAAAATTTACCAAAAACGAATTGCTTTCAATATTTTTTATGGCAAATGAAGCTTCGCTAGGTATATTTGGACTATGTTTAATGATTTCTAGTGCTAAATCTTTTATGGAATCGATAATAGCTGAAAATTCTTTATCATTTTTCTCAGGAGAAGTTTCTGGAACTTCACGTACTGTAGCATTCATATAAGGCTCTTCAGTAATTACTTCGGCTACCTTAAAACGCTTTTTTCCTTGAATAATAACGGTTACGTTTCCATCAGGCATTTTAAGCACTCTTAAAATACGAGCAACCGTTCCAGTGTAGTTAATATCTTTTGCTGAAGGATCTTCAACCATTTCATCCTTTTGAGACACAACACCAATAACTTTGTTGCTCTTATTTGCATCGTGAATTAGCTTAATGGATTTATCTCTTCCAGCAGTAATTGGGATAACAACACCTGGAAACAAAACTGTGTTTCGTAAGGATAATATTGGTAAAGTTTCGGGTAAGGATTCGCTATTTATTTCTTTTTCATCTTCGGAGGTCATTAACGGAATTAATTCCGAATTTTCATCAAACTCCTGAAATGACAAACTGTCAAGACTTACAAATTTTGATTTAGCCATATTATTTTTAGGTCATTCTGTCACAAAAACAGAATTTATTTATTTTTATATTTAATGTTTAAATAAAGCTTATCTCTAAAAGTCCACAAAATATACGGTTTTTAAGGCTTTATTTTATGTTTAAGTTCAATTGTTGTGCCATAGTAACCATAGTATTCTTAAATAATAGTAAGCAATTTATTATAAAACTGTAACAGTCATGCATTATTTTAGTCTTTTATATAGACAATTTGTTTTTTAATGCTCACCAACCAAAACATAGAGCAACTTATATTGCTGTGTAAATCTGGCAACCAATCTGCACAATTAGAAGTTTACAACAGGTATTACAAAGCAATGTATAATATAGCTTACAGAATTATAAAGGATAGATTTGAAGCCGAAGATATTATGCAAGACTCCTTTTTAACTGCATTTACGAAGTTAGAAAGTCTTAAAGATGCTGTAACATTTGGCTCTTGGCTAAAACGAATTGTAACGAATAACAGTATTTACCACTATAAAAAAAATAGTAAATACGAAGAAGTTCATTTAGATGATGTATTGTACAAGGTGGAAAACAATGATGGTGAAACCAGTGATTACGAATTTACTAACATAAAAGCTAGGGAAGTTTTAGAAACCATAAAATCTTTAAAAGATAGTTATCGTGTCTCACTCACATTACATCTTATAGAAGGCTATGATTATGAAGAAATAAGCGATATCATGAATATTTCTTATGCCAACTGTCGCACTACAATTTCGAGAGCTAAAGAGAACTTAAGACAAAAATTACAGCATTTGGCTGAATATTAAATTTTAATAATGAAAAACCACAATTTAAATACATTATTTAAAAATCTAAAAGAAGATTTCGATATTGAAACTCCTGGTTTAGGTCATCAACAGCGATTTTTAGACAAACTAAATAACCAAACTGAAACTGTAGTTTTAAATACAAAACCACAACGAAGCATTTGGCGACCATTAATAGGTGTTGCAGCCTCAGTTGTATTATTAATTTCTCTTTTTGTAGGATTTCAACAAGATAGCAATTCAAAAGATTTAGCAAGTGTTTCGCCAGAAATGGCAAATACTCAAGATTTTTTTACCAATGCAATTACCAGCGAACTTGAAAAATTAAATAGCGAAGAAACACCAGAGTTTCAAGATTTAATTGTTGATGCATTATTTCAAATTAAAATACTTGAAGAAAACTATGAGAAACTAAAGATAGACTTAAATGAAAGCGGTAACGATAAGCGTGTAATTTATGCTATGATTACCAACTTTCAAAACAGAATAGATGTACTACAAAACGTAGTTGAACAAATAGATAATTTAAAACAACAAAATATTAAACAAAATGAAAACAGCTCTACTATCTAAAGCTATAATTGCTTTATTTATAATTCCAACTTTAGTTTTAGGAAATAACAATTCTAATATAAAGGGAAAATACACTAAAGAGAAGACCATTAATAAAGAATATGTTGTTAATCCCAATGCTACTTTTAAAGTTGATAACAGTTATGGAAACATTGATATTGTAACTTGGGATGAAAATCGTGTAGAAATTGAAGTTACCATTACAACAAATAGTAATAACGAAGAAAAAGCACAAAAGAAGCTAGATCAAATTACTGTGGAATTTAATAATTCTCCCAGCCTTGTTTCAGCAAAAACGAGATTTAGTAAAAATAGATTGTCTTGGTGGAATTGGGGCAACGATAATGTAAATATGAAAATTAATTACATCGTTAAAATGCCTATAACAAACAATGTTGATATAAGTAATGACTACGGAAATATTAACCTAGATAAACTAAAAGGTCATGCAAAAATTGATTGTGATTATGGCAAAATCACCACCAAAGAACTCATGGCAGATAATAATACTATAACTTTTGATTATACCAACAATTCTTATTTCGAATATATTAAAAGCGGTAAAATAAATGCCGATTACAGCAGCTACACAGTTAGTAAGACAAAGTCCTTAACTATTATTGCAGATTACTCAAAATCTAAAGTGGAAATTGCAGAAGATATAAGCTACAACTGTGATTATGGTGGATTAACTATTGAAAAAGTTAACAATGTAACTGGAGATGGGGATTACCTTACTGCAAAAATTGGAGACGTTTACAAGAATATTGACATTAATGGAGATTATGGTTCTTTAAAAATTGATAACATGACTGATAATGCTGGAGACGTAACTATTGAATCCGATTATATGAAAATTACAATTGGATATTCTGCTAACTACAGTTTCAATTTTGAAATTGATTTAGAGTATGCATCTTTAAGAAATTATGACAATTTTGAAGTCGTTAAACGAAAAATAGAGTCCAGACAAAAATATTATGCTGGCTATTATGGCAATAACAATTCAGGGAATATAATAAAAATATCTTCCGATTATGGAAGTGTAACTTTCAATAAAAATTAAATATTAATCAAAAAACAACAGACAATTATGAACAAATCAATCGTATTATTAGCAGCACTTATGCTTTCTAATGTAACTCATGCACAATGGTGGGGAAACGAAAAAGTAAAGGGAAATGGTAACATTACTACAGAAACTAGAACTACTGGAGACTATGATGGCATTAAATGTGCTGGATCTATGGATTTTATTTTAGTAGCAGGAGCAGAAGGCAAAATTAAAATTGAAGGCGAAGAGAATTTACTAAAGCATATTATTACTGAAATAAAAAATGGTAATCTTATTGTTAAAGTTGAAAAAGGAATAAACTTAAGACCTAGTTGGAATAAAACCATAAAAATTACAATTCCGTTTAAAGATATAAGCGAAGTTTCTCTTGCTGGCTCAGGAGATTTATGGAATGAAGATAAAATTACTGCAACCAATTTTGATGTATCATTAGCTGGTTCAGGAGATATTGTTTTAGATATTGAAACAACATCTGTTGAAGGAAGTATTGCAGGTTCTGGTGACTTAACACTAAAAGGCAGCACCAATAATTTAGTAGCCAAAGTTGCAGGTTCTGGAGACTTCCATGGCTTTGGTTTACAGGCTAACAACACAGTTGTTTCCGTTGCAGGTTCTGGAGATGCTCAAGTTGTAAGCAATGTAAGTTTAAAAGCAAGAGTTGCAGGTTCTGGTGATATTGAATATAGAGGAAAACCTGATAAAGAAGATACTAAAGTTTCAGGATCAGGATCTATTAGCAATTAATTTATAAGCGATAATAAAAAACTTATATACTAAAACTAATTAACAATTGCATTTTTAGGAACTCTATATAAGAGAATAACTCCACTAATAAAAAATACAATTAAAAAAAGTATAGAATATCTCATGCTTCCAGTTATTTCGGCAATAAAACCATACATAAACATGCCTATTACGATACCAATTTTTTCTGAAACATCGTAAAAACTAAAATAGGAAGCAGTATCTTCAGTTAGTTCTGGGATTAACTTACTGTAAGTAGATCGAGATAATGATTGAATTCCTCCCATAACCAAACCTACAAATCCAGCAGTAATATAAAATTGAGTTGGAGTTACTACAAAATAGGCATAAGCACAAATAGGAATCCAAGAAAAAACAATAATGATTAAGGCTTTAATATTACCAAGCTTTTTAGACAGTTTTGCTGTATAATTTGCTCCAACTACAGCAACTAATTGAATTAATAAAATACTAATTATTAATCCTGTAGTAGAGTCTTGTGTTCCCCAGTTTAATTCTTCGACAGCAAAATAAGTTGCAGCAATCATAATAGTTTGTACAGCCATACTATACACAAAAAATGCTGTTAAATAACGCCTTAAAGTTTCATTTTTCTTTAATGCTATCCATATTTTTCTCAATTCGTTATAACCATGTGCCAGTACTGCTCTGGTAACTTTGTGTCCTTCATTTGTACCTGTTGGCAAATATTTAAAAGTGTATTGTGCAAATAAAATCCACCAAATACCAACCATAATAAAAGCCATTCGAGTTGGTTGTCCTGCATCTGTAAAACCAAATAAATCGTATTTTAAAATCATAACTAGGTTTGCTACCAGTAAAATAACACTACCTAAATAGCCTAAAGAAAATCCTTTAGCACTAATTTTATCTTGCTGTTCAGGAAAAGCAATATCTGGCAAATAAGAATTATAAAACACTAAGCTTCCCCAAAACCCAATAAGAGCAAGTACATAACAAAGTAGCCCAAAGAACAAATTATCAAGTGAAAACCAGTATAAACCTATACATGATATCGCTCCCATATAACAAAAGAATTTCATAAACCCTTCTTTATTTCCTACATAATCAGAAATTCCGGAAAGAATTGGTGAAATAATAGAAACAATTAAAAAACTAAAAGCAGTCACATAACTTATTAAAGAATCGTTATTAAAAACATATCCTAAAAAGGTTACAGAATCACTAATTTTATTTCCATCACTATCCTTAACAATGGTTAGTGCTCCATAAAATATTGGGAAGACTGCTGAAGAGATTACAAGTGGATAAACCGAATTTGCCCAATCGTAAAACGCCCAAGCATTTAGTAGTTTTTTATCTCCTTTTTCTAATTCTGCCATAATAAAAAAGCTGCTCTTTTATGAGCAGCTTCTAAAGTAAACATTTATTTTAAATGAAATATCTTTTCTAAATCGTTATTAATCAAATAGATGTCTATTTACATGTTTTAAATAACCAATAAAAACTATAATTATAGACAGATAAAAGCTTTTTATTCTCTAAATGATGTTACACCAAACTTTCTGGCTTCAGCTTTAGCTTCAGGAGCTAATTTTTTAAGGTTTGCAATTCTTGAATCATTTGATGGATGCGTACTTAAGATTTCAGGTGGTGCTTGCCCTCCACTATTTGCCTTCATTCGTTTCCATAACTCAGCAGCTTCATCAGGATTATAACCTGCAATTGCCATTAAGTATAATCCAATTCTATCTGCTTCAGATTCATGAAACCTACTAAATGGGAGCATGACACCAACTGTAGTACCTACACCATAATATTGGTTAAAAGCATTTCTGGATTTTTCATCTTTAATAGCAATATTACCAGCAACAGCAAGACCTTGTTGTAATAATCCAGCACTCATACGCTGTTGCCCATGATTTGCAAGTGCATGTGCCACTTCGTGTCCCATAATTGCAGCAACTCCTGTTTCTCCATTCGCAATTGGAAGTATTCCTGTATAAAAAACAATTTTTCCTCCTGGCATACACCAAGCATTTACTGTTTTATCGTTTACAAGTTTATATTCCCATTTGTAATCTTTAAGATAACCTTGATGTCCATTAGCATCTAACCATCGCTCGGCAGCAACAGCTATACGCTGTCCTACTCTAGTAATCATTTGGGAATCTGATGTCCCTTTTACAACTTTATTTTCACTTAAAAACTGATTGTATTGCTGAAAAGCTGTTGGGAATAATTGAGAGTTGGGCACAAGTGCCATTGTCTTTTTTCCTGTAAAAGGATTTGTAGCGCATGATAGAATGAATATAATTAATCCAAATACTACAATAGTCTTTTTAAATTTCATTTTGTTTGAGGTTTTCAATTCTTTTTTAAAAGTACAAAAACCTTTCCAAATTTTTATACTATTCTTTTTATAAAACTATTTTCCTACAATATGAAGTTGAGCAAAATTCTTATCTATAATCATAGTATTATCTCCATTCATTTTAACATCACTTAATGGTATTTCTTTATTATCAAGCTGGATACTTTTAATTTTAAATGGAAGTCCGTAAAACTTTAGCTTAAAAGTTTCATACCAAAAGCAACTACAACATTTGAATGTTTAAAAAAACCTATGTTCTATGTTTAAAGCAAATGATAAACAAAAAAAAGGAACACCTTATAGATGCTCCTCTCTTAACCAAGTCTATTTATGAAAAAATTTACAACCAACCAACTATTTGACTTGGTTATTTATATGCTTTAACTAATCTAATAAATTCAGCTCTATAACCTTCTCTATCTTTTCCTCTACCCTCTTCGGCTAATTCTAAAACATTTTTTAATGTAGTATTATTAAAATACTTTGAATGTCTTAATTGCATTCCAAAAAGGGCAACTGCTGATGAGAATTTTAAATCTTCGGAAAAATCAGACATTTCATCTTTTTGAATATGAACCATCTCAATACTTTTATCTCCATCAGGCTTTTTATATCTAAATTTAACTGTAAATAGTTCATCTGAATAATCAGTATTAATTTCACTTTTAGTGTATTTTAAATCATTAATGTCTTTAATGTATTCACTTTTTACACCAACTGGAATAATTTCATACAATGCAGTTACTGTATGACCGCTTCCTAATTCTCCAGCATCTTTTGTATCGTCAATAAAATCTTCATCAGCTAATAATCTATTTTCATAACCAATTAAGCGGTATGCCTGAATTTTTTTAGGATTGAATTCCACTTGAATTTTAACGTCTTTTGCAATAGTGTAAAGCGTTCCTCCAAACTCTTTCCCAAATACTTTTTGAGCTTCTTGCATATTATCAATGTATGCATGATTTCCATTTCCTTTATCAGCCAAAATTTCTAGTTTTGAATCTTTATAGTTTCCATAACCAAATCCTAAAACTGACAAGAATACTCCTGATTTTCGCTTTTCTTCAATTAATTTTTCCATTGCTTTATTACTTGATGCTCCAACATTAAAATCGCCATCAGTAGCAAGAATCACTCTGTTGTTTCCTTTTTTTATAAAGTTTCTTTCAGCCAACTTATAAGCTAACTTTATACCTTGTCCTCCAGCTGTAGAACCTCCAGCTTGCAAATTATCCAAAGCATTTAGAATTCTTTCCTTTTGATCTCCAGATGTTGGTTCTAAAACAACTCCAGCAGCTCCAGCATAAACCACAATAGATACTTTATCTTTCTCTCGAAGTTGCTTAACCAAAAGTTTAAAAGCTGATTTTAATAGTGGTAATTTGTTTTGATTACTCATAGAACCAGAAACATCTATTAAAAATATTAAGTTTGAGGAAGGCAATTCTTCATTTTCATACGTTTTTCCTTGCAAACCAATTTTAACCAATTTGGTATCTTTATTCCATGGTGTTTGCACTACTTCAGTATTAATTGAAAAAGGATGTTCATCTTTTGGTTGAGGATAATTATAATCAAAATAATTAATCATTTCTTCAATTTTTACCGCATCAAAAGGAATTTTTTGACCATTGTTAATCATTCTTCTTACATTGCTATATGATGCTTTGTCAACATCTATTGAAAAAGTTGAAAGTGGTGAAAATTTTACTTGCTCAAAACTATTCTCATGAATTTGAGCATACGATTCATCATTTTCAAGTCTGTAATTTCCTTGAATTGTAGTAATTACAATGCAACCATTTTTTGCAGAATTTCCAAATAGAGATTTTGCTTTTCTGCCTTTATAAACATTAACCTTATTGATATCTTTTGGGTTTATATTTTGAATTACAGCATTATATTGCCCTTGAATAGGAACGCCATCTACAATATATAAAGGTTGTTTATTTCCTTTAATTGATGAAACATCTCTTATGAAAATATTATTTGAAGCACCTATTGCACCATTTTTTGATTCAATATTTATCCCTGTAGATTTTCCTTGAAGTCGTTTAGTAATGCTATTATGATATGCTTTTCGTTTTTGGCGTTTAATTTGTGCTGCACTAGGTGTATTCACAGCATAACCTAAAGACCTTCTTTCCATCCTAATACCTTGTGTAGTAACTATAACTTCTTCCAACATTGCCACGTCTTCTTCCATTGTAACACTAATAATGTTTGAAATACCTACTGTTTGTTCCTTCGTAACAAAGCCTACATAGTTAAATGTTAAAACATCTCCAACTTGAGCTAAAACTTCATAATTTCCATCAAAGTCAGTTTGAGTTCCCTTAGTGGTTCCTTTAACAATAATGTTAACTCCAGGAAGTGGATATCCTAAATTGTCTGTAACTGTTCCAATAATTTTCTTTTCTTGAGAGCTTGCTTGCATTGAAACTATCAATGCAAATACAAATAGTAATGTGTTTTTCATGATTTTTATATTTAAGTGTTAATTTTTAATTATTGCTATCAATTCTGGCAATAAGCTTATTGCAGTTATTAGTACAGCATTATTTTTCTTTTTTGGAGGTTTAACTGATGAAGAAGAATTATAAGCATTAACTCCTGACGAAGTATTTGGATTTCTTACCATTACGACAGAATTAATAGCATCCTCATCAAAATTTTCATTTGTATAATTATAAGCGAGTTCTATGCCATCTTTATGAAATTCTTTAACACTAGACTTAAAGTTATTAATAGTATAGAGTATCTTTTTTAGATCCTTTGGAGAGGTTTGTTTTAGTGCAATACCACTAAACCCTGAATAGGTAACCATAGAAATATTATCGTCTTCTGTTAATCTGTTAGAAAGTAATTTAAACGCTTGTTTTAAAACTATTTTGCTTTCTGCATCGAGTTCAGCACCTGGAATTTGAATTAAAAATGTTATGTTTTTGGTTGCTAAATCAGCATCTTGTCTTATAGTGTAATTATCTACAACAAAAGGGATTAAGTTCTCTATAGAAACCGATTGTGTTTCTATGTTCTTTTCCTGTGAAATACTTTTCGTCACTATTAACGAAACAAGTATTAATGTGATTAGTGCTTTCATTTGGTTTCAGTTTTAAGATTAGCATAAAACTATGCGCAATCTTTAACCTATAAAACCAATAATGAGTGAAGTGTGCTTTTGGATGAGTAAAAGGGCTACTTTAATAATTTTAAAGTTTCGGCACGTTTAATTTTGCCTGTAGAAGTTTCTTTAAAATGGACATCGGAGTAAATATGTTTAGGTATTTCAAAGGTGTCTAAACCTTCAAAAACCCCAATTTCTAACTGTTTTGATTCGCCTTCAAGTACTAAAATTAATTTTTCCCCTAAAGTCTTATCTTTTTCTGAAGCTATAAAAAAACGCTGACTAATTTTCCCTGATAGCTTGGCTTCTATTTGCTCTGGAAACATTTTTATGCCACCCGAATTAATCATATTATCGTAGCGTCCTAAAACTTCAAATTCAGTTTCGGAATATAACTTTACAATATCATTAGTAACAATAGTCTTATTATTAAGCTGTGGAGCATCAATAACTAGACAATCTCTTTTGTCATGAGAGATTGTAATGTTTGGCAGTATTTTGTAATGAGACTCAACAGATTGCTTCGTCGAATCTCCTCGCAATGACGGAAAATCATTTAACTGTTTTACAGCAATATGTGTAATTGTTTCTGTCATGCCATAAGTAGCATACACTTTTGTAGATATATCCTGTAATTGTTCTTGGAGTGATAATGAAACTCTTCCTCCACCAACAATTACTGTTTTAATTTTATACAAT
The DNA here is from genome assembly GCA_021647885.1 of Flavobacteriaceae bacterium. GTDB lineage: Bacteria > Bacteroidota > Bacteroidia > Flavobacteriales > Flavobacteriaceae > PRS1. The sequence continues at coordinate 2,917 of JAKITV010000030.1, read as the reverse complement.
TTTTCCAAAGAATTTTGAAGTTGCATTGGTAACATTGCACAGAAATCGTAATCCTTAAATATATTCTGAAGAGGATAAGAAGAAGGTTTTATAACATCTAATTCTAAACCTAAAACAATAGCTCTAATTAACATCATCTTTCCTGCAATAAAATTTACTGGCAAACAGTGCAAAGCAGTAAAACCAGATTCCAAACCAAAATAATCTCCTGTTGCAATAGCAGAATATACCATAGCTTTTTTTTGCAGTTTTATTTGCTTTGGCTGTCCTGTAGAACCAGATGTTTTTACAACAACATAATCATTTTCGTCTAACCAATCCAGCAAAAAATTTCCTAAAACCTGTTCGTAGGCTTCTCCTTCTTTAACAAAACTATAGGCAACTTCTTTTAGCTGATTGTAATTATAATGTTTTCTATTTAGCTTAAATTTATTATGTACCTTAACAAAGTCTGGAACCATTTTTGGTATAATTTTAGATAAAGTAAATTTATACTATTTTTAACGCTTCGGAGTTATAAAATAATATTTAAAAAAATATATTTGACGTTGACAAAAAAATAGCGTTAACCCTGTAAACTAGAGACAATAAAAACTGTCTGTAAATTTTATTTAAATGAAATACATTCTAATAATTTTATTGTTTTTACCATGTATCGTTTTTGCTCAGGATTTTTCTAACGAAGACTATATCTTTTTAAAGCGACATGAATATATTAAAATAAGTGTTTCAAAAAACTCTTTTGATATTTCTAAACAAATTTCGGAACAAGCCGAATATTTAACTGCTAAAAAACTGTACTTTGCTAATGAATCTCTTGGTTTTGATAGTTTTACTTCGGTTGAAGATATCAACGCATACACTTTTTTACCGAGTTTAAATAAAACAATAAAAGTCGATTATATAGAAACCAAACGAGAATTCGATAATGGTATTTTTTATAGTGATCAAGAGTCTAAAAACTTTACGTTTCCTGCTGTTACTAAAGGTGCTATCACAAATTTGAATTATAAAGAGGTTATTAAAGATCCTCGTTTTTTAGGGCTTTTTCGTTTTGGCACTTACGTACCAACTAAAAGCGTAAAATTATCTATCGAGTTTCCTAAAAACGTAGAAATTGGATATATTGATTTTAACACAGAAGATATTTCCATCGATTTTAAGAAAGAAACTTCAAAAAAAAACAATATATACACTTGGACAGTAAATAATATTAAAGGATTTCAAGGTGAAGAAAAAAGTGAAGAAATTCTTTATTACCTACCTCATATTATTTTGTACATAAAAAATTATGAGCTAAATGGAAAAAAGATTAATGTTTTAAACGATGTAAGCGATTTGTACAAATGGTATGTGTCATTAGTGAAACAAATCGACGTGAAATCTTTAGATAAGGTTTATAAAATTGCTGATGATATTACAAAAACACAATCAACTAAACATAAAAAAGCGGAAGCTATTTTTAATTGGGTACAAGACAATATAACTTATGTAGCCTTCGAAGATGGTTTAGGTGGTTTTATACCAAGAGGTGCAGCAAGTGTTTGCGATAAACGTTATGGCGACTGTAAAGACATGGCAAATCTACTTTACGAAATGCTTAATCATGTTGGTATAGAATCTTATAGAACTTGGTTAGGCACAAGAAATAGACCTTATACTTATTTTGAAGTCCCAACTCCAATGGTTGACAACCACATGATTACTACTGCTATTATTGAAAAAGACACGATTTTTTTAGATGCCACAGATAGTTTTGTGCCATTTGGTATGCCGAGTGCTTTTATACAAACAAAAGAAGCACTTTTAGGTATTAATCAAGATACTTTTAAAGTTATTACTGTTCCTGTTCAAGACGCTAATAAAAGCGTATCGAATATTACAAGCGCATTTACTTTAGATGATAATACCGTTAAGGTTTCAGAAAAAAGAACATTTACAGGTTATGAAAAAGTAGATTTTATATCAGACTATACTTATAAAAAAGACGATAAAACCGAAGAAGAGTTTTTAAATACAACTTTAGCTTTAGGTAATAATAAAACCAATTACAATAATATTAAAATAGAGAACTTCGATAATAAAACCACACCATTAGTTTTAAGTTATGACCTCTCCATAGACAACTATGCAAAAACGGTTGCCAATAAAACCTATATTAATTTAAATATAGACCGAGTATTGGCTAAAAGCAAGATTGATATTGAAGGCAGGAAATACAGTAAGAAAATCGATAACAAATTCAAAAAAAATTATACTACTACTTTTACTGTTCCTAATGGTTATAAAGTGAATCATATTCCTAAAGGTTTATATTTCGATAACCCAAAATATGGTTATAACATAACCTACACTCTAAAAGACAATACAATAATTCAAAATAAAACCATTTATATAAACACATTAAGTGTAAAAAATAAAGATTTTCAAACTTGGAACGATTTTATTAAAAGCCTTACAAAAGCCTATAAAAAAAGTATAATACTAGAAAAGAATTTATGATAAACAGAATAATATTCATCTTATTGATTGCAACAACAAGTAGTTTTGCTCAACATTATAAGACTTACGATTGGAAAGAAAACCCAAAACTGCATGACCTCACTTCTGCCGAACTAAAATTAGCTTCAGTTGGCATTCTGGAAAAATATATTGTAGAATACGAACAAAGTATGTTTTCTCAAAATCTAAACAGCTACGAAACTACACATACCATAACAAGGGTAAATAACGAAAAAGGTATAAGTAGGCATAACACGGTTTATGTGCCAATGCGTGATGTAAAAAAGGTTATAGACATTAAAGCAAGAACTATAAATGCTGACGGAAAGATAATGCTCCTTAATAAAGACAATATTAAAGAAGTTAATAATGTTGAAGAATACGGAGATTTTAAAATATTTGCAATTGAAGGTGT
>JAKITV010000029.1 GCA_021647885.1 Flavobacteriaceae bacterium | reverse complement strand
ATATGGCATACGAGATTATAGAGGAGGAGGACGCAGTTCGGCTAGAGAAACAGCTTGTAGAGTTGTAGCAGGTTCAATCGCTAAACAACTATTAAAAGACATTAAAATTAATGCATTTACATCTTCGGTTGGTGATATTTTCATCAATAAACCATATCAAGACTTAGATTTTTCAAAAATTGAAAACAACCCTGTTCGTTGTCCAGACGAGACCACTTCAGATAAAATGATTGCCAGAATAAAAGAAATCAAAAAGCAAGGAGATACCATAGGTGGCACAGTAACCTGTGTGTTGCAAAATGTACCTGTTGGTTTGGGAGAACCTGTTTTCGATAAATTACACGCCGAACTTGGTAAAGCAATGTTATCTATAAATGCCGTAAAAGGCTTTGAGTATGGTAGCGGATTTTGTGGCGTTACAATGAAAGGCAGCGAACATAACGATTTGTTCAATGAGGATGGAACAACAAAAACAAACCTCTCTGGAGGCATTCAAGGAGGAATAAGCAATGGCATGGATATTTATTTCCGTGTGGCATTTAAGCCAGTTGCAACGATTATGCAAAAACAAAAAACTCTGGATAAAAATGGGAATATTGTAGTAATACAAGGCAAAGGTCGTCATGATCCTTGTGTTGTGCCTAGAGCTGTGCCAATAGTTGAAGCTATGGCAGCTTTGGTGATTGCGGATTATTATTTAATGAATAAAATATATAAATGATTACTATTCCTGCAAATCCCGTCCCGATAGTTATCGGGAGCTATTGGGAAGGAATCCATAAAAAGGAAAAGATTTAATAAAAACAGATTCCCTCCTTCGAGGGAATGACAAATATAACTTATGAAAAAATTAGAATTACATTGGAAAATATTAATAGGGATGGTTCTCGGTTTAGTATTTGGTTTTATTATGCTGCAAATAGATGGTGGAAAAGATTTTTCAGACGATTGGATAAAACCGTTAGGAACTATTTTTGTTAAACTATTAAAACTTATAGCAATACCATTAATTCTAGCGTCTTTAATTAAAGGAATATCCGACCTTAAAGATATTTCAAAGTTTAAAACCATTGGCATACGCACAATTATAACTTATATTTTCACTACTGTTATAGCCATTTCTATCGGATTAATGTTAGTTAATGTTTTACAACCTGGAGAAGGTGTTTCCGAAGCAACCATTTCAAAACTCACAAGCACCTATTCAAGTAATACTAGTGTGCAAGAAAAAATTACAGAGGCTACAAAACAAGTAGAAAGTGGTCCATTACAATTTTTGGAAGATATGGTTCCTGATAACGCATTCAAGGCGATGAGTGAAAACAAATTAATGCTTCAGGTAATTTTCTTCTCGATATTTTTAGGGATTTCAATGTTGTTAATTGGAGAAAAGAGAGCATTGGCACTTAAAAACTTTTTCGATTCTCTAAACGATGTTGTTCTTAAAATGGTGGATTTAATAATGTTAACAGCTCCTTATGCTGTATTTGCACTTTTAGCTAGTGTGGTTGTGTCTTCCGACGATCCGGATATTTTAGTTGCTCTGGCTCAATACGCAGGTGTTGTTATTTTGGGATTAGTGTTAATGATTACTTTTTATTCCACAATTGTTGGAACAGTTACCAAGAAAAACCCGTTTTGGTTCTTAAAAGAAATAAGCCCAGCACAATTATTAGCATTCTCTACAAGTAGTAGTGCAGCAACGTTACCAGTAACTATGGAACGCGTTGAAGAACATATTGGTGTCGATAAGGAAGTATCGAGTTTTGTGCTACCTGTTGGCGCTACCATTAATATGGATGGAACGAGCTTATATCAAGCTGTTGCAGCTGTTTTTATATTTCAGGCTTTAGGTCTTGATCTAACATTTGGAGATCAAATTACTATTGTTTTAACCGCTTTATTGGCATCTATTGGAAGCGCAGCAGTTCCTGGAGCAGGAATGGTGATGTTGGTTATTGTACTGGAATCTGTTGGACTTCCACCAGATTTATTACCAATAGGTCTTGCGCTTATATTTGCTGTAGATCGCCCTTTGGATATGTGTCGTACTGTAGTTAACGTAACTGGAGATGCAATGGTAGCCATGCTTGTTGCAAAATCGGTTGGAAAACTTGGAGAACCTCATGTAAGAAATTGGGACGACCATTATGAAGAAGTAAAGTAAGCAGAGAACCAATTTTACGATGTAAAATTGAGTGAATCGCTTATCCTGAGCGTAGTCGAAGGATTTTTTGAAACAAAAAGAAAGCATTGTAGAGCCAATTTTTTTTTCAAAAAAACTGTGTGAATCGCTTTTCATGAGATTATATGAAGACATTATTTATGAATATTCTGGACTGATAGAAGGAGGAAATTTTATTTTAAAGAGTTTAAGTAAAAGCCTCAAAGCGTTACAATACTTATCAGAGTTATTCTGAAACTCAATTTGTGTTAGACATGTACAAGTTGAGAACTTGATAGCTTCCCAACTAACTGAAATTGGGATCAAATTAGTAGTCTTGCTTTGAGACTTTATTTATTAGTCATTGCGAAGCAAACTTGTTTGCTAAAGCAATCTGTTTGTTTTGAGTTTAAATTAAAAAGACTGCCACGTCGTTTTATTCCTCGCAGCGACGTTTTTATAAATTAATTCGCTTATGTTTTGGAAATTTTACAACATAGGAGAACTTTAATTTTTTCGATGTATTTCCTGATAGATTTATCTTCCATTCTATCAATCCTTTTTTATCATCATAGTTTGCAGTTCCGGTTTCAATCTCATCAATTTTAATTTCATTATTTTGACTGATTGGGATTCTGTCCATAAGCACTAAAGCGATATTTGATTGCTTATTGTTTTTCAATTCAATTTCGTAAGCTTTATCAATAATTCGTTTTGTACCAATAAACGATTTGCTTTTAAAGCTATTGATTTGATTTCGCTTAACAATCACATTTGGATCAACTCCAAGAGATACTGTTAAGCTATCTGTCGTAGCTTGTGGGTTTATTTGTGTTTTCCCTGAATAAGAACCTTCAAAATAAACATTGGCTTCTCCTGGAAGAAGATTGTACTGTTCCCAATTCCCGAATTTAGCAGTAAGAAATACATTCTCATTTACAATTGGAGCCGCAAAATAAGAGTAATTAGTGGGAATTGTAAATTCATCAATTTTAATTACAGTAACATCTCCATTTGACGAGATTGTGTATTGTTTTTTAATTTCGAATTTAATGTTAGTAATACCATCTTCAATAATATCTCCTTCACTTGTATAAGCGCCTTTAATAGAACTAATACCTCTAATTTGCACACCTGAACCTTTTCCTGATAGCACTCTTGAAATGTCAGTAGTAGCATAACCAAGAGAACTCTTTTTTCTACTAATTCCTTGTGCAGTTACAATAACTTCGTCTAATGCTGAAATATCTTCTTCCATATTAATGTTCATTATAGTTGAGTGAATAGGTAGTGTCTCACTTATTAATCCAACATAAGAATAAGTTAGCTCATTTCCACTTTGTATTGCAATACTATATCTACCATCAAAGCCAGTTTGAGTACCATTAGTAGTGCCTTTTACTATAACATTCACTCCTGGGAGTGGTAATCCACTTTCATCAACTACAATTCCAGACACGGTTTTTACAAAAGGATTATATCTATAATTGTAATTTTTTGTGGCACGATTGCTTTTATAGTTGCTGTATCTATTTATAAAGTTTAGATATTTAGTATTTAATTCTGGTTTTAAATTATTGGTGTTTGGATCGCTTGTAGAGAGTGTAACTTTTACATCGTTCCAGTCTTGTCCTGTGTTTTGATAGATATGTGCTTTGTACGATAAGTTAAGAGGAGCGTTTATTTTTTCTGCCTTTAAGTCGTAAATAGGATACCAACCAGCATCTGTTACGTTATATGTAATTGTAAGGTTTAAAATGCTTGACACCTCTGAATTTAATTTCACTTTTATTTCTCCTGTTTCTAGTTTTTCAGTTACATTTAATTCATTTAATTGCTTTTTAATGTTTGCAATCTCTTTTCTGTACTTTTTTTTAGATTTTTCCGAAGTATGAATATCATTATTCAATTCTGTTAATCGCTGTCTATAGTAGGCAGCAAACTCTTTTACTTTGCTTAAGTTTACATTTTCAGTTTCATTGCCTAACCTTCTGTTAGACTGTATTAAACTTAATTCCTCCTTATAGCCCAATATGATATTATCTTCCAAGCTAATTTTATCTTTCAATAATTCAATTTTACTTATTAGACTTTCAATTTCTTTTGTGTTTGGTTTTTTATCCAAATAGTTTATTCCGTAGTTAATAGAAAGTACAGTTGCCATTTTTAACCCTGAAATTTGAATACTACTCTCCTGAATATTTGGAGAGAGGTTAATAAATATAAATTCTGAAGTTCCAATTGGTAGTGTTATTTTGGCAGTTCTAACAACTTCAGCTCCATTTAAATAAATGGTTACTTCGTTTAATTTTGATTGTGTTTCATTATTATTTGCATGGGTAAATGAAATACAAAAAAGTAATAATAGTAGTGTAGTTCTCATAATTTTAGTTTTAAAGTTTGAATAAAGCTACATCTTTATTATTTTTAATAAAATCGTTAATGAGTGAATACTCTAAAAGAATGAGTGAATAGTGTGTTTCGGTAAGGGAAAAGTTATTTTAAGTGATAATTATTTAATCCAAAAACTTCGCTTTCAGTTCTGGAATAGGAATCATACAAGCGTCTTTTTTACCATACCATTTATAACGATTTTTGGCAATGAAATCGTAAATCCAATCTCTAAATAATGATGGTGTTATTATAAAAATAGATAACAAATTTGTAGGAAATGTAAGTTTAGAAGCAATTTTTAATGCTGCAGTAGATTTGTATGAGACTCCTTGACCAGATTCGTAAAGTAATATAGAGTCTGTTAGAGTCGAATCTATATCGAACTTCTTTATTATCTGTTTACCAACACTAGATTGCAAAGGAGCAAACCTGAATAAATCTTTTTTGTCTCGTTTAATGACATACAAAACAGAAGCATTACAAAGATTGCAAACACCATCAAACAAAATGAGTTTTTTATGTTTAGGTAAGTTTATCATAGACACAAATTACACAAAATTATCACTAATTTTTATCCTATCTTAAAACTAGCTGCAAACTGAATACAGATCCCGATAGCTCCCGATAGTTATCGGGACGGGACTGCCTACTTTTTTAAAGTTTCAACCAACTCCAACAAATCTACACTAACATTAGTAGTAAACATGCCATAATTTACGATAGCTTTATTTTTTTCCAGTTTATCAATGCTACCAATTGCTCGTCCATCTTCCATGCGAACGCGATCACCTATTTTTAAAATAGGTTTAGGTTTTGGTGTTTCAATCGCTTTCTTTTTTGCTGCTTTTTTCTTTTTACGTATAACAGCGACTTTCTTTTCTACTTCTTGTTTTGTTTGCTGTTGATTGGCTTTTATAACTTTCTTTTGTTTGATAGATACTTTTTTACGTTTAGAATTTTCGACTTCAACAATCTTCAAAAATTCGGCAATCAATTCTTTCTTGTGTTTGTTTTCAAAGTATTTTTCAGAAATATTATTGATTTTATTTCCCAAATAAATCAACCTTTGATTACTATCGTATAATTCTTGATAACTTTCTAATTTAAGCTGAATTTTTGCATTAATCTCTTCTAATTTATCAGCTTCTTCTAATTTCTTTTGTTCATTAACTTTTAATGAGCGTTCAGTTTTTTCAAGTTTTGAACGCTCTTTCTGAAGCTTTGAAATTGTTGCATCAAAACGTACTTTGCTGCGTTCAATTTTCTTTTTCGATTTATTGATCAAGCTATACGGAATGCCATTTTTTTGAGCTACTTCAAAGGTAAACGAACTTCCTGCTTGACCTAAAGCCAGTTTAAACATTGGTTCGAGTGTACGTTCATCAAACAACATATTGGCATTTTGCATAAATGGCAACTCGTTGGCTAATAGCTTTAAATTGGAATAGTGCGTTGTAATTATTCCGAAGGCTTCACGTTCGTAAAACACTTCCAGAAAAGTTTCGGCAAGAGCACCACCAAGTTCTGGATCGCTTCCTGTACCAAATTCATCAATTAAGAATAAGGTTTTATTGTTGCATTTTTTTAGAAAATAATTCATCTGCTTTAAGCGATAACTATAAGTGCTTAAATGATTTTCTATAGATTGATTATCACCAATATCGCTTAAAATTCTATCAAATAAACATGCCTTACTACGTTCATGAACAGGAATTAAAAGTCCGCTTTGCAGCATTACTTGTAATAATCCTATGGTTTTTAGAGTGATACTTTTTCCCCCAGCATTAGGTCCGGAAATCACAATAATCCTAGTGTTTTGTTGTAATGCTATGGTTTGCGGAAAGGTTTCTTTACCAGCTTCAAGATTGGTTAAATAGAGTAGTGGATGAAACGCGTCACGAAAATATAAATTACGCTCTTCTGTTATTTCGGGTAAAATAGCATTTATAGATTGTGCATATTTAGCTTTTGCAGCAATCACATCAATATTGGTCAAAAATGTTTGGTAGCTTTCTAATAACGACAAAAAAGGTCGAATAAAATTGGTGAGTTCTTTAAGGATTCTAATGATTTCTTCCTGCTCTTCGTATTCTAGATTATTGAGTTCGCGAGAATGTTGCAAAGTTGCTTCAGGTTCAATATAAACGATACTTCCTGTTTTACTTCCTCCCATTATAGCGCCTTTAATTTTACGTCTGTACATTGCTTTTACAGCCAATACACGCTTGTTATCGACAACCGATTCTCGGATATCATCTAAATAGTCGAGATTATGATATGTGTTTAAAGCTGTAGCAAAACTTTGATTGATCTTACCTTTAATTGCGTTGATTGATTTACGCAATTCTTTCAGAAGCACAGAAGCATCATTTTTAATATCTCCAAAACGATCGATATTAGCATCTATTTTCTCAATAATCGTTTTTGTAACTTGTATGTTTGAAGCATAAGAATTAAGTGATGGATAATATTCTTCAAATTTCTTTAAGTAATTAACAATCTCATTGGTTGTAAGTGAGATTGAAACTATTTTCTTTAAACTAAAAACTTCTAAATAGGTGTTTTCAATCTTTAAAAGTTTTAATTCTTTAGTGATTGGTTCAAAACCATGATTGGGTATTCGATTATCGTTATAATAAGAAGATAAAAATTCGTTTGTGCAATTTAATTCGGTAACTAATGCTTCCTTTAGCTTATAAGGAGAAATATTAAGTACTTCATTTTTACCCAGAGCAGTCACACAGTATTCGCTCACTTGCTGCAATACTGTATAAAACTCTAAATCTTGTAATGTTTTATCGTGAATGTTGATCATTCTTTTTCCTAAACTTATTTAAGGACAGCAAAGATAATTATTCTAAATGAAAGTTGAATTTTTGGAGTGACGTTTATTGGTTTGTGTATGGTTTCGTTGTGATTAGTTAGTTACCATGTTACTAAAAATTATCAGTAAATCCGTTGACAAATAAACAATTACCATTTAGGTTATACAAAACCTAAATTATTGATTTTATACCGTGTTACAAACCGTTTATTTTGTTTTTCAGCGAATCTCTTTTTCCAAATTTAATATAATAAGACTAAACCTTTCCGACTTAAGAGGAACAGTCCGATTTATCATTCCAAATTTTCCCTTCATCTATTCAAGCCCAAATTTTTTTTACTTCAATTTTTTTAAAGATATTTTCATTCTATTCCTTCGTTAGGTGTCCCGAATGTAACGAAAAGGAGAATTCGGGTTAAAGGACTTTATGGTGTGGTGAAAAATCTAATTGATAGTCAGGAAGTCCTAATTTACTTCCATAATCAATAGCATTCTGATAATCTTCTTTTTTAGTTATATCCATTTTAAATACGCGATTATAATAAATTACATAATGAATTTTGTTGTTGCGAAAATCTGCATACCAAACATGCTCAGAATCCATGTTTTTAGCGATTTCTGATGCAATAGATTCTGCTTTATTTTGGTCTACTTCAATAAAATGAAATGTCCATTGTTTTACCCATGGAGTTTCATGCTTTTTTGTAACAGGAAATATATCTGTTTTGGTTATATTGACTTTCTTTAAAACTCTTGGGTTTGATAGACTTTCTTCGATAATCGCTCCTTTAAAATTGTCATTATTTTTTACCATAATATTTGAATTTTACCGCTCTGCTTTTCAGTCCGTTGTTTTTCATTTTAAAAAGTAGAAGTGAGTAGTTTTTCTGTTACAGTTTTCACTCTTTCTAATGGTTTGTAATGTCATGATATGTTCAGTTTTAATTGATTATATCAAACGATAAGCTACTTAAGTTTGCAATCTATTAATTTTAAACAATAAATCAGAAAGAACAAAGAGAAGAATAAGATTACGGTAAGCGATGAGACTTAGATCTCGATACCTTTGATAATCCCTTCTTTTTTACTACTAATATTTCGATCAGTTCTTAAGTAGCGGTTTTTTGTTAAAAAGTCAACCTCAATTTAGTACAGTTGTTTATAAACTATTAAAACTAGCTAATAACTTTATGCTTAAACTATGTTCTTTTTCTATCAACATATTGTGCTATTATTGCAAATAAAAAGTAAAATATTAAAGCAGAAATGGTTAATGATTGTATATCGTCGTTTGCAGGTAATACAAACAAATTCAAGTAGTTTATAAGCAACAAAAACAGCACAAATACAATGCCTGCATATTTACCAATATTTGAAATGGCTTTGGTTCTTTTAATATAGTACCACAATCCTAAAATTAGTAGTACAGCTTCAAGAGCAAAGGTTAATGCTTTATTATTCCATAAGCCAAAGCCAAATTTTGGTTCGCCACTTACAAGTGGTAAATCGGGTGTGTGGACAATTAAATCAGTAAACCAATGTGATAATACGGCTAATGCCATAACAATGGCAATGCTTTTTTTATTGACCTTATTTTTTGCAAACACAAAAAAGTACAGTACAAAAAACAAACCTGACCAAAGCAAAGAGGCGAGTAAACCATGTGTAAAAGGGTAGTAATCCATATTAAAATCGTTTACTGCGGTAAAGTCTTTTACAAATTTTAGGTTTTCAATTCCTAGCAAAACAAAGGGGAAAAATAAAATATCAACAAATTGGGTCGCAATAAAAAGCATACCTAATGAGGCGTCCTTTTCTTTTCCTTTTAAAGCAAATGCTGCTGCATAATGACCTACAAACATGGTTCTTGAATTTAGATTGGTTTATGTAATACGCAATGGTTTATTGTTAAAGTTGCTTAATACTGTTCTTGCAAGGTTTGAGTATGATGCTCAACATGGCAAGCTGTCCACATAATAATTTCTCTTACTGGCATTTTTCCCATTAATGGATGTGGCAAGATATAAGTATCTAAATCTTTATCAGACCATTTTTTGGTTTTATGTTGGAGCTTTTTGCTTTCTACTTGTAATCTGTTTAAAAGGTATTGCTTCTCTTTTATGCTAGGTACTTTCATATTCTGTGAGCCTTTAAAAGTTTTGCCTTTAACATCTTTAAGACGTTCGTGATAACGTTGCACAATAGAATCATAATCACGAACAGGTCTGTTAGCCTTACCAAACTTAAATTTTAAAACAAACTTTGGAAGGCTTAACGCCATATTTAATGGCTTAATGCTTTGAAGTAAATGTAGTACTTGTTGTCCTGTTGTCCATTTGCCTTCTGGGCCAGTTTCCCAACGTTCAATATCTTGTTGTTCTAACCAACTAAAAAGCGTTTGGTGTTTGTTCTCTAGTAAATTAGCGATAATTTCCTTGTCCATAAATTTTAAAAATAGTATTAGCTCTCAAAAAAGTAAAAAACTATGTCATATTGAGCTTGTCGAAATATTTTTAACATTGAGGATTAATATTAGGTTCGACAGGCTCAACCTGACATCTTAACTTGCAATGACTTTTTTGGCAAAGATTTTAAATAAAATAGTACAACGCCTCGAGGAAATTATTATTTCCCTTTTTTATACAAGGGAATAAGATATGAAACATTATAGCCAAAACCAATTCCGAAGCGTCCACTATCGTAAGTATGACCAAATCCTGTGATGTAAATGTCCTCAAAGTTTTCAGATCCAATTTCGGTTATTCTAGCTTTAAGCTGTATGTTAAGACCAAAATAAAGATTGTTTAAGGCGATTACTACAAGATTTTCCAAAATTTCAAAGAAATATTATGGTTGGTGTTTTTGGGCAATTGGGTTAGGATGTTGGAGTACAGGAAATATTGTAGATAAAATTGTAAACCAGTATTTAGATCATCATTGTAAATCAAATACTGATGCAGATTCTTTCATCCTTGAATAATTGCGTATTACTGACTTTGGTCAGATTTAAAAACCTATGGCATAGTGGGTTAGTTTTTAAGATGCTTGTTGCGTAATTCAGCCTCTATTTGTTTATCCCAAATTTTAACCAATACTTCTTTAGCAATTTTATCATAGCTTTCAGAATAATCGGTATTGCCTAATTTTTCATATACTTGAGAAAGTCCTTTTAATGAAGGTACGTGCATTTCATTTATATTTAAACAATATTCAAATTCATTAATCGACTCTTCAAAATAACCATCATCCATAAGTTGTACAGCTATTTCGTAATGGTTATTTATGTTACTAATCCTTTTTTCTAATTTAAGAGATATAAAATCTTCTGTTTTTAAAGTAATAAATGAGCAAGGAACTTCCCTTATTACTTTCTCGGTTACACTCCCCATTATCAATCTATTTAAGCCTGTTTTTCCTGAAGTTCCCATTACATTCAAATCAGATTTATATCTTACTATTGCTTTACGGATTTCTGTAGCAGGATCTCCTCCCTTTATTTCTTTGTCCCAATTTAAGTCTTTTAAGTTAAACCCTTCTAAAAACTGTTTAAAACTACTTGTCTGTTCAGAAACTTTTCTGTCATTTTCTTCATCCCAATCCATTTTAGAAATTAGTGCAGTTGGATAATCTATTTTATATGCATTAAAAATTATTAGCTTTGCTTTAAATCTACGAGTTAAGGTAATTGCATTTTTTAATGCACGCTTAGATTCGTCTGAAAAATCTACAGGACAAATTATATTTTTTATATCTAAAATGCTATTATTTTTTACAACCCATACTGGCTTGTCACTTTTTCTTATAATTTTTTCTGAAGTAGTTCCTAATTGAAATGCATCATTTTCAGATTTTTCGCCAGCACCTATCAATATTAAATTGGCATTTATACTATAAGCTGTTTGAATAACTTTGTCTGAAATGTTACCATATTCTAAAATAGCATCGTCTGTTTTTATCCCTTTGTCATTAATCTTTTCGTTTATTGCGCTTAATTGTCTTATCGCAGCATCGTTTAAAAGCGACTTTGCTTTTTCATTTTTAATATCATCAGGCAATACATTAATTAGGCTAATTTTTGCATCAAATGCTTTAGCCAATTCTATTGCGTAATCCACAATATTATTTGAAGATTTTGAAAAATCAGTAGATAATAATATTTTTTCTAGTATTTTCATCGTTTCTTTTTTTTATCTATTTTGATTAAATTATCTGCTTTTAAAAATAAGGGTATTTCTATTAATGGGCAATTGATTTTTAAATTAATTTAAAGGCTTTTAAATCCCTGTGTTTCATGTAGTTATCATAATTAATATATTTGTCTTATAATTAATGTTAATATTTTTTTATCATCAATCCCCTTTTTTATACAAGGGAATAAGATAGGAAACATTATAGCCAAAACCAATTCCGAAGCGTCCACTATCGTAAGTACGTCCAAATCCTGGAATGTAAATATTCTCAAAGTTTTCAGGCTCTGTTTCGGTTATTCTAGCTTTAAGTTGTATGTTAAGACCAAAATAAAGATTGTTTAATACTTCGGCTTTTATACCAAAAATCAATTCAGTCCAAATTGCAGATAACCCTTTAAATTCGGTGCTTTCAGTAACTGTAGTTTGTGGAAAGTCATGATTGGTATTAAAAATAGTATAGCTATTTACAGTTTGACTAAAAGAACTTGCTCCAACACGAAAACCACTGTATATCATGTTTTCCATATCGAGCCAATTCTTATACATATTATAGTCTATTCCGACTCTAAAATAACTTCCTTTTGCAGTAGAATTTAAAAACTCGACTGAAGTTGTTTTTTCTTCGGTGCCTAATTCTCCAGCGATGTATAAATTTTTAGAGTATCTATAATCTGCGTTTATTTCAAAACCTGTATAATTATCATCTATAAAAGTCCTTACAAGCTTACTTAAATCACCTCCAAGCCTTAAACCATATTTTTGCTTGTATTTGGTAGAGTCCTGTGGTTTGTCCTGATCCCGATAGCTATCGGGATCATTTTGTGCACCTGCCGAAAAAATCATCAGCACAACAAAACTTATATTAATGCAATATTTTAACATGAGCTGTAAATTCATTTTCTACGGTAAAATTTATTATTTCAGAATTTAAAATCCATTTATCTCCATCATCTTCAACACTAAAAGAGATAATATTAAAGATGGTTTTAAATCCGCAAGCACGAGAAACATACACATCTTCTCTTTCGTAATTTATGGTAACTATATCTGTATTGCCTTCAATAGAAATTGTATCTCCTTCCGTATTGGTTATTACTTCATAATCTTTATGAAACGTAAATTTGGTAACATTTACATCTGTTCGTAATGGTAAATTAATAGAATCGGTCGTGACTATATTTAAATTGGATATGGCATTGGTTTCATTAAATTCTGTAACTCTTAAGCCAGTTGCATTTTTAGTGTCTTCTTGACTTGTAATATCGTAGAACCTTAAAATTAATTTTGGAGTAGTTGCAGTTGTTTCGGCACAAATATCATCCTTTTCGCAACTTGGAGCTATTATAAGAAGTAGTAATAGTAAGGCACTTATTTTTTTCATTGAATTATTTTAATTCATTTCCGTCAAGGCGGAAATCTTCATGATTAAACTTTGTTGTTTAGATTCTTCGACAAGCTCAGAATGACAACATAGTAAATTTATTGTCCATTATGGACTTATCTTCTCTCCAAAAGTACAACATTTTCTACATGATGCGTTTGCGGAAACATATCTACAGCTTGCATTTTTGTAACTTTATAAATATCGTTCATTAAAGCCAAATCTCTTGCTTGAGTTGCACTATTACAACTTACATACACAATTTTGTTTGGTTTAATATTTAAAAGCTGTTGAACAACATCTTTATGCATACCATCTCTTGGAGGATCTGTAATGATAACATCTGGTTGTCCATGAGTATTAATAAATTTAGTATTGAATACAGACTTCATGTCTCCAACATAAAATTCAACGTTTTCAATAGTATTTAATTGTGCGTTTTCTTTTGCAGCAGTAATTGCATCAGGAATAGACTCAATGCCAATCACTTTTTTAGCTTGTTTGGCCACAAATTGTGCAATAGTTCCTGTTCCTGTATATAAATCGTAAACGAGTTCATTTCCTGTTAATCCAGCAAATTCTCGAGTAATTTTGTAAAGTTCGTAGGCTTGATCAGAATTGGTTTGATAAAATGACTTGGCATTTATTTTAAATCTTAAGCCTTCCATCTCTTCAAAAATGTGGTCGCGACCATTATAACAAATCACTTCCTGATCGTAAATGGTATCGTTGGCTTTTTCGTTGATAACATATTGTAAAGAGGTTATCTGCGGAAATTCTTCCGAAAGAAAATCTAATAACATTTTACGTTTTGCTTTATCCTCTTTGAAGAATTGAATCAACACCATAATCTCTCCAATACTTGTTGTGCGAATCATTAAAGTACGCAATAATCCTGATTGTTGTCTTGTGTTGAAAAAGTCTAGACCATTTTCAATTGCAAAAGATTTAACAGCATTTCTAATATCATTTGACGGATTAGCTTGTAAATGACACTTTTTTACATCCAGAATTTTGTCCCACATACCAGGAATATGAAACCCTAAAGCATTTCGGTCGCCTAAATCTTTATCAGAATTTATTTCATCAAACGTTAACCAACGCGAATCACTAAACGAAAACTCCATTTTATTTCTGTAAAAATATTGTTTTTTTGAACCCAGAATAGGAGTGACTTCTGGCAGTTCTATATGTCCAAGACGTGTTAAATTATTTGTAACTTCTTTTTGCTTGTACTGCAATTGATGTTCATAAGCCATGTGTTGCCATTTGCAGCCACCACAAGTTCCAAAATGCTCACATACTGCTTCAACTCTTTTATCAGAAAGTTTATGAAACGCAATTGCTTTGCCTTCATAATAAGCTTTACGCTTTTTATAGGTTTGAATATCTACAACATCGCCAGGAACTGCATTTGGCAAAAAAATCACGCGACCATCTGGTGCTTTAGCAACCGATTTTCCTTTTGCTCCAGCATCAATAACTTCTACATTTGTAAAAACTTGCTTTTTGTTTCTTCTCGACATGGCGCAAAAATAACTTCTTTTTAGTTTATGCCACGCATTCACGAATACTTTTTTAGATTAAAGTAAAGATGCTTGTTTTGTTAGTAATAACTGAACATGTTAGATGTGTCTTCATTGTTGGTAAAAATGTCTGAATAACATTTTAAGACATCACTTATATTTAGTAATTTTGCCTTAAGGATGATTTCTCTCCTACGCTGCTTTTTCGAACTCTTCGATTGAATAAAGGTATTGCAGGAATAATATTTTTTTAATATTTAAATTTTCATATTATGAATGTTTTAAACCAATTAACATCGCAAGAAGCGATGGATTTAGAAAACAAATATGGAGCACACAATTACCATCCGCTCCCAGTGGTTTTGAGTAGAGGAGAAGGTGTTTATGTTTGGGATGTTGAAGGCAAACAATACTACGATTTTTTGTCGGCTTATTCTGCCGTAAACCAAGGGCACTGTCATCCAAAAATCGTGAATGCTTTGATTAATCAAGCACAAAATTTAACGCTTACGTCAAGAGCATTTTATAACGATGTTTTAGGGAAGTACGAAAAATTTGCAACCGAGTATTTTGGTTTTAATAAATTGCTGCCAATGAATACAGGAGCAGAAGCTGTAGAGACAGCTATAAAGCTATGTAGAAAATGGGCTTACGAGGTAAAAGGTATTAACGAAAACGAAGCTGAAATAATAGTTTGCAAAAACAACTTCCATGGTCGTACAACGACAATCATTTCCTTTTCTAACGATATTGTAGCTCGTAAAAACTTTGGACCATATACCAAAGGGTTTATAAAAATTGAATATGATAATTTACAAGCTTTAGAAACAGTATTAGTAAACAATAAAAATGTTGCAGGTTTTTTAGTAGAACCTATACAAGGCGAAGCTGGAGTTTATGTGCCAAGCGAAGGGTATTTAACAAAAGCAAAAGCGTTATGTGAAGCTCATAATGTCCTTTTTATTGCAGATGAAGTACAGACAGGCATTGCAAGAACAGGTAAACTGCTGGCTGTTGACCATGAAAATGTAAAGCCAGATGTGTTAATTCTTGGGAAAGCATTAAGCGGAGGAGTGTATCCTGTTTCTGCTGTTTTAGCAAACGATGCCATTATGAATGTTATAAAACCAGGAAGTCATGGTAGCACTTTTGGAGGTAATCCAGTTGCTGCTGCTGTTGCCATTGCTGCTCTTGAAGTTGTAAGAGATGAAGATTTAGCAGAGAATGCAGAAACAATGGGACAATTGTTTAGAAGAGAATTAAACAAATATATAAAGACAAGTAATCTCGTAAATTTAGTAAGAGGAAAAGGATTGCTTAATGCGATTGTAATAGAAGACGATGAAGAAAGCGAAACAGCTTGGAACATTTGTTTAGCACTTCGTGATAATGGGTTATTGGCAAAACCAACACATGGTAATATTATTCGGTTTGCTCCACCTTTGGTGATAACTGAAGAACAAGTTTTAGATTGTGTTTCAATAATTGTTAAAACTTTAAAAGGGTTTGAAGAATAAAGAATTTTTTGAAACCAACTATCCTCGAGGCAGAGCCATAGAGGTATTTCGCTGGTTTCATTTTGC
Organism: Flavobacteriaceae bacterium; assembly: GCA_021647885.1. GTDB lineage: Bacteria > Bacteroidota > Bacteroidia > Flavobacteriales > Flavobacteriaceae > PRS1. Next base: position 15,402 of record JAKITV010000029.1, on the reverse strand, counting down.
CCTAAAAAGGTCAAAAACCAAAATTCTGTATTTAGATTCCCGTCCCGATAGCTATCGGGATCGCGGGAATGACAATTTCAACGGAAACCTCGACGCAGAGCGTCGAGGAATTCTTTAGATTAAACTTTTAGAGAAAAGGTTGTCTATAAAACATTAAACTGTCATTCTGAATTTATTTCAGAATCTCATAATAGTAACTACTAAAATTTAAGAGAAACTGAAACAAGTTCAGTTTGACAAAACTTATTTTTATAGACAGCCTTTTTGTTATTTATCAATTCTATAAGATAAAGCTATTAAAATTGCTCCATCAGTTGTCGTACTTGCTCCATTATTTCATCCCAACCTATAGTAACAATTCTATAAATAGTCATTACAAAATATAATAAGTTAATTGCAAGTACTACTAAGGCTATTATTTTAGCCGTTTTCATACCTTCAATATTTTCGTAGTTTTCAGGATTTGCATAGGCTTCTTTAAGCTTACTTTGTGCGATAAAGAAAGCGATAGCAGCAAAAATAAATCCTATACCACCAAAACAGCAGCATAAAAATCCTAAAATTGCTAAAACATAGACGATTGTTGAATTGAGTTTTTGTTTTTCCATAATGTAATTTAGTTGATTATTTTAATTAAATAGTTGATAATAATAGTAGCAATACTTAAAACTACTAAAGCTATTTTAATTTTTTCACTGTATTTAATTTTATAAAAGAAATTTAATATTAAAAATAGTGCTAGAACAATTAAAGGATAAATTGCAGGATACATTTTAAAAGCAGCTATAATCTCACCTTGAAATAATAAAAATACAGAGCGTTGTAAACCACAACCAAAACATTCAAGGTTAAATAGCTGTTTGCTTAAACAAGGCAACATATAATCTTCAAAAGAATTTATAAGAAATCGCATTTACATCACAAATTAAATAAAACCTCTACATAGTTGTACATAAATATTGATTATTTTTGATTTTTAAAGATTTCAGAATAAATCAAAAAATAAAATCATGATAAACTCCAGAACATTTAATTTTATATTGATTCTCGTAGGAGGACTTATTGCACTCTATGCAGATGCTGAAAAACAACAAGAAGTATATATTCTTCTTATTGGAATAATGATTTTAATGTTTGGACTTTACAGATTATCCAGAGGGATTTCGAATAAAACTGAAGATGACAATGAATCTTCTAATACAGACAAAGAAGAATGAATTTTAAAATAGGCGATTCGGTTTCTGTTTTAGATGAAGATTTAAAAGGTGTAATTATTACTATTGCCGACAATATTATTACCATTGAAACTAATGAAGGTTTTGAATTAGAATTTTCTAAAAACGAACTTATTAAAATTGAAACAGATACTACACTAAGGACTAATGTATTTTCAAACGCTTCTTTAAACGAAGTCGTTTCTCAAAAAGAAATCCCTAAAAAGAAATCAAACAGAGTAAAACCCAAAGAGCGTTATCAGCCCACTTTAGAAGTCGATTTACATATTCATCAGTTAACAAATTCTACAAAAGGGATGACTAATTATGATATGTTAACATTGCAGTTGGATACTGCAAAACGACAGTTGGAATTTGCAATACGAAAACGCATACAAAAAATTGTATTTATACATGGTAAAGGAGATGGTGTTCTTAAATTAGAACTGGAATATCTTTTTGGACGTTATAATGTAAAGTTTTACGAAGCCAATTACCAAAAATATGGTTTAGGTGCTACCGAAGTTTATATTTATCAAAGTACAAGCCCTTAATTAAAAATAGTTGTACGAGGAATTTCATCCAAATCTGTCATACTTCCAAAATCAAATTCATCTTGTGTTAAGGTAGATAAATTAATGTTTATTAACATAACAGATATAGTATATTTTCTAATTACAGAGTGATTCCTAAATGCTGTTGCAGGAACAACAGTAGTTACTAAAGGATTTAAATAATCTGGACCTTGATCAAGATTAGTTTCGTCATTTGTAGGGTTTTCATCTTGAGAAGAATTTTCTTCATCTCTAGTAAGTACGCCATCTCCATCATCATCAGTATCTAAATAATCAGGGATACCATCATTATCAGAATCTAAAGCATCAGTAAAAGGATTATTGTCGCCATCGGTATTTAGATCTTCATCTGCGGTTAATACATTATCACCATCATCATCAACATCTAAATAATTTGGAAGCCCGTCACTATCAGTATCTGTTGGATTAGTTGCTGGGTTATTGTCACCATCGGTGTTTTCATCTTCATCTTCCCAAGAGATACCATCATTATCTTCTTCTATAACCACTGTAGTAATCATAACTTGCCCTTCTGTGCTTTCATCATCGCTAACGATATTTATATTTGGAGGAATTGCATTGCAAAACAATTCAGCACCTGTAATAGCAGTGTTATATCTTCTAAGGTTAAATGTATTAGTAGTTCCATTAAGAGTTATAGCTGGTATTTCGAGAGTTTCAGTAACATCAGATAGCACATCGTCAAAAGCTATAAGATCATCTTCAGTTAAGCCACTTAAGAACAATGAAAGCGATTCAGCAGGATCGTTTTTTATTTTATAAAGTACTAATTCACCACAGGTTTCAAAAGGGTCATCAAACCCAAGTTCAACAGTAATAACATCACCATCATTACATGATTGAAGGAATAAACAGAAACTTAATAGAACAAAAAAAGTGTAACGCATATCGTTAATGATTTTGACAAAAATAATAGAATTGTATTTTATAACGACCTTTATTGAAAATAATTTTATTTGAATTACTTTTACAACCTTAAAAAGAAAAATGAAGCAAATTTATTTTGATAACGCTGCAACAACTCAAATTCGTGATGAGGTCATCGAAGCAATGACTAACGTTATGAAAAATAATTTTGGAAATGCTTCATCTTCACATAGTTTTGGGCGTTCATCTAAATCGTTAGTTGAAAATTCAAGAAAACAAATAGCATCCTATTTTAATGTGTCTTCATCCGAAATTGTGTTCACCTCTGGAGGTACTGAAGCCGATAATTTAGTATTGCGTAGTGCAGTTAGAGATTTAAATGTCACACATATTATTACATCCAGAATTGAACATCATGGTGTTTTGCATACACTAGAACAATTGGAAAGCGAATATGATATTTCAGTAAATTATGTGAATTTAGATACTGATGGACAAGTAGATTTTAATCATTTGGAAGAACTACTACAAACTAATCAAAAAACACTTGTTAGTTTAATGCATGTAAATAATGAAATTGGAAACCTTCTCGATATTAAAAAAGTTGCTGAATTGTGCAAAACCAATAATGCTTTGTTTCATAGTGATGCAGTGCAATCGGTTGGACATTATGAATTGGATTTGCAAGAGATTCCAATTGATTTTCTGGCTGCGAGTGCACATAAGTTTCATGGACCAAAAGGAGTAGGGTTTGCTTTTTTAAGAAAAGGCTCTGGATTAAAACCCTTAATTTTTGGAGGCGAACAGGAGCGAGGCTATCGTGCAGGAACAGAGAGCGTACATAACATTGTAGGATTGGAGAAATCGTTGTCTATGGCTTACGATAATCTTGAAACCGAAAGCAAATATGTAAAAGGCATAAAAAGTTATTTTATAGAGCAGCTTAAAGCTAACATTCCTGATGTTTCTTTTAATGGAAGTTCTGGAGATATGGCAAAAAGTACATACACGTCTTTTAATGTGTGTTTACCAGTTGCTCCAGAAAAATCTGCTATGCTATTATTTCAACTGGATTTAAAAGGCATTGCCTGTTCTAAAGGAAGTGCTTGCCAAAGTGGAAGCACACAAGGTTCGCATGTATTAGCTGAAATATTAAGTGATGCTGATATGCAAAAACCTTCTATACGCTTTTCGTTTAGTATTTATAATACCAAAGATGAAGTCGATTATGTGGTTGGAGTTTTGAAAGAGTTTGTAAAATAAAAATCGTCATTACTGTAAAGGTTAGGTAATTCGAGGACAAAATTAGTATTAATTGAAAAGATTAAAACCGCATCCCAACACGTACATTAAAGACTCTTGGTGTTAAGAAATTTGGAATAGCATATTGACGCTTGGAGTACACATCTCTTACCCAAGTATTGGTAATAGAGTTTTGCACATCGAACATATTAAAGATTTCGAAGCCAAGTGTTAATTCTTTAAAATTACGTTTCCAACCATTTGTTGATGGTTTTTTGGCATCGACCAACACATACGAAATACCCAAATCGGCACGCTTATAATCTCTTAATCTATTTTGAAACTCGTAAGGATTGGCATAACTTGGTGAACCTCCAGGAACTCCTGTATTATACACCAAGTTTAGATACATTTTTAAATCTGGAATATTAGGTACATAATCTTGAAATAGAATACCAAATTTTAAGCGTTGGTCTGTTGGTCTTGCAATATAACCTCGATTATCAATGTTCTCTTCGGTTTTTAAATACCCAAAACTAAACCACGATTCTGTTCCTGGCACAAATTCGCCATTAAGTCTTAAATCCAAACCGTAAGCATAAGCTTCGGCATTGTTTCTGGCTCTGTATCTAATACGAACATTCTCAACTGTATATGGATTAACATCTGTTAGTTTTTTATAATATGCTTCAGCAACAAACTTAAAGGGTCTGTTCCACATACTTAAACTGTATTCATTTCCTAACACAATATGAAAGGATTTTTGAGCTTTTACGTTAGGTCTTACTATTCCTGAAGAATCGCGTAATTCTCTATAAAAAGGAGGTTGGTAATATAAACCTCCACTAATTCTAAACAATACATCTTTATCCCAATCTGGCTTAATGGCAAATTGTACTCTTGGGCTAAACACAGTTTGTGCAACTTTTTCAATGCCATCTCCATTTACAGTCCAATTATGTACTCTTACTCCAGCATTATAAAACACTTCGTGATTGCCAAGTGTAGAACGTTTACTCCATTGTACATACGCTTGCAGTCGGTCTATTTGTGTGCTATTTGTTGCTCTAATATTTTGAAAAGGGACTAAAGGTCCTTCAAAAGCATTATAAGGTTGATCGTTAAAGGCATCAATACTTGGTGGATTAATAGAGAATCCTGCCGAATCGATAACTTCCCATTCTACAATACGATCTCTAATATCTTCGTGAGTATATTTAAGAGACCATTCAAAATTACTATCTTCAACAGTATAATTTCCTTTATGTTCAATGGTTGTAATAAGTGCATCAAGATCGTTTCTGGCATGATTGAGTTGAGAGCCAATACCTTCGCTAAATTCTACTTCGCCCAAATCATCGCTTCCAATATTACTGTTTACTTCACCAAGTCTGTACTGCGCTAAAATATCGAAATACTCTTCTTCTCTTGTGTTATATGTTGATGCAATAAGTTTTAAAGTTAAATCATCGTTAGCAAAATATGTACCTTTAAAAGCTCCAAAATAGGTTTGGTACTCATCTTTTTCCTGACCTTCATAAAACACCAATAATGCCAAAGGGTCTGCTAAAGTACCAAAATTGGTTTGACGTGTTTGTGGTTCGTAATTATATTGGTTTATTGAAGCATTGCCTAAAAAACTTAAATGAAATTTATCTGAAAACTTATAAGTCAAATATGCTTGTGCATCTGCAAACTTTGGGTCATAATTGGTTTCGGTTTCTTTTGCATTTACAAGTAAGCTGTTGTCACGATAACGCACTCCAATAATTCCTGATAATTTAGAATCTTTTGAGACAGCTTCAGCAGTAATACTTCCACCCAAAAGACTTAAATCTGCTTTAATACCAAATTTTATAGGATTTCGATAAGTAATATCTAAAACAGATGATAGTTTATCGCCATACTTTGCTTGAAAACCACCAGCCGAAAAATCTACATTTTGCACCAAATCGCTGTTTACAAAACTTAAACCTTCTTGTTGTCCTGAACGGATTAAAAATGGACGATAGACTTCAATATCGTTTACATAAACCAAATTTTCGTCAAAATTACCACCTCTAACCGAATATTGTGTACTCAACTCGTTAGAAATATTTACACCAGGAAGTGTCTTTAAAATATTTTCTATTCCAGGCTGCGCACCTTTTATAGTTCTAATAAGCTCTGGATCTATTGTGGTTACACCTTCAACTCGTTTACGTTCGTTACCTATAACCACTACAGTTGCAATTTGTTCAATTTCCAGATTCATAACTGGATTAAACTCAAATTCCTCACCATTTTTTAAATGAAATGTGGCACTTATTTTTTTGAAACTTAAATGTGTAAATTCTACAACCACGTCTTGATTTGCTGGAATTTTTAAAAGGTAAAATCCATTAGCATTAGTAGCTGTGCCTTCATAGCCAACCTTTATATTTACATTGGTAATAGGCAATTGGTTTTCGTCAAGAATAACGCCTTTTAATGTTGCCGTTTGTGCTAAACTTAATATTGGAATTAAGATGAATAGAAATTGAAAGAGAGAAAATTTAATCTTCAAGTGGTCTGTTTTTTATTTTCTAAAAAAGATAGTTTCAAATGTAGAACTATTTCCAACATTATCTGTAACAATTATCTTTAAATTGTTCTTTGTATCTGTAATTACATTATCATTAAAATCGTGAGTTAATATATTTTTCTTGGCATCATATTCCATTAAAATCCACTTTCCGTTAACGCTTGCTCTATAATTTTTTACTCCAGAAATTTTATCCTCAATTCTCACTTTTAAATACCGATATTTGCTTAACCATTTGCCTTCTTGAAAATTTAAAGGTTTAATTTTTGGGTTTTCAGTATCAACCCCTAAAACGTAAGTGTCTAAGGTTTTTGATCTGGCTCTTAATATATTTCCCTTTTTGGTTGTTGGTGTATATAACAAATAATTTTTATAATAACCAACAAGTCTTGCAACAAAAAGTTTGTCCTTATCAGCTTCGGTATAGTTGCTGATATCATAACTTATAGTAAAATATTTTTGTGCTGAAACTGTAGGTTTATGTAATGTTAAGGTATCATTGCTTACTTTAAAATCTATAAAGAAATCATCATAAAATGTGTTTGATGGAAAATACACTGAAACATTTTGCTCTTCTAAATTTGTAGCTTGATCTGCATAAACAAAATAATCTGTAATTTCATCTTTTTTATAAGTTATGTTATCGCTATTTTCTCCAGCAATAGGAATGGTTAGCCATGTATCGTTACCTTTAAAATCCTTTACTCTCACCTTATAAATTGAAGCAGTACTGTCTTCGACTTTAATGTAACCATTTTCGTCAACTGCTTTATATAGACTTAAAGGGTTATTGCTTTGAACAAACAGCTTTTTTATACGAGATTTTTGTTGTTTAAAATGCTCATAATCAATTAAGCGATTAAGGTGTTTGGTTTCGGTAAAAGAAAAACGCTTAAAATCAATTTCAAAATTTTTATTACCATTAAAAAAAGTTTGAATGTTACTCACGCCATTTTTGTTTGCAGCTAAATCTTGCCTATCGTAGGTAATAATTCCAAATCCTATTTTGCCATATGCCTTAATATTTTCAACAGTATAATCGCCATTGGTTTGAGGGATTAGCCGAAGTTTTGTTTTTTCGTTTGTTTGGTTAACATGCGAGTTTTCATCTATTGGATAAGCATAAACACCTAAAATAGTTGGTCTCTTTGTGTCTTTAATATCAATTCCAAAAAGCATAGGATTTATTGGTCTTTCACTTTTATCCCTAATTTCAAAATGTAAATGCGGACCACTGGAACCACCAGTATTTCCACTAAAAGCAATAATCTCGTCAGTATCAATTAATAATTCCTTAATAGTTGGAAAAAGCTCTATTTCAAAAGTTTCTTTTTCATATTGAATCTTCTTAACATAAGCTTCAATTTTAGGAGAAAACTTCTTCAAATGGGCATAAACAGTAGTGTAACCATTTGGATGTGTAATATACAATGCCTTACCATAACCCCAACGCGAAATTTTTATTCTGCTTACATATCCTTTTGCAGCAGCAAACACTTTTAAGCCTTCGCGCTGTTGAGTTTTTATATCTAACCCCGAATGAAAATGGTTAGAGCGCAACTCGGCAAAAGTTCCGGAAAGAACTAAAGTAACACCCAAAGGACTGCGAAAGTAATCCTGAGGATACGGGTTTTGAGCAATAATAACTTGCACGATTATTAAAAAAACGACGATGAGGCTTTTTCGCATAAAATAAGATATTAGTGCTAAAATATCAATTTGTAATTAATATCCAAAGTGAATAACAAATACTAAGCCATAATATTGTAATGAGTTGGTTATTAAGTGTTTTTAAAATATACTTAAAAACAATTGTTATTTATAGTTTGGTATGTTAACTTTGTGTAATAAGTATTGAATTTATTAAATGAGTAATATTGAGACTATTGTAGATTCTTTAGAGAACAGAATTAACAAAGTGTTGCATAAATTAGAAGATTTAAAGCAAGCGAATGCAAAATTAAAAGACGATGTTACATTATCTCAAAGTAAATTATCTGAACAGGAAGAATTAATAAGCTCTTGGGAAGAAAAATATGAAACACTCAAATTTGCGAATTCCATACTTGGCAGTGACGAGAGTAAAAAAGAAACAAAGCTTAAAATAAATGCATTAATAAGAGAAATTGATTATTGTATTTCTCAATTATCTGAATAATGCAACATGGTATTAAATGGCAGAAAAGCTTAAAATAAAGCTATCTATAGCTAATAGAGTATATCCTTTAACAATAGAGCCAAGTCAAGAGGAAGGATTACGAAAAGCTGCTCTGCAAATTGACACTATGATTAAACAGTTTGAGCAAAGTTATTCTGTGAGGGATAAGCAAGATGTATTGGCAATGTGTGCTTTACAATTTGCATCTCAAACCGAACAGAAAACAATAGATAAAGAAAATTTAAGTGAAGAAGTTGAATTTAAACTTAACACTTTAGATCAACTATTAAAAGAACATTTAAGTTCTTAAGTTCTTTAAAATAAATATAGGTTACTGCCTGCATTAGTTATTTTTTTTGATAAACTCAACGTTAATTCTTTAAAAAGGGTGAGTTTAAGTTGTAAAAGCGTGCTGCTAGTACTGAATTTGTTTCAGTATCTCAAGCAGATACTTGATCAGCTTGTTAGCCCTAAACTTGTTTTTAAGGAGTTTATACAAAACCACAACTATTGCAGGCTTTTTTTTGGTGTAATTTTAATTTGTTAAATTATAAATTGCGCTTATCCCAATTTTAGATTGGGAACTTTTGATATTATCAAAATTTTTAAACAAAAAAAGATGGATACTAATACAATTTTATTAATTGTTGGTGCAGCTATATTAGGTGTAGTAATGGGATTTAGTATTACTAAAATACTAGAGAAAAATAACGCATCAAAATTGGTTAAGAATGCCAAAAGAGAAGCAGCAGCTATAATAAAAGGTGCAAATCACCATGGTGAGACAATTAAAAAAGATAAAATACTTCAGGCAAAAGAAAAATTTATCGAATTAAAGTCTGAACATGAAAAAGTAATCTTATCGCGAGATAAGAAAATGGCAGAAGCCGAAAAGCGCACTAGAGACAAAGAATCTCAAGTATCTTCCGAACTCAATAAAAACAAAAAACTTAATGTAGATATTGAAGATAAAATTAAGGATTATAATTATCGATTAGAATTTTTAGAGAAACGTAAAGAAGAAGTTGAAAAAGTGCATAAAAGCCAAATTCAACAGCTTGAAGTTATTTCGAGTTTATCTGCCGAAGATGCTAAATCACAATTAATTGAGTCTTTAAAAGGTGAAGCGAAGAATGATGCAATGGCATACATTCAGGAAAAAATGGAAGAAGCCAAACTCACTGCACAACAAGATGCAAAAAAGATTATAATTAATACCATACAGCGTGTTGGAACTGAAGAAGCAGTAGATAATTGTGTGTCTGTTTTTAATATTGAATCGGACGATATTAAAGGACGTATTATAGGTAGAGAAGGTCGAAATATTAGAGCTATAGAAGCTGCAACTGGAGTAGAAATTATTGTTGATGATACTCCTGAAGCAATTATTTTATCTTGTTTTGATTCTGTAAGAAGAGAAATTGCACGTTTATCATTGCATAAGTTGGTAACCGACGGAAGGATACATCCTGCAAGAATTGAAGAGATTGTAAAGAAAACTCAAAACCAAATTGAGCAAGAAATTATTGAAGTTGGTAAGCGTACAGTTATTGATCTGGGTATTCATGGGTTACATCCTGAATTAATTAAAATGGTAGGTCGAATGAAATACCGTTCGTCTTACGGACAAAATTTATTGCAACATTCACGAGAGGTTGCTAAATTATGTGGTATTATGGCAGCCGAATTAGGCTTAAATTCTAAAATTGCCAAGCGAGCAGGATTATTGCATGATATTGGTAAAGTACCAGATGCCGAAGCAGATATGGAGACACCTCATGCAATTTTAGGAATGCAATGGGCTGAAAAATTTGGAGAAAAACCAGAGGTTTGTAATGCTATTGGTGCACATCATGATGAGATAGAAATGAAATTTTTATTATCTCCATTAGTACAAGTTTGCGATGCTATTTCTGGAGCAAGACCAGGAGCAAGACGACAAGTATTGGATTCCTACATACAACGTTTAAAAGATCTTGAAGATATTGCCTTTGGATTTACAGGAGTTAAAAAAGCTTATGCAATTCAAGCAGGAAGAGAATTGCGTGTTATTGTGGAAAGTGAAAAAGTAAGTGATGATAAAGCAGCAAATTTATCGTTTGAAATTTCTCAAAAGGTACAAACAGATATGACCTATCCTGGACAAGTTAAGGTTACTGTAATAAGAGAAACAAGATCTGTAAATATTGCGAAGTAGTTTTTGTCATTCCTGCGAAGGCAGGAATCCAGTTTTAATTTAGTTTCAATTTATAAGATTCCTGCCTTCGCAGGAATGACAATCTTCATTTCCTAGGATGAAACTTATTTACAACATCCTTTAAATGGCTTTTATCTACGTGCATATAAATTTCGGTTGTGGTAATACTTTCGTGTCCTAACATTAATTGTATTGCTCTTAAATCGGCGCCATTTTCTAGCAAATGAGTTGCAAAAGAATGTCTAAAAGTATGTGGAGATATAGTTTTATGAATACCAGCTTTTTCAGCTAATTGTTTCACAACAGTAAAAATCATGGCACGAGACAGCTGTTTTCCTCTTCTGTTTAAAAATAAAGTATCTCTATATGCTTCAACAATTGGAATATGAGGTCGTATTTCATTTTTATAAATAGTAATATATTTTTGAGTTGAATTTCCAATAGGTACAAACCGTTGTTTATCACCTTTTCCTGTAACTTTTATAAAGCCTTCGTCGAAAAATAAATCTGAAATCTTTAAATGTGTCAACTCACTTACGCGCAATCCACAACTATAAAGTGTTTCAATAATTGCACGATTGCGTTCACCTTGAGGTGTGCTTAAATCTATAACAGAAATAATCTTATCAATGTCTTGGATAGATAATGTGTCTGGTAACTTTCTACCAATTTTTGGTGATTCAATTAATGCTAAAGGATTTGTTTTTCTGTAATCTTCAAAAATTAAATATTCGAAGAAACTTCTTAATCCGGAAATTAGTCGTGATTGTGATCTCGCATTTATTTCTTTGGCAATCGTATATATAAATTGTTGAATTGTTTCAGCATCAATTTTAATAGGAGAAACCTCAATATCATGTTCTTCAAGATAAGTAATTAGTTTTTTTACATCCTGTTTATAACTGTTTATGGAGTTTTGAGAAAGACCTCTTTCAATTTTTAAGTAATGATTATAATCTTGTATGACTTGGCTCCATTTCATTGATATTTACTCATAAAAAAACCACTCTAGTTTTGTAACAGAGTGGTTATTAATTTATAGAATTAAAAATTAAAAATTATCTGTTAATATATTAACTAAATCAATTATTGCCCAAATTCCTAAACCACCAATAGTTAAAATAAATAAAATATTTGCCAAAACAGGTTTTCCATAATACCATCTATGTGCAGCAAAAGGCCATCCTAAAAAGAACCAAAATGCAACTCCAACCCATTTATCTCTACCTTTTTTTACTACAGCAGCTGCTGTGTATACTTCTTCAACATCAACATTGTTAAGTAGTTCTTTATTAGCAATATTAGCATTTACATTTTTGTCACTAATTTTATTGTCAATAATTGGTTTTTCAGTTCTTAGTACTGGAAACGAAGCGTAAGTAGTAGTTATAGATAACATGAACACTAACGCAGTAAAAAATAATTTAATTTTCATAATTGGTTAATTGTTTTTAAGTTTGTTACACAATATATAAATATTATTATGAACAGTAAACTATTTTTTATTTTTTATTTTTTAAGTGTAATAAGTTATGCTCAAAATACACTTGAGTATTATGGTGCTATAAAGCTTAATGACACTTCGTTTATGTCTTATAAAATAGCTTTCAATGTGAATAAAGGAAATGTTAAAGGGTATTCTATCACAGATTTAGGAGGAGCTCATGAAACTAAATCTGAACTTATTGGTAATTATGATTCTAAAAATAAAATATTGAGTTTTAAGGAGCAAGGCATTATATATACAAAATCTCCAATAACTCAAGACGATTTTTGCTTTATAAATTTTAAATCAGAAACATTTACTCTAACGAAATCTAAAACGTTAAAAGGAGATTTTAAGGGATTATTTTCGGATAACACAGAGTGTATTAATGGTAAAATTGAAATGGTCTTGGCTGAAAAGATTGCCAAAAGAACTGAAAAAATATCAAAAAAAATAATGCGTGCGAAAAGGATTGATGATAGTATTAAAAATAGGATTAATCCAATTAAGCTTTTAGACACATTGAACATGAATATATTAAGAAAAGATCAGATTTTAAGTGTGTTTACAAAATCTAAAAAAGTGGATTTAGTTATTTATGATGGTGGAAAAGAGGATGGAGATATAATAAGGATTGTTATAAATGACAAAGTGGTTTTAGATAAATTTGAAATTAAAAACAAAGAAAAGGTTATACCAATTTTTATTAATGAAGATAAGATTAGAGTGAAGATTGTTGCTTTAACTAATGGAACAATTTCACCTAATACCATGAGTGTGAAAATAAGAGATGAGGAAAGAGAGATTGATGTTTTATCTAATTTAAAAAAGGGAGAGAGTGCACAAATTGATATTTTAAAAAAAATCTTTTAAATTAAGCTTAATTAGTTTTATACTTTTGTGTTATGAAAAAACTCATCATCATTAATGGTCCAAACTTAAATTTGCTTGGTAAACGCGAACCCAAAATTTATGGAAGTCTTTCGTTTACTGAATTTTTGGATAAAGTAAAAGCAAAATATACTAATGTAAAAATTGATTATTTTCAATCCAATATTGAAGGAGAACTCATAGATAAATTGCATGAGGTTGGTTTTAATTACGATGGTGTAATTTTAAACGCAGCTGCTTACACTCATACTTCAGTTGGTATTGGCGACGCTGTAAAAGCGATTGAAACTCCAGTTATTGAAGTGCATATTTCTAACACATATTCCAGAGAAGAGTTTAGACATCAATCGTATATTTCTGCAAATGCAAAAGGTGTCATTCTTGGTTTTGGATTGCAGAGTTACGAATTGGCAATTCAGAGTTTTCTTTAGCTAGACCGCTCGTTTCTCTCGCTGTTAGATATTAGACCGTTCGCTTTGCTCACTTTTAGAGACTAGATTATATTTATAAATAAAAAAGTTCCAGAAATTTCTGGAACTTTTTGTCTAATGTCTAGCATCTTCTATAAATGAATCACTTCACCATAAGCATCAGCAACGGCTTCCATAACCGCTTCACTCATTGTAGGATGTGGATGTACTGCTTTTAGTACCTCGTGTCCTGTAGTTTCCAGTTTTCGTCCTAAAACAGCTTCAGCAATCATATCTGTTACACCAGCACCAATCATATGGCAACCTAACCATTCGCCATATTTTGCATCAAAAATAACTTTTACAAAACCATCTTTATGACCACTTGCACTTGCTTTTCCAGAAGCTGAAAACGGGAATTTACCAACTTTAATTTCGATGCCTTGTTCTTTTGCTTGAGCTTCGGTTAAACCAACACTTGCAATTTCCGGAGAACAATAAGTACAACCCGGAATGTTTCCGTAATCTAAAGCTTCAACATGTTGTCCTGCAATTTTTTCAACACATAAAATTCCTTCAGCAGAAGCAACATGAGCCAAAGCCTGACCAGGAGTTACATCTCCAATTGCATAGTAACCAGGAATATTGGTCTGGTAATAATCGTTTACTAAAATCTTATCTCTGTCAACAGCAATTCCTACGTCTTCCAACCCAATGTTTTCTATATTAGATTTTATTCCGACAGCAGACAAAATGATATCTGCTTCAATAATTTCTTCTCCCTTTTTAGTTTTTACAGTTGCTTTTACAGCATTTCCAGACGTATCAACTGAAGTGACTTCGGCAGAAGTCATAATTTTAATTCCGTTTTTCTTGAATGAACGTGCCAATTGTTTTGAAACATCTTCGTCTTCTAAAGGAACTACATTTGGTAAAAACTCAACAATAGTTACTTCTGTTCCCATAGAATTATAGAAATAAGCAAACTCAACACCAATTGCTCCAGAACCAACGACAATCATCTTTTTTGGTTGTTTTGATAAAGTCATAGCTTCTCTATAACCAATAACTTTTTTACCATCTTGAGGCAAACTGGGCAACTCTCTAGAACGCGCTCCAGTTGCAATAATAATATGGTCTGCACTGTATTCTTTTCCATCAACATCAATCTTTTTACCAATTTTTAAAGTACCAAAACCATTAATGACATCGATCTTGTTTTTCTTCAATAAAAACTGAACACCTTTACTCATGCCATTAGCAACATTTCGGCTTCGTTTTACAACTGCATCAAAATCTTTATCATATTCTTTTACAGAGAGTCCATAATCTTCAGCATGTTTTAAATATTCGAAAACCTGCGCAGATTTTAAAAGAGCTTTAGTAGGAATACAACCCCAATTTAGACAAACTCCACCTAAATTTTCCTTTTCTACAATTGCCGTTTTAAATCCTAATTGCGAAGCTCTAATTGCTGTGACATAGCCACCAGGACCGCTTCCAAGAACAATAATATCGTATTTACTCATGTGTAATTTTTTTGTCTTATTTGAAGATGCAAATTTAGGGAATTCCAAATTGAAAATTGAAAATTCCAATTGCTTTTTGAAAGCTTAATTGCAAACTTGGAATTTGGTGCTTTAGTATTGGAATTTAATCTAAAGAATTCCTCGACGCTCTGCGTCGGGGTTGCGTAAAGAGATGTATTTTTGTAAATATGAGTGAGCATATTAACAAAAGGCATAATAAAAGTTTATTGATGTATCATTTTGTTTGTC
>JAKITV010000028.1 GCA_021647885.1 Flavobacteriaceae bacterium | reverse complement strand
TATTAAACGATGGCACTCCAGTACTCGTAAATGACTTGGATATACGAGTAACACAAACAACAAATACTTTTATGCCTTGGAAATTAACTGGGGTCGATACAAATGCACAAGATGACAATATTGTAGACCCTTATGAGAGGGTTGATGTATCTGGAGCATCAGGAACATATACTATTACAGTGACTCATAAAGGAACATTAGTTGGAGGCTCACAAAATTTTTCAATAATAGTAACAGGTGTAACATCTAACTTTACATTAAACACACAAAGTTCTGAAAAAGTAATTTGTTCCTCTAACGATGCCATTTATAATTTTAACTATCAACAAGCAGGTGGTGCTACTACTAACTTTACTACAACTGGTGTTCCTGCTGGAGTAACAGCAACTATTTTACCAACCTCTTTGAATGCTAATGGCACTTTTGATGTTACTTTTGGTAATCTATCAAGTGTTACTGCAAATACATATAATATTAATGTAATTGGTGATGATGGTAATGAAACAGAAGCTAGAACAGTAAAACTAAGAGTTTTACATTCTGACTTTACTGCTTATCCTCAAAGTCTAACAGCACCAGCAAATGGAACTACTGAACTACCCTTTGATGAAATTATAACGTTGTCATGGCAAGAAAATTTAAATGCTGAAAGTTATTTAGTTGAAGTCTCAACAAACCCTACTTTTTCTACAATTGCTTATTCTATTAATGTTACTAGTTTGAATTTTGATTTAAATGGATTATTGAGTGAAACTGTTTATTATTGGAGAGTTAGACCAGATAATAGTTGTGGCAATGGCGATTACTCTGAAACTTTTAGTTTTCAAACTGGCGAAAAAATTTGTGCTTCAGTTTCGCAAACAACTCCAACAACAATTGAAGATTTGTCAACAGTAACATCTACAATAAATTTCCCTAATACTTTTACAATAGAAGATGTTAATTTAACAGTTGATTATGACCATACCTGGATTGGTGACGTTTCATTAACATTAATTTCTCCTTCAGGAACCAGAGTTACAGTAATAGATGTTTTAACATGTACGACTGAATTAAACTTCAATTTCAATTTCGATGATGAAGCAGCTAATACTATTGATTGTGAAGTAGGAAACACAAATTATCCTGCTTTGCTCACCTATAAACCAGTTTCACCTCTATCAGCTTTTAATGGTGAAACATCAAATGGAGTATGGACTTTAGAAATAACAGATGGTGGCCCAGCTGATGTTGGAACAGTAAATGGATGGACTTTGGAAATATGTGAATATATTCAAGGTACGCTTGATCTAAACGAATTTGAATTAGGCAATCTTTCAGTTTGGCCAAACCCTGCTAATGAAACCATTAATATTAAACTAAATAATAATGTATCAAATTCAGATGTACATGTTAATTTATATGATATACAAGGTAGAACTATTCAAAGTATTTCTTATAAAACGAACTCAAACACGTTTACAAAAACCATTAATTTAAATAATGTTGAAAACGGAATTTATTTATTAGAAATAAAACAAGGAAATAAAAAAGCAACTAAAAAGATTATTGTAAACCAATAACCAAGTAATAAAGGTATTTCATTTTTGAATATCTGTCAGAATAAAGAGCATCAAAATATTTTAAAATGTTTTGATGCTCTTTTTTTTTTAATCCTCTCAATATAGAATTTAGTACTCATCAGTCATAAAATTATATCCAAATAAAATGAACTACCTCAAGGCAAAGCCATTAAGATAGTTCATTCTAAAATTCGGCTTTTTTATTTTCATAAGATTTCAAAAATCCACTAGATATATTCCATGATATAAATCATAAAATTGCTAAACGGCAATATGTAAATTTGTCTTTAGCATTTAAAATATTTACATATGGAGACCTTACAAGAAGTAAAAAAAAGAGTTTACAAATTTGGAAACAAAACAGCAGATGGAAATAGCAAAATGAAAAACCTTCTTGGTGGTAAAGGAGCTAATTTGGCTGAAATGAGTGCCATAGGAATACCTGTTCCTCCAGGATTTACTATTACTACAGAGGCTTGTACAGAATATAACCTTCTTGGTCAAGATGCTTTGGTAGATATGATTAAAGATGAAGTTGAAAGTGCTATTGAAAATATTGAAAATATAATGGGAACCACTTATGGCGATAACGACAATCCATTATTAATTTCGGTGCGTTCAGGTGCAAGAGTTTCAATGCCAGGCATGATGGATACAGTTTTGAATCTTGGTTTAAATGATGAAGCTGTTATTGGTATAGCAAAAAAGACTAATAATGAGCGTTTTGCTTGGGATTCTTATCGTCGGTTTATTCAAATGTATGGTGGCGTTGTCTTAGGAATGAAACCAAAATCTAAAGAAGATATAGATCCGTTTGAAGAAATAATGGAGGCTCTTAAGCATAAAAGAAACATAGAATTAGATACAGAATTTACTATTCAAGATTTAAAAGACCTTGTTTACGATTTTAAAGATGCTGTTAAGAAACGTACTGGACATGATTTCCCAACAAATCCGTGGGAGCAGCTTTGGGGAGCTGTAATGGCAGTTTTTAATAGCTGGAATGGTAATAGAGCTGTGTATTATAGGAAAATGCATGGATATCCAGCAGATTGGGGAACTGCTGTAAATGTCCAAGCTATGGTGTATGGTAATATGAATAAAAATTCAGGCACAGGTGTTTGTTTTACACGTGATGCTGGTACAGGCGAAAATGTTTTTAATGGAGAATATTTAATCAATGCTCAAGGTGAAGATGTAGTTGCAGGTATAAGAACTCCACAACAAATCACAAAACTAGGCTCACAACGCTGGGCAGAATTGGCTAAAATTGAAGAATCCGAAAGAGTTGAGAATTATCCTTCGTTAGAAGAATTAATGCCTTCTATTTTTAATGAATTAAATGAATATCAAAACAAACTTGAAAATCATTATCGAGACATGCAAGATATGGAGTTTACAATGCAAGAAGGTAAACTTTGGATATTGCAAACAAGAAATGGAAAGCGTACAGGTGCCTCAATGGTAAAAATTGCAATAGACTTGTTAAAAGAAGGTTTAATTGATGAAAAAGAAGCCTTACTTAAAATCGAACCTAATAAACTGGATGAATTACTTCATCCAATTTTTGATCCTGAAGCCTTAAAAAATGCACATGTAATTGCACAGGGTTTACCAGCTTCTCCAGGAGCGGCAACTGGTAAATTAGTGTTCTTTGCTGATGAAGCATCAAAATACAAATATTCAATTTTAACTCGTATTGAAACATCACCTGAAGATTTAGAAGGAATGAATATTGCCAGAGGCATATTAACTGCTCGTGGAGGTATGACCTCGCATGCTGCAGTTGTTGCACGTGGTATGGGCAAATGTTGTATTTCTGGAGCTGGAGCATTAAAAATAGATTATAAAAATCGCACATTAACTGTAGAAGGTAAAAAATATTATGAAGGTGATTGGATTTCTTTAAACGGTTCCACAGGTAATATTATTGAAGGTAAGGTCGCAACGATTGAACCTGAATTAAGTGGTGAATTCGCCGAAATAATGGATTTATCCAATAAGTATGCTACCATGAAAGTGAGAACAAATGCTGATTCTCCAAATGATGCTAAAGTTGCACGTAGCTTTGGTGCACAAGGTATTGGTTTAACAAGAACCGAACACATGTTCTTTGAAGTTGATAGAATAAAAGCTGTACGTGAAATGATTTTGGCAGATACCGTTAAAGGTCGTAAAGAAGCTTTAGATAAATTACTGCCTATGCAACGCAGCGATTTTGAAGGTATTTTTGAAGCAATGCAAGGTTTGCCAGTAACAGTTCGTTTATTAGATCCTCCTTTACACGAATTTGTTCCTCATCAATTAGCGCATCAAAAAGATCTAGCCGAAGATATGCATATATCATTAGAAGCTGTAAAAAGTAAAGTGGCAGAATTAGAAGAGTTTAATCCAATGTTGGGTCACAGAGGTTGTAGATTAGGAAATACATATCCTGAAATTACTGAAATGCAAACTAGAGCTATATTTGAAGCAGCTTTAAATTTAAAAGCTAAAGGTATTGAGGCTAAACCCGAAATCATGGTACCGTTAATTGGTACATTAAGTGAATTTGTTGAGCAGGAAAATGTAATTAGAGCTACTGCAAAAAAAGTGTTTGATGAAAGAAACGATACCATTGAATATTTATTAGGAACAATGATTGAAATCCCTAGAGCTGCTTTAACCGCTGATTTAATTGCACAAAGAGCAGAATTCTTCTCTTTTGGAACAAACGATTTAACACAAATGACATTTGGTTATTCTCGTGATGACGCTGGTAAATTTTTACCAATCTATATTGAGAAAGGCATTTTAACTGTCGATCCATTCGAGGTATTAGACCAAGAAGGTGTTGGTCAATTAGTAATAATGGGAACGGAAAAAGGTAGAAGCGTAAATCCAGATTTAAAAGTTGGTATTTGTGGAGAACATGGTGGCGAACCAAGCTCTATAGAATTCTGCTATAATATAGGGATGGATTATGTGAGCTGCTCTCCTTATAGAATCCCAATTGCTAGAATTGCATCAGCACAAGCTGCTATCAAGAAAGGTATATAATAATTTAGCATCAATAGAAAATGCTACTATAATATAGTAGCATTTTTTTATTCAATATTATATTTTCTCCTATTCTTACAGTAAAAAAAGAGAGTTTTATAAGTTATACTTTTTTAACACGAACCGCATTCATACCTTTCATGCCACGCTCAAGTTCAAAAGCTACAGTATCGTTTTCTTGAATTTCATCCAACAAACCACTTACATGTACAAAAAATTTTTCTTGCGTTTGGCTATCTAATATAAAACCAAAGCCCTTGGATGTGTCAAAAAATGAAACCTTTCCTTGTCTGTCAGTATTTTTATCTTCATCATCTCCTTCTTCCTTTTTAGGAATACCAATTTCTATACTTTCAGCATCAACTTTTACTTTCAATGAAGGATCAGGAGGAGTATCTGTTAAATTTCCATTATAATCAACATAGGCAAACTGAATACCTTGCCCCTTTTCTTTTGCCTCAGCTTTGCGTTCCTCTTTTTTCTTTTGTTTATCCTTACGTTTTTTTAAACGTTTTTTTTCCTTTTCAAGTTTATTAAAGGTCTGTTGCGATTTCGCCATTTTTATAAATTATAATTTTTTACAGTGCAAATATAATATTTTTAAAGGAAAGTTTATCCAAATTGTTTAAAACCAATTATAGACAACATTAAATCACCTTCAATACTAATTTTCCCATTTTATCTCCTGAAAACAAACGTAGAAACGTTTCATGAAAATTTTCTATGCTATGGTAAATATCTTCTTTACTTTTTAATTTTCCTTGCATCATCCATAATCCCATATCTTGTGCAGCTTTACCATAATCTTTTGCATAATCCATTACAACCATACCTTGCATTGATGCGCGATTTACTAACAATGACAAATAGTTACTTGGTCCTTTAATGGCTGCTTTATTGTTATATTGTGAAATAGCTCCACAAATAACAATTCTTGCTCGCATACGTAATTTTGTTAGTGCTGCATTTAAGATATCTCCACCAACATTATCGAAATACACATCAATGCCTTTTGGGCATTTTTCTTTTAAAGCTTGATAAATATCTTCAGATTTATAATCGATAGCAGCATCAAAACCTAATTCATTTATTAAATAATCACATTTACTTTTTCCTCCAGCAATACCAATTACAGTACATCCTTTAATTTTGGCAATCTGTCCAACAACACTACCAACTGCTCCAGCTGCTCCAGAAACTAAAACAATATCTCCTTCTTTTATTTTGGCAACTTCTAATATCCCGAAATAGGCTGTCATTCCAGGCATTCCTAATGTCCCTATATATTTAGGCATTGGAGCTAAAGTGTCATCTACTTTATACCAATTGTCTCCATTGGTGGCAACATATTGTTGTACGCCTCCCCAACCTGTTACACAATCTCCAACTTTAAATGTTGAGTGATTATTAGATTTTATAACTTTACCTATTGAACCAGCTCTCATAACATCTCCAATAGCTACAGGTTCAATATAAGATCTTACGTCATTCATCCAACCTCGCATCGCTGGATCTAAAGAGATATAGTGATGCTGAATTAAAACTTCGCCTTCTGCTAATTCTGGAATTGTATTTTCTTCTAATCTCCAAGTATCTGCTTCTGGTATTCCTAAAGGACGCTTTTGAAAAATTATTTGTTTATTCATAGTGTTATATTCAAATTCAATATTAATAAAAAGTTGATTATTTATTCGATGTTTAAAGTTAATATAGTTCTCACTTTTTTCTTAAGTTAGACAGAATTTCAGAAGATATTTCTTCGATTGGCTTTTGAGTAACATTTACAATCGTCCATTTTGGGTTTGCTTTAAAAATTCTAAGGGCATAATTTAACTCTTTTTTTACATGAGTGCGATCGGAATAATTCCCTGTTAAGCCTCCTAAATGCTTATCTCTCATTGTTCTCAAAGCGATTAAATTACTAGGATATGTGGTTAAACAAAAAACAGACTTATGTGGTAATTTGTACAATATATCTGGAATAGGAAACCCTAGTATTATAGGAATATTAGCTACGCTCCAACCTTTATGAGCCATATAAACACTTATTGGTGTTTTAAAAGTTCTAGAAACTCCCAATAATATAATGTCAGCATTATTTAATTCCTCAACACGCTGACCGTCATCATGACGTAGTGTAAATTCAATTGCTTCAATTCGTTGAAAATAGGCTTTGTTTAACGTATGAAACAATCCTGGTTTTGCCGTTGGCGAAGTTTCAAATTTTTGAGATAATTGTGCTAATAACGGTCCCATTAAATCGATAGTAACAAGATCATGAAGACGTCCTTGTTCTAAAACTAAATGCCTTAGTTTTTCAGATACAATGGTATGAATTACCAAGGCTTTAATTTTGTAAGCTTCATAAATAAATTCCAATACTTGCTGTTCACTACGTACTTTAGCCCATATATGTGTTTGAACTTTAACGAATTCAAATTGGACTAATGCAGCCTTTAATGCTTGTTGAGCCGTTCTACCAGTCCCATCTGAAACTATAAAAACATGTTGAAGCATAAAACGTATTTATCAATTATTAATACAATAAATTTAGTGTCAAGTAATTACTAAAAGAGCTATTTTTCTCCTGTGACTCATTAATAAATTGTTTGTTCTGTGAAATAATAGACTCAATTGCATATCTAACTTAAATATAGTGATAATATATAAATGTTTAGGTTTGTGATTTGATAAATTTACATGTCTTCAACTTAATTTAAAATGGTTGTTTGTAAAAACCACCTTTAAAAGTTTTTGTTATCTTTAAAATCTAAATAATCAAAACTATAATAACAATGAAAAACAATTTACCAAATTTAGCATTAGCCATATTAAGAATAGGCGCTTCAGCAATGTTATTAACACATGGAATTCCAAAAATTGAGCGTCTATTTGCAGATACAATTACATTTCCAGACCCTTTAGGTGTAGGAGCTTCAACCTCTTTAACTTTAGCCATTATTGGTGAAGTTATTGCTCCAATATTTATTTTGGTTGGTTTTAGAACAAAATTTGCAGCTATTCTGTCAATGATTACCATGTTAGTGGCTGTACTTATTCATCATTCAGGTGATCCTTTTGCAGACAAAGAAAAAGCCTTATTATTTGCTTTAATGTTTTTAGTGATTTTTCTTGCTGGACCTGGGAAATATTCCATTGATAAAAGATAAAAAGCTATTGGCTATATAAGTATTAAAAAAGTAAAGTCTGATTATTTGAGTTTATTATGGAAGATGAATATTTAGACATACTTGATGAAATAGGTAAGCCTACAGGAAAAACCTGTTCAAAATCGGAAGCACACAAAAAAGGCTACTTTCATCCTACTGTTCATATTTGGTTTTATACCGAAACTGGTCAGGTGCTATTTCAAAAACGTGGCATCTATAAAGAAACCTTTCCAAATTATTGGGATGTTTCGGTAGCTGGTCATGTAATAGCTGGAGAAACAGTTGTAGAAGCTGCTCTACGTGAGGTCAAAGAAGAAATTGGATTAACAATTAAAACCTCCCAACTGCACAAAATTGATATTCGTAAAAGTATTAATATACATCCTAACGGCATTAAGGATTGTGAATTTCAGAATGTGTTTTTATGCAAATTAGAAGTTACACTTGATGAATTAAAAAAACAAGATGAGGAGGTCGATGGCTTATGTTTACTTACTTTAGAAGAGTTTATATATTTCACAAAACATCATAAAGAAGATTTTAAATTAGTTCCAGCAGATTATTCTTATTATAAATTTGTAATAGATAACATTATTAAAGCCATATAAGTTTTTAATTTATGAACCTACTCATATCAGCATTAGCTCCAGTATTTGTAATTATTATATTTATCTATATAAAAGATAAATACGAAAAAGAATCGAAACGAATTCTTGTTTACACCTTTGCATTAGGAGCAGTTGTTAGTGTAGTTATTACTACGATATTGTATGTCTTTTTTGAATTGTTTTTACCAATACCTGATGATTTTAGTGTGTGGCAACAATTTGTAAAAGCCTTTTTTGTAGTTGCACTAATTGAAGAATTTAGTAAATATGTAATTGTAAAGTATTATAACCAACCAAGAAAAGGGTTTAATGAACCTTTTGATGGTATTATATACGCAGTAATGGTATCAATGGGTTTTGCTGCTGTAGAAAATATTATGTATGTCTCACAAGGTGGATTAGAAGTTGCATTACTTAGAGCCTTTACTGCAATTCCTGCTCATGCAACTTTTGGGATTTTAATGGGTTATTTTATGGGAAAAGCGAAATTTTCAAAAAATAGAATAAAATGGAATTTGGTAGGTTTAACTGTAGCCATACTATTTCATGGTGTCTACAACTTTTTTCTATTTATAAATTTTATTCCAGGAGTATTTATAGGTGCTTTTGTCTCATTAATAATTGGCATTATTCTTTCAAGAAATGCTATAAAAACGCATCAGGAGGATTCTTGTTTTAAAGCATAATTAATTATAAAAATATGACAAGTTTCATGTTCTGTAAAAAGCTTTATACATAATTTTACAGGTATAAAAGAAGTCATGCAAGTTGCATTGGAGTTTCTATAACAAATCAAACATTTATGTCCATGACCTATAAAGTGAAAATAAACAACAAACTTGAATTAGATATAACCCATGAAGAGATTTCAAAAATGGATGCTATAAAAACTTCAGTTTCCAAATATCACATCCTTCAGAATAATACATCTTATCAAGCAGAAATTACAAATTCCGACTTCAATAAAAAAAAATATACCGTAACTGTTAATAATAATACTTACGATGTTGCCATTTCCAATGCGTTGGAGTTGTTAATTAAGGCTATGGGACTTTCGTCTGGTTCCTCCAAACATATAAATTCCGTTAAGTCACCAATGCCTGGGTTAATGCTGGACATTAACGTACAAGTAGGACAAGAGGTCAAAGAGGACGATACCTTACTTATTTTAGAAGCCATGAAAATGGAAAACATTATTACATCGCCAAGAGATGGTATTATAAAATCGATTTCAGCAACTATTGGTGATGCAATAGATAAAGGGCAGTTATTAATAGAGTTTGAATAAAATAATTGCACAAATTCACGATTATTATATGAAAAACATTAAAGACATTAAAACTAAATCATTAGTGTATTTATGGCTAAATAAAGAATTTTTTGAAACCAACTATCCTCGAGGCAGAGCCATAGAGGTATTTCGCTGGTTTCATTTTGCCCTAAAAAGGTCAAAAACCAAAATTCTGTATTTAGATTCCCGTCCCGATAGCTATCGGGATCGCGGGAATGACAATTTCAACGGAAACCTCGACGCAGAGCGTCGAGGAATTCTTTAGATTAAAATAGAAATTCCCAATTTCATGGGGAATGAATTAAAACCAATTCAATGAAAAAGATTTTAATTGCAAACAGAGGTGAGATTGCCATAAGAGTAATGAAAACCGCACAAAAAATGGGCATTAAAACGGTTGCTGTATATTCTACTGCCGACAGAAATGCTCCACATGTAAAATTTGCAGATGAAGCCATTTGCATTGGCGAACCACCTTCAAATAAATCCTATTTATTAGGTTCGAAAATAATTGAAGTAGCCAAACAACTAAATGTAGATGCCATTCACCCAGGTTACGGATTTTTAAGTGAAAATGCAGATTTCGCTGAAGAAGTAGAACAAAACAACATCATATTTATTGGCCCAAAATCTAAAGCCATTAGGATTATGGGAAATAAACTAGCAGCCAAAAATGCTGTTAAAGCCTATAAAATCCCAATGGTTCCTGGTATTGATGAAGCCATTACAGATGTTGCCAAAGCTAAAGTTATTGCAAAAAGAATTGGCTTTCCAATCCTAATTAAAGCATCAGCTGGTGGTGGCGGAAAAGGTATGCGAGTTGTAGAAAAAGAAGCCGACTTGGAATCACAAATGAATCGTGCCATTAGCGAAGCAACGTCAGCATTTGGTGATGGTTCTGTATTTATAGAAAAATATGTAACCTCGCCTCGACATGTTGAAATTCAAGTCATGGCAGATGGCCATGGCAATATATTACACTTTTTTGAACGCGAATGTAGTATTCAGCGTCGGCATCAAAAAGTAGTTGAGGAAGCACCTTCATCTGTTTTAACTCCAGAATTACGTTCGGCAATGGGACAAGCAGCAATTGCTGTGGCAAAGTCCTGTGATTATATTGGTGCTGGAACCGTTGAGTTTTTACTGGATGAAAACCATGATTTTTTCTTTCTGGAAATGAATACCAGGCTTCAAGTAGAGCATCCTGTTACCGAGTGGATCACTGGAGTGGATTTGGTAGAACTTCAAATTCGTGTCGCTCGTGGTGAAGCACTTCAACTAAAGCAGGATGATTTAAAAATTAATGGTCATGCTTTAGAATTACGTGTTTACGCCGAAGATCCTTTAAACGACTTCCTGCCAAGTGTTGGGCGTTTAGAAACTTATAAAATCCCTGAAGGTAAAAATATTCGCGTAGATAACGGCTTTGAGGAAGGTATGGATATTCCTATTTATTATGATCCTATGTTGTCTAAATTAATCACCTACGGAAAAACTCGTGAAGAAGCCATTCAAGTCATGATAAATGCCATTGATGATTACCAAGTTAAAGGTGTACAGACCACTTTGCCATTTGGTAAGTTTGTATGTGAGCATGAAGCATTCCGTTCTGGACATTTTGATACACATTTTGTTAAAAATTATTATTCTCCTGAAGCCTTAAAAACAAAAACCAAAGAAGAAGCGAAAATTGCTGCAATAATTGCTTTAAAACAATATATGGAAGACCAAAAAACAATACGGTTACCCAATCAATAAATTATAATTTAATGTTAGGTTGAGCATAGTCTAAACCTATTTAATTTAATTACATAATGGACTCAAAATTAAAAAAGTTAAACGACAGGATTGCATTGGCCCATTTAGGAGGCGGACAAACACGTATTGACAAACAACATAAAAAGAAAAAATTAACAGCTCGTGAGCGTGTTGATTACTTAATGGATGAAGGTTCTTTTGAAGAAATAGGGATTTTGGTTACGCACCGAACTACCGATTTTGGCATGGAAAACGAAATCTATTATGGTGATGGGGTCGTGACAGGATATGGGACAGTGAACGGAAGATTAGTCTATATATATGCACAAGATTTTACAGTATTTGGAGGTGCTTTATCTGAAACACATGCCGAAAAAATTTGTAAAGTTATGGATATGGCAATAAAAGTTGGAGCACCAATTATTGGGCTAAACGATTCGGGTGGTGCACGCATTCAGGAAGGTGTGAGATCCCTTGGTGGTTATGCCGATATTTTTTATCGGAACGTTCAGGCTTCTGGCGTGATTCCTCAAATTTCAGCTGTTATGGGACCATGTGCTGGAGGTGCTGTCTATTCACCTGCGATGACAGATTTTACAATGATGGTAGAAGAAACCAGCTATATGTTTGTTACAGGCCCTAACGTTGTAAAAACGGTTACCAATGAAGAAGTGACCAGTGAGGAATTAGGAGGAGCAAGTACCCATTCAACTAAATCCGGAGTGGCACATGTTACCTCTGCCAATGATGTGGAATGTTTAGAAGATATAAAAAAACTTCTCGATTACTTACCGCAAAGCAATAAAGAAACAGCCAGACAGTTGCCTTTTATTTTAACAGATGAAACAAGAGATGTTTTATCCGACATTGTTCCTGACAGTCCTAATAAGCCTTATGACATGCATACTGTTATTAACGGTATTATAGATGAAGATTCGTTTTTTGAAATTCATAAAGACTATGCAGAAAATATTATAGTCGGCTTCTCCAGAATTGGAGGGCGTAGTGTCGGTGTTATCGCTAATCAACCTATGTTTTTAGCAGGAGTTTTAGATGTAAATAGTTCAGTTAAAGCAGCTCGTTTTACGCGTTTTTGCGATTGTTTTAACATTCCATTAATGGTATTGGTCGATGTGCCAGGCTTTTTACCTGGAACAGATCAGGAATGGAATGGCATTATTATCCATGGTGCCAAATTGCTTTATGCATTGAGTGAAGCCACTGTACCAAGAGTTACTGTTATTACACGCAAAGCTTATGGTGGAGCTTACGATGTAATGAACTCTAAACACATAGGAGCCGATTTAAACTTTGCGTGGCCAAGTGCCGAAATTGCAGTAATGGGAGCTAAAGGCGCAGCTGAAATAATATTCAAAAAAGAAATTAAAGAGGCTGATGATCCTGCGGCAAAGTGGAAAGAAAAAGAAGCAGAATATGCTAACAAGTTTGCAGACCCTTATAGAGCGGCAAGGCGTGGTTTTATAGATGAAGTCATTTTACCAAAAAATACCAGACGTAAACTCATTAAAGCATTCTCAATGCTTGAAAACAAAAAAGTAGATAGGCCAAAACGAAAACATGGGAATATTCCGTTATAAGTAGCATTAGTGTAAATTGATGGTTTTAATCAGGAAACAAACTCTTATCTAATCCAAGAACAAGACTCAAGGTATTTTTGCAATATGCTTTTTTAGAAGCTCTTATCAGATAAATCCAAACCATACATTGACCAAAAGGCTAGGTAAAAATCAAAAGGCTTGATTTTGTTAAGTAGATTAAGCCAACTCCAAAGCAATCTTCATCATATCGTTAAAGGATTGCTCTCTTTCCTTGGCACTTGTTGCTTCTCCTGTAATTATATTATCACTTACAGTAAGCACAGAAAGTGCTTTAACGCCAAATCGTTTCGCTAAAGTAAAGAGGATTTGAGTTTCCATTTCAACACCAAGAATACCATGTTTTTGCCATTTTTCCCAACGGTTAGGAGAATCATCATAAAAAGTATTGGTACTAAAAACAGAGCCTTGATAGGTTTTTATATTTAAATCGTTAGCAACTTTATAGGCTTTCATTAGTAAATCAAAATCGGCTGTTGCAGCATAATGTAATCCTTCAAAATAACTCCTGTTAGCATCAGAATCTCCTGAAGCACTCATGGCTAACAGTACCTGACCTAAATTTAGATTTTCTTGTATAGCTCCACATGTTCCAACCCTAATCATATTCTTTACTTTATAAGTATTTGCCAATTCATTTACATAAATTGAAGTACTTCCCATTCCCATTCCTGTGCCTTGTATAGATATGCGATTTCCTTTGTAATAACCAGTAAAACCTAGCATTCCTCTAACTTTATTATAACAAACTGCATCATCAAGAAAGGTTTCTGCAACATGTTTTGCTCTTAAAGGATCTCCAGGTAATAACACCGTTTCTGCGATATCTCCAACTTTTGCTTCTATATGTAAACTACTCATAATTTATTTGTCTTCAAATTTAATAATTCTACAAAAGTGTCTAAAGTTTAAAAGTACTTGAAGTGCGCTAAAGTTGTTACTAAAATTCAACTTTATCTTATCAATTAATAAACTTCTATTTTTCAACTTTTACTCACTTAAAACTTTAGGCACTTATAACTTAACAACTTTAAGTACTTAAATTAAGCACCATAAGGAATCCATATGTTTTTAATCTGGCTTGCATGTTTTAAAAACTCCTCGCCTTCACCTTGTGATTTATCTAACCAGTTTCTATACTTGCCATAATTTACCCAAGTTCGTTTCATATTATCGGCTGATAAAAATTCCATGTCCTTACAGCCTTCTTTGTTACCAAAATACCAAATACCATCCACATCATCATGCTTTGCTAAAACTTGAGCCAACTCATCTTTGTTACCAGTAATAATATTTACAGTTCCAGCAGGAACATCAGACGTTTCTAAAATTTGATAAAAATCGGTTGCTGAAAAAGGCGATTTTTCTGAAGGTATAACAACAACATTGTTACCCATTGTAATTGCTGGAATCACTGCTGAAATAAAGCCTAGTAATGGAGATTCGTCTGGGCAAATAATTCCCATAACTCCAAGTGCTTCAGGCATTGCCAAAGTAACATTGCGATGAATGGTATGATGTACCATACCATCGTACTTGTCGGCTAAAGCTGCATAAGTATAGATTCTTTCGATAGACAAATCTACTTCTTGTAAAGCGTCAGCAATATTCTGATTTGTCATTTGTACAATTCTATTCGCAAATTCTTCTCTACGAATAGCAAGGTTTTCAGCTAAATAATACAACACTTGTGCTCTTGCATGACCTGATCTATTTTCCCAATTAGTATTAGCATGAGCCGCTTCAACTGCATTCCTGATATCTTTTCGGTTTCCTTTAGAAACTTCTCCTATATAATCACCTTTATTATTATTTATAACAGTACTATAACCTCCATCTGGTCTAGCTTGCTTGCCACCAATATACATTTTTGTGGTTCTATCAATTCCTAAAGAAGGCTGCTCTATTGAAACATCTGATTTATTAGTTGATAAAGCTAAAGGCTGGTCTGAAAAAGATTCATTAATTCTAGGTTTTAGATATTCCATTAAACCTTCCTTTCCTCCTTCTCGTCCAAAGCCAGATTCGCGATAACCTCCAAATCCAGCAGCAGCATCAAACACATTTGTACAATTAATCCAAGCGACACCAGCTTTTATTTGCGGTGCAATATCTAAAGCAAGATTTATATTTTCGGTCCAGATACTACAAGCTAATCCGTATCTTGTGTTATTCGCCAATTTAACAGCTTCTTTATGCGATCTAAAGCTCATGGCTACTAAAACTGGTCCAAATATTTCTTCTTGTGCAATGGTTGCCGAAGGCGAAACATCTGTAAACATTGTAGGTGGAAAGAAATAGCCGTCTTTAGGACAAGACCAAGATGGTTGAGAAATAGTACTACCTTCATCTACTCCAAGTTGCACTAAATCTGTTATAACTTTTAGTTGCGCTTTATCTACTATTGCTCCAATATCTATACTTTTATCTAATGCATTTCCCATTCTTAAATTCTCCATTCTGGCTCTTATCTTTTTGTACAACTTTTCGGCTATACTTTCCTGAACCAATAATCTTGAACCAGCACAACACACCTGACCTTGATTAAACCAAATAGCATCTACAATACCTTCAACAACGCTATCTAAATCGGCATCTTCAAAAACAATAAAAGGTGATTTTCCACCAAGTTCCAAAGAGAGTTTTTTTCCTGTTCCTGCAGTTGCTCGTCTTATAATTTTACCAACCTCGGTAGAACCAGTAAACGCAATTTTGTTAACGTCCTTATGGTTCACAATTGCTGCTCCTGTACTTCCATGTCCTGTAATAATGTTTACAACACCATCAGGCAATCCTATTTGCTCACAAATTTCGGCAAATAGTAATGCTGTTAAGGATGTGGCTTCGGCTGGTTTTAATACAACTGTATTTCCCATTGCTATGGCTGGAGCAATTTTCCAGGACAGCATCATTAAAGGGAAATTCCAAGGAATAATTTGTCCAATAACACCAAGTTCTTTATACTCTTTTAACTGTGTGTCTTTTAATTGTGCCCAACCTGCATGATGGTAAAAGTGTCTTATAACTATTGGAATGTCAATATCTCTAGTTTCTCTTATTGACTTCCCGTTATCTAATGATTCTAAAACAGCAAACAAACGAGAATGCTTTTGAATTTGTCTCGCTAAAGCATATAAATATCTAGCTCTTTGGTGTGCTCCAATTTTAATCCATTCCGGTAAAGCTTTCCTTGCTGCAGCAACAGCTTTGTTTACATCGGCTTCATTAGCTTCAGAAATTTTAGCTAATTGTTCTTTTGTAGATGGATTGATACTATCAAAATACTCTTTCGAAGAAGGTGCATCCCATTTTCCGTTAATAAATAATTTGAACTTATTATTATGTTTTTTTAGAAATTGAATGGCTTCATCAGCGTTTTCTGGAGCTGGACCATAAGCCATTGATTCGTATATTTCTTTAACTTTACTCATCGATTTAAAACTTTATTTTTATTATTATTTAGCCACTAATACACGAATTTTTTTTACTGAATATAGTAGCTAAAAACTGAATACTTTATTGTTAAAATTTTTTATTCTTTTTACTAGTTAGCAACAATGTATGATACTAGTTGTTGTAATGCGTTGTTAATTCACTTTCTTCTTTTTCTCAACCAACTTTCGTAAAAAGGTCTGTCATTATTTGCTGGAACTTCATACCATTGTGAGCAAACAAAATAAATTTCTCCGTTTATATGATATGGGTTTTTCCAATATCTTACTCTTTCGTAATACGGAGAGTTTTCTTTAGCCAAGAAAGGGAATTGAATATCAAATGTTGTTTTTGAATAATCACCTCTTTGTAATCTTTTAATTTCACTTCTATCAATTAAGTTGTTTTTTACTAATTCACTAAATGTTTTTCGGACATACTTTCCTATCGGAAGTTTTCCTGATGGTTCATTAAGATTTTCAATTGCACTATATTTTCTAGGCTTCCTTTTTTCAAAACTTTCTACTGGAACAATTTTATTTTTATTTTCAATCTTAACTTCTAATACTTTAAAAACTTTCTCAATTATTTTCTCATTATATCTTGTTGTCAACTCTAATTTAATCAAGTTAATTACTTTTTCGTTGAAACTATCAGATAGAACTTCATTTTTTATCTCGTTTAATTTTACTTTTTCTTTTAAAACATCTGCTCTTTCTTTGGCAAATATTTCAAGACTATTTATACTAAAATTCTCTCGATTAAATAATTCTACAAAGTGTAACCCTTTTTTATTTTCTCTTTTGAATTCGATTTCATCAAGTAATATTAATTGGTTACTGTCAAAAATATTACCATCATAAAAAATTTGAATTTTTTCTCCAATTAAAATCCCAAATTCTAATTTTAATTGTCGTATATAGGATTTTAACTGTCTATTGAAAGTTGATTTAAAAGAAATATTAGGTCTTTTAACTTCAATAGCAAATTGTTTTCCTTTTTCTGGTAATTGAAAAACTAAATCTAAACTCATTCTGTCACGTTGAGAACCTAATTGGATACTTTCTTGTACGATTATTTCATTTTTAAATTCACTCCAACCTAATTTTTCAAATGCTTGTATAACTTTAAATTCAAATAATTTTTCAGTTATATTTGATGGTAAATTTTCAGATAATATGTAACATAATTCATTCCATTTTTCCATATTGAATATTTGTTTTTAAGTAGGATTTTTCATTTTATGTAACGGATTACAACAACTTATTAACCCAATAACTCATAACTCAATAACTCATAACTAATTACGCCATTGGATGTCTAAATGCTGCTGAATATCGTCCTGTAACAAAATGTTCCAGTTGCCGTTCTATGTCTCCTAATAAGCTACTTGCACCAAATCGAAATAAATCCGGAGTAAGCCAATCATTACCAAGTTCTTCTTTTATTAAAACTAACCAATTAATGGCTTGTTTAGCTTTACTAATTCCACCAGCTGGCTTAAAACCAA
Source organism: Flavobacteriaceae bacterium (assembly GCA_021647885.1). Taxonomy (GTDB): domain Bacteria; phylum Bacteroidota; class Bacteroidia; order Flavobacteriales; family Flavobacteriaceae; genus PRS1. The sequence goes on along the minus strand of JAKITV010000028.1, from coordinate 13,695 downwards.
CTTTGTAACCTGTTAATTCGTGATATTCTCTAATAGCTCTAATCATAACAAGGCTTACAGGAATTGTTGCATTAACAGGTTCTTTTCCTGTACTTGTTTTAATAAAATCTGATCCAGCCATCATACTTACCCAACTTGCTTTGGCAACTTTGGTATATGTTGGAATTTCTCCTGTTGCCAAAATGGTTTTCATATGAGCTTCTCCACACGCTTTTCTACAAGCAGCAACTTCGTCATAAAGTGCTTTCCAGTTTGATTGAAGTACTAAATCTCTACTTACAACTATATCAATTTCTTTTGCTCCTGCTTTAACAGACAATTCAATTTGTTTGATTTTTTCTTTTAGCGGAATATTTCCTGCTGGAAATCCTGTAGAAACTGCTGCAATAGGAATTGAGCTTCCTTTTAATCCTTTAGCTGCTTCTTTTATAAAATTATGATATACACAAACTGCTGCTACTTGTATATTTTCATCTTGCATTCCCAACGCTTCTAACACATCTAATCGAACAGGAGATTTTGCTTTAGCACACAACCTGTGCACATTGCTTGGTGTATCGTCTCCTGCAAGTGTTGTTAAGTCTATACAACTTAAAGCTTTTAGCAACCAAGCGGCTTGCCATTCTTTTTTTACAGACCTACGACCACTTAAGGTAGATGCTCTTCTTTCTACTGCACTTCTGTTAATATTAATATCTTTAAAAAGATTAGCGTCAAAAGGGATTCCTTCATTCCTCTGATGAAGAATTATTGAGTGGTCTTTAGAAATAAAACTCTTTGTTTTCTTTTTTGTACTTGTCATACAATATACTGTGTTAATTTTTCTTTAAGCAAAAATAACAAATTCTAAACCGTTTTATGATATGGTTTTGAGGATTAATGGTTTTAATAGAGGTTTCTCTTTTGTAATTTTATATGCCAAATCCATAAACTCATTAGCTTTTTGAAAGTTAAGTTGGTCATTAGAATATAGTGTAGCTAATACTTCATCTTTATTAACATAATCACCTATCTTCTTCTTTAAAACAATGCCAGCTCCATAATCAATGATACTTGCCTTTGTCTCTCTTCCTGCACCAAGCTTAACTGAAGCTAGGCCAATATCTAATGCATTCAATTCTGAAATATAGCCTTCATTTTTACTTTTATAAGTTTCTGAAAATTGCGTATCTGGTAACAATTCTGGATTGTCAATAACGCTTACATCACCTCCTTGTGCTTTTACTAGTTCTTTAAATTTATTAAAAGCTGCTCCAGAACTTATTAATTTTTTTAGTATTTCTACAGCTTCACTTTTAGTTTTGGCAATCTTACCTAATACAAGCATATTGCTCCCTAATTCTAAACAAAGCTCGGTTAAATCTTGAGGTCCATTTCCTTTTAATGTATCTATAGATTCTTTAACTTCTAATGCATTACCAATTGCAAACCCAAGTGGCTCACTCATAGAAGTAATGACAGCAATGACTTTTCTGTTCATTTTAGATCCAATCCCAATTATCATTCCTGCTAATTCTTCAGCATCTTTAACCGTCTTCATAAAAGCACCTTGTCCAACCTTTATGTCAATAACAATTGCATCTGCACCACAAGCCAACTTTTTGCTCATTATACTTGATGCAATTAAAGAAATATTATCAACTGTTCCTGTTACGTCTCTAAGTGCATACAATTTTTTATCGGCTGGAACCAAATTAGCATTCTGACCACAAACTGCAATATTGTGCTTTTTTATATTATCAATGAATTCTTCCCTTGTCATATCTACGGACAAGCCTTTAATCGATTCCATCTTGTCTAAAGTTCCTCCTGTATGTCCAAGACCACGTCCAGACATTTTTGCTACTGGAACTCCTGCAGCAGCAACTAAAGGTGCTAATACTAAAGTGGTTTTATCTCCAACGCCTCCTGTACTATGCTTATCTACTTTAACGCCTTTTATTTCTGAAAGATCTATGAGCTCACCTGAACGCATCATAATATCAGTAAGATTAGCAGTTTCATCGCTATTCATACCTTCAAAAAATACTGCCATTAAAAATGCTGAAACTTGGTAATCGGGAATATCTCCAGAAACAAATCCATCAATAATTGATTTAAGCTCCTCTTTGCTTAATTCTAATCCGTTTCTTTTTTTTATTATTAATTCAACCATAACATTTTCTTATACTATAAATGTATGCAATAATTCTGAAAAGACTTATACCAATTTAAATTTATAAGGCCGCATTATATTGTTTACTCATTTCTTTATTATTATTATTTAATTTGAGTTCGTGATGTGCTTCGCAGTTCTTTTTCACAATATTTTTGTAAAAATTATTTACCATAACAAAGGCTATGCTAAATAATTTTCTCTTCAATCTTGCAAAAAATAACTCTCCCGATAGCTATCGGGAACAATTATTACGACATCACAAAATTAAATTGGTATTACATATAAAACAATTGGTTTTAACCAATACTTATGTGATTCTAAAATAATTTAGAATACAAGTATTAGGCTTATTTACAAGGATTTTCGGACTCTAAAAAGAAATCTATATTAGTCCGATTACTTCTTTTTTTCAATACTTTTTCCATTTTTGAATTCTCCTAAAACAATAACTTCTTTGTTTTTTTCGTATTCTTTAATGGCAAACAACATTTGTTGTTTATTGTCTCTTCGAATTTTTATTCCGGTTCTGGCACCTTTATTTCGGATTTCTATATAAAATCCGTCTCTTAATTCTTTTGGTTTTGTTGCTGGTCTTCCCATATTACATTACTTCTACATTCTATCAATAGAGTTATTAGGCTCTATATTAGCTATTAATTTTCAATTTTGCAAACATACATAATAATTATTGCATTATTAACTAATAATTAACTTACTGCTTTTAATAATAATACTAAATCTTCGCTTGGTAGGTATATAAATCAAAATACCTGCCTTGAGCTTTAATAAGCTCATCGTGTGTACCACGCTCTGCAATACGTCCGTCTTCAATTACTAATATCTGGTCAGCTTTTTTAATGGTGCTTAATCTGTGAGCAATAACAATGGTAGTTCTATTTTTAACTAACTCGGCAAGACTCTTTTGTATTAAGCCTTCGCTTTCTGTATCAAGATTAGAAGTTGCTTCATCTAAAATAATAATTTTTGGATTGGCTAAAATAGCTCTTGCAATGGCGATTCGTTGTCGTTGACCTCCAGAGAGCTTTACTCCTCTTTCTCCAATTAGCGTATCAAGTCCATCTTCAAAACGGTCTGTGAATTCATTTACATAAGCTGCCTTAACTGCTTTTAGTAATTGTGTTTCTGTTGCATTTGGTCTTGGGAACATGATATTTTCTTTAATTGTGCCTTCAAACAAAAACTCATCTTGTAATACTACACCTAAATGCTGTCTGTAACTACTTAAATTTACTTTAGACAAATCTTGATTATCGATGGTTATTTTTCCAGATTTTGGGTTAAGGAACGTTGCCGACAAACCTGCAATAGTCGATTTACCAGAACCTGAGCTCCCAACCAAAGCAATGACAGAACCTGAAGGAGCATTAAAATTTATATTATGAAGCACTTCTTTTCCTTCATCATAAGAAAACGATACATCTTCAAAAACGAGATCTCCTTTCAAGGTATCTAGCTGAATTGTTCTTTGTTCATCTTCTTCTTCAGCAGTTAAATTCATTAATTCTTCGGTTCGATCCAAACCTGCTAAAGCTTCAGTAAGTTGGCTGCCAATATTACCCATTTGTACAATTGGAGCTACCATAAAGCCAAGAAATAATGTAAACGAAATAAAATCACCCATTGAAAGCTCTTTACCCATAATTTGATAGCCACCAATACCCATAATACCTACTGTAGCCATGCCTAAAAGAAATCCTGAAGAACTCGTCATTAAGGCTGTTGCTGTTAAACTCTTTTTTACATTCTGAAATAATTTATCGACACCTTTTTCAAAAACTTTATTTTCTTGTGCTTCAGCATTAAATGCCTTAATTACACGAACTCCTGCTAGCGTTTCGGTTAGTCGTCCTGTGACTTCTGCATTTATAACGCCTCGCTTTTTAAAAATAGGTCTAATATAGCCAAATGCTTTTAGTGCTATAAAACCAAAAATTGCTACTGGAACTAAAACAAATAAAGTCATTGATGGACTGATACTAATTAGCATTATTAATGATAAAATTGCCGTTAGTATTCCTCCAACCATTTGCACCAAGCCTGTACCAATTAGATTTCGTACACCTTCTACATCGCTCATGATTCTGGATACTAAAGCTCCAGACTTTGTATTATCAAAAAAACTGATTGGCAGTGACAAGACCTTTTTTTGCACTTGGGCACGCAATTCTGAAATTAAAAACTGTGCTTCTACACTTAAAATACGTGTTAACAAAAAAGATGTTATAGACTGAATAGTAATAGCAATTCCTACTATAAATAATAACTTATAAAGTTGCTCGTAATTTGAGTTAGGAATCACATCATCAATAAGCTCTTTCATTTTCCAAGGTAATACCAAACTGGATAACCTGCTTAAAACAATTAAAATTAAGCCAATAAACACCAATTTACGTCTTGGCCAAATAATGGTTTTAAATGCCTGAAGCATAGTTACTTTAGGTTTCTTTTTTTTTGGCTTATCTGTTGTGCTATTTTTAAATGATTGCATACTTGTATTTCTATTGAAATTGAAATGTAACATTGCCAATAAATTGACTTTTAAAGAATTGTCAATCAATGTGCCATAAAACAGTAATATGACATATTATCCATTTCTCAATTCTAAAATAATGAGACCAATATATATTTGATAAATAATGACTTATTGTCATTTAGAATGGATAGCAAAAAAAAAGGGTTTTCAATAAATATTTGCTTTACTTTTGCGCAATGCAAAATAAGCAAACCTTTGAGTTCGAATTTATAGTGTTAATGGCATCTTTAATGTCTATCGTAGCATTATCTATTGATGCGCTATTGCCTGCTCTCCCAGAAATTGGAGCTTCTTTAGGTGTTACCAATACCAACGACAACCAATTACTTATTACCATGATTTTTTTGGGCTTAGGCTTTGGTCAGCTTCTTTTTGGATCATTATCTGATAGTTTTGGAAGAAAGCCAATTGTTTATTTTGGATTTTTTGTGTTTATAATTGCAACTTTAATATGTGTAACCACTAATAGCTTCGAAATGATGATTTTTGGTCGGATTCTTCAAGGAGTGGGATTATCTTCTCCCAGAACTTTAAGTATAGCAATGGTTAGAGATTCTTATAGTGGGAATTATATGGCTAAAATTTTATCCATCGTCGTAATGGTATTTATTTTAGTCCCAGTTATAGCTCCAGCTTTAGGACAGTTTTTACTTAATTTTTATAATTGGGAGTCTATCTTTTATGTTACTCTTATATATGGAATTTTGGTAATGTTTTGGTTCTGGAAACGCCAACCAGAAACTTTGCCTAAAGAAAAGCGTATTAAACTAACTCCAAGCTTATTTATAAATGGCGCTAAAGAATTTTTAAAATATAAAAACGCTGTTGCTTTTACATTAGTTTCTGGGTTTATAACTGGCTCTTTTATGGTGTATTTAAGCACTTCTCAACAAATATTTGAGCAACAATATAATCTCGCAGACTTATTTCCTTACATCTTTGCAAGTTTAGCCATATCAGTTGGTTTAGCTACTTATTTAAATAGCAGATTAGTTGTTAAATACGGCATGTGGCGTATTGCATATTTGGGTACTATTGCATACGTAATTATCTCTGTTTTGTATGTAGTATTATTTTGGTCTGGAGCAAATCCAAGTATCGAAATTTTGATGAGCTTTTTCGCCTTACAATTTTTTGCCATTGGTTTATTATTTGGAAATCTAAGAGCATTAGCCATGCAACCTTTAGGACATATTGCAGGCATTGGAGCTGCCATAAATGGATTTGTATCTACTGTAATGGCAGTACCAATAGCTAACTATATTGGTAGCTTTGTGATAGATAGTGTATTGCCTTTGTTTATTGGGTTTTCGGTTTTTGGAGTGCTGTCTTTATTAGTGTTTTTAAGGTTAAAAATGTCGAGGACTTAGCTATAGTTTAACAAGACAGCTGTTGTTGTGCTAACGATAGAATGTAAAAAAAAATTAAGTTCTATTTGCTTTCTTCGCTCTTTTTGCTGCTTTCTTTTCTTTTGCAGTTAATAGTGGTTCTTTTTTTACGTTTTTTCTTGCGTCTTTAGATTTTGCCATGATAGTTAGTTTGTTTTTAATTAAATACTATTAGATAGATTACTGAATAAAAATAACAAAAATAACTGACCCTTAACTCATTTAATATCAAATATTACGAGAAATTAAAATAAGTTAACAGCTTTCAAGCCAACTTGTTCCAACAGGAAGTTGACTTTTTTGCTTTTTCTACGCAACCCTTTAGTAGTTTTGCCATCTTATTAATAAATAATATTTGATTATTCTATTAGGAATTCAACGTTTTCAAATGTTATATGATAAATGACGATAGCTATGCTTTTTGTAATTGTTATAATATTTGGATTGGTTGCAATAAATTTTTTGTTATTAAAATTTAGCAGCAATAATACTGCCCAAAGAAATAAAGCTGAAAAACCTTTTATTATTAGGAGAAGACCTAATCTTACTACCACACAACAGCTTTCAAACCAACTTGTTCCAACAGGAAGTTAGTTTTACTAAAATGCTTATTGCCAAACCAATAACCTCTGTTTGCGCTTAATGGAGAAGGATGCCCAGAAGTTAACATACTGTGTGCTTCTTTATTAATTAGTGTTGCTTTAGTTTTGGCATAACCTCCCCAAAGTAAAAACACTATGTTTTTTTTATTATTTGAAATTTGTTCTATTACAGCATTAGTAAATTGTTCCCAACCCTTTTTTTGATGACTTCCGGCTTGATGTGCTCTAACAGTTAAAGTAGCATTAAGCAACAAAACGCCTTGTTTTGCCCAACGTTCTAAATTTCCACTTTTAGGATATGGAATTTTTAAATCTTGCTCAATCTCTTTAAATATATTGATTAGTGAAGGTGGATGAGAAATACCATCATTAACCGAAAAACACAAACCATGAGCTTGTCCAACACCATGATAAGGATCTTGACCAATAATCACCACTTTAACATCATTAAAATGGCAATACTCAAAGGCATTAAAAATTTGTTTTCCTGATGGGAAGCATTTGTGCATACTATATTCTGCTTTAACAAAGTTTGCTAAATCCTTAAAATACGGCTTATCAAATTCTTGTTGAAGATATGGTTTCCAGCTTTGGTGTATGTTTACATTCATTACTGCAAAAGTATTATAATTGTCTAATATTATGTATAAGTAAATTTTTGAAAAGATAGAAAATTTTAAATAAATAAACTACCTTCGCTTCTGCCTACCGCAGGTAGGTATCGTTTGATATAATCAACTTGTGCTGTTCCGATAGCTATCGGAATTGTTTCAGTAATAAAACTGAACATATCATAACATTGGTAGCAATGAGCGAAAAGACAACATAAATGAGTAAAATATTAAAATACATATTATTTAGAATTGTTTTAGTAATAATAACTCTTCACATTATTATTCCGCATCCACATTCAGGTGAATTAACAGAAGAAGAGCATTTTGAAATTCATCAAAAATCAGATTCATTAATTGGAATAATAAGGCTTGCCTTTCACGAAAGTAATGATGAAAACTTAGACAATCTTGTTTATGCTCAATATGAAAGTGTCAAGAAGTCAAATTTTAAAAATAAATATCCAAAATTTTCTATTTCAAACAATTCACAGTTTAAAATAGAAAAAAGGAAAACAGAAAAAAGAGTAAGTGTCAGAATAAATGATTTTAACAAAACACTTTTTGTAAAACTGAATGGTTTAAGAGGGCCTCCTTTATTAACCTAACCTTTAATAAATTCAGTAAATAAAATCATTAATAATAAAATACTTAATTATGGACGCAACTCATTTGCATTTAATATTAACACACTTCCCAATTGTGGGAACAATAATCGGAATTGGAATTTTGGCATATGGACAATTTTCCAAGAATGATGATATAAAGAAAATAGCATTAGTAACTTTTGTGCTTATGGCTATTTTGACAATACCTGTTTTTTTAACAGGAGAAGAAGCAGAAGAAACTGTTGAGCAAATTGCTGGTGTTTCGGAACAACTAATTGAAAACCATGAAGAACTTGCAGAAAAAGCAATTTGGTTAATGGGACTTTTAGGAGTTTTATCTCTTATAAACTTTTTTGCAATCATTAAAAAGTTGTCATTTGCAAAAACTCTAAGTTTAATAACTCTTATCGTTTCATTGGGAACATTTGGACTTTTTGCGAAAGTAGGTAATGAAGGTGGAAAAATTAGACATTCTGAAATAAGAACAAGTAATGTAAACAATGACAACGGAATATTGAATAGTGGCGAGAATGGAGAACACGATGATGATGATGATGATGATGATGATGATGATGATTAAATAATCACTGCTAACTTAAGATGTATAACCGACAATTGCGGGTTTTGTGATTAATTCTAAAAGTATTTTAATAAAATAAAGTTAGTCTCAAAACCCGCAATTGTCGGTTTTTACAAAGTTTGCAAAATCTTTAAAATACGGTTTATCAAATTCTTGTTGAAAATATGGTTTCCAGCTTTGGTGTATGTTTACGTTCATTACTACACAAGTATTATAATTGTTTAAATATATTGAATAAGTAAAGCTTTAGAAGTATTGACTGTTTTAAATATAAATTTTAACTTCGCTTATCGATTGATATAATCAATTAAAACTGAACATATCATAACATTGGCTGCAATGACTGAACAGAGAAATTAATTAACCTTAAGAATAGAACAATGAGAATTATAGACCCAAATAAATTTATTGTTATTGATTTATATGCAGGAAGTTATAACATTGACAATATTGGACACGAATTATTCAATTTGGAAAGGAATCCTATAGATGGGAATTATTATGGGTATTGCCCTCCCCGAGATGGAATTGTTATAAAAAAACTTGGAGCGAAAAAAAATGACAAATATGTAGATAATGTTTTAGTTGTTTATGTGTCAAAAAAAGAGAATAGCTCAAACCGAGAAATAATTGCTTTTTGTCTAAATGCAAGAGTCTATAAAACTGGCCAATCAGGAAAAATATTAAATCGCTACTTTACAGATAAAGATGGTCAGAAAAAAGTATCTACTTATTCAATTAAAAGCGACAATCTTTTCAACTTAAAAGGTCGTTATAATAAATTCGAAATTAAAATATATGATTATAGTAAAATGATGTTTCGAAAACAACGGTTTTACGTTGGAAAATATCCAGACTTAGAAAAAAATATAATAGAATACATAGAAAACTACTTAGAAAATAAAGATTTACTTGATAACGATGATAATTTAGAACAGGAAGAAATTCAGAATTCAGATGCTGCAAGTTCTAAAGAAATTCAAGATGCAATTAATAAATCTCTATCTATTGTTAATAGCAGTCAAGGGAAAAGTATTGCAAAAAATAGTAGAATCTCAAAAGCAGCATTGAAAGAAGCAAATTATACGTGTATTATTGATATAGCCCATAAAACATTTAAGACTAAACGTCAAATTCCATATATGGAAGGTCACCATTTAATTCCTTGTACAGTTGATAATAGTGAGTTCTTTTACAATAATTTTGGGAAAAATATTGACTGTATGGAAAATATAATTTGCATTTGTCCAAACTGTCATCGAGAAGTTCATTATGGAGAATGGGAATCAAAATCAAGAAAAATTAAGATGCTCTATAAAAAGCAAAATGATAAGTTGGAAAAAGTAGGCATATTGTTAACAGAAAATGAATTGCTGAATTTATACAAAAGATAATAATTTTATTAATATCCCTTTGTATGCTGTATTTTTATTGAAAAGCAGAGGTTTCTAATTAAAATATTATGTCTTCCTTTTTTCTTCATAGCTGCCGATTACGGTACATTTTTAATCCCTCACAAACCTAAAGGCTAAATCCAAACAACGGATTATAAACTGAATAGTCCTTTAAATAAATAATCCCCTCTTCTTCAACTCCACAAGCAACTACAGATGTAACTTTTTGTTTAAACAGAGGAGCAATTTTACTGAAATTTAGTTTTTTGGGATTTGGACGCTCACTACTTTTTGCTTCAACAAGAATAACTTTACCTTCTTTCTCGATAATAAAATCAATTTCAACTCCATTCTTATCTCTAATATAAAACAGGTTCTTTCCGGCAATTAACCCATCTTTTAAATATTCAGTAAAAACAAAATTCTCCCAAATATTATCAAGATGCAGTGAGTTTTCTAAAGACTCAAGCGAATTGATATTAAGTAAAGCTGCAACCAATCCATTGTCGCAAAAATATAGTTTTGGTGCTTTAATTATACGTTTACCAAGATTATTATAATAAGGCGGCAACAGAATAATTAACCCGGAAGTTTCCAGAGCACTCACCCATGCTTTTACTGTATTTACTGCAACTCCAACTTCTTTCGATATTTCTGAATAGTTCATTAATTGTCCAACCCTAAAAGCAAGTAACGACAAAAAACGCCTGAAATCTCTCAAGTTGGTTACTTTTAGAATATTGCGCAAATCTCGTTCAAGATAAGTTTGAATATAATCTTCGAAAAAATCGGTTGAATCTAAATTCTCTGCCCAAATTTCAGGAAACCCGCCTCGCCATAAAAGGTCTCGCCGGTTTATTAATAAATCAGTATTATTAAGTTCTGTAGCACTGAGTGTTCCAAGGTTTAATATTCTTATCCTTCCTGCCAACGACTCGCTTATTTGTTGCATTAACATAAATTGTTGGCTGCCGGTTAAAATCCATTTTCCCTTAATATTCCTATTTTCATCTACCCTGATTTTTAATTCGCGAAATAACGAAGGTGCATATTGAATTTCATCAATAATAACCTGAGATTTGAATCGGTCTAAAAATTTCGTGGGATTTGTTTCCGCCTCTTCAGCAAGTATTATCTTGTCTAATGTAATATATTTTGTTTTTTTGAAGAGCTTTTGCAACAAAGAACTTTTACCAACTTGACGAACTCCTGTGAGAAGTACAACCGGTCGTGTTTTTATCGCTTCTTCTATTCTATCTGTATTTTTCCTGTCAATCCACATTATTCTTTAGATAATTTTTATTGAAATAAAAGTATAACAAAATTATTACAATTGCAAATTATCCTTATATCGATTGCAAATTATCCTTATATCGATTGCAAATTATCCTAAATATAAAATATTGTAAACTACACTTATTGATTAGATCTTTAACAAATTATGTTTTCCTCTTTTTCTTTTTAGCAGCCGGAAACAGAACATTGTTTAGGATTAACCGATAACCCGGCGAGTTGGGATGCAAACTCAAATCTGTTGGAGGGTCGCCAACGAGATGTCTGTAATCTTCCGGATCATGACCACCGTAAAAAGTCCAAAAACCTTTTCCTTTTTCACCATGAATATAACGTGCTTCATTGGCAGGCTTATTTTCTCCTAAAATTAAAACATTTGGTTTTATTACCTCTTTTCTGTACGATGTTGTTTGACCCATAAAACCTTTAATAAGATTTTTATGATTCTGGCATAGCATTGTTGGAATCGGATCCCATTTTGCAGAAAAATCGAAGAGAGTAAAATAATCGTTTTCCCGGGCTACACGCCGGGTTGTAGTAGCGTCTATATCAGAGAATTCATATTCATACGGACTCTCAACCAATTTAAAATTTTCGAATGCAAAAGTATTATTAAAGTCCAGCTTTTCCTGAGCATTTTTATCGGCCGGGTCACCGTCAAACATAGTCTCGCAAATATCAATACCGATTGCGGCCAGCGAAATATCGTAAGTATCGGTGGCTGCACACATTGCAAATAAAAATCCTCCCCGCTGAACATACTTTTCTATTTCGCGGGTAACAAACGACTTCATTTCCGAAACCTTCATAAACCCCAGGTTTTTAGCAAGTTCCTGATTAATTTTCACCTCTTGCTGGTACCACGGTGCATGTTGGTACGCCCGCCAAAACTTCCCGTACTGACCCGTAAAATCTTCATGATGAAGATGCAACCAATCGTAATCTTTAAGTTTACCATTAAGAATTTCTTCGTCGTAAATAATATCATAATTAATTTCGGCATAAGTTAAAACCAATGTTACTGCATCGTCCCAGGGCTGTTTGTTTGGTGGCGAATAGACTGCAATTTTTGGTGCTTTATTCATTGCAACAGCATCCATATTTACATCGGGTTCGGCAATTTCGGTTAAAATAGCCGATGCCTGTGCATCAGTTATCGTTTCAAAACTCACACCACGAATCACACATTCATTTTCAATTTCGGGGTAATATTGCATCATAAAACTTCCGCCACGGTAGTTAAGCAGCCATTTTACTTCTACATCTTTTTCCAGTGTCCAAAAAGTAATTCCATACGATTTTAGATGATCTTTTTGAGAATCGTCCATTGGAATTAAAAGATGAATACTTTTAGCCTGAAAGGATAAAAACAGTAGTGCTAATATTATATAACTTTTGTAGTTCATTATTCTGATTTAATTATTCTAAGACAATAATAGCATAATATTAAAATGGTGCATCCGAAGTTTCCGCTTTCTGTTTATCGAAACCATTGTTAATCGAAATTCCCGAAGATTTTGCACTCTCATCTTCATTCATTTTCGAGCTAAATGTTTGGTCAGTATTCCCAAACTGGTTTTCCATATCGGAGAATTTTGCAAGCTCTTTTTTAAATGTCAGATGAACATCGCCAATGGGACCATTTCTATGTTTCGAAATAATAATTTCGGCAACTCCAAGAAGCGAGTTACCAGATTCATCTTCGGTGATACCAAAATATTCTGGTCGGTGAATAAACAGCACGATATCAGCATCTTGCTCGATTGCTCCCGACTCGCGTAAATCCGACAGTTGCGGGCGTTTACCTTCGCGCGATTCCACCGAACGGTTTAACTGCGACAGGGCAATAATTGGAATATCCAGCTCTTTCGCAATGGCTTTTAACGAACGCGAAATCATACTAACTTCCTGCTCGCGACTGCCACGGCTATCAGTGCCGGCTGTCATAAGTTGAAGATAATCGATAACTACAACCTGAATATCGTGCTGCATTTTTAGACGACGGCATTTTGCACGTAACTCAAATATAGAAAGTGCCGGAGTATCGTCGATAAACATTGGCGCATTGTCGAAAGCCTTTATTCTCTGGTTTAGCTGTGTCCACTCGTGTTCTTCAAGTCTTCCCGATTTTAATTTTTGAGAACCCAATTCGGTTTCGGCAGCAATTAAACGTGTAACCAATTGTAACGACGACATTTCGAGCGAAAAAACCGCGACAGATTTGTTATGGTCGATTGCAATATTTCGCGCCATAGAAAGTACAAAAGCTGTTTTTCCCATCGAAGGACGGGCAGCAATAATTACAAGGTCGGTTTTTTGCCAACCCGATGTAATCCTGTCTAACGAAGTAAAACCCGAAGGCACACCGCTTAACCCATCTTTTTGGTTCCGTGCCTTTTCAATTTGCACTATTGCTTCGTTAAGAACAGGTTTAATTGGTCGTGTCTCTTTTTTAATATTCCCCTCGGCAACCTGAAATAGCGATGATTCAGAGAAGTCGAGACAAT
>JAKITV010000027.1 GCA_021647885.1 Flavobacteriaceae bacterium | reverse complement strand
TTTAAAAACTTTATCAAAACTAAGTTTTACCTACACAATGGCACTTATATACATTAAGGGACAAACACCAATATCTATGCTCTTTTTAAAGGGTTATATGTTTTTTTAGTCTTTGTAAAGTTAAAGGGAATTATATACCTGTTTACACCAAAGATAAGATGAAAAAGACACCTAGTCATAAATTACAATTTATTCTATTAGTAATCAACCTTTTAATATTTGCCATGCTATTAATGCAACATTTAGAAGTCCTATAATTATGTTAATCCAAGTAGTTTTTTTGTTCATTCTCTGATTTTCTGAATTTCTTTTAGCAATCTTTTTATTTAGCTTATTTGCTTTTAGATTGGATTTAGCTAAGTCAATTTCTAAACGCTCTCTTTCTTGTATTCGTTTATTCTTTAAAATAATATCATTTCCGATTTTAGTAAATCCGCCATCTTCTAAAAATGGTTTTGTTAGTCCATTGCAATAAATAGTAGTGTTATACTCACCCTTAAGTATTTCAGATACTTCTTGTTTTAAATCATCTATTTTAAAAATTAATTGTTCTACTTGATCTTCATTTAATTTTGGGAATAAGTCCCTTTGTAAATGATGTGCATCAAAATTATTATTTCGATTTTCTTCTTGTGAAATAAATTCAAGTATTTGGTCTAGTTTTTCAGCATCCATATATAGTAAATTTAGTAATCCTATTTATAATAAAAAATATTATATAATTAGGCGAAATATACACCAAATAATTAGGCTTAGTGTAAATAACGTCTTATATTTGTTATAACAAAACACCAATAAGATGTTTAACAAAGAAGTAAAATCAGTATTAGACCTTATTAAAGCCTTTCCAAATGAACAGTCATGTATTGACCATTTAGAGATACTTCGTTGGAACGGTAACGTAATAAGTCCTTTTAATGCTACTTCTAAAGTGTATAACTGTAAAGGTAATAAGTATAAATGTAAAAATACTGGTAAATACTTTAATGTAAAGACCAATACTATTTTTGATAATACTAAAATGGAATTACAAAAATGGTTTCTTGCTATTTGGATTGTTACTTCTCATAAAAAAGGTATTTCATCATTACAATTAGGTCGTGATTTAGATATTACACAAAAGTCTGCTTGGTTTATGTTACAACGTATTAGAAACTGTTTTGGATTAGATAATAATGAGCAATTAAGCGGTGAAGTAGAAATGGACGAAGCCTATGTAGGTGGTAAAAATGAAAATAGAAGTACATCTATAAGAATGAATAAAACGGAAGAAGTTAAAGAACATTATAAAAAGTCAACTGTATTTGGTATGGTGCAAAGAAATGGTGAAGTAAGAGCGAAACACGTTGAAAATGCTTCTGAAATTTCATTACTGCCTGTTATTTACGAAAACGTAAGTGTTGAAGCTAAAGTATATACAGACCAACACAAATCATATTCTAAATTAGAAAGAGTTTACGATCATAAAGCAGTTAAGCATAATAGACGAGAATATGTAAGAGGTCGTGTAAGCACAAACACAATAGAGAGCTTTTGGGCTTTATTAAAGCGAGGTATATATGGTATCTATCATTTTACTTCAAAAAAACATTTACATTTTTACGTTGATGAATTTGTATTCAGATACAACACAAGAAACGGTAGTGAAAGTGATAGATTTAATTTACTTTTGCAAAACGTTGAAAATAGAATAACTTATAAAGAATTGATTAATGGGTAATTTAGAAGAACAAAAAAACTTTCTTTTCTATTCAGCTCAGAATGGCACAACAAATATTCAAGTAATTTTAGATGATGATACTGTTTGGGTTACTCAGTCAAGTATGGCTGATATTTTTGACACAACTAAACAGAACATAAGTTTACACTTAGTTAATATTTATAAAGAAGGAGAGCTTAATAAATTTTCAACTGTCAAGGAAATCTTGACAGTTCAAAAGGAAGGATATAGAAATGTTCAGCGTTCAATAGAGTTTTACAACCTAGACGCCATAATATCTGTAGGTTATAGAGTTAATTCTAATAAAGCCACACTATTTAGAATATGGGCTTCTTCCATATTAAAAGAGTATTTAATTAAAGGGTTTGCTTTAGATGACGATAGGCTAAAACAAGGAAAAACGCTATTTGATAAAGATTATTTCGACGAATTAATTGAGCGTATTCGTGAGATACGTGCCTCGGAAAGGCGTTTTTATCAGAAAATTACTGATATATATGCTTTATCTATTGACTACAATTCGAAGGCTAAAATTTCCCAAAGCTTTTTTGCGACTGTTCAGAACAAACTTGAATATGCTATAACCCACCATACTGCTTCCGAGATAATTAAGCTTAGAGCTAATGCTAAATTGCCTAATATGGGCTTAACTAGTTGGAAAAATGAGAAAAAAGGTGGTAAAATTTTGAAATCAGATGTTTCTGTTGCTAAAAATTACTTTAAGCACAATGAGATATCAGAGTTAAATATTTTAGTTAATATGTTACTAGACTTTGCTGAATTACAAGCTAAAAGAAATCAAGGTCTGACCATGAAGGATTGGGTGGATAAGTTGGATGCATTTATACAGTTTAACGATTATGATATTTTAAAAAACAAAGGAATTGTTAGTGCAAAAGTAGCAAAGAATTTTGCTGAAAGAGAATATTCAAAGTTTAGAATTGTTCAAGATATTGAGTTTAAATCTGATTTTGATAAATTAGTTGATAAAACCAAGACAGGTAACGTTCCATCCCCACCTACTTTACCAAAACAACAGGAAAAGTTATCAGATTTCAACAAAAAACTAAAAAAAGGATTAGACTATAACCCAAGAGAAGATAAAGACTAATAATGGTTACTAATGTTAGTCAGAATTAGTAACTCGTTCATTGAAAAGCAAGAATTTAATCTGACTTTAAGTCGGCAGGACGCTCATTGTTTAGGGTTCTGAATTAGCGGAATCCGAACATGGATTAGACAACTTGCATACTTCAAAAAATGCACATCTTCAAGTGCAAAATTAAACTTTACTTATTGGTGTAAACAGATATATAGTTCCCCAAGTTAAAAAATATTATCCGATTACAACCGACTACAAACATTTACAAACGAATTTAAATGCTTATTAACCGAATAAAGTTTGGAAGCTATTTCATATTTGCAGTGTCGAAACATAAGAACTCGATAGTATTAACTGTTTAACATTAAAAATAGAATTATGAACTCATTAAGAAACAAAGTACAGTTGATTGGAAATTTAGGAAACGATCCAGAAATTATCAATCTTGAATCAGGAAAAACATTAGCAAAATTTTCTATCGCTACAAACGAAAGCTACAAAAATGCTAAAGGTGAAAAAATTACAGACACACAATGGCACAATGTTGTTGCTTGGGGAAAAACCGCAGAGATAATCGAGAAATATGTTACCAAAGGAAAAGAAGTGGCTATTGAAGGTAAACTAACCTCAAGAAGTTACGAAACCAAAGAAGGTGAAAAACGCTATGTAACCGAAGTGGTTTGCAACGAGCTTTTAATGCTTGGAAATAAATAATACACTTTTTAGTATGTAAAAGGCTCTCCTCTTAAGAGAGTCTTTTTTTTTGTTAGTTTAATTAGATTTTAATGTAGATTGCATTTTTTTTTAGATGAAACTAAAAACTCATATTAATATAGCTCTAGGTTACTTTTTTGTCATAGCGCTTTTAGGAGTATTAATGCGCTTGTTTCAAGTAATAGACATTTCTATCAACTACAAATACATACTTCATTCACATTCACATATTGCCTTATTAGGATGGGTTTATACAGGATTAACAACACTTATTTATAAATTTTATCTAATTGATAAGCCTATAGATAAAAAGTACAAATTGCTTTTTTGGAGTACACAAGTAACCATTATTGGAATGCTGTTGACATTTCCATTTATTGGCTACGCAATACCTTCAATTTTTTTTTCGACTCTTTTTTTAATTGTATCGTATTGGTTTACCTATTTGTTTTTAAAGCATACTTCCGCAGAACAAAAGAAAACCTATTCGTATAAACTCATTCGAGCTTCATTGTGGTTTATGGTCTTGTCAAGTATTGGTCCTTGGACATTGGGTGTTATCATGAACACTTTAGGAAGTGCTTCTTCTTTGTACAGAAATGCCATCTATTTCTATTTGCATTTTCAATATAATGGTTGGTTTATTATAGCACTTTTTGGTATTTTATTTTTTGTTTTTGAAAAGTATTCCATTTACATTCCGAAAAAAATATTTAATATATTTTTTTATCTGTTTAGTTTAGGTGTAATTCTCACTTTTGCTCTTTCTGTTTTGTGGATGAAACCATATCCTGTTTTTTATATTTTGGCAGGAGTTGGCGGATTATTTCAAATTGTTGCTTTTGGAGTTTTGTTCCGAAAAATACTTCAGAATAAAGAAAAATTAAAATCATCGCTTACAATAATTGAAGGAGGCTTATTAAAAACAGTTGCACTACTTATAATTGTAAAGCTAATATTTCAGGTTTTAGGGGCTTTCCCTATCATTGCTGAAGTTATTTCTTCTAATATAGATTTCGTAATAGGCTATTTACATTGGGTGTTTTTAGGAGTTGTGAGCATTTCCATTTTCGCTTTCCTTAACCACTTTAAACTATTGGTTATATCAAAAAATAAATATACAATATACCTTATTGGATTTATCCTAACAGAAAGTTTACTCATATACAAGGGTTCTGTAAATTGGTTAGGATATCCGCTCATAAATAATTATTATACTTTTCTTACTGTAGCAAGTGTCCTGTTTTTTTTGGCGATTCTAATTCTTTTTATAGATCAATTTAGAAACCAAAGAAGGTGAAAAACGCTATGTAACCAAAATGGTTTGCAACGAACTTTTAATGTTTGGAGAAAAATAGCCAACACGAAGAAAAATAAAAAAGAGTGCATTTATTTATGTGCTCTTATTTTAATATTTTATTTGGTTCAATCCGTAATTTAGTTGTTCATTTTTTATTGTCACTATTATAATATCCTCCTTTATTTTCTTTTCTCTCTAAGGATTGGTTAATAATTAAGTGAGCTACGTTAACCATATTTCTTAATTCGCATAGCGTAGTATTTATTTTTACATTTTTATATAACTCTTCTACTTCTTTATAAATAAGGTCTAAATGAGTTATGGCTTTGGTTAAACGATGATTACTTCGTACAATGCCAACATAATTTCTCATCAAGGCTTGTAATTGTTTAAGGTTATGCTGTATAAGAACATGCTCTTTAGGAATGGTTGTCCCTTCATCATTCCATTCAGGAATCTTTAATTTGTTTTTTTTAATAGGATTATTAATATGGTATTTAAAGATATTGTGTGCATATACCAATGCTTCCAATAAAGAGTTTGAAGCCAATCTATTAGCGCCATGTAAACCAGTTCTTGAGCATTCGCCACAAGAAAATAAATTGTTGATGGATGTTTTTCCTGCTTTATCTACAACAATTCCACCACATAAATAATGAGATGCAGGAACTACCGGAATCCAATCAATCTCAATATTAATATGCTGAGATAAACATTTTTCATAGATATTTGGAAAATGTGATTTAAACATTTCAATATCAAGATGTGTGCAATCTAAAAAAACATGTGTGTCTCCAGTTCTTTTTAACTCACTATCTATACATTGTGACACTATATCTCTTGAAGCTAATTCGGCTCTTTCATCAAAGTCAAGCATAAACCTATAGCCTTCTTTATTACGCAAGTATGCGCCAAAACCCCTAACTGCTTCAGAAATTAAAAATGAAGTGCTCTCTTCTGCATTGTAGAGTGCTGTAGGATGAAATTGTATAAACTCCATGTCTTTAATATTGGCTTTTGCTCTATAAGCCATAGCTATGCCATCACCTGTTGCAATAACAGGATTAGTGGTATGTCCATATACACGACCTATACCTCCTGAAGCTAATAAAACACTATCAGATTTTATGGTAAATATATGTCCTGTTTTTTGATCTAAAACATAGGCTCCATAACAGGTTAAACTATTAGAATCAGTAATTTTTAAATGGTGTTCTGTAATTAAATCTATAGCAAAATGATGAGATAATATCTTAATGTTTGTTAGTTGATGTACACGTTCTAATAATGCTCTTTCTACTTCAAAGCCTGTTATATCCTTATGATGTACTACACGATATTCTGAATGACCTCCTTCTTTGCCTAAATCTAGATTTCCTTTAGTGTCAATATCAAAATTAGCTCCCCATAACATTAATTCCTTAAGCCGTTTTGGCCCTTCTTTAACTACCATTTCGACAACAGATTGGTCACATAACCCATCGCCTGCAATTAAAGTATCTTGAATATGTTTTTGAAAAGAATCTTCTTCAGCATCGAGTACTACTGCTACTCCACCTTGAGCGTACTTGGTATTCGATTCGTCTTCATCACCTTTAGTTACAATAATAATATTTTTATTGGGAAACTTTTCAGCAATTTTAACAGCAAAGGTCAATCCTGCTACTCCTGAACCTATTACCAAATAGTTTGTTGTAATCATAATTATTTTGAGAGGTCTAGCATCCGTTGAATTGGGATTAAAGCTTTTTCTCTAATAGCTTCTGAAATTTTAATTTGTGGACTTTCATTGAGTAAACAATCGTACAATTTTTGCAATGTATTTACTTTCATAAAACTGCACTCACTACACGCACAAGTATTGTCTTCTATAGCAGGAGCTGGAATAAGTTCAGTTTCTGGAGCTTCCTGTTGCATTTTATGTAAAATACCTGATTCAGTTGCCACAATAAATTTTCCTTTGGGGTGATTTTTTACATAATTGATCATTCCTGAAGTAGAACCTATATATGTTGCAATATTTAAGATATGTTCCTCAGATTCAGGATGTGCAATTATTATAGAATCAGGATGTTTTTTATACAATTCTAAAAGTTTATCAATAGAAAAAGCTTCGTGCACTACACAACTTCCATCCCAAAGAAGCATGTTTCTACCTGTTTTTTTCATAATGTACTTTCCTAAATTTTTATCAGGTGCAAAAATGATAGGCTTATCTTCTGGAATAGATTCAACAATCTTTAGCGCATTAGAAGATGTACAAACAATATCTGTCAACGCTTTTACTTCTGCGCTACAGTTTATATAGGTAATTACAGTATGATCTGGGTTTGCTTTAACAAATTCTTCAAATGTCTCTGCTGGACATGAATCTGCTAAAGAGCATCCTGCTTCGAGATCGGGAAGAACAACAATTTTTTCAGGGTTTAGAATTTTTGCTGTTTCTGCCATAAAATGCACTCCTGCAAATACAATAATATCTGCATCGGTTTTGGCCGCCTCTTGTGATAAGCCTAAACTATCTCCAACAAAATCTGCAATTTCTTGTATATCAGGTTGCTGATAATAATGTGCTAAGATGATAGCGTTTTTTTCTTTTTTGAGTTGCTCTATTTTTTCTTTTATCCTCAAGTTTGTAGTAATTAATTTTAAACACAAAAATAACTCTATAAAGAGTTAATAACTATGACAAAAATCATAATGAAAACCTCTTTGGGAATACAGTACAAGAGATTTAAAATATTAATTGAAACCCAAATGATAATGAATTTTTTTTAGATAAAAAAACCTCTTATCGTTAAAAAAATAAACTACTCAATTTTATTAAAAATAATAAAAGACTAAAATATCTTTTTTGTATTTTTGTAGTTCTAACAAAAAGAGAAATTATGAATATAAATAAAAACAATACTGTAGCAGAAGTTGTAACCAAAAATATTAAATCCGCTCACGTTTTTAAAAAACACGGTATAGATTTTTGCTGTGGTGGTGGAATAACCATAGAAAAAGCCTGTGCTAAAAACGATGTTGATTATAAAACTTTAGAAAATGAACTTTTGGCAATAGATGAAGTGTCTCATAGAACTATAGATTATAATAGTTGGGATTTAAGTTTTTTAATAGATCATATTATCAATGTTCATCATACTTATGTAGAAGAAAGCATTCAGCTATTATTAGAATATGCAAACAAAGTTGCCAACGTTCATGGACATCATTACAAAGAAGTTGTGGAAATAAACAATTTATTTCAAGAGGTTGCTGGAGAACTAACTGCGCATATGAAAAAAGAAGAACTTATTCTTTTCCCATTTATTAAGCAATTGGTTAAAGCTGAAAAAGAAGGTAGTGTTTTACCACAACCACCTTTCGGAACAGTAAATAATCCTATACAAATGATGGAACAGGAACATGAAAATGCTGGAGATATTTTTAAAACCATAGCTAAATTGAGTAATAATTATACGCCTCCAGAAGAAGCCTGTAATACTTTTAGAGCACTCTATGCTGCATTAGATGAGTTTGAACAGGATTTACACCAACACATTCATTTGGAGAATAATATTTTACATCCTAAAGCAAAAGCATTAGAAAAAAGTTTGGCACAGTAAATTTAAGATTAAAGCGTCTTTTTTTACTATATTTGATTAAAACTCAACTAACATGTTATCAAGTGCTAACAAAT
Organism: Flavobacteriaceae bacterium; assembly: GCA_021647885.1. GTDB lineage: Bacteria > Bacteroidota > Bacteroidia > Flavobacteriales > Flavobacteriaceae > PRS1. The sequence continues at coordinate 23,379 of JAKITV010000027.1, read as the reverse complement.
ATGCTATAAGATCTGTGCTTTATTTAGCATTATATAGTAATGAATCTAAAAAAATAGGAGTTAAAAAAATTGCAGATAAATTAGAAGCTCCTCAACCTTTTTTAGCTAAATTATTACAGCAACTCACAAGAGATCAGTTGGTGTCTTCTACAAAGGGTCCAAGTGGTGGGTTTTATTTAAGCAAGAAAGATAAAAAAAATACCATTTGGGATATTTTTAAAAGTATTGATGGCACTAAAAAATTCGACCAATGTTTTTTGGGATTATCAAAGTGTACTATCGAAAACCCTTGCCCTGTTCATAATATAGTAGCCGATTTTAAAGAAAGAATTTTAGAGGAATTCAAGGATAAAACTATATCTCAATTTGCTGATGAAATTAAAAGTAAAGGAAAAACAATCTCCTTAAAAAAAATTATTTTTTTAGATGGCTAATAATTTCGTTTTTAAAACTTCAAATAATATTTGTAAAACAATGGAAGCATCTGGGAATTCTTAAAAAGAACATTCAATACTATTTTAAATTCTCTTAATTAGATAATCTCGATATGATGAATGTCATTTAATAAGTGACAATACTTAAATACTTTTACATGCGAGAAAACTAATTACATGCTAAACGAACAATTAATAAACCCAAAGAGTATTGTTATAATAGGTGCATCTAACGATATAAGAAAACCTGGAGGAAAAATAGTAAAGAATATTATAGATGGAGATTATCAAGGTGTTTTAAGTGTTGTTAACCCTAAATATAATAAAATACAAGGCATACCTAGTTTTTCTTCAGTGCATAATATCCCTGAAACTGATTTGGCAATACTTGCAATTCCTGCAAAGTATTGTTTAGAAGTGATAACTGTTTTAGCAAAGCAAAAAAAGACTAAAGCATTTATAATTATTTCAGCAGGTTTTACTGAAGCTAATAAAACAGGCAGCACTTTAGAAAAAGATATCGTTGCTGTTGTTAATAGTGTAAATGGGTGTTTAATTGGCCCTAATTGTATTGGCGTTATTAATAAAAATTATAAAGGTGTATTTACGTCTCCTATTCCAAAATACAGTACAGAAGGCTGTGACTTAATATCCAGTTCGGGTGCTACTGCAGTTTTTATCATGGAATCTGGCATCCCTTTAGGTGTAAAGTTTGCAAATGTTTACTCGGTTGGAAATAGTGCTCAAACTTCTATCGAAGATATTTTGGAATATATGGATGAGCATTATAATGCAGTTATTGATCCACCAATAAAATTATTGTATTTAGAGACCATTTGTAATCCTAAAAAATTACTTAAACACGCTTCTTCATTAATTAAAAAAGGGGTAAAAATAGCAGCAATAAAAGCTGGAAGCACTTTGGAGGGAAGTAGAGCTGCGACATCGCATACTGGAGCTATTTCCAGTTCGGATTTAACTATAAGAGCCTTGTTTAAAAAAGCTGGAATCGTGTATTGCAGTAGTCGAGAGGAGTTATTAAGTGTGGCTTCAATTTTTAATTATAAAGAACTTAAAGGGAAAAACATAGCCATAATTACACATGCTGGAGGTTCGGCTGTAATGCTTGCCGATGAACTTTCTAAAGGCGGTTTACGTATTCCTGTTATTGAAGGCGAAAAAGCTCAAGAACTTGAATCCTTTTTATTTTCTGGATCATCGGTTAGTAATCCAATCGATTTTCTTGCAACTGGTACTGCTGAACAATTAGGAATTATTATTGATTATTGTGAGCATAAGTTCGACTTTATTGATGCAATGGTCGTTGTTTTTGGAAGTCCAGGTTTATTTGATGTAGAAAACGTTTATAATCTGTTAAATGATAAGCTAGATACTTGTACAAAACCTATTTTCCCTGTACTGCCTTCAGTAATTAATGCACAGGAAGAAATCACTTCATTTTTAAGTAAAGGCAATATTAATTTCCCTGATGAAGTTGTTCTTGGCAAGGCATTGGCCCAAGTTTATAAAACACCTTTTCCTGTTTCAGAAGAAATCATTTTACCTATAGTAGATACAAAAAAAATAAGAACGATAATTGATAAAGCTCCTAATGGATATCTAGATCCTATAACAACGGCTCTACTTCTAGATGCTGCCCAAATACCTAGAGTTAGGGAAATTGTTGAAAATTCTAAAGAAAAACTACTTTCAAAAATCAAGAAAAAAAACTTCCCAATTGTAATGAAAGTAATAGGCCCTCTACATAAATCGGATGTTAAAGGGGTTATTTTAAATGTGAACTCAAAAGAAGAAGTCGCTAAAAATTTTGATGCTTTAATGCAAATAAAAAATGCCACAGGAGTTTTAGCACAACACATGCTCACAGGACTAGAATTGTTTGTAGGCGTAAAAAAAGAGAAAGGATTTAACCATACTATTGTTTGTGGTTTGGGTGGTGTTTTTGTCGAAATATTAAAAGATGTTTCAGTTGGTTTAAGTCCACTGTCAAAACCAGAAATTGAAAGAATGATTACTTCGTTAAGAGGCTATAAACTTTTACAAGGCATAAGAGGAAGAGAAGGCGTTAACGAAACAAAATTTATTGAAATCATTCAACGTGTTTCAGCATTAGTTGAAGTTGCGCCAGAAATATTAGAGATGGATATTAATCCTTTAATAGGAACAAAAAAAGACATCACAGCTGTGGATGTTCGGATTAGGATTGAAAAACAAAAGAGCCGTTTGTTAACAACAAAGCCTTACTAAAAAACATCCTAAAAGTATTTCTATAAAGTTAAACGCATAGAAATAAATTAGATTTTTTCACAATTTTCAATCTCAACACTAATGAGTTGTAATTTACTTCTACTGAACTCTAATTCATTAAAAATAGTAGATTTTGCTTCTTCAAAAGTATCTTTAATTGTGCCAAATAATTTATGGTAATAAGAAATACCTTCATTTAAATTAGCAGAAAAAGTTGAAAAATACTTTTCTTGTTTTTTATCTAAAGCTCCTTTAGTTTCCTCTAATTTGTTTTTAAGAAAATCGATATAAATATTTAATTCTTTTATAAACATATTTGGGCGATCGGTTCTTGAGATCATATTTAATCTTCCATAAATATGATTAGTAATATCTTTTAAACTCATAACTTTGGAATAATAGGCCATATTAGGACCAGGACAAACTGAAACACCTTGTCCTTCTACCTTTGTGTCTAAATCATAAGCCAATAGTGCAGAAGTGCCTAATCCTACACAAGTACATGTTTTTTCTGTTACTTTATTAACTTGATCTAGATATTGAGATGGAGACAATTCTTTTTTACTCAATTCATTTATTTTATCACGTTGGTATTCTCTGGAGGCAGTACAAATTCCTGTTTCTTTAAACTCTTTATTAAGTGCCACAAATCTTTTTGGGCAAACACTTCCAGGTCTTCCAATATTAATTTTCGATTCTTTTTCTAAATCTTTTGTATTACCTCGAAGGTTATTAAAAGGAATCCCCAATGGAGAAATATCACTTAAATACAAATCTTCTTCTTTAGCAATTGTTAATTTATTCAGAGTTTCTTTATCTACTGTTGTAGCTTCTGGCACCAATAAAAAAGGAGTTCCCCAACCTACTGAATCTACCTTATAATAATCTAATAAAAAATCGTGTTCTTCTTCGGTTCCAACTCCTCCTTGAGCTGTAATTTCTAGTGATAATGGTTTTTCTGGCACAACTCTACTTTGGCTTATTAATACTTGATTTAATAAATCTTGAATAGAATCTTTTAACTCGTTTCGTTTTTCTTTAAACTCTTCTAGAACAGGACCTAAAAGATAGCCGTCTGTAGCAAAAGCATGACCTCCACAATTAAGCCCAGATTCTATTCTATACTCTGAAACCCAAAGCCCTTTTTTAGCTAAAAACTTACCTTGTATTAAAGCAGATCTATAATCACTGACCTTTAGAATAATCTTCTTTTTAATTTCTCCATTTTTATTTGGATAAAAATCATCAAATTGAGACATATATGCATATAGTCTGGGATTCATTCCTGCAGAAAGCACTACCGAAGATTTTAAATTACTATTTGCAAATCCTCTAAGAGCTGCATGGGCATCATTATATTCAACAGATAATTTTTCTCCTTTTTTATAATTATCCTTATCAACCTTTGTCATTATATTAACATCAATACTTCCCATAGTTAGATTTTTCATTGCCCAACTTTTTATTTCAGAAAAATTAAAACTATTTTTTGTGAGTTTTTCAAATTCTTTTCTTAAGACTGAATAATCTGGTAGCATACTTACATACTCCTTTATTTCATTACTTTTTTCTTCAGTAACATTTTTTAAGGTTTCAAATTTTTCTACAGCTAGATCGTTGATTAAATTTAAATAAGAGGTAATTCTTTTTGCCCTAAAATCATCTACCTTATCTGAAATTTCCTTAAAAGGGATTTCAAATTTCTCACTATACATTTTTCGTAATTTCTCTAGCAAAATATCATCTATTAAAGAAATTACAGAATCCATTCCGTATTGAGCAACCTTTAATGGAGTATCAATAGTAAATCCTATTCCCATTACAGGGATATGAAACGAATGCGTCTTATTCATACTTTAATCAATTTATAATATGTTAATCTAACATTATTAATAAAATAGTTACTATAAACAGCACTAAACAAGTTGTATGCTTTACTTTATAGAAAATATGCGTTTTTTTAATTCTATAAAATTAAAAGTAACTAATAAAAATTTCACGCAAGATAATACTAAAATGCCAAAAACGATGTACTCAAAGTCATTAAAATTATTAGAAAAAAGACAGTTGAAATAGTTAATAACACAAGGAATAAGAGGAAGACAAGTCGTTAACGAAACAAAATTTGTTGAAATCATCAAACTGTTTGTGCATTAGTTGAAGTCGTTCCAGAAATAGTATAAATGGACATCAGTCCTTACAATAGGAACAGCTCATTACATTACAGTTGTAGATGTTCGGATTAAAATTGAAAAGGATTATTAGATGATTTCAAACTTTTAATTTATGTATTCAACGTTTTTAAAAGTGGCTTTAGTAAAACTGTTGCCAGTGAAATAATTGCTATAACCAAACCAAAACCAAAAATAAATATAGCTATATAAACAAAATATAAAGAGTCTTGCATTTCTGAAAAAAGAATATTTTCAGAAAAGTACATCCAATAACTTTTTTTAATTCCTGCAATTAGTAAAGAACACCAAAAAAAGAGAAGAGAACCTTTAAATAGAAAATATCCCTTTTTAATTAAAAATTGATTGATGTTAAATTTAGGATCTATTTTAGAAACAATAAAAAACACTGAAGCCAACAAAATTGTTGCATTTATCCCTATAGTTGTTCCCATGGAGTGTGCCACAGTTATATGTGTTCCGTGAGTAAAAAAGTTAATAGCAGGAATAGAGAACAATAAGGCAAGAATCAAGTTTAAAAATATCCAAAAATCGGCAGTTATTAAAAACTTATATGCCATACAATAACTCTGCTTTTCTTCATTGCTCAAAGACTTCTTCCAACAATAAATAATATGGATTAAAACCACCCATTCTGTCATACTTATTCCATAAGCCACATAACGAATCCATGGTTGCATAGGGATTAAATAGGTATGGTGAGCCCAACCAAACATTAAGTTTGTTAGCCCTAAAAAATAAAAGAAAAAGACTGTTTTTCCTCTTGCTAAAGAATTATCGCTTTTAATTTTAGACATTAAATATATGGCAATTCCGTAAACCAACATATTCCATGAACCAACAAATGAGCCATACGATTTCCATTGCACAGAAATATCCCTAACAACATAATCTTTAAAATAAGGGAAAACCCATAAGTGAGCTTCGCATAAATGATAAATCATAAATACAATTCCTGTTCCCCACATCCAATAATAAACTGGCCAATTTGAAACATTCTTTGCAATGGTTTTAAAATAATTTACACCAAAAAATATCCATCCTATAAGAATTGGAATTGTAAGAATTGGCGAATAAGCCAAATATTCTCTACCTTCCATTTTACCAGTTAAAAAAGATATATAAATACCCAAACCCGTAAGCAGAAAAATAATAAAATGAAATTTAGCAAGTTTTGCCGAAAATAGTTTTAGCCCTTCTATACGAGTAATAAAAAAGTATATACTTCCTGTTGCACACAATATAATCCACGAAACAACTGTAGTTACATGAAAAGGGCGCATTTTATTAAACGGAATATACTCCTTTAAAAACTCTGGAATAATATATTGTAACGATGCTAACAATCCAAAAAGGACACCTACAATTAGGGCAAATAATGCTCCTATTAAAAAAAGTAATGACGTTTTATTTTTCATTCTTATACTTTAATTCCACCCAGCCTGTTTTATGTAAATTGGCATCATAATTGGGAAAATATCCTGTACTGTCAATGTGTTTTAAATACGATACTATTGCATCTTTTTCTTCTTCTGAAAAATTGAATTTTGGCATTGATTTAACACCACTATTTAAGAATGCTTTTATATAACTTTCACCTTTATTTGGCGAAGAATAAACATTAGTTAAATCTGGCCCTAAATAACCTCCCAAACCATAGACCTGATGGCAGGACCAACAGTTGTTGTTTTGCCATAATTTTTGCCCATGTGATGCTCTTTCTGACAATTTAATTGGTGTTTCACTATCGTTAGAGCTATAAATTAAAACATTGTAAACACCAAAAAGCGCAATTAAAATTGAAATTATTAAAATATTGTTTTTAGTTTTTCTAGATGTCATTAATAAGTTTATATTTTAATCTCATACTTCATTAAATTATTTTCAATATAGTTAATTTTTACAATGAATAATTTTCTACAATAACTTTTAGATAATTTTTTGTATTCAGTTTACAAGAAATGTGTAAAAGAAAAAGAATGTACTTCATGATTGGTGCTTAATTTTATCGTAAAGCTTTACTAAAGATTCTAACAACTCAACAGGTGTTGTTAAGATTTGATAGTGATTTTGCCCAAACATTTGTGGCAAATAATATTTGGCTTGTGCTTCTATAGCTAAAGCATAAGAGTTTATTTGTCTTTGGTTTAATTCGCGAAGTGCTTGTTTTACATCATTAATTCCATATTTTCCTTCGTATTTATCATAATCATTAGGTTTTCCGTCCGAGATAAGTATAACCCACTTGTTTTTAGTTTCTCTTTTATCCAGCAATGCTCCCGAATGTCGCAAGGCTGCTCCAATACGAGTATAACCACTTGGTTCTACTGCACCTACTTTAAATTTAGCTCTATTCCAATCCTCATCAAAACCTTTAATCGTTAAATAGGTAGCATGGTTTCTGGTTTTTGAATAAAAACAATCTATTGAGAAATCTATATTGAATTCATCCAAGATTTCTCCAAATAAAATTGAAACTTGTTTTTCTACATCAATTACTCTATTTCCTGCTGCATAACCATCGCTGGACAAGCTAATATCCAACAGCAATAAAATGGACAAATCTTTTTCTTTTTTACGTTTAGAAAGATATATATTTTCTGAAGGCGTATGCCCAGAATTTACATCGACAAACAAATCTATTATGGCATCAAGATCAAACTCTTCGCCTTGAGTTTGTCGTCGTTGCTGTTGATATTTATTGTTTACTGTGGTTAACATTTTGCGTAATCCTGACAGCGTTGACCTGTTTTCTGATACTGTTTTTTTATAATAAGAAACATCTGTTTTTAATATGGTTTTAGGATATACTTTACAAAAGTTGTCTTTGTAAGCGAGCTTAGAATAATCCCACTCATCATATTTAATATAATATCCTGTACTATCTGTTTCTGCACTTTCAGAAATCGTTGTGTTTTCAATAAAATCTGCCTGATAAACGGAGTGCGCAGTATCATCGACCCGAACTGTATATTTCATATTCAATTCTTCCAACGCGTTAGAATGGTCTTCCAATTCATCATCTCCATCCATATCTCTCCAATTTCCTTCAAATTCTTCAGCAGTATCTACATTTTCAAATTGATGGTGTAAAACTGTGTCTTCTAATTGTTTTTTATCTACTTTAACAGAAATTATTTCTTCTACTGCACTGGCTTTAATAGTGGTTTTTGGTTTCTCATCAGTTATGGTTTTAACTTTCTCTGAAAAGTTTTTTAATTTATTATCTGAAGCTTCTTCAGGAGTATTACGCATCCATTTACCATAAACAAAAGTAAAATCGACCGATTCTTCATTTTTGGCTTGGTCTTTATAAAACTGGACAAAACTTTCGTGATACTTTTTGGTTATCGGAAATTCTTGAAATAAAACATTTAAAACCTGTTGTGAAGTTTCTTGTGCTTTAAGTCGAGATTCAGCTAATTCATGCTCTTTCTTATCATTCCAATTTAAGTCTAAATTTTTTTGAACTGATAAATACAGTATTCTGAATAAATAAAATGATATGTTTTCTTCAATTGAAGGAAAATCGGCAAAATACACAGGAAGAAAAAAATTATTATCCTTATGGCCACCTTCTCTTTCGGCTTCAAAAACCTCAATGGGTTTACCTGTAATCGCTCTTGCAAAAATGGTTAATCGAGGTTTAATATCCTCTAATTTTACAGCATGAGCAATGCGTTCCTGCTTTTTCTTTTTACGGCGTTTAAAATAATGGGCAAGTTTTGTAAATATGTATTCATCTGGCTCAAACTCGAACATAATCTTCAGTCTTTTGTCTTTAGTTGTACTTCAGACTGGTTTATATCATTAAATCGCATAAATCTTTAAGAGCCTCAACTACTTCAAGATCGTCAGACAAAGGTTCGACTACAGCGACGTGAACAGACAAGCGCTTTGGTAAACCACTATGAATTAATTTAGCAGCATCTACCAATAAACGCGTAGAAACTGTTTCGGTTAATCCCAATTCGGTTAAATTTCGAATTTTAACAGCAATATTAACCAGCTTTTTAGCAATATTTAAATCTATTTCGGTTTCGTTTACTAAAATTTCTGTTTCAATTTTAGCTTCAGGATAATCGAATGCAGTCGCTACAAAACGTTGTCTTGTTGAAGGTTTCAATTCTTTAAATCCGCGTTGATATCCAGGATTAAAAGATGCTACCATCATAAAATCATTATGTGCCTTAATGGTTTCCCCTAATTTATCAATAAACAATTCTCGTCTATGGTCTGTAAGCGAATGTATAGCAACAATAACATCTGGTCTTGCTTCGGCTATTTCGTCTAAATAAATAATTGCTCCTTCTTTAACTGCAGTTGTAAGAGGACCATCTAGCCAAAGTGTTTCTGCACCTTTAATAATATATCGTCCAATTAAATCGGTTGAAGAGGTCTCTTCATGGCAAGAAATTGTAATTAACTTTTTATCTAATTTATAAGCCATAAACTCTACAAACCGTGTTTTACCAGATCCTGTTGGGCCCTTTAATAGCATTGGGAGTTTGTTTTTATAAGAATGCTCAAAAACATCTATCTCTTTTGCTATTGGCTTATAGAATGGTTTGGAATATTCAGCGTTAGATTCCATTGTAGGTTGAGAATTAATTCCTGAATTGTACACTAATGTCTTTGTCATTACTTTAAAATTTAATTAATGAAGGTCTAAAAAGTAATTCATAAATAACTTTAAGACGGTACTATGGTATGAGGTATAACTTAAAGTAATTACTTTAAGCCACTTGTCTTGGTTTAGACAAGTGGCTATTTTTACTTCTTAAACCTTCTTAATTAATAAAAACTGTTTTACTTAACTATCTAAAGTTTCTAAAGCTTCATCGGTTGGTCTTCCATGTTTAATAAACTCAACGATATATAATGATACTCCAAATGTAAATAAAGTTGCAAGAATTATTAATACAACAAAATGAATACTAACTTCTTTTTGCACTTCCATAAAGTCCATACTAAATTTCCGTTCTAAATACACTTGAGCCACACCTGCAACACCAAAGGCAATGGTCATACCAAACATACCTATATTTGATAACCAAAATGCCATTCTACCTCTAGAACTATCGTAGAATTTTCTACCAGTTAAATTAGGTAATGCATAACTAATAATCGCAAAAACAATCATAGCATAAGCACCCCAAAACGCTAAGTGTGCGTGCATCCCAGTTATTAATGTTCCGTGTGTATATAAGTTTACTTGTGGTAGTGTATGTGCAAAACCAAGTAAGCCAGCTCCGATAAACGCTACGATTGCTGAACCTAATGTCCATAATAAAGCTATTTTATTAGGATGCTTTTTTTCGCCTTTTCTATACATATTTACAGCAAATAATGCCATTGCCAATAATGCTAAAGGTTCTAATGCTGAGAAAATCCCACCTACTATTATCCATATTTTATTTACACCTATATAATAATAGTGATGACCTGTGCCTAAAATTCCTGATAAAAAAGTTAATCCAATTATTACATACAACCACTTTTCAATAACCTCTCTATCTACTCCTGTAATTTTAATTAATAAGAACGATAAAATACCACCCATAATTAATAGCCAAACACCTTCAACCCATAAATGAACAACCCACCAACGGAAAAACGAATCTAAGACTTGACTATCAAATGGTATCATTCCAGGTAAGTATAATAAGGCAGCAAATAAAAGCCCCATTGATAACACCAATGATGTTGTTGTTCTTCGTTTTGATTTAAATAAAGTTGTCAAAATAAGCCCTAAAAACAATAGTACGTTTGCTACTACTAAATAATCTAATGGTCTTGGAATTTCTAAAAATTTACGTCCTTCCCAAATATTAAAATGAAATCCAATAACAGCTGCCACTCCAACTAATGCTAAACTTATTAGTTGAACATAAGCCCATTTCACGTTTACTAATTCACGTTGTGCTTCTTCTGGAATAATATAATAAGCTGCTCCCATAAAACCAGATAACAACCAAACTACCAATAAATTTGTGTGTACTGCTCTAGCAGTATTAAAAGGAATGAATTCGTGAAGACCATCAAGACCTATACGTGCAAAGCCCATTATAAAACCATAGATTATTTGTAATACTAATAATAGCATTGATAATGCAAAAAACCAATATGCTACTTTTTGTGATTTATATTTCATGATGTTTAAGTTTAGTTGTTAATTCTATCTTTCGCTAATGGAGATACAATTCTTTCAAATCCATTTAAATCAATTTCTCCAATCCATTTAAAAAAGGCTACGACATCTTCAGACTCTTTTTCAGTCATTCCAAAAGCAACCATTTTTCTTCCGTTAGGTTGCCAAGGTACTTGCGACATTAAAATACTTTTGATGACCTCATCTCCTTGACCATCGTATCTTAAATTTAATCTATCAACAACTTTTGTCAATTCTGGAGCATAATACGCTCCTTCTCCTAATAATGTATGACATCCCATACAATTATTTGTTTCCCAAATTTTCTTTCCTCTTATTACAGATTCTGTAATATTTTCTTTGTTTGTTTGATCATTCCCATCTGACAGAGAATACACTGTAAGCCCAATAAAAACTAAAAACGTTACCAGTGTACCTCCTAAAAAGAATGCTCTTGCCTGCTTTTTAGATAACATACTTAATGTGTTTGATTAGTAAAATAACAATAAAAAGACCTTTTTGTCTTCTATTGTGCAATATATGTATATCCTTAAGTTATAAATATGATATATGTCATAAAACACCAGGTAGTAAAAATTGGTTATTTTTCTGTTTAATGATTTCGATTACCCTCCAATAGTAATCATACTCCTATTGTTAGAGTGTAGTTTTGGTTGCTGCAGTTTTTTTAAGGTATCCATTCCACCACGAACTTTAAATTTGGCTTTTACTGCTTTTTGAATTATTGGTTCGATAGATTTACCCTTGCGAAGTGTTGTAAGTAAATCTGATTCGGTTGACGAAAATAAGCAGTTTTTTAATTGTCCATTGGCTGTTAATCGTAATCTGTTGCAAGAATCACAAAAGGGATTGGTAACCGAACTTATAACTGCGAATGAGCCTTTATATCCTTTAATCTTATAATTTTTTGAAGTATCGTTTGGAGCATCTTCTATGCGCTCTATTAATCCTTCAGAATGAAAGTCATCTAGTTTTTTCATTATCTCTTTATAGGAAATCATTTTTTCCATATTCCATTTATTTCCATCAAAAGGCATAAATTCTATAAAACGAACAGTTACAGGAAGTTTTTTTGTAAGCTGAACTAAATCAATTATTTCATTGTCGTTAAATCCTTTTATTAAAACGGTATTAATTTTTACATTAAATCCATTTTTCACCAAAAGTAAAATGTTATTATAGACTTTTTCAAAATCGTTTCTACGTGTAATCTGTTTAAATTTTTCTTTATCCAATGTATCTAAACTCACATTAATATTTTGAATGCCATTTGCCTTTAATGTGTCAATAAATTTATCTACAATTACAGCATTTGTGGTAATAGAAAGTTCCACAGGTAAAGAGGCTAATTTTTCTAAAATAACAGGAATATCTTTACGGATTAAGGGTTCACCTCCTGTTAATCTTATTTTTGTAACGCCATTATCTACAAAGGTTTTTGCTATGGTATAAATTTCTTCATAGCTCATTAAGCTGGATTTTGGAGACAGTAAAACGCCCTCTTCAGGCATACAATAAGTACATCGTAAATTACAACGCTCTATAAGGGAGATGCGTAAATAAGTATGTGCTCTACCAAAAGTATCTGCCAATATGCTGTTGTTCTTTTTCATTAGTCGTGACGAGCTCCTTTTAAAATTCTGAAAATATGTAAAACGGAAGGGAAAATAGCATCCATAGATTCTTTTGCTCCATTTGTAGATCCAGGTAAAGCCAATACTAAACTGTCTTTAATAGTTCCTGCTACACTTCTAGAAAGCATAGAATATGGCGTTCTATCTTGCCCATAATTACGAATGGCTTCTTCAATTCCTGGAATCTTTCTGTCTAATATTGGAGATAAAGCTTCTGGTGTTATATCTCTTTTAGATAGTCCAGTTCCGCCTGTAAAAATTATTAAATCAATTCCTTTTTTTTGATAGGTTTTAGCCTTTTCTTGAATGATATCTTTTTCATCTGGAATAATAATATAATCTGAAATTTTCACATCACATTCTTCCAGTTTTTTAATAATAGCTTTTCCAGCTTTATCTTCTTTTTGCCCTGCTGAAATTGTATCAGAACATACAATCACTGCTGCAGTTAGGTCATTTCTATATCGATCCCTAAAGTCTGATTTACCTCCTTTTTTATGTAGTAGTTTTATGTGATGAATTTCGATGCCTTTATCAATAGGCTTTAACATATCGTACATATTCAATGCCACCACACTTGCACCATGCATGGCTTCGACCTCTACACCAGTTTTATAAATGGTTTTTACGGTAAATACAATGGTAATCTCTAATCCGTTAATTTCATACTCTATGTTTGTGTATTCTATAGGAAGTGGATGGCAATCTGGAAGCAAATCCGGAGTTCTTTTCACACCTAGCAAGCCAGCAGCTTTACTCATTGCAAATACATCGCCTTTTGGTACAGTTCTATTTTCAATAGCCGTAATAGTTTCGGGTTTGCTAACTTTTACTATAGCTTGAGCTATTGCAGTTCGAAGTGTTGAACTTTTATGTGTTATATCTATCATAATAATTGTTAATCAAACCTCATAGGTTTTAAAAACCTGTGAGGTTTATTATTTTAAGTGTTAACTTTCCATTGATGCGTTTTGTCTTCAAAAATTTCTTTTCCAAAAACGGGAACGTTGGCTTTTATTTCTTCTACTATAAATTCTATGGCTTTAAACACCTCTTTTCGTCTTGGTGAAGAGACAAAAACAAACATGCATATTTCACCAGTATTCACTTTACCCAAACTATGATAAATGTGCATACACGTTAGGTCAAACTTACTAAAAGCAGCTTCTCGAATGTCGTGAAACTTAGCGTTTGCCATATCTTCATAAGCTGTGTATTCTATGTCTAAAACAGTTTTATCGTCTATTATATCTGCACGTACTTGACCTAAAAAAATGTTGTGTGCACCAATGCTAGTTTTAGATTGGTGTTTTGCGATGGAATTTGCTATAAATTCGGAAGAAATTGCACCATCTTTAAATACGTTTTTGGGTTTCTTGTTGTTCATTTTAATATTGTTTATGGAGTTGCTTCATATATTCTAATATTTCTGAAGCACCTTCTTTTATACTATAACTCTTATTAATATTATGTTTTTGTAAGATGGAAACTGCTGTTTTACTTCTAATTCCGACTTGACAAAAGATTATTATTTCTTTTTTTAAATCAATATTATCTAACCTGTTTTCTAATTCACTTAACGGAATATAAGTAGGGTTTAATTCTTCAACTTTTGGTAATTCATCATTTTCCCTAACATCAATAAATTGAATATTCTTCTTTTTAAAAGCTTCTTCAATTGAAATTTCAGGAACATAAAAATCACAATTCAATTCTTCATTTGTATTTTGAAAACTTTCTTTTTTTGATAAGACTTTATTTATTTCGCTTTCAACTCTATTGATTTTTAAAGTAGTTGTTTGCGTTGTTAACGCATTATAGCAGAATAGTTTTCCTGAAAGTAAATTTCCTAATCCTAAAATAATTTTAAGGACTTCGTTGGCCTGCATACTTCCTATAATTCCAGGCAAAACGCCTAACACTCCAATTTCTGAACAGTTAGGAACTGTACCTTCTTTTGGAGGTGTTGGAAACAAACAGCGATAACTTGCACCATTTTGATAATTAAATACTGAGACTTGCCCTTCAAATTTATAAATGGCTCCATATACCAAAGGTTTTCCTGTAATAATTGAAGCATCATTTATTAGATATCTTGTAGCAAAATTATCTGTACCATCCACAATTATATCATAGTCATTAAAAAGTTTTAAAGCATTTTTATGAGTTAATTTTTCAGGATAAGTATGGATTGTAATGGTATTATTCAAATCTTGCAGTCTTTGCTTTGCAGCAATTGCTTTGTTTTTTCCCAATGAAGAAGTGCCAAAAAGGATTTGACGTTGAAGGTTTGATTCTTCTACATTATCAAAATCTATAATACCTATTGTCCCTATTCCGGCAGCAGTAAGGTATTGCAATACTGGACAGCCTAAACCACCTGCTCCAACAACCAAAACTTTAGCTTTAGAGAGCTTGTCTTGACCTCTTTGCCCTATTTCTTTTAAAACTATATGTCTGCTATATCTGCTCATAATTCCTGCAAAAGCAGGAATCTTATCCTGCTTTTTTAAAACTTTTAATTATCCTCCTGAAAATGGTGGCAATAGTGCTATGTCTCTTCCTGAAATTTCAGTTTCATTTGTAACTATAATTTGATTTTGAGCAACCTGAAAATCTTTTTCCTTAAGCTTTGGATGCTTCAAATAAATAGTTTCAAGAAGCTCACTAATTAGCATTCCTGAAAACTCAAATTGTTCTTCACTACATTGTGTAACTTCAGCTAAAAGCCCAAAATATTTAATGGTTAACCTCATTAGTGATTTCGTTTAAATTATTTAGTGTGTTTATGTTTGTTGTAAATTTTTCTAAAGCTGCACTTAAAACAATGGTTTTCACTTTACATTGATTGACAGCAAAACGCAAACGTCTTTCGCCTTGTTGTAAAAGCTCAAAAAACTTACTTTCACTGTGCTTTTTATACATAGCAATTAAAGGCATAGTTTTGCCTTTGCTTTCCAATTGGATTATGTCTGCATTTTCTTCTTTTTGTTCGGTTAGCTTTCTTAAAGTTTCGGTGTTAATCAATGGTACATCACAGCTCAACACTAAATTATTTTCGGTATTAGAATAGTGCAATCCTGTATATAAACCAGCAAGCGGTCCAGAATCTTTCATTAAATCGTTGACGCGTTTCAGCATAAAAATATCGTAATCAGGATTATTACTAACAATAATAATTTCATCTACAAGAGGTTGCACAGCTTCAATAATATGCTGAATAAAAGGCTTGTTTTTTAATAATACAAAGCCTTTATCACTTCCAATTCGTGAGCTTTTCCCTCCTGCAAGGATAATTCCTGTTATGTGTTTTTTATCAATCATTTAAAGTGTTAATAATTTTGCCGAAGCTATAAGCAACACAAAAGCCAGTATATACCTTAAGCTTTGATTGTTAATTTTTTTACTTCCTAAATAACCTCCAAAAAACCCTCCAATTAATGCAATCGCAACTAAACCAAAAGATTGCATGCCTATTGAAACACCACTACTAAATTGCCCAATTAAACCTGAAGCAGAATTAACCCAAATAAATAAGGCAGAAACGGCTGCAGCTTCCTTCATTTTTCCCCAATGCAACAATAGAATTATTGGTGTTAAGATAATCCCTCCTCCAATACCTATAAGTCCTGAAAAAAATCCGATTACTCCACCAACTAAAAGACCTTGCCAAGTTTTAATATTCTTTATTTCGGTACTTTCTTTTCCGAATACATTAAGCATTTTTAGGATGGCAAAAATTAATAGTATTCCTAATATTTTATTATAAAGTGAAGTATCTACTTCTATCATTCCGCCGAAAAAAGCCATTGGTATAGATGCAATTGCAAAAGACAGAAACAGTTTTTTATTAAAATAACCTTCTCTGTAGTAGTAATAAAATGCAATAGCTGCAACAAATAAATTAAGTAATAACGCAGTAGGTTTCATAACTTCTGGAGCAAAAGAAAACAATGCCATTAAAGCTAAATAACCACTTGCGCCACCATGACCAACACTTGCATATAAAAATGAAACTATAGGTAGAATCAATAAAAAAAGCCAAATATGTTCGGCATCAAAAATCATAAGGTATTTATTATTTTTACTTCTTCATCTAAAAATCTCCAGCATTTTTTATTGATATTCTCGAAAGCAGTAATTAAGGATTTTCCATAAGGAGTCAACTTTGCGCCTCCACCACCTTTTCCTCCAATACTGGCAATTGTAACCGGTTTTTTTGCAGACCTGTTTACAGAATCTATAAGATGCCATGCCTTTTTATAAGACATCTTTAGGGTTTTTGCAGCTTTAGATAAAGATCCTGTTTCTTCTATTGCTTTGAGCAAGCGTATTCTCCCTTCTCCTAATAAGACTGTATTATCTGCTTCAATCCAAATCCTGCTTTTAATTTTATAATTCATATCAATTAATTTATTGGAAGAAGAATGATTTCAACTGTATCATTTATTTTAATGTAATCCAATGCTTCTGAAACATATACCAAAGCATTTGCCAAAGCAAAAGTTTGTAGCATCGCCGAACTTTGTCCTTCTAAAATAGTTACTTCATGATTCTTATAAATTGCTTTTAAGAACTGTGCTCTATCTCCTTTTTTAATGTATTCTGAAGTAGATTTAGCAGTTATTTTAGCTAATGAGTAATTATTGTTTCCAGACATTTTTTGCAAAGCAGTATTTACATATATATAGAAACAACTCAATGCAGCAGCGGGATTTCCAGGAAGCGCAAAAACAATAGTATTTTTCTTTTTACCAAAAAACAAAGGCTTTCCAGGTTTTTGTTTTACTTTATAAAAAACTTCTCTTACTTCGAGTTCTTTTAAAGCTTTACCTACAAAATCGTAATCACCAACCGAAATTCCTCCAGTTATAAGAACCATATCATTTTGGTTAATGAGCTTATCTAATTTAGTAAGTGTATTTGTATAATTATCTTCAACTTTATGTATAGTAACATTGGCAAATCCCAAACCGATTAATGCGCTTAATAGCATTCCTGAATTACTTTCGTATATATTGCCATAAGTTAATGGCTGCCCAGCCTCAATAAGTTCGTCGCCTGTAACTACAATAGCGATTGAAGGTTTTTTGCAAACCTCAACATCAGTTATCCCTAATGATGTTAAATAACCAATAGCAGCTGGAGTTAGTTTTGTTCCTTTTTTTAAAGCAATTTCCCCTTGTTTTACTTGCTCTCCTAAAGGACGAATGTTTTCATCTAACAGAACAGTTTTATTGAGGATTATTTTTTTACCATCGATAGTTACTTTTTCTTGCATAATTACAGCATTGGCTGTTTCCGGAACAGGAGCTCCTGTAAAAATCCTTACGGCTTCGCCAGCATTTAATTCGGGATGATGAGAATTTCCAGCTTTAACTTCATCTATAACAGAGTAAGTAATATCGTTATGTAAGCAGAGCGCATAACCGTCCATTGCAGATTGTTTGAAAGGAGGCATATTTATTGGAGAATAAATGTCTTCAAACAAGACAAAACCACAAGACTTTAAAACACATTTAAGTTCTTTTTGATTTAAAGGGAGTGTGTATTTTTGGACAAGCTCAAGAGCATCTTCAACTATAATCATTGTAAATATCGTTATATCTACACAAATATAACGGAATCACTTTAAAAATCGAAAATTGAAGCAAAAAAGATTTAGCATAAAATATATGAAAAATTTAGAGCACTAAACCAACAAAAGGATATCAGTTTTATTTTGTTTTTGGTGTTTTTAATTATGCTTGCCCTATTTTTGATAAACTTGAAAAAGTTTATGATTTCTATTCAGAATCGAGTTAATTTAGCAAATATCAAATTAGAACAAGATAGTACAACGCCATTAATAAATAAATCATGGAAAAATATTTTGATGCTTTTTTAAATGCTTTTACAGGAACTTTAGATTGGACATGGAAATCTATAGTATTTGAAGTGCCTTGGTACACTAACTATTTTTGGGGACTTATTGTAATTTCTTTATTGGTTTGGGGAATGGAAATTGTTTTCCCTTGGCGTAAAAACCAATCTATTCTTAGAAAAGACTTTTGGTTAGATGGGTTTTATATGTTCTTTAATTTTTTCATTTTTGCGATTGTAATAAGCGGTATTTATAAAATTCTGGGATTATTATTTTTAGATATTAATGTTACTGCAAAAAGTTTGGCATTTATAGATATTTCTAATTTACCAATGTGGTTACAATTAGTCGTCTTCTTTATTATTCTGGACTTTGTACAGTGGTTCACACATGTATTACTACATAGATATGAGTTTTTATGGCGTTTCCATAAAGTGCATCATTCGGTTAAGGAAATGGGATTTGCTGCTCATTTACGTTACCATTGGATGGAAAATATTTTATACAAACCCCTTAAAACATTTGGAGTTATGATTATTGGTGGCTTCGAACCAGAACAGGCTTTCATTGTACATTTTATTGCCATTGCCATTGGACATTTAAACCATGCCAATATTAAAATAACTTGGGGGCCTTTAAAGTATGTCTTTAACAATTCAGTAATGCACTTGTATCATCATGTAAAAGCATTACCTGAAAACCATAGTCATGGTTTAAACTATGGGATAAGTTTAAGTTTATGGGATTATATTTTTAAAACCAACTATGTTCCTGAAGACAGTGGAACTATTGAATTAGGCTTTTCTGATGAAGACGTTTTTCCAAAAGGTTTTTTCGGGCAGTTTGTTTATGGCTTTGGTAAATCTAAAAAATAGGAGAACTATTCCTTTTTTATCATCTTAATAAATAATTCCCTACCTGCTCTAGGTTTTACAGAGTTATAACATAAAGCCATTATTTCAATATTGAACATTGGATTAAAACAGGCAATGTATTCTTCCTTATTACCACCAAAAGGCGGATGATCTTCATTTAAAGGGTCGTTAAAAAGCAAACCTACTATTTTTCCGTTTTTATTTAGAAGCTGATGAGATGACATTGCATATTGTAAACGAAGTTTTGGATCTAAAGCACAAAAGAAAGTTTGCTCAATAATAAGATCGAACGCCATGTCTAAATCAAAAAAATCAGCATGAATAAGATGTTTTGAAGGAAAATCAGGTAATCTTTCCTGTAACCCTTGCAATGGAATAGAAGAAATATCTACAACATAAACATTCTTAAACCCTAAATTATGCAAATATTCGGCTTCATAAGAATTCCCAGCCCCAGGAATAAGAATCTTTAAATCTTTATTTTTTAATTGGTCAAAATAGGTTTTTAAAGGTGTTGACACATAACCAATATCCCAACCTGTGTTTTTATCTATATAACGATTATCCCAGAAATCTTCATTAAATGTCATATTAAAACTCAACAAGATTATATTCTTGTTCTTTTTGATTGAACGAACCAAAATATAATTCTCCATTATGAAAAAACACATCTTCAGCGGTTAAATAGAGTTGCATAGAAGATTTATAGGATTTAATTTTATCAAAAACATTGTCTTTAAATTTTCCTTTTATATGTTTAAAATCTGAATTTAGTATCGAATTAAAATATGTAGATTTAGTTGTAGAATAGTACGAATAATTCACATAAGTAGGATTGTAAGCAACTAAAGTTCCCGAAGAATTAACAGCTGGCCCAACCATCATTGGACCAGAATTAGTAATAATTTGAAAACCTCCTAAAGTAACATAATAGACATTAACATTTTTTAATACAGTTAATCCTACATTTCCTGAAGTGATTTTTCGTAAATATTTTGTAGTTGCTTCCATTTCTCTTTTAGTAACAAAAGGAAGAGCAGTGACACCTTCCTGAATAATTGGTGAATTTTTAAATGATATTGGGTGCGTTTTTTGGATATAAAATTCTTTAATCAATTTACCATTTAACGACTTAATCGAAAATTTCATTTCTTCTTTTGAACTTGCAATTTGGTATAAATAATTATCCAATAAAAAAGAATTAAATTTCTTGAACTCTCCCAAGTTACCTTTAGGATAATCGTATGTTTTAAAATCTAAAGTAAAATCATCTAGGTTTAAACTGTAAAGTAAAGTTGCGTTTTTGTTGTTATCAAAACTAAAATATATCATGTTATTTTTTTGATACATTTTACTTTCACTCGACGTCAACTCAATAGCACTTGGAACTGTATTATCTATCTTTTTTAGGTTTGCAGTTGTGCTTTTAGCAAGATAAAATGGCCCAAACCTAATCTTACTTGTTAATAAATCTAAATCATCTTTTGTGTTATTTAAGGTTACGGTTTTTATCAGATTTATTTTGAAGTTCTCATCAAGCTCTCTAATATTTAAAACATTATTTTGCTTGGCAGACAATAGAAAAAACCTATTTTTATATGTAATAGCATCTAAATAAATTTCATCTTCTAAATCAAACTTTATTTCTGCAATGTTACTTACTTTGGTTTTAAAATTAAGAGATAAGATTGAAAATTTATTCTTTTTTAGGTTTGAAAAAACTGCGTTATAAGTTAAATCATTAATACTATAACCAATAATCTCATTATATTTACTTTTAACATTCTCTGTTTTTAGCTCACTTATTTTATTGAAATCGGAATCATATAAATAAGTAAAAACATCTTTTCGCTCTACTAAAATTATTGCTAATTCATTATTTATTTTATTAGAAAGCACATAAGAATCTTTTTTTATTCGTTTAGAAACTTCCTCGTTTTTAAATGAAAGAATCACCTCTTGACTTTCTAGGCTAAAGCTGATTAAAACAAAAAAAATAATTGAATAAATAAAGGATTTCATTTTAGAGATTATTTATTATTATGCAATTTAACTTATTGGCAAACCATTATTTACAAGTTGCTTCTGATCAGGATTAACAAACACCAAATCACCTTGGGAAGTTTTAGTCATTAAAATCATACCTTCACTTTCTACGCCTCGTAGTTTTCGTGGAGCAAGATTAACTAAAACGGTTACTTTTTTACCAACAACTTCTTCTGCAGAAAAACTTTCAGCAATTCCAGATACAATAGCCCTTACATCAATTCCTGTATCTACTTTTAGTACAAGGAGCTTTTTTGCTTTAGGCATTTTTTCAGCTTCCAAAATAGTGCCTACACGAATATCTAATTTTGTAAAATCTTCAAAAGTAATCGTTTCTTTTTGTGGTTCTACTATTTTTCCTTCAGCTTCGTTAACCTTTTTGGTGGCTTCCAATTTATCTAATTGCTTTTGGATGTCTTTATCTTCAATTTTAGAGAATAGCAATTCTGCTTTTCCAATTTGGTGACCAGCAGGAATGAGCGTGTCTTTACTTGATATGTCATCCCAATGAGATGCTTCGACAAGCTCAGCATGACAATCATCTTCTCTTTTGTCATTCTGAACAAAGTGAAGAATCTCTTTCAGCTTATTAGAAGTAAAAGGTAAAAAAGGTTCACTTAAAGTTGCTAATGCTGAAGCAATTTGCAATGCGACATACATTATGGTTTTTACTCTTTCTTCATCTTCTTTAATCACTTTCCAAGGTTCTTCGTCGGCTAAATATTTGTTTCCGAGTCGTGCTAAATTCATTAATTCTTGAGAGGCTTCTCTAAAACGATATCGCTCGATAGAGCTTGAAATAACATTTGGAAATGCTTTTAGTTTTGATAAAACATCTTTATCGATTGCAGAAAAATTATTTGGAGTTGGCACAATACCATTATAATATTTATGTGTTAGCACAACCACTCGATTTATAAAATTACCGAAAATGGCAACCAATTCGTTGTTGTTTCTTGCCTGAAAATCCTTCCAAGTAAAATCGTTATCCTTTGTTTCCGGAGCATTTGCTGTTAAAGCATAACGCAAAACATCTTGCTGATTTGGAAACTCCTGTAAATACTCATGCAGCCATACTGCCCAGTTTTTAGACGTCGATAATTTATTGCCTTCAAGATTCAAAAATTCGTTTGCTGGCACGTTATCTGGCAAAATATAACTGCCTTCAGCTTTTAGCATTGCTGGAAAAATAATACAATGGAATACGATATTGTCTTTCCCTATAAAATGAACCAATTTAGTGTCTTTATCTTTCCAATAAGGCTCCCAATCTTTGCCTTCTCTTTCTGCCCATTCTTTGGTTGAAGAGATGTAACCTATTGGTGCGTCAAACCACACATACAACACTTTGCCTTCGCCACCTTCTACAGGAACAGGAATTCCCCAATCTAAATCGCGAGTTACCGCTCTTGGTCTTAAGCCATCGTCAAGCCAAGATTTGCATTGTCCATACACATTGGGTTTCCAATCCTTTTTATGTTCTTTTAAAATCCATTCTTTTAAAAAGGCTTCGTGTTTATCTAATGGCAAAAACCAATGTTTGGTCTTTTTTAAAGTTGGAGTTGCTCCTGTTATTACAGATTTCGGGTTAATTAAATCGGTTGCATTATGACTTGTTCCGCATTTCTCACATTGATCGCCATAACTTTCTTCATTTCCACATTTTGGACAGATTCCAACAACAAAACGATCGGCTAAAAACTGATTGGCTTCAGCATCATATAATTGTTCTGTGACTTCCTCAATAAATTCGCCTTTGCTATACAATGTTGTAAAAAACTCTGAAGCAGTATCATGATGAATCTTTGCAGTTGTACGTGAATAATTATCGAAAGTAATTCCGAAATCTATAAACGATTGCTTAATAATTGCGTGATATTTATCTACAATATCTT
>JAKITV010000026.1 GCA_021647885.1 Flavobacteriaceae bacterium | reverse complement strand
GCTACGCATATACCAACCAACTTCATCAAGGTTTTCGCATAACATTTTAACAATTGCAGTTGCCCAACTTCCGCTTCCAAATACAGCATACTTTAATTCTGAAGACATAAATTTTATTATTGTTCCCAAAAGTACACAAAAAATCACGTTTTAAACAAAGGTGATAATCAAACAATTACATCTTTGGCACGCAATTTGAAAACACTAAAATATAACTGTAAAAAGAAAAGATTATGAAGACTTTAAAATTACTTTCGGGATTTGCTTTAATAGCAATATTATTTACTTCTTGTTATACAGAAGTAATTATTGATGATTTTGATAATACACCTTCTATTTCTTTAAATCAGTTATTAAATTCACAAGAATTATGGTATGTAGATATTAACCAAACTACTGGTTATGGTGAAACGCCATTTTTGCAAATGGCTTTTACATTATCTTTTAGAAACGGAACCTTATATGCTAACAATAATTTAGTTGGATTTGGCAGTCAAGGCAATGGATTTGGTATTCCTGTTGGGAATTATAACACCTACGATATGATACTAGATGTGTATCATGATATTGATGGTTTTGAAACTTTTGATGTCTATCAATTAGATAATAATACCATAGAATTGTACAACCCAAATAACGACACATCATATTTTTTACATGGTTACCAGCGTAATAATTTTGATTACGATTTTATCTTTTTCGATAACATTCATTACTTCTTGCAAGAATATGAAGCTTGGGAAAAAACCTATACAAGTGAAGCAGGTGTATTAAATGAGTTTGATAATGAGAACTATCTTCAGTTTTTAGCAGGCGGAAACGATTCTGAATTTAGAAGCTCGCAAGATGTAAATATTGGCAATGTAGATAACATTTATTGGGATTATACAGGAGTTTATGGCGTACAAGATGTAGCAAATAACATGTATTTAAAAACTTTGACATTGGATTACGACTTTTTTGAAAATGAGTTTTTTGAATTGGACGTTATTACTGATGCATTAATAGAATTGTATCATCCTTCTTCTGGAACGTTTTATGAATTTGAAGGACAAGGTTATATTCAGTTTATGAGAAATGCTCAAGGAAAAATGGATACCACAAAACCATCTGGTAATAAAAAACGTAAGCAAAAAAGCACGAAAACAGATAACCCAAGAGAAAATACTCGAAGCTAAAATTTTGGTTAGTGATTTTAGTTTTATAAAAAGCCTGCATTTGCAGGCTTTTTTTGAGTTTTGTTTAACGGTCTCGTATAACCGTCAGTTATGGGTTAATATGCGTTTATTTTCGATTTGGTCAATGGCTTTAGCAATTCCGAGGGGATTCGGATGTAGTCGAATCTGCCGTAATTGCGGTTATACATCTTAAGTTGGCAATAGTTATTTTTTTTCAGCTTTAACAGCCTTCCCATTTTCGTAATAAAGGTATCCATCAATTTTCCCGCTTATACTGTCATACATTACCCAACGTCCGTCCTCTTTTCCATTTACAAATACTCCTTTAGAGTGTAGGTTGCCATTTTCAAAATAGCTAAAAACTGAATCTTGCATTTGATTGTTTTTCCAGTTTTCCAGATTTTTCAAGTGTCCGTTAGGGTAGTAGCTTTTCCAAGTTCCTTCTTTTGATTCATTTGTCACTTGTCCTTCTTCGGCTAGCTGACCATTTTCGTAGAAATATTTTACTTTTCCATTGGCTATTCCATTTGTCCATTCAACTTCTTCTTCCACTTTGCCATTAGGGAAGAAATATTTCATTTTTCCGTTAATAAGCCCATCTTTAAATTCTGCGTAAGATTGGATAATTCCATTTTCATAGCTTTCGCATATTCCTGTGTATGGCTTATCATCTAATAGCCAAGTTCCAGTGTTGTTTTGTGCTAGATTGTTACAGTCAACAACATCCTTTTGCAATGTAACTTTCTTTTCTTGTTTGCAAGAAATAAATAATGTCAAAGTAATTATCAGGTATAGGTTTTTCATAATTATTGCCAATGTTAAGCTAATCAGAGTTTTAATTCTTATTAGCGACTGTTAAACGAAGTTAGTGTTTTTTGACCACAAAGTCAATGCAGTATTATTTATAAAAATTCATTTCATCCAAGTATTGCCATACATTTTCCGGTAACATTGGGCGCACATCTTTACCTTCTTTAATAGCATTACGAATAAATGTTGAAGACAATTCCATTATAGGCGCATTAATAAAATGTACCTTTTTATGGTCTTCAAATTTTGTAACTATATCTTTTTTTGAAATTCTTGGATACACATAAATTTCGTGACGCTCTAAAATACGCTCATAGTTTTTCCATTTATGAAAACTGTTTAAATTGTCTTTCCCCATAATTAAACAAAACTCATAATCAGGATATTTTTCTTCGAGATAGGTTAGTGTATTTATAGTGTAATTAGGTTGTGGTAATTTAAATTCAATATCACTAGCACGTAGTTTCGGGTAATTTTCGGTAGCTCTATCTACCATTTGATAACGATGGTTGTCTTCCAACAAAGTGCTTTTCTTTTTAAAAGGGCTATGAGGCGTAACCACAAACCAAACTTGGTTTAGATCGCTATGCTCTGCCAAATGGTTTGCTATAGTTAAATGCCCAACATGGATAGGATTAAAAGTACCAAAGTAAAGACCAATTTTCATTATTAGGGGTTTTTGTCACTTAAAAAAGCATCAACGACATCGTAAGATTCTTTTAGAGCTTCTTCCAGATTATTATTTACAATAACGCAATCAAAAAGAGGCGCTGTTGCTAACTCTGCTGATGCTTTAGCGACTCGCATATTAATCTTGTCGATGCTTTCTGTTTTTCGTTTCTTTAATCTTATTTTAAGTTCGTCTATGCTTGGTGGTTTTACAAAGATTGCTAAAGTTTGCTGAGGAAACTTACGCTTTATTCGCAATCCGCCAGAAACATCAATATCGAAAATTACATGCTTTCCCATAGCCCAAATACGTTCAACTTCAGAGTTTAATGTGCCATAAAAATTATCGCGATATACTTCTTCCCATTCTAAAAAAGCGTCACTTTTAATATTGTTTTTAAATTCTTTAAGAGAAAGGTAATAATAGTCTTTTCCATCAACCTCATCTCCTCTTTTTTCTCGTGAAGTTGCCGAAATAGAGAATTCTAAATTTAATTCTTCTTGCTTTAACAAGTGCCTTACTATTGTGGTTTTACCAGAACCTGAAGGTGCTGAAAACACAATTAATTTACCTTTATTTATTTTGCTGCTGCTTTTTTTTGCCACTAATTGTTGTTTAATAAATTTTTTATAAATACGCTTCGACAGGTTCAGCGTGACATAAAAGAATACAATTCTCTTTTTTCTACTTAAAGCACATTTAAAAGTTGTTCTTTAATTTTTTCAAGTTCATCTTTCATTTCTACTACCAATTTTTGCATTGGCGCATAATTTGCTTTAGAGCCTATTGTGTTAATCTCTCTTCCTATTTCTTGACTAATGAACCCTAATTTTTTACCATTCGAATCTTGAGAATTTATAGATTTAGTAAAATAGTCTAAATGATTTTCTAGCCTTACTTTTTCTTCTGTTATATCTAATTTCTCTATATAATAGATGAGCTCTTGTTCAAAACGATTTTCATCTACTTTTTCTTTCAATTCTGAAATTCCTTTATGTAAACGTTCTCTAACAGCATTAATTCGATCTGGATCGATAGCTATAACTTGTTTTAATAAGGAATCTATGTTTTGAATTCTATCTCTAAAATCTTTTTCTAAAGTCAAGCCTTCATCAGCTCTATAGTCTTGTATTTTATTTAAAGTAGTTACGATTTCATCTTCAATAGTTTTCCATTCTTCTTCATCTATCTCATCGCGTTCAGTATTTAAAGCGTCAGGCATTTTTACAGCCATTTTTAATAGCTCTATTTCATTCCCACCAACAATTTCATACAATTGTTTCATATACTTTTTTACTACAGGTTTATTTAATTGCGTCGAAGTTTCCTCTCCTGTAATTTCTAAAAACAATGAAAAATCTATTTTCCCACGTTCTAATTTAGAAGCAATGAGTTTGCGAATGTCTAATTCTTTTGATCTATAAAGAGAAGGCGTACGAACGTATGAATCTAGGTTTTTACTGTTTAGAGATTTTATTTCAATAGAAATTTTTTTATTAGGAAGCTGTAATACGGATTTTCCGTAACCTGTCATTGATTGTATCATTCTCGAAATTTAAAGATGGACAAATATAATAAAACACAAAACATAACATAAACATTGTAAACTTAAACTTGTAGTTTTGGCTTTTTAGAAACTAAATAAACTCCAGCAAAAATTAGTGTTATTGCTATAACTTTAATAAAAGTTAGAGAATCGCTTCCAGTTATAATTGCAAAAACAATTGCAATTGGTGGCTGTAAATACATAAATATGCCAACTGTAGAGGCTTTTAATTCTTTTAAAGCAAAAACATTTAATAAATAAGTTAAAAACGTTGTGCCAATAACTACAAATGAAAGCTTCCAGATAGCTTCAAAAGGAAGTGAAGTCCATTCTACCTCAACAAACTCTGTAATTGTAATAGGGAGATTAATAATAACAGCTACTAAAAATATCCATTTCAATAGCGTAAACGGATGGTATTTTAAAGTAAGTGGCTTTACAATGATTAGGTAAATGCCGTAAGAAATAGAATTTACTACAAATAATATATTCCCTAAAGTAATATTTGGAGCATCATGTCGTAGCTCACTACTAAAAAGTATTAAAGCCAATGCTCCAGAAAACCCCAAACTTATTCCTAAATACTTAATTAAAGTGATTTTTTCTTTAATAAAAAAGGCAGACATTAAGAATACAAATATTGGAGATATAGTAATTATAATAGCAGCGTTTATAGGTGTAGAAAGGCTTAATCCTTTAAAAAAAACGAGCATATTAATTACCATTCCAAACAAAGCACTAAAAAAAATGCGTTTCCAGTCTCTAATGTCTATTCGCTCCTTTGGTCCCCAAAAGCCTATTATCCAGAATAAAATTGCAGCTCCTAAAACTCTCAGAAAAATAAATCCAAAAGGCTTGATGTAGATTGGCATTAATCCTTTGGCAATTGTGTGATTTAAGCCATATATAGATGTTGCTATTAAAGCCGCTAAAAGCGCAAGTGTTCTATTGTTCATTTAAAAAGTGTCTTGCTGCATTAACCACATTTTTACTGTTTCCGATAAATATTTGATTTTCAATTATTATTACAGGACGTTTTAGAAATGTATAATGATGTAAAATATAGTGTTTAAAATCTTTTTCGTTAAGAGATTGGTTTTTTAAATCCATTTCATTGTAAAGCTTTGCTCTTTTACTAAAAAGAGACTCGTAACTACCAGATAATTTATACATTTCTTCAAGTTGCTTAACTGTAATTTCCCGCTCTTTTATGTCTTGAAAAATAAAATTGGATGGAAGATTAAGTTCTTTTAAAATTCGCATACAAGTATTACATGTTTTTAGGTAATATACTATTTTCATGATAGCTAAATATTTACTTTGCAAAGAAAACCAATTAAACAGAAAATAATTACATTTATCAAAAAAATAAGGCATGACTTGGGCATTTGATATTACACTAAAAAATAGAATAATTCTAAAATCTTTTTTAGAAAACTTTACTTTATCTCAACTTAATAAAATTCCAAAAGGATTTAGCAATAATATTATTTGGAATATTGCTCACACTATAGTAACACAACAACTTTTGGTTTATAATCTTTCGGGATTACCTATAATTATTTCTGAAGAAATGATAGAATCTTATAGAAAAGGAACAAAGCCTGAACGTGATTTGACCCAAGCTGAAGTAGATGAGGTAAAAAGGCTGTTATTTTCAACAATTGAAAAAACAAAAGAAGATTATAACAATGGTGTTTTTAAAACGTATAATGAATATACCGTTTCTACTAAAAGCACACTAACAAATGTTGAAGAAGCTATTGCGTTTAACAATTTTCACGAAGGCATCCATTTGGGCTATATTTTAGCATTAAAAAAATCACTCTAGGTTTATGGACTATTATGCAATTGTTACTGTTTTAATTGTACTTTCTGCACTTTTTGGCTATATAAATGCGCGTTTTTTAAAGCTACCAATAACCATAGGTTTAATGGCAATAACCATTATTTTTACTTTAATAATAATCGCAATCGGACAATTTGACGACACCTTACTTCTACGTGAAAAAGCGTTTATAGAAAATATAGATTTTAAAGCAGTGCTGTTCGATATAATGCTTTCGTTCTTGTTATTTGCAGGAGCATTACATACAAATTTCGAACAATTAAAAATACAGCGTTGGCCAGTTTTAGTTTTTGCAACTTTAGGTGTTTTAGTATCTACTATTCTGGTTGCTGTAATTATGTTTTATGTGCTTCAACTTATAGGTTTACAGGTCGCTTTTATTTATTGTTTGCTTTTTGGAGCTTTAATATCACCAACCGATCCAATTGCTGTTTTAGGAATTTTAAAACAAGCTAATGCTCCAAAAAAATTAGAAACCAAAATTGTTGGAGAATCTCTTTTTAATGATGGCGTTGGCGTGGTTGTGTTTTTAACAATATTAAAAATAGCAGAAGGAGGAAGTGGAGTTACTTTTGTGCATGTTGCCGAAATGTTTGTTGTAGAAGTACTTGGAGGTATTGCACTTGGCCTTTTATTAGGCTGGATAACTTATAGATTGATGAAATCGATTGATGATTATGATGTTGAAGTTATAATAACAATTGCTGTAGTAATGGGAGGAACATTATTAGCACAAAAACTTCATTTATCTGCTCCATTGGCAATGGTAGCCTGTGGTTTAATGGTTGGCAACGACACTGTTAGAAATGCAGCGATGTCTCAAATAACCGAAACATATGTAGATAAATTTTGGGAACTCATAGATGTATTATTAAATACTATCCTTTTTGTGTTGATAGGAATGGAAATGCTAATATTAACCTTTGAAGGCAATTATATTTTATCTGGATTGTTAGCTGTGCCAATAGTGTTATTATGTAGATATGCTTCGTTATGGCTTCCGATTAAATTCTTTTCAAAAAAATTAGAATTTGTTCCAAATACAAATTTAATTATGACTTGGGGAGGATTACGAGGCGGAATTTCAATTGCTTTGGCATTGAGTTTAACACAAGACATGCACAGAGAGTTATTTCTGGTAATTACCTATATAATTGTTGTGTTTTCTATAATAGGTCAAGGGTTAACAGTTGGGCCGTTAATAAAACGATTAGCTAAAAAAGCAGATTAATTTAGGTGCAAATAAGGAAGCACTTCTTCAAAAGGAATTATAAATTCTGTAATCCCTTCGGAATATGGTGCAATTTCGTAAACATTATAAAGTAAAATTATACCATCGTCACTAAATCCAATATTTTCTGGCAGATGAAAATCTTCTCCAAAAAAATAATCATCAAAATTAGTTTTATCAGATGATTCTTGTAGTTCAATATTGAAATACTTTTCTGCCAGTTTAATAAAACCAGGACGATTTTTAATATAATCATCAATGATTAAAAGCTGCCCAGTTTGTGAGTTGAAGTTTAAAAAAGAAATAGTCATATTACCATGAGCACCTCCAGTATTTAAATAACTATTTATAGCAATACAGGTTATTGCTGGAGATTGATAAGTTACTTCACCATCAATAAGTGCTTCCCAAACTAACGAATTTTCTTCAAAATCATCTTTAAATGCTATATAAATAGAATCAAATTTTGTCGCAGCTTCATTTAACGTAACATTTATAAGTGAATCTTCACTGAAATTAATAGTATTAACAATAAAGTTTTCAATAGTAGTATTAATAGATTCTGAAACGTCATTATCTCCTTCAGCATTTGGGATGTTGATGTCTATAATTGCATTTTCATTTTTCTCAAAACTAGTTTCAGAAAACGTTAAATCAACCTCTTGATTACAAGAAAATATAGCTAAAGAAACGAGTATAAATAGAGCAACTCTCTTCAAATTCAGTTTTTTTGTTAAACATTAATTAAAGATATAGCATCCGTTTGAATAGAACGAATTAAAAACTAAATTTGTTGAAAATTATTTGACTAATGAAATTTAACACCAAAACAATTCACGGAGGGCAAGAACACGATCCAGCTTATGGTTCGGTAATGCCACCAATATATCAAACATCTACCTATGCGCAAACCACTCCTGGAGGTCATAAAGGTTATGAGTATTCGCGAACACATAATCCAACCCGAAACGCTTTAGAAAAATCTTTTGCAAGTATAGAAAATGGTAATTATGGCTTGGCATTTGGCTCTGGGTTAGCTGCAATTGATGCTATAATAAAATTATTAAAACCTGGCGATGAGGTGATTTCCACAAACGATTTGTATGGAGGCTCTTATCGTTTATTCACTAAAATATTTGAAGGTTTTGGAATAAAATTTCATTTTGTTGGAATGGAAAATATCGAAAACATAGAGGCTTTAGTAAACAATAAAACAAAACTTATTTGGGTAGAAACCCCAACAAATCCAATGTTGAATATTATAGATATTAAAGCTGTGGCTGAAATATCAAAAAAATACAATTTATTGCTGGCAGTAGATAATACGTTTGCGACTCCTTATTTGCAGTTGCCACTCGATTTAGGAGCTGACATTGTTATGCATTCTGCTACGAAGTATATTGGAGGACATAGCGATGTTGTTATGGGAGCATTAATTGTGAAAGACCAAGAATTAGCAGAGAGGTTATATTTTATTCAAAATGCTAGTGGAGCCGTTTGTGGCCCACAAGACAGCTTTTTGGTTTTAAGAGGAATTAAAACCCTCCATATAAGAATGCAGAGACATTGCGAAAACGGAAAAGCAGTAGCCGAATTTTTAGCTTCTCATCCAAAAATTGAAAAAGTATATTGGCCAGGTTTTGAAACGCATCCAAATCACAACGTTGCAAAAGAACAGATGAAAGATTTTGGAGGCATGCTCTCTTTTACAACAAAAGGCAACAATTATGATGAAGCGATTAAGATTGTAGAGAATTTGCAACTATTTACATTAGCCGAATCACTTGGCGGAGTAGAGTCTCTTTCTGGTCACCCAGCAAGTATGACACATGCAAGCATACCTAAAGAGGAACGTGAAAAAACGGGAGTTGTGGACTCACTTATAAGATTAAGCGTTGGGATTGAAGATATAGAAGATCTTATAAACGATTTAAAACAAGCTTTACAATAAAGATTAATCTAAATAGTAGATATAGCCAAAATTTAACCATAATAACCAATCGTTAGATTTATTAAAGCTTAACCCATGATTTAAACCATCAATCCAATCACTAAAATATAGCTGGTACCTAAAATCTAACATTAAATCTGAAACTACAGATAGTTTATACCTCACTCCAACACTAGTAACCAAAGACCAAGAATTTCTGGCTTCTGTATTAATAGGATATTCTCTTTGCTGACCAATGGGAATAGAAGGGAGAAATGCTGTATCTTCATACCAAAAGGAGTAAATATTATTCGAATTAAAAACATCTCCATCACCATAACTGGTACTTGCTTTAGGTTTATTGGAAGTATAGTGAACACCTAAACTAAAAAATGGAGCAAATTTGTAACCAAAACCTTGAAAAGCACGAATACTTCTAGGGAAATACTCCAGCTGCATTCCAACATCAAAATTCTCTGCTATACCACTTTGCGCTCTTAATTTATCAGCATCACTACTTACGTTATCTGAACCAACCCAATCTCCAAGATGTTCAAGCTTTGTTTTATTCCAAGAAATTTCAGTTCTTAATTTAAAATGATCGTTAAAAAAATTATCTGTAGAGTAACAATTACAATCTGCTCTATAAGCAAAATTTATATAATGAACTATTCCTATACCAATACCTGAATTTCCAAAATTTGTTCCTAAAT
This sequence comes from Flavobacteriaceae bacterium, assembly GCA_021647885.1. Lineage (GTDB taxonomy): Bacteria > Bacteroidota > Bacteroidia > Flavobacteriales > Flavobacteriaceae > PRS1. Next base: position 23,256 of record JAKITV010000026.1, on the reverse strand, counting down.
CATTACGGCTTCCATAATCAGATCTAAACTCTACAGGACCAGCAATTACACCTATTTCGTGCGAAAGCCCTAATTGAGAGAAAGTAAAGTTTATTCCAAAAAAGAAGAAGAGAATTATAATTAATTGTTTCAGGTTAAACATAGTATATTTTGAATGTTTTGAGACTTGTTGGAGCAAATATATAAAAATCCGATGAAATAACAAATAAATCCGACGAAATGCAAAATAATATACAACTTTAGATTACTTCATGATAAATTAGGGTTGATGATTTTATTATGAAATTTTAAAAAAATATACGTTATTTTTAGAGATATCGTATATTTGTAGTATTAAAACACGACAAAATTATTGTTAATTCAAAATTAGTACAAATGAAAAATAAAATTAATGCCTTTTTAGATCTAGTAAAAGAAAGAAATGGCAACGAACCTGAATTTTTACAAGCTGTAGAAGAAGTGGCAGAAACAGTAATACCATATATTGTAAGTCAAAAAATTTATAGTGGTAAAAACATTTTATTAAGAATGGTTGAGCCGGAAAGAGTTTTAATGTTCCGTGTTCCTTGGGTTGATGACAGTGGAGAAATAGTTGTAAATAGAGGATATAGAATTCAAATGAATTCATCAATTGGACCATACAAAGGTGGATTGCGTTTTCACCCTTCAGTTAATTTAAGTATTCTTAAATTTTTAGCTTTTGAGCAAGTATTTAAAAATGCACTAACTACACTACCAATGGGTGGCGGTAAAGGAGGATCAGATTTTGACCCTAAAGGAAAATCGGATGATGAAATTATGCGTTTTTGCCATGCTTTTATGGCTGAATTATTTCGTCATATTGGAGCAAATACTGATGTGCCTGCAGGAGATATTGGTGTTGGAGGTAGAGAAATAGGGTTTTTATTTGGAATGTACAAAAAGTTACGTAACGAATTTACAGGCGTATTAACAGGGAAAGGAATGTCTTGGGGAGGTTCTTTAATTCGCCCTGAAGCAACTGGTTATGGTACAGTATATTTTGCACAAAGTATGTTAGAAACTAAAGGAGACACTCTTAATGGTAAAACTGTAGTAGTTTCAGGTTCGGGTAATGTTGCACAATATGCAACCGAAAAAGCTACACAATTAGGAGCAAAAGTTGTTACTTTATCAGATTCTTCAGGTTATATACATGATGAAGAAGGCATTGATGCCGATAAATTAGCATTTATAATGAATCTTAAAAATGTTAAGCGTGGCAGAATTAACGAATATGTTGAAAGATATCCAAGCGCAAAATTCTTTTCAGGCGAAACGCCTTGGACAGTTAAATGCGATGTAGCCCTACCTTGTGCAACACAAAATGAATTAAATGGAGATCAGGCAAAAACATTATTAAGCAATGGATGTAAAGTAATTAGCGAAGGCGCAAATATGCCTTCTACTCCAGAAGCCGTTCATGCTTTTCAAGCAGCTAAAATTTTATATGCTCCAGGCAAAGCATCAAATGCAGGAGGTGTTGCAACTTCAGGTTTAGAAATGTCTCAAAATTCTTTGCGTATTAATTGGACTCGTGAAGAGGTTGATGAAAGGCTTAAGAAAATTATGGCAGACATTCATGATTCTTGTATCAAATTTGGCAAACAAGACGATGGATATATTGATTATGTAAAAGGTGCAAATATAGCAGGCTTTGTAAAAGTAGCTGATGCAATGTTGGCTCAAGGAGTAGTTTAAAAAATTATTTTAATACATATAAAAAGCTTTCAGAATTTATTTTGAAAGCTTTTTCTATTTAATACATATGATTTTAGAGCAATTCTCGTTTGTTATAAATATATTTGAAAGTAGAAAAATTATAAAATGAAAAAGAAATTCATATTAATTATTGTTTCGGTATTGTTTTCCTTTTTTATTAATGCTCAAGATTTTTCAGCATTATGGCAAGGACATTTTTCTTATCTTAATATAAAAGATGTCGTGCAAGGTAACAACAAGGTTTATGCAGCTTCCGAAAACGCAGTATTTACTTATGATATAGAAACTTTAGAGTTAAATAAGATTTCTACCATTAATGGACTTTCAGGTGAATTTATATCTACAATTCATTATAGCGAAGCATTTGAGCAACTTATAATTGGATATGAAAATGGGTTAATCGAAATTGTATTTGAGCAAACAGACGAAATTCTTTCAGTAGTAGATATTATTGAGAAACAAACAATACCACCAGACAGCAAACGAATTAACCATTTTAATGAGTATAATGGGTTAGTATATATTTCTACAGATTATGGAATATCAGTATATGATTTAGAACGGTTAGAATTTGGAGACACCTTTTTTATTGGTAATGGAGGCACGCAAATTATTGTAAGCCAGACAGCAGTTTTTGGAGATGATATTTTTGCTGCTTGTATGAGTAATAGTGGCATAAGAACTGCTTCAGTAACAAATACTAATTTAATAGATTATCAAGAGTGGACACAAATTGTTGGTGGAAATTTCTTAGGAATTGAAACTTTAGAAGATAAACTATATACAACAAGGCTCAATAATAGAATTTATGAAATAAATAATAATATTCTTAACGAATTATTCGCATATGCTAACACACTGCTAGATTTAAAGTCCTCAAACAATAACCTCGTAGTAACAACGAGTAATACAATATTTGTTTATGATAGTAATTTTAATTTATTAGCAAGCCCAACTGTTAATCCAAATTTTAATACAGAGTTTACCGCTTCTGTAACTACTAATGAAGGAATATATATTGGCACAAAAGATTTTGGAGTATTAAGAGCAACGATTGTAAACCCATCTGGATATATTGAAATTCATCCAGATGGTCCTTTAAGAAATGACACATTTTCAATACAAGTTGGCTATAATAACGTTTGGGCAACTTATGGTGAATACGATTTATTTTATAACCCTTATCCTTTAAATAGGAGAGGATTTAGTCATTTAAATAATGATGAATGGATTAACACTCCTTTCGAGGATGCTCTTGGGGCAATATCGTTAAATGCAATTTCAATAAATCCTTTTAATGAAAATCAAGTATTTATAAGCTCGTTTTTTAGTGGTTTATTAGAAGTTAATGAAGACATTCCTACTATTCTACATAACCAATTAAATAGTGGATTAGAATCGTTAATTCTACCATCAGACCCGAACTATGTCGATATAAGAGTTTCAGGCACAACGTTTGATCGTGATGGTTTATTATGGAGTATAACCTCAAGAATTGACAGACCATTAAAGTCGTTTAACCCAAATTCTGGACAATGGCAAAGTTTTGATTTTACATCATTAATACCAAATGGTTTTGCTGATGAGTTAGGGTTTAGTGAAATTGTGATTGATGTAAATGGCACTAAATGGATTGGAGGATATAATTTTGGTGTTATTGGGTTTAATGAAAATGAGGGCAATTTAAAAAGCATTTTCAATGAAGATCAAGCTAATTTGCCATCTCCTTTTGTAAGCACATTAGCATTAGACAACAGAAACCAATTATGGATAGGAACTATAAAAGGCTTAAGAGTGTTATATAACACATCAAATTTTTTTACAGATGATGATGTAAGTACAGATGCTATAATTATTTTAGAAGATGGTATTCCAAAAGAACTTTTAGAACAACAATTTATATCAGATATTAAAGTCGATGGCTCTAATAATAAATGGATAGCTACAATAGGAGCTGGATTGTTTTATTTTTCTTCAAACGGTCAAGAAACCATTTATCATTTTACAAAAGACAATTCACCATTGCCTTCAAATAATGTTAATGATGTATCTATCGACAATGAAAATGGTTTAGTTTATATAGCAACAGATAGAGGGTTATTATCTTTTAATTCTGGTAGCTCTTTACCACAAGGCGATTTGACTAACGCTTATATTTACCCTAATCCTGTTCGACCAAATTTTAACACTGTAGGAGATAAAATTAAGATAAAGGATATAAGCGAAAATGTAAATATAAAAATCACTGATATTGAGGGAAATCTTGTTGCCGAGGCCGAATCCAGAAGAAATTTAAGGCATAAAGGCTATAATTTAGAAATAGATGGAGGAACAGCATATTGGAACGGAAAGAACCTAGCAAACAACTCTGTAGCATCTGGAGTTTACCTCATAATGATATCCGATTTAGACACTTTCGAAACTAGGGTTTTAAAATTAATGGTGGTTAGATAATGCTTGTCTCAACAAAAGCAATAGTACTTTCAAAACTTAGGTATAAAGACCATGATTTAATAGTTAAATGTTACACCGAAAAGTTTGGTATTAAAAGTTATTTATTAAAGAATACATTAAAGAGCAAAAAGGGAAAGTTTAAACCAGCTTATTTTCAGCCACTTACTTTATTAGAAATCCAAGCAGATCATAAAGACAGTCGATCGTTACAATATTTAAAAGATATTAAACTTTATTATAACCATACAACGCTTCATACAAATGTAATAAAGAGCGCAATTGTAATGTTTCTTTCCGAAGTTTTAACAAGTATTTTAAAAGAAGAAGAGGAGAATAAACCACTATATAGTTTTCTAGAAAACTCTCTTATTTGGTTCGATGAGAACGAAACAAATACAAATTTTCATTTAATGTTTTTAATTGAGCTTTCTAAATATCTTGGGTTTTATCCAGATACTACACTACAAAACGCTAAGTTTTTCAATCTTGAAGAGGGAAGATTTCAGCACAAACAAACTAATATATATTGCATTTCTGGGGATAATAAGGTTTTCTTAAAACAACTGTTGGGCATAAAATTTGATGTTAATAAAATTCTCAATATTAGTTCTAACCAAAAACGAGAATTTTTAGATATGATTTTACTCTATTTTAAACTACATTTGGAAGGCTTTAAAACACCTAAATCATTAACAGTTTTAAATCAAGTTTTCAACTAATAATGAAAAACATAATTGTTTTTTTTTCATGTTTAACTCTTTTTGTTACTCATGCACAAGAGATTACAATTTTAGACGAAACGTCTAACGAACCTATTGTTGGAGTAGCTGTTTATAATAGTTCTAAAACTAAAAGTCTAATTTCGAATTTTGAAGGTAAAGTTTTACTGGATATTTTTACTGAAAACGAGAAAATATTCTTTCAACACATATCTCATTTTAAATTAGCTTATATAAAATCAGATATTCCTCAGGTAATTCATTTAATTATGAAGCCACATGATTTAGATGAAATAGTGATTTCGGCATCAAAATTTGAACAAAGCAAAAGAGAAGTCCCGCAAAAGATTATGAGTATTAAAGCTAGAGATATCCTATTTGCAAACCCTCAAACAAGTGCCGATTTATTAAAGAGTAGCGGACAAGTATTTATCCAAAAAAGCCAATTAGGAGGAGGAAGCCCTTTAATTAGAGGATTTTCTACAAATCGACTGTTGCTTTCTGTAGATGGTGTAAGAATGAACAATGCTATTTTTAGAGGAGGAAATGTGCAAAATGTAATTTCGATAGATCCATTTGCAATTCAAAATACCGAAATAATTCTTGGAGCAGGTTCTGTAATTTATGGTAGTGACGCCATAGGAGGCGTAATGAATTTTTATACAAAAAAACCTAATTTGTCGCAATCGGATTCATTGTTTTTTAAAGCCAATGCAATTATAAGACACTCAAGTGCAAGCAATGAGAAAACTGGACACATAGACTTTAATTTCGGATTTAAAAAGTGGGCTTTTTTAACCAGTGTGAGTTATACAGATTTTGAAGATTTAAAAATGGGTAAATACGGTCCAGATGATTATTTAAGACATGAGTATGTTGAAACTACAAACGGACAGGATAATATTGTTCAAAACAAAAACCCTAGAATTCAAAAGATTACAGGATATAATCAAATCAATTTTTTAAAAAAGGTGCATTATCAGGCTAGTGAAACATTGAGTTTTGATTTAGGGTTACACTACTCATCAACTTCAGATTACCCAAGATACGATCGCCTTTTACGTTACAATGAAGATGAGTTAAGATCGGCCGAATGGTTTTATGGACCACAACGTTGGTTTTTAGGCAATTTCCAAATCACAAAATTAAGCAGTCATTCTAATTTATACGATAAGATTAAAGCAACCGTAGCATTTCAAAATTTTCAAGAAAGTAGAAATGACAGGGATTTAAATTCAGAAATAAGACGTACACGAAAAGAAAATGTAGATGCTATTTCTGCTAATTTCGATTTTGAAAAAACCCTTTCTGAAACCACTAAATTGTTTTATGGAGCAGAATATATTTATAATACAGTAGGATCTAAAGGCGAAGAGAAAGACATAATAAACAATACGACTCAACCCATTGCTTCAAGATATCCAAATGGTGCCAATTGGCAATCTTTGGCAGCTTATATGAGTTATAAATATAAACCAAATAAAAAATTCACCTTACAATCAGGAGTTAGATATAACGCTATTTTTATTAATGCAAATTTAAATGATAATAATGCCTTTTTAAACCTTCCTTTTAACGAAGCTAGTATAAATACTGGAGCTATAACTGGAACAGCAGGAATTAGTTGGGCTCCAAATAAAACATTGCAATGGAAGTTAAATGCATCAACGGCATTTAGAGCACCAAATATAGATGATATAGGTAAAATTTTTGATTCTCAACCTGGTTCAGTAGTTGTGCCCAATGCAAATTTAAAACCTGAATATGCTTATAGTGGAGAACTGGGATTAACCCTAGATTTTAATGAAGATGTAGTGATTGACTTAGCAACATATTATACGTATTTAGATAATGCTTTGGTACGGCGGGATTTTAATATTAATGGTGAAACAGAAATTATTTATGATGGCGAGTTAAGCAACGTACAAGCCATTCAAAATGCTTCAAAAGCTTGGATTTATGGCTTTGAAGTTGGACTTAAAATTTCGTTTTCGGAGTATTTTAAATTGACCTCGCAATACAGTATTGTTAATGGGACAGAAGAAGATAATGGCATCGAAGTTCCTGTAAGACACGTAGCACCAAGTTTTGGTAATACACATTTAATTTTTGAAAAGAAAAAATTTAAGTTTGATGCATTTTTAGACTATAATGCGGAATTATCCTTCAGCCAATTAGCACCATCCGAAATTGATAAAGCATATTTATATGCTAAAGATAAAAACGGAAATCCGTATGCACCATCTTGGCATACTTTAAATTTCAGGTCGCAATACCAAATAAATAAAGAAACATCAATAATTGCAACATTAGAGAATATCACCAACCAACGATATAGACCTTATTCTTCAGGTATTTCTGCTCCAGGAACAAACTTTATTTTAACCTTAAAGTATAGTTTGTAATTGATTAGGCTACTATTGCGAAACTTTTAAAAAAAGTTGTAGCAATCTTTCATTATTATAAGATTAATTTCTTTTTATAGCCTTTTTAGTAATCACAACACCATTACTTAATTCTACTTTAGCAATATAAGTCGCTTGGCTTAAATTAGAAAGATTATAAGTTTTAGAATTACCATTAGCTTCTAATCTATAAAGCGTTCTTCCTAAAAAATCTATAATCTCTATAGATTTTAGTTCTAAAGAACTTGATAATTTAAATTGAACATTTCCATTATTGAGTTCAATAATAGATAAAGAATCGCTATTAATTATATGTTCTCCTAAAGAAAGGGCGTTTTCGTTAAATACAATTTCAAAACGCTCATTAAATTCACCAACTTCCGATGTAAAAGCATAGTCGTTTAAAGATAAATCGTGCAAAATATTTAACAGGTTATCTTTTAGATAAACAGTATTATTGCTGAAAAAATCACCTTCAAATTGAGCAATAGAGAGTGTATATAAGGTTGCAACATCTATTGTGGTGCTAAACCCAACAGAGATAACTTCATCATTACATAAACTATTAACATCTTTTCCTTGAATGGCGAATTTTTTAGTATTCCCTTCAATAGTTGTATATAAAATAGACGAAGCACCAGTAGATAAGTTCCTTGGTGCGTCATAGTAAGTTCCATCATAACTATTAGTAGCACCATTTACATAGCCAACAAGAGCTTGATTAAACACACCATTGTCTGAAGTTAAATTAAGCCAAAGCTTATTATCTAAATTACTATTTGAAGCTCTAAAAAACTGGTCATTATTTCCAATAACTCTCATTGAGTTGTTAAAAATAACATTACCTGAAGTTAAAGGTTGAGGAGCATCAGCTACTGACACAAAAAACCCTTGACCAGATGGGATAAATCGATTTGGAGTTAATCCATCACCTCCAGCATTTTCTCCAGTTCCATTTATAGTTGCATAATCCGATTGTGCAAAATTTTGCCCTTCGTTTCCATTTGTATTTTCGTCAGGAGGTGTGTTTTGAGACCATAAATAAATAGTACCATCTAGTAATCCATTTGTGTTTAAAGTAAACACATTTGTATTAAAAAAAGCATCAACATCTATAGCAGAGGGATACGGATTTCCAATAAGATTCCAATTGGTATCAGCAGTTTCAACATCGTTTCTTACTACTGGAACTGTAATAACGCCATTATTAAATAGACCAAAAAAGTTATAATCAAATTGATATGGAGGAAATGAGAATGGAGGCCCAATAAATGCCACTTCAGAATGTGTTGCTGCATAACCAACACCTGGTGTCATTATATCTGTACCCGCAGCCAATTGCCAATCATCACCATTATCATCTATATCATCTTGTCCAGGAGCAGTTGCATTGTTATTTCCAGTTTCCATGGTCGTATCTTGAAAATTACTCGCATTAAACCAAAAGCGTCTATCAGGATCAGCATCAGATAAAGCTGTACCAATAGTTTCTCCTGTAACAGGTGAGCTCCAATAGGTATATTCATACCAAGCATTTAATGGCGCTGTGGTTTTAATAACTGTTATTGAACCAGCTCCAGTTACAGTAGTGTCATCATCAATTTGTACAACAGCACCTTGGGTTTCTACAGTTATATTACCATCAGCAACAATATTGGTTTGAATTTCAACATAATCACCATTATCAATTCTTAAGGTAAACCCAGCATTTATAGTTAAACTACATGTAGTAAAACTACCATTTGTAGTAGTATTATAATTATCATTAATTATAGCATTGGTATTTATATTTGGAATGCCATTATTCCAAGTTCCAGCAGCCCAAGTTGTTGAAGCACTACAAGATATGTTTAGTGTTCCTGAATTATTAGTTGTATCCCAAAAGTTGCCTACATTATCAGCTTGTATTCCACCATAAGAGTAATCACTACCATTAAGTTGAAAACGACTTGCATAGTAATATGTGCCTGCTGGTAGGGCAGAACCAATTTCTGCAACATATTGGTCGTTATTTCCAGCATCTGAATCGTATGTGGCAGCAACCCAGTTCCATCCTGTGGTATCCCAAGGCTGATGATTAATACCAATTGTATTATATCCTATCCAAGCTAATATGTTTGCACCTTGACCTGCTGAATCTGTAACACCTGGTTCATGAGCTTGTGCATAAACATTGAAGATATCTCCAACATTTCTGTTTGCTGTTTTTGGAAAATCTACATTGCAAAAATCTACTTGATCAGCATTTACGGTTAAAATACCATTAATATCGTTTGTGCCATCCCAAAAACCATCTCCACCTCCAGAATTATAACCTCCATAAGTAAAGCCACAACTATTAAAACGAAAACGACTTGCATAATAATAGGTTCCAGAAGCTGCAATTCCAACACCAATATCAGCAACATATTCATCATTATTTCCTACATCTCCATTGTAAGTAGCAGCAATCCAAGTCCATCCAGAGCCATTAGGATTAGTATCCGTAAGGCTATAACCAATCCAAGCTTCAACATTAGCACCTTGACCAGAAGAGTCTGTAACACCTGGCTCATAGGCTTGCGCATATACGGGAAAAGTACCACCAGCAGTGATAATGCCAGTAGCTGGAAATTGGAGGTTGTTATAATCAAGAGTATCTGTGCAGAAAACCGAACCATTTATAATTATATCATTTCCTCCTCCTTCAAAACCACCTGATCCACCAGTTTGCTCAGAATAACCATAAAACCTATATGTAACTGCTGTAGTACTGTTAGCTTGAGAAACATTAAAAGAGAAGGTTTGTATGTTTGTATTATCTACTATGGCTTTTTCACCGTCTATATTTGAACCATAACCATCTATAGAGCTTCTTAACGCAATTGCCGATGTACCAGTTAGTGAACGTTGAAAATTAATATCAATTGTTGTAATATCAAATTGAAAGCCAGAGTTTGGAACAACACTAAATTCCATATAGGAATTTTCAGCAACAGCAGTAGCCATATCAATCAATGACCACGACCTAGCATTGAACCTATTTGCGTTATTATTTGCAGTTAAACCTGCTCCTCTAATAATTGTAGATGTTGTTAAATTTGCATCATTAAAATTTGAGACTACTGAAACCTCATCACCTATGTTTCCACCAAAATCAAAAGTAATTATTTGCCCATAACCAAAGTGAAACACTAATAAGGCTATAAAAAGAGTAATTATATTTTTCATTCGCTAAGTTTAAAATTTAGATACTGTATTCTATTTTAAAAATATTGTTTTAACAGTACTATTGTTATTTTTGCTTTGATAACTATTGTAACATGTATCAAAAAAAAACCTACACACTAGACGAAGCCAAAAAAAAGCTAGAGTACTATTGTGCATATCAAGAACGTTGTCATAAAGAGGTTACACAAAAGCTAAAGGACATGCATATGATTCCTGAAGCTATAGATGTTATAATCGTACATCTATTGCAGCATAACTTTCTAAACGAAGAACGTTTTGCAAAAACATTTGTAAGCGGTAAGTTTAAAATTAAGAAATGGGGTAAACGCCGTTTAACTTTAGAATTAAAGAGAAAAGACATTGGCAAAGTTAATATAAATCAAGCACTTAACGAAATTGGAGAGGCTGAATACATCGAGGTTTTTAATGATTTAGCCGAAAAAAAGGTCGTTTTAATTAAAGAAACAGATAAATGGAAGAAAAAGAAAAAACTTGTAGATTATTTATTGTATCGTGGCTGGGAATCACATTTGGTATATGAAAAGGTAAACGAGTTGATAAAATAATGCTTAACTTTCTACGCAAATTAAATTTCTAAATAGATGAAAAAGATTATTACTCTTTTAATTATATTAAGTTTTTCGGCATCATTTTCACAAGAGAAAAGCGAATCAGAACAATTTTGGAATTCACTTAAAATCTTGTGTGGTAAATCGTTTGAAGGAACTCTAGAACTACCTGTCGATGATGAGCAGTTTGGAGGAAAAAGATTGTTAATGCATGTTCGTTACTGTAGTGATAATATAATTAAGATCCCTTTTTTTGTTGGAGAAGACAGATCAAGAACTTGGGTGTTAACTTACGATAATGATCGAATTACACTTAAACACGATCATAGACATAAAGATGGTACAGAAGATGATATTACACAATATGGAGGTAAAACAACAAATTCTGGGCAAGAAACAATACAAGTGTTTCCAGCAGATCAGGAAACAAAAAATTTAATTCCTGAAGCATCAACTAATGTTTGGTGGATTACGCTTAACGATACCGAATTTAGCTATAACTTAAGACGCTTAGGAACACCAAGAGTTTTTAGAGTAGTCTTTGACCTAACTAAAATAGTTGAAAACCCAGATGCACCTTGGGGTTGGGAAGATGATTAATTTTTTAAAATAGGGGTTTGTAAAGTCTATATCATAACGCATAAAAGCACAGGAATCTTATCCGCCAAAAATTAACATAGGTAGTTTTTTTATAAGGTGTAATCCAAAATTGGGATATGAAAAATCATTTTGCAGTTGAGGAATATCTTGAAGGTTCAATTAAAACCTATATTTTAAATCTAGCAGCACATTGCCTTTTGGCATTGGCACCAAATTGGTTTCTGTATATTGTGCGTTAAATACATTATTCCCAATTATTGAGAGTTCAAAGGATTTTAGATTTAATGTTACTTTGGCATCAACAATACTATAACGTTCGCCATTAGTTCGGTTGGCAAACTTGTAGGCTATACTTTGTGATAGATATTTTATGAACTGCGAACGATAGCTTGCTGTAAAATGATGTTTTAAAGAATTGATAGAATACCGAGAAAAATTAATATTTAGCGCGTCTAAATTTTCTTCAAGATATGTATACCCTAAAGTTATGTTTTGAGGAAACTCAGACATTTCAAAACCATAAGACACATTTGCTTCAAAGCCAATAGTATTTAGATTTTGAATATTTGTGGCTTGCCATAAGTCGTCTTCATTTTCCTTTATATAATCGATTAAGTTATTGGAATCTCTATTAAAAATTGCCATTGATGCCATAAATTGCCCTTTGGAGTATTTTAATCCCAGTTCTTCTGTAATGGCTTCTTCAGGATTTAAATTTTCGTTACCAAGCGTTGTAGGATCACTATAAAATAAATCTGTGTAAGTTGGTATTCTGTAGGTATATCCTGCGTTTGCATATACTTTTAGATAGTCATTGATTTGATAGCCTAAATCAATTCCGGGGAATGCATGAAATTTAAAATCTGAAAAATAATTTACGGCAACACCAGGAGTAACATCTAATTTTTCATCTAAAAACTGAAAGCGATGCTCTAAAAACACGGTCACCATATCGCGATTTCTTTTCCCAAGATTATTGCTAGATAAATATACTTTTGCCACATCTATACCAAAACCAGTAGTTCCTAATTTAGAAGAGAAAGATCCATTTATTACGGCACCAATTTTATTGGTTTGGTGCAAATTTCTGTAAATAGAAGGATTGTCACGTACAAACACATACATATCTTGATTGCGTTTCCAATATACACGTGGTTTTAAAGTGAGTTTTTTGGTTTTATAAACCGAGGAAATTCCAATCAAACTACTTTGTGTTTCTTCGTATTGGTTTACAGCTTCAGGAGAGGCATAAAAGCCATTGGCACCAAATTTACGCTCGGTAAAATAGCATATAACATCAAAGGGTATGTTGTTTTTATTGAAACTCCCTTTCAAAAAATAGTTTTGATTGTTAAAATCGGTATTAAATCGGTAACCATCAGAAGTATTTATAGATGCATGTGCAATAATTGAGCTGTTGTTAAAATTTTTGCCAACAGTTGCTGTTACATTTTCTTGCCCAAACGAACCCAATTGAAAACTAATTGCATTCACATTTTTAGCGTTTTTTTTGGTCACAATATTAATAGCTCCAGTAAAGGCATTTTGCCCAAATACACGTGAGGCAGGCCCTTTTATGATTTCAATACGTTCAATAACTTCAATAGGCAATGCCATATTCATGGTGTGGTGACCCGTTTGTGCGTCTTCAACTTTAATACCATCAATAAGCAAAAGGGTTTGGTCAAAACTACCACCACGAATATACAAATCAGCTTGCATACCATTTACACCACGACGCCGTATATCAATTCCGGCAATTTGTTGCAACAGGTCAGCAACATTTGTTGCAGGACTTTGTGCAATAATTTCAGAGGTTATGATAGTAATTGTTCTTGAATTTTTTTTAAAAGGCAAGTCAATTCTGCTAGAAGTTATCATTACAGAATCTAGTTTTTCTTGTTTTTGGGTGTTTTGTGAAAACGAAAAATGACTCACTAAAAGCATGAGTAATAATACCGCCTTAAAATTGTTCATACTTTTATTTTAAGCGAGCAAAAATATAAAAATTACCTAAAGGGAATAGTTAAAAAATGTATTTTTTAGAGGTAGATAAAAACTACTTTTCTTGTATATTTATAACCATGTTTGCTTTAGTTGATTGTAATAATTTTTATGCTTCTTGTGAGCGTGTATTTAATCCAAATTTACACAACAAACCCATTGCTATTCTATCAAACAATGATGGTTGTGTTATTTCTAGAAGTGATGAAGCAAAAGCTCTTGGATTGCCAATGGGAGCACCAGCGTTTAAATATGAAGGATTCTTTAAAGCGAATAATATCCAAGTGTTTTCATCCAATTATCCATTGTATGGCGACATGAGTACTCGTGTGATGTCTATTTTAGAACAATTTTCTCCAGATATTGAAGTGTATAGTATAGATGAAGCATTTTTAGAATTTAAAGGCTTTAAGAATTATAATTTTCAAGATTACGGAAATCAAATTAGGAAGCGTATTTTAAAATGGACAGGTATTCCAACTTGTGTTGGCATTGCACCAACAAAAGCATTATCCAAAGTAGCAAATAAGATAGCTCGAAAATTTCCAGAAGAAACAAAAGGAGTTTATGTAATTGATTCAGAAGAAAAACGAATAAAAGCTTTAAAGTGGATACAGCTAAATGACGTTTGGGGAATTGGATGTGGTTTGCAAAAGCGCTTAGGAGCTAAACATTGTAAAACAGCCTATGATTTTGTACAGCTTCCAGATGATTGGATCCGAAAACAGTTTTCAATAACAGAATGGAAACTTAAAAAAGATCTTGAAGGGATTCCAACCATAAAATTAGACGAACAAAAAACTAAAAAGGCAATAGCAACTACACGTAGTTTTGAAACCACATTTTCTGATATTGACAATATAAAAGAGCGTATTTCAACCTTTGCTACAAGTTGTGCAGAAAAATTGCGTGTACAAAAATCGAGCTGCCATATGGTTATTGTGATGTTAAGTAGCGATAGATATAAAAAAAACGCACAACAACATCGAGCAAGTAGAATAGTGAATTTGCCTTATCCAACAGATTCATCTTTAGTAATAAGTAATTGTGCGATAAAGGCGGTTACTTCTATTTTTAAAGAAGGTATAAAATATAAGCGAGCAGGCGTTATAGTAACAGGAATAGTGCCTACAAATAATTATCAATTAAACTTATTTGAGCATGAAAATCCAAAACATAAACCTTTGATGCATACTATTGATAAGCTAAATACTAAATATGGCGATTATAAATTAAAAATAGGAAATCAAGATTTAGAACGAACATGGAAAATGCGTCAAGAACGCTTGTCGCCAAGAAGGACTACTAATATTAATGAAATAATTGTGGTAAAATAAATATCTCCTCGAGCGTAGTCGAGAGGTTGTTATGAAAACGCATTATGTTTATATATTAAAATGTTCTGATGATTTGTTATACACAGGAATAACAAATGATTTACATAGAAGATTTAAAGAACATCAAAAAAGATTAGATAAAAATTATTTTACATTCAAAAGAAGACCTTTAGAGCTTATCTTTAGTCAAGTTTTTAATGATGTTGAACAAGCGATCTATTTTAAAAAAAGATTAAAAAATGGAGCAGTAAGAAAAAGTTAGCTTTGGCTAATGGAGATTTTGATATGATACAAATTTTAGCAGAATGCAGAAATGCTACACATTCAAGATATAATCCAAATAACAAAAGAGGTCTCGCTTCTCGACTGCGCTAGAAGTGACGACTCGACCAAACAATAAATTATAAAACTGATATGATATTACATAAGTCACAAACCCTCACTTTTTTCACTCCAGAAATTTATGACGATTCTGGAGCACTATTTTTCGATACAGGAATTTCGGCTGGATTTCCATCGCCAGCCGATGATTTTAAACAACAACGCATATCATTAGACAAAGAATTAATAAAAAATAAAGAAGCCACTTTTTTTGCACGTGTAAGTGGCCAATCTATGATTGACGCTGGAATTGAGGATAATGATTTATTAATTATAGATAGGGGTTTAGAGCCAGAACACAATAAAATAGCAGTATGTTTTTTCGATGGCGAGTTTACGGTAAAACGATTAAAAGTTGAAAACAATTGTGTTTGGCTGCAACCTGAAAATTCAAACTATAAACCTATTAAAATTACAGAAGACAATAACTTTATCATTTGGGGAATCGTTACAAACGTGATTAAAAAAGTATAACTTACACCTCTAAGAATAAACTTACACCAATATGGTAAACTTATCTACATTAGATTATATACTTATAATAGCTTTTTTTACAATCACACTTTTAATAGGGATTTGGGTTTCGCGTCAAGCAGGAAAGAACTCAACCGAGTTTTTCCTATCTGGAAGAAATATGCCTTGGTGGTTATTAGGCGTGTCAATGGTTGCCACTACATTTGCAGCAGACACTCCAGGCTTGGTTACGGAATTGGTTAGAAAAAATGGCGTTTCTGGAAACTGGGTTTGGTGGGCAATGTTACTGACTGGAATGTTAACTGTATTTTTTTATGCCAAACTTTGGAGAAAATCAGGGATTACAACAGATTTAGAGTTTTACGAACTTCGCTATTCTGGAAAATCTGCAAGTTTTTTAAGAGGGTTCAGAGCTATTTATCTAGGTGTGATATTTAATATCATTACCATGGCTGGAGTCTGTTTGGCTGGAGCAAAAATTGCAAACATTTTATTAGGAATTTCACAAGAAGAAGCGCTACTATATTCTTCAATAGTTGTAGTATTATATTCGTCATTAGGAGGCTTAAGAGGTGTGTTAATTACGGATTTCCTTCAATTTATAATCGCAATGACAGGTTCTGTTTGGGCAACTATTTATATTGTAAATCTCCCAGAAATAGGAGGCTTGTCAGCGTTATTGACTCACAAAAATGTAGTTGGTAAACTGAATATTTTTCCAGATTTTTCAAATTCTGAAGCATTAATTACACTTTTTATTATTCCTTTAGCTGTGCAATGGTGGAGCACCTGGTATCCTGGTGCAGAACCTGGAGGAGGAGGTTATATTGCACAACGTATGTTAGCTGCAAAAGACGAGAAAAATGCTACTTGGGCGACCTTGTTCTTTAATTTTGCTCATTATGCACTTAGACCTTGGCCATGGATTATTGTTGGATTGGCCTCATTAATAATTTTCCCTAGTTTAGAAAGTATTACTACTGCATTCCCTAATTTAAATGAAGAGATGCAAGGTCATGATGTAGCTTATGCCGCAATGATGACTTACCTTCCGGCAGGATTAATTGGCATTGTGCTAACGTCTTTAATTGCAGCGTTTATGAGTACAATATCCACACAGTTAAATTGGGGAAGTTCCTATATCGTAAACGATTTTTATGCAAGGTTTGTTAATAAAAATGCTTCCGAAAAAAAGAAAGTATTAATTGGAAGAATTTCTACTGTTTTATTAATGATTTGTGCAGCCCTTTTTTCTTTTTATATAAAATCAGCAAAAGATGTATTTGATTTATTATTACAAATTGGTGCAGGAACAGGATTGTTGTTTATTTTGCGCTGGTTTTGGAAAAGAATAAATCCATACAGCGAAATTGCAGCTATGGTTATTTCTTTTGTAATTGCTGTTATCTTTTTTATTAACGGAAAATTAGAAATGCCTTGGTTTGAAATTGCTGGACATTGGCAACTGGTTATTGGAGTGATTTTAACCACATTTGGTTGGGTTACAGTTACTCTTTTAACTCAAGAAACCGACAAGGAAACATTAATAAAATTTGAAACTCTAATCTATGGTTCTAGAAGCAAGTTTTATAATATAGGATATAAAATAGTAGCATTTTTACTTGGAATAATAGGAACATATAGTGTCTTATTTGCTGTTGGGTATTTTATTTATGGAAAAACTGCATTAGCTTTAGGATTGAGTAGTTTGGCTGTTATTTGCGGCATTATGTTGATAAAAAACTGGAAGAAGATTGAATAAATTAAATAAAGGGAAGCAATTGATAAGCAGAAATGAGCAGTTAGAAACTTTAAGACAAGCTAACCAATGGGATATCATTATTATTGGAGGAGGAGCAAGTGGTTTGGGAATTGCTGTAGATGCTATAAGTAGAGATTTTAAAACGGCATTGTTCGAGCAAGTTGATTTTGCAAAAGGAACGTCTAGTAAAAGCACAAAATTAGTTCATGGAGGTGTGCGTTATTTGGCTAATGGAGATTTAAAGCTGGTAAACGAAGCATTAAAAGAACGTGGATTACTCTCACAAAACGCTAGACATTTATTTAATAATCAAGAGTTTATAATTCCTAATTATAAATGGTGGGAAGGTTATTTCTATGCTTTTGGTTTAAAGTTCTATGATTTTTTATCACATAAATTTTCTTTAGGACATTCTAAATTAATAAAAAGGAAAACTGTAATTAAGCAATTACCAAACCTACTTCATACGCACCTAGTAAGTGGTGTTTCTTATTTTGATGGGCAATTTGACGACGCAAGGCTAGCCCTAAATTTAGCTCAAACTGCCATCGATAATGGTGCAACTATTCTTAATTATATGAAGGTTGTGGGGCTTTTAAAAGATGAAGAACACATAATTGGAGTAAAAGTTAAAAATGTAGAAACAGGAGAAGTTTTTGAAGTAAAATCTAAAGTGGTTATTAATGCATCAGGAATCTTTACAGATAAGATTTTAAAAATGTATAACCCAAGACACAAAAAAACAGTAGTTCCCAGCCAAGGAATTCATTTAGTTTTGGATGCCTCCTTCTTAAATAGCGAAAAGGCTATAATGATACCTAAAACTTCCGATGGAAGAGTGCTATTTGTTATTCCGTGGCAAGGAAAAGTAATTGTTGGAACAACAGATACATTAATTAAAAAACCAATACTAGAGCCCGTTGCTCTTGATGCAGAAATAGATTTTATTCTAAAAACCTTATCAAAATACTTAATAAAAGCACCAGCACGAAAAGATGTTCTTTCGGTATTTTGCGGGTTGCGCCCTTTGGCAAAACCAAGAGGGAATCAAGTAAAAACAAAGGAAATTTCTAGAAGCCACAAAATTATTATAGACAATAACTTAATAAGTATTGTTGGTGGAAAATGGACAACATATCGAAAAATGGCTGAAGATGTTATTGATACATTAGTAAATAAATTTAATTTTCCTAATAGAAAATCGAGAACAGAAACCTTAGAAATACATGGGAATATTTCAAATAGTGAAGGGCATTTAAAAAATCATTTTTATATTTATGGAAGTGATTTACCTAAACTGGAAGAATTTCAAAACCGGAATAGTAATTATAGAAGAAAAATACATCCTGATTATGATTTTACAGTTGGGCAAATTGTGTGGAGCATTCAAAATGAAATGGCACGGACAGTTGAAGACATTCTTGCCAGAAGAATACGATTATTGTTTTTGGACGCAAGAGCAGCAATAGAGGTTGCTCCAGAAGTTGCAATAATTCTTGGAAAACAACTTAGCAAAAATGAAGATTGGGTAAATAATCAGATTAATGAATTTAACGAATTGGCAAAAAACTATTTACTAAACAAACAGGAATGAATACGAAACTCATAATGTCTTTAGATCAAGGTACAACCTCATCTAGAGCGGTTCTTTTTAATCACAAAGGAGAGCCTGTAGAAATTGCACAGCAAGATTTTGAGCAAATTTTTCCACAACCAGGTTGGGTAGAACACGATCCAATTGAAATTTGGGAATCTCAAATTTCCACAGCAAAAGAAGTATTAAAAAAAGCAGATATTTTAAAAGCAGAAGTTGCAGCTATCGGAATTACAAATCAACGAGAAACCACATTGGTTTGGGATAAAACTACGGGAGTGCCAATTTATAATGCTATAGTTTGGCAGGATAGGAGAACTGCAAATTTTTGTGATGAATTAAAAGCAAACGGAAGATCAGAGCTAATAAAAGAAAAAACGGGGTTAATATTAGATGCGTATTTTTCGGCAACAAAACTAAAATGGATACTGGATAATGTTGAAGGAGCTAGAGAAAAAGCGAATAATAATGAACTGTGTTTTGGGACAGTTGATACTTGGTTGGTTTGGAAATTAACAAACGACCAAAAATTTATTACAGATGTCAGCAATGCGAGTAGGACAATGTTATTTAATATTCACAATTTAGATTGGGATCAAGAATTACTTGACATTTTTAATATTCCAAGAAACATTTTGCCAGAAGTAAAAGAAAGTAGTCAGATTTACGGAAAAACTTCAGAAGGATTATTTAATAAAAGAATACCAATTTCAGGAATTGCAGGCGATCAGCAAGCAGCTTTATTTGGGCAGTTGTGTACTGAAAAGGGAATGGTAAAGAACACCTATGGAACTGGCTGTTTTTTATTAATGAATACAGGAGATGAACCAATTTATTCAAAAAATAATTTATTAACTACTGTTGCTTGGAAAATAAATGGGAAGGTTAATTATGCACTAGAAGGAAGTGTTTTTGTAGGAGGAGCAGCAGTACAATGGATAAGAGATGGATTAAAAATAATTGATGATGCAGCCGAGATTGAAGAGTTAGCATCTAGTGTGCCAGATAATGGAGGCGTGTATTTTGTACCAGCATTAACAGGATTAGGAGCGCCTTACTGGGATTCTTATGCGCGAGGCACAATAATTGGATTAACGCGAGGCACAACACAAGCTCATATAGCAAGAGCCACATTAGAAGGAATTGCCTATCAAGTTTACGATATTGTAAGCGCTATGGAAGCAGATGCAAATGCAAAAGGAACAGAATTACGAGTTGATGGTGGCGCGACTGCTAATAACCTTTTATTACAATTTCAAACAGATATTTTTGGCTTTCCTGTTGTAAGACCTAATGTTCAGGAAATCACAGCACTTGGGGCTGCTTATTTAGCTGGATTAGCTATTGGTTTTTGGGAGAATATTGAAGAATTAAAAAATCAGTGGTCTATAAATAAAACGTTTCATCCAGAGATGGAAACAAAAAAAGTAGAAGAATTATTAAAACAATGGCATAAAGCAGTTTCAAGAAGTGCCAATTGGATTGAAAAACACTAAAATCAAATTATGTCTGCATTTATAGCTGAAATTTTAGGAACCTTTTTATTATTACTATTAGGTAATGGCGTAGTTGCTAATATTGTATTAAAAGACACTAAGGCAAACGATTCTGGTTGGATGGTAATTACCACAGCTTGGGGATTAGCTGTGTATGTTGGTGTATTAGTGGCAGGACCTTATAGTGGTGCACACTTAAATCCTGCTGTTACAGTTTCGTTGGCAGTTGCGGGTTTGTTTGATTGGGTTGATGTAATGCCATATATATTGGCGCAATTTATAGGCGCAATGTTAGGATCATTAGTGGTTTGGCTTATATATAAAGACCATTATGATATTACAGAAGATAAGGAAGGAATAAAAGCAACATTTTGTACCTCACCTGCGATACGAAATTTTTCAAGAAACTTTTTAACAGAAGTTGTAGGCACTTTTGTATTAATATTTGCCGTATTATACATTGCTGGACCAGAGTTAAGTATTGGTTCTGAAAAAGTTATTAATTTTGGATTAGGCTCTTTAGGAGCAATTCCTGTTGCATTCGTGGTTTGGGTTATTGGATTAAGTTTAGGAGGTTTAACAGGTTATGCTATTAATCCTGCAAGAGATTTAGGCCCACGAATTGTATATACGCTGTTACCAATAAAATTTAAAAGAGATAGTGATTGGAGTTATGCTTGGATTCCGGTTATTGGGCCATTAATTGGAGGCGCTTTAGCAGCAGCATTATATTTGATGTTGTGATTTTTAAAGACAATAAATTTGAAGTGAAACAAAATAGCTGCTAGCTGGCGTGACGTTGGCACATAAACTTATAACCTTAACAATCGAATTGGAGTTGCTATCTTTAATCGATATTAATGATAAACGATGAAAAAACCCCGTATTTATATAAATGATTGGCTAACACTAAAGCCATATACCACTGAAGGACAACCTGACTTATATTACTTAAAAATCTGCAATGAAGTTTATAAAAATATTGATGATTCCATTAAGTTTTTACTTTATAACTATATTGAGGAAAAAGACATAAAAATATTATGTTGTTTTTTAGTCTCTTATTTTGAAGATATTATTTCTGAAACCAATATTTGGTTTAGTTTTAAATCAAAATACAAAGAGCTTTACAACAAAACACTACCGCTTTTTGTTACTGAAGACGATTATTATGACGACGAAATTAATCATGAAGACATTGCTCTTTTAGTTTGGTATTTTATCAACTCCATTCAACAAGATTCTTTTATAAGCCCTTACAATGATTTTATTCAAGACATTGCTCATACCACAATGCAAGTTTTAGAAGAAGAATATGACTATGCACCAGAAAATAAAAAACTAAAAGCGAGATACATACTAAATCCAAAAAAATCTTCATTTTATGAAGCTCGAGAATTTATCCAAACCGTTTACTTTGGATCCTATCTTTTCTATCCTGATATTACTTTTCAAGAACAGTTAGAATCAATAGAGATTATTGAAGAAAACAAAAATGAAGACCCACAACTTATTGAGAGTTATTTAAGAGAATTACATGAAACCTTTACCTTTAGTAAGCGCAGTTCTCTTTTAGCACTCAAAGGGCAAGATTGGGCAGGGCTAATTTTAGGCAAATCTCACCCTTTATATCAAAATATAATAACACTGTCTGAAAAAATAACAGGCTTATTTTTATATAAACAACAAAATAAAACTTCCGTTTTTTTAGAACATATAGCATCTGGAATGCCATTTGAAATGTGTAAAGAATCTTTTGATTATTATAATGAATTAAATAATGATGACATATTATTTATTGGTTTAATAAAATGGGATAACCAATGGTGGTTTTCTGGCACTTATGTTAAACAAGAATTTGATGCAGACCTTATTTTAGATCAAAAGAACTCGCCAGATGCGCGGGCAAAAGTTAACTTTTTGGAAGATAAAAATACTGTAAATACAATTCTTAAAACGAAAGAAGACTTATTTTTAGAATACAATAAAGGAAGTCATGTTGCATTTATGGAAACAAAAAAAATAAACATCTTTGTTGGCTCTTTTCTAAAGCATTACAATTCAAGTCTTGGGCTTTCAAAACAAGAAAGTGATGCTGCTAAAAAAAGAGCAAGACAAGATGGATATTTTGGGGAGGATGATACTACTATAAATGTATTTGATAGCCAAGAAAATGAAAATGAAGAAGCTGTCATTTTTTACAATCCAAATGTAGGAATTGAAATTTATTTCGATATTATTAATGCATTTCCAGATAAAAACAATCCTTTTTTTACAGAGATATTTAGAGATGACATTATTAGATTATTAGCCTCACCAGATTATCCAATAGAATTAGTACACTATTTTTTAAAACACTATAAAAGCAAGATAAAATTATTAAAAGAACAACCGTTTGTTAATTATTTAGAAAACCTCGATTTTTTATTACGGTTTTGGAAAAAGGATAATTATATATCAAAATCGTCTATAATTTTTACAGGAAAACCCTAACGATTTTAATTTTTTTGA